>JACDZG010000106.1 GCA_013426805.1 Chromatiaceae bacterium
CAACGGCGTGAGCGATCGGGCTAAACACTGCCAATGTGACGAAGTAGAATTAAGCTGAGCGAGACACTCGGAGCACTCAAGCGTTAAGCTGTATTGGTACATGATCGGGCCGAAGTAGTCCAGTACCGCGGCAGTCCCGGCGGTGTCGAAACGGCGCAGGGGGCGGAAAGCCCAAGCGCAGGGCGATGCCGTCCGGGAGCGCGTTGCGCGCGTTCTCGGCGCCAAGGTTGTGCACCTCGTCGGCAATCAAGAGATGGTGGACGTTGCCGGCCGCGACCCGCGGGCGCGACCCCGGGTTTCGTGTCGCTGGGCCGTGGCTGCCGATGGGTCTGGTGGCTCCGGGCTGGCACATCACCGGGCGGAATGTCGCGCCTCCCTGCTCGCGACACTCAACCCAGGCTACAGGCTTCGCTTTGGAAGGTCGCATTGGTGGTGACAATGGCCTGGACCTGATCAAGCCCGGCGGTGAGGCGTTGGTAGCCCTCTTCCAGTTGCGCCTGCCAGCGGTGGCGGCCCTCGAAGCAGGGGATGGCGACGACGCCGAACGCGGCGATCTCCCGCATCCATTGCCGACACAGGTTGATGAAGGGGCAGACGATGAGCAGCGCCAGTGGGTGGTTGCGTTCGGCAACCTTGCTCGCAAGGACCAATGCGGTGATGGTCTTGCCAGAGCCGGTCGCCATGGCGAAGACGCCGCGCCCGCCGGCCTTGCTCCAGGCGCGGATGGCGTCCTTCTGGTAGGGGCGCAGATCCAGTCCGACGGGCGGGGCCAAGGTGGCGCCGGGGCCGGGCTCGCGGACTTGATTGGGGTCGATGCCGGGCGGGGGTTGGTCTGGGTTGCGGTAGCGCTCCAGCAGCGCGCGGCTGGCCTGGCTGAAGTCGATGATGTGCAGACCGGGGACTTGGCCGGCCCACAGGGACTCGAAGTCGTCGATGGCGGCCTGGACCCGGCCTTCCGGGTCCTGCCAGGAGCGGAACACGTCCAGGTGCTCGAAGTTTTCGACCAGACCGCCGGCGGTCTCGTTGGCGGAGCCCGAAAAGCTGACGTGATGGCCGGTATCGTCGGAGAAGATGCCGGTCTTGGCATGAAACAGTCCGCGCGCGTAGCCGCCTTGGGCGGTGACGCGCAGGGCGAGCTTGATCTCCAGCAGACCGGCGGCGCTGAGCCAGGCCAGGGCGTTGAGCCGGTCCTTGAGCAGGGCGTCTTCGATCTCGGCCAGACTGCGGGCGGCGATGGTGCGCAGCACCGCGGCCGGGGTGTCGCGTGCACGTTCCAGGGCAGCGCAGTCGTCGGGCTCCAGATGCGGGGAGACGACCAGGCGCAGGTGTCCGCGGCGTAGCGCCAGGCTGGCGACGCCGCGGGCAGCCAGCGCCAGGCCGGCACTGGTGAAGTACCCGGCGGCCCGGCGGTAGAGCACGGCGGTTTCGAGACAGGGAACAAAGAAGCCGCGCACCAGGTCGTCGCGACCGGTGCGGTAGGTGAGTTGAAGCGGGAGTTCGGCGAGGTCGCGTGGATGCCCCGCCACGCCACGCGGCTCGCCCGTTCCGGCTGGGTGTCGCGACCCGGTCACTGACTGCCATTCCAGCGGAACCGCCAAAGATCACCTCCAGGTGGCCGGCGTCCTCATCAACGCGCGCGTACGTGTTCGATTCATGATACCCGTGACGCCGCGGGCTTGGCTAGCGGGTCCGCGCCTCAGTGTCGCACCCGGCCGTCCCGTCAATGCGAGGCCGACCCGCGGACCGGCGTTGAGCATGGCGCGTTCCGGCGGTATCAGACGAACTCGTCCGCGAGATCTTCGCCCTCCAAGTCGACTACCGGGACCCCGGCGCGGCTGGCCTTCAACAGAAATTCAACGTGGCCCATGCCGGACGAGCGGCCAGCCTTGCCCGAGGACATGCGGCCCTGCTCGAAGCCTTTGAGTGCCGAAAAAAATCCGGCCTCATCGGCAATGTTCGCCGCTGACTCGACTGGCGAGGGTCGTCCCGCTATCGGGAGTTCAGCCGTCAAGGTTTGCAATTTGGTCATCGTCATCAGCGCGGACGTTGTTGTACATCGGCTTAGAGAATATCCGGCACAACAGATGCTTATACCCTATACTGTAAGTAGTTGAAAATTTTGAGGGCTGTCAATCCAACCACGGAGGAGACGATGATAATCCATGAAATTTCGGATGAATTCTGACGCAAGGTTGAACCCTTGTTGGCCCCCTTTAAGCGAACAAAATCCGGTGGCAGTCCGCCCCGTGATTTCCGCAGCATCTTGAACGGCATCTTCTACGTCCTTAAAACGGGCTGCCAGTGGCATTTTTTGCCGCCGTACTATGGTTCAAAAAGTGCCGTCCACGAGCACTTTCAGCGCTGGGCGCACGCCGGCGTGTTTGCGGAGATTTTCCGCTTGTATGCTCAGGAGTATCACGCACTGAAGGGCATTCAGTGGGAGTGGCAGGCGATGGACGGCACCTTGCTGCAAGCCCCCGTCCGTGGCCAACCGGTGTGTCTGGCCGAGGAAGGGCTGGGGCGAAATCCGACGGACCGGGGGCGCAGCGGCAGCAAACTCCATCTCCATGTCGAGCAACAGGGGGTCCCCTTGGCGGTCGAGTTGGTCGGCGCAAACGTGCATGACAGTCGGTTGGTGTCCTCGACGTTGGCATTGGATGTGTTGCCGCCGCCCGCACCGACCACCGAACACCCCCAACATCTGTGCTTGGACAAGGGGTACGACTACGCCCGGGTCGACACGGAAGTCGCGGAGAAGGCTTAGCCCATCTTTAACATAGCCCCATTGTTTTAGCCGTTCAACTGAACCCTAAAACAATGATTGATAAGTACACGGTATCCCGAACCCTCAATGTAGTGCCAATTTATCTTTCGGGGGGGGGGCTGGACCCTGCACGTGAGACGTTGTAGCGTCTTCGATATACATCCCGCGAAAAGCCATCGGCTCGGAGCGAGAACACCCCCACACAGGTCCTTGAGACTTGGGGGTCTGGAAACCACGGCCGGAGAGACACGTTGATGGGTATCTGAGCCCGGAAATTTCAAAGATTGGCAAGTTTGTAGTGCCACTCAGCCATTTTGACCGCCGCAAGCGGTTGAGATTAAATAAAAAATAATCTCATGTGTTAAAGTTTGGCTAAATTCCCGGACCATAGAAACGCCATGGAATGCCTCCGGCGTAGGGACTCCGGTTACCGAGTTCGACTCGGCACGCCGGGGTCGGCGGCGACGACTTAGGTGATTTCCGGGAAGGGGTTGACCGGCGTTTAGGGGCGACTAAAGTCGCCCCTACAGTCGCTCCTGGATTTCTACGGGGCTTACAGGCGTGCGCTGTCGGGGCCTTTATTCCCGGTCATCGCCGCGGGCCGCTCCCACGCAAGCACCTCAGGTCGCGGGGTCCGGGGGAGAGTCCTCCGTTGCCGTTCGCCGCGACCGGATCTTGAACGCGTCATCCAATTCGAGCCACGCATCGAACCGCTGACCCTGATCGTCGCTGAAACCTTTGATCAGACGCGTGCGCCGGTCGCGGATCAACGCGGCGATCTGTAAGTCGGTCAGCCGCTTGCCGGAGACCTCGCGCAGCACCGCGAAGTCACAGCCGACCCGATAGCGGTCGCATCCAAAGCCCCGGTGGCCCTGGATGATCCGACCCTGACCGCATTTGGGGCAGACCAGCCCGATCGGGGCCGGCACCGCGGCATCGCTCCCGCTCGAATGCGGTTGCGCTTGCGTTTGCGCAGGGGCCTCGGCAACCGGAGTCGAGGGCGCTGCCGGCCCGAACTCGAACACAACTTTGCCGTCGTCACCCAGCCGCAGCGCGGCGCTGAAGGCTTTGCCGGCCTTGGATTGAAAGCCGTCCAGCGGGCCGACCCGGGCTCCCGCCACCAACTGGCGTACCTGCTCCTTGGTGAGCTTCAAGCCGGCGATGGTCTTCCATACCGTGAAGGTGCAACCCTCCCGATAGCGGCTGCACCCGAAGGCGCGCGTGGTCTCTTGGATCTCGCCCTGCTTGCACAGCGGGCAAGACCCCAGCCCGGCCGCCCGCGGCGCGGCAGACTTGGCGCCGCGGCGGGCGGCGGCGCCCGGCCGCGTGCCCTGGGCCTTGGCCGCCTGCGCCGTGGCCACCTGCTCCGGACTGAAGGCCGGCCCCGCCCAGACCTTGGGGATCAGGTCGCGCACCAGCGCGACGATGCCCTGATAGAACGCGGCCACCGGCCGACTGCCTTCCTCCACCTCGCGCAACTGCTGCTCCCAGGCCGCGGTCAACTCCGGACTCTTGAGCGGCAGGGCGACCCGCTCGATCAGCACCCGGCCCTTCTCGGTCGCGCGCAACTGCTTGCGCTGACGCTCCACATAGCCGGTACGGATGAGCTTCTCGATCATTTCGGCGCGGGTCGCCGGGGTGCCGAGCCCGGACGCCTTCATCGCCTGCGCCAGCTCCCGATCCTCGATGGTCCGCCCGGCATTCTTCATGGCCGCCAGCAGGGTCGCGTCGGTGTAGGGTCGGGGCGGGGTGGTTTCGCGCTCGCAGACTTCGAGCCGATCCACATGCACCGTCTGACCGACCGCGAGCGGCGGCAAGGTCTGGTCCTCGACCGGCTCCTCCGCGGCGCCCTCCTCGCCGGCCTTGGCCGGACCCGATCCGGCGACCGCCCCCGCGGCCGGCCCACCCGCACCGACGGCGACCGTCCAACCAGGGTCCATCACCCGCGCCCCGCGGGCCACAAAATCGGCTCCGCCAATGTCGAGCCGGACGCGGGTCTCCTCCACCACTTGATCAGGCAGAAAGACACAGACGAACCGCGTCTGCACCAGATCGTAGACCCGCCGCAGCGGACCGTCCAAGCCCGCGGGCACCCGCCGGCCGGTGGGCAAGATGGCGTGGTGATCGGTCAGCTTGGTCTGATCCACGTAGGCGCGGCTCAGCCGGTGACCGGCCTTCAGTCTGGCGAGCGCGGCCGGGGCCTGGGGGTGGTCGAGCCCCTGCAGGATACCCGGCAGTTGATCCACCAGGTCCTCGCCGATGTGGCGACTCTCGGTCCGCGGATAGCTGATCAGCTTGTGCGTCTCATAAAGCGCCTGGGCGAGTTCCAGGACCTGCGCGGCAGTGAACCCGAAACGTCGGTTGGCATCCCGCTGGAGCGTGGTCAGGTCATAGAGCGGCGGCGGACGGTTGTGCTGGATCTGCTGCTCCAGTTCAACCACCGTCCCCGTGCGGTGCGGCGCCAGCTCGCGATGCAACCGTTCCGCCTCATCCTTCTTGTCGATCCGCGTCTGTCCGTCCTTGCTGTAGCGGGCGCGGAATCCCTCGGCCAGGTGGGCGACCAGCTCGTAGAAAAAGACCTTCTGAAAGCGCGCGATCTCGGCGTCCCGCGCGCAGATCATCGCCAAGGTCGGAGTCTGGACCCGGCCGATGGTGCACAACACCCGGTTGTGCACCGTGTAGGCCCGGGTCAGATTCATCCCCATCAGCCAGTCGGCCTGCGACCGGGCCCGCGCCGCGCGCGCCAGATCGTCATAGGCGCTGCCGGGCCGCAGTGACCGCAGGCCCGCGCGGATCGCCTCATCGGTCAGGCTGGACACCCACAACCGATCGAAGGGCTTACGGCACCGCGCGTGCTCATAGATCAGCCGGAAGATATGCTCGCCCTCGCGGCCGGCATCCGTGGCGCACACCAGACGCGCAGTGGCCGGGTCGTTGATCAGCCCCTTGACGATCTTGAACTGATCCGCTGTCTTGGGCGCGAGCTTGAGCCGCCAGTGCTCCGGGATCATCGGCAGTTGGCCCGCGGACCAGCGCCCTTGCCACGGCGGACCATAATCGTCCGGCTCCGCCAGATGCACCAGATGTCCCAGCGCCCAGGTCACGCAGTAGCCGTTGCCCTCCAGAAAACCCTGGCCTTTGCGGGTGGCGCCCAACACCCGGGCGATATCCCGCGCCACGCTGGGCTTCTCGGCGATGACAACGGTGCTCATGGTGCGGATTGACAGAACGCGTCGGACGATTGATGGGCTAGTTAACAGACAAGCGCGTCCCCAGACAATGACTCATCCCGGCCAAGCCGCGTCGGCGATCGGCCGGCGATCAACCCGAGTGCCCATCGATCGCCGATCATGGGACCATGGAAACCGGCAACTGAACACCCCAACCCCGGCCGGAGGCCATCATGCGTCGCTATCTCCGCCATCCGACCGATTGTCCAGTCGACATCCGCCTGAGCGATGTCGTCCGCGACCGCGAGTACCTGCGCAACATCAGCCGCGGCGGTCTGTGTTTCATCTCGACGATCCCCATCGACGCCGGCGCCACCATCCACATCGAAATCCCAATCGTGAAACCGGTCTTCGAGACCGACGGCATTGTCGCCTGGTGTCACCCGGCCTCCGACGGCTTCGAGGTCGGAGTCCGCTTCGCGGGCCGGGATCAGAGTCGGCACCGGGTGGTGGAGCAGGTCTGTCGGATCGAACAGTTCAAACGTGAAATCTGGATCCGTGACGGCCGAGTGCTGTCCGGGGAGGAGGCGGCGCTGGAGTGGATCCGTGGGCACCAGGCGGAGTTGCCGGTCTGACCGCGGCTCAGCCGCGTAAAAGGCGCTACGGCCCCGCCCCGGCGAGCGCCTGATGATCGCGCGCTCGCCGATGACGATCCTCAGTGCTTTTCGTCCGCCCCGCCGGACCCGCGATGCGAGGCGAAGGCCATCTTATCCAGCACCCCCATCATCACCGCCGACACCACGAAGGTCAGATGGATGATCACGTACCACATCAACTTATCGTTTGGAATCTGCGGGATATTGACGAACGCCTGCAACAGATGAATCGACGAGATCGCCACGATGGACGCGGCCACCTTCAGCTTCAGCGTCCCGGCGTCGAGCTTGCCCAGCCAGTCCAGCTTGTCGTCGCCCTCTTGGACGTTCAGGCGTGACACGAAATTCTCGTAGCCCGAGAACATCACCATCACCACCAGACTCGCGACCAGGCTCAAGTCGATCAAGGCCAGTACGACCAGGATCATGTTCTCTTCGGACGTTTCCAGAATGTGACTGAGCAGGTGCCAGAGCTCCTGGAAAAACTTCACGCCGAGAACCAACAGGGTCAGCGACAGCCCCAGATAGATCGGGGCGAGCAGCCAGCGGCTGCCATACAACAAGCGTTCGACCAGACGTTCCACGGTAAGCGGCTCCACAGGTTTCAATGCGCGCCCCGCCCGGCAATCGGGTGCTGTCGGCGGGATGGCCAGGACAGCCGCTAGTTTCCCTGTCGTCGCCAGGGGCGTCAACGTGCCTCTGCCCGGAGCCCTTCGCGGGTGCTACAGCGAAACACGTAACGATCGTGCTCCGCAATCCAACCATAGGCGCGTGATTCGCGCCATCCCACTGCGAAGGCGATTTCCGAAGAACGCGCCCTTTTTTCGCGGGGTTCCAGACGAAACATGCGGATGCACCACACCGCAAGACAAGTATGCCCCGTCTGCTTGCTCAAGATCAGTGAATCCGTGAAGAATTCGTTGCATCATCACGCCGTCGCTCCGACACTGCGCACACCCGTGATCCGGGGCGCGCTGCCGGACACCGAACCATAAGACGAGGAGAACCACCATGCATGTTCTACCCGGCATCTTGCTCAGCCTGGCACTGATGTCCGTCGCGCTCGCGCCTGCCCAGGCCCGTACGAACTGGCCAACGCCGCCCGTCGTAGTCGACACCAACCCCCAGGTGTCCGGTCCGCTGACCGGCGGCACCGCCGACCACCGTAAGTTTGAAATCTTGCAGAAGCCGTTCGCCTCCGGTCCGGATGTCACCAAGGCGTGCTTGAGTTGCCATACCGAGACC
This sequence comes from Chromatiaceae bacterium, assembly GCA_013426805.1. Classification (GTDB taxonomy): domain Bacteria; phylum Pseudomonadota; class Gammaproteobacteria; order Chromatiales; family Chromatiaceae; genus Thiodictyon. Next base: position 7,836 of record JACDZG010000106.1, read on the forward strand.
GGTAAGCACTTCATGAAGAATATTCACTGGACCTGGGACTACAAGGACCCGGTGACCAACCAGCAACTGGGCAAGAAGTATCTGATCAACAACTTCTGCACCAATGCCCGCGGCAACGAGGGCATGTGCGCCCAATGCCACGCCGGCTACGGTTGGAAAGACGAGAGCTTCGATTTCACCAACGAGGGTAACATCGACTGCCTGGTTTGCCACGACAGCACCGGCACCTATTACAAGACGCCGAACAGTACCGGTAATCCGGCCTGCTCGGTGATGTTCGAGGGTAAACCGGTCATCGATCTCAGCTTTGTCGCGCAGCGCGTGGAACTGCCGAAGCGCGCCAATTGCGGCGGCTGTCATTTCAACGGCGGCGGCGGCGACAACGTGAAGCACGGCGATCTCTCGTCCGCCCTCAAGAGCCCACCCCGCGACCTGGATATCCACATGTCGCCCCAGGGCCTGAATTTCGCCTGCACCGCCTGCCATGTCACCAAAGATCATGTGTGGGCCGGCAGCCGCTACGACGTCATCGCCAAGGATGAAGAGGGCCAGGGCAAGCCCGGTCAGCGGCGCGACGTGGCCACCTGTGAATCCTGCCACGGCACCACTCCGCATCAGAGCGGCTCGATCGAACACCGCAAACTCAACCATCATGTCGCCTCGGTCGCCTGCCAGACCTGCCATATCCCGGCCTTTGCCCGCGGCGGCGTGGCCACCATGGTGGACTGGGACTGGCGCACCGCGGGCAAGACCAAGAACGGCGAGGGCTACCATGAGGAGGGCTACCTCCAGGGCAACGGCGAGGAGCGCTATACCTACAAGTCGATCAAGGGCAACTTCACCTACGCCGAGAACGTCGTCCCCGAGTACGCCTGGTTCAACGGCCAGATGCACTACACCACCATCGACACCCGCTTCGATACCAACCAGCAGCCGATCGCCATCAATGCCTTCGACGGCAGTCGTGACGACATCCGCTCGCGCATCTGGCCCTTCAAGCGGATGCACACCTGGATGCCCTTCGATACCGGCAACGGCACCCTGGTCTATACGCACCTGTGGGGCGACGACAACGAGTCGTACTGGGGCAACTACGACATGGGTAAGTCGATCGCCCGCGGCATGAGAGATTTCGGACTGCCCTACTCCGGCCAATTCGGGTTCTTGGAGACCATTTCCTACTGGCCCATCACCCACATGGTCGCCCCCAAAGAGGAGGCCCTGGCCTGTCGCGAGTGCCATTCCCAGGACGGCCGCCTGGCCGCGGTGGAAGGCGTCTACCTGCCGGGACGGGACCGCTCCTATTGGCTGGATCTGTTCGGCGTCTTACTGGTGTCGGGCACCGTCGGCGGAACCTTGGCTCACGGCCTGATGCGCCACCTGCTTCGCAAACACCACAAGGGGGAGAATCACTGATGGCCACCCGCCGCGTTCTGATTTTTACGATATTCGAGCGTTTCTGGCACTGGACCCAGATGTCCCTGATCATGACCATGCTGGTCACCGGGTTTGCCATCCACGGGCTTTACGTATCGATGCCTTTCGACACCGCCGTGACGCTGCATACGCTGGCCGCCTTGGCGCTGCTGGCCCTGTGGATTCTTTCCACCTTCTGGTTGTTCACGACCGGAAACTGGAAGCACTACGTGCCCACCGCGGAGGGGCTGGGGCAGGTGCTGCGCTTCTATTCCTACGGGATCTTCCAGGGCGAACGTCATCCCTACCGGAAAGCCTATTGGCGCAAGCACAACCCGCTGCAGGCCATCGCGTACCTGGCGCTCAAGCTGGTGCTGTTCCCGGCCATCTGGATCTCGGGGCTGATCTATCTCTTCTACTTCGCCTGGGGCGACGTCCGCTTCGCCGCCGCCGGACTGGAGTGGGTGGCCCTGATCCACACCGCCACGGCCTATGCGATCCTCACGTTCGTCGTCATTCATGTGTACATGCTGACCATCGGACACTCGTTCGCGGCGCATGTGGCCCCGATGTTGACGGGCTTCGATGAGGTCGATCTGACGCCGGAAGAAGAAGCCTACCTGACCGCGGATGAGCCAAGCCATATCCGTTGACGGCACGTTTAAGGCGTAAAGGGGCGACTGAAGTCGCCCCTACAAGATCAATAGGACCGCCGGACGTCCAGCACATCCGGCGTCTGCGCCAGCTTGGCGAGCAGACACTCCAGGTGTTCCATATCACGCACCTCGACGGTGAACCGCATGGCCGCGGTGTCGGTGGTGCGCTCGGAGTGGGTGTTGACGCCGATCACGTCGACGTCCGCATCGGCAAAGACCGATGACACGTCACGCAGCAGCCCCTTGCGGTCCGCCGCGATGACCAGGATGTCGACCGGATAGGCGGCGTCCGCGGGCTGGTGGGCCCAGCGCACCCGCACCAGTCGGTCGGCCTCGTTCGCCGGGAGGTGGCGGACGTTGGAGCAGTCCCGCCGATGGATGGTGACGCCGCGCCCGCGGGTGATGAAACCGACGATGGCGTCATAGGGCACCGGCTTGCAGCAATTGGCGATCTGCGTCAGCAGGTCGCCCACCCCCTCGACCACGACGTCCCCGGCACCGGCGCCCGACTTGGCGGTCGCGCGCGTGCGCGACTCCGGTTCGCGGACCTCCCCCCGGCCCTCCCGCGACTCCCGGCCTTCCTGAAGGCGCGGCTCGCCCACCTGGCGCGCGACCACACCCACCGCCAGATCGCCTCGCCCCAGGGCGGCCAGGACATCGTCACCGCGCTTGAAGTTGTTACGGACGGCGAGTTGATCGATCTGGAGCTTCTCGACGATGCCCAAACGCATCAATTCCTTTTCCAGGGCACTGCGCCCAAGCTGGACGTGCAGATCGTGGTCTTGCTGCTTGAACCACTGGCGCACCCGGTTGCGGGCCCGGGCGGTCGTTAGATACCCCTGGTGGGGGCTCAGCCAGTCCCGACTGGGGGTCGCATTCTTCTGGGTGAGGATCTCGACCGTCTCGCCGCTGTTGAGTGTGTAGCTCAGCGGGACGATCCGCCCGTTGACCCTGGCGCCGCGGCAGCGGTGGCCAATCTCCGAGTGCACGGCATAGGCGAAATCCAGCGGCGTGGCGCCCTTTGGCAGTTCGATCACCTTGGCCTGGGGGGTGAGCACATAGATATGGACCGGCTCGAACTCGGACTTGAAACGTTCCAGGATATCGGTGGCGTCCTCGCCCTCGCTCTTGAGTTCCAGGAAGTTGCGCATCCAGACGATGCGGCGCTGAAACTCCGCGTCGTGACCCTTCTTGGCCTCTTTGTAGGCCCAGTGGGCCGCCACCCCTAGTTCGGCATGACGGTGCATCTCATGGGTGCGGATCTGGATCTCCAGCGGCTTGTCGCCGGGGCCGATGACCGCGGTGTGCAGCGACTGATACAGGTTGCCCTTGGGGCTGGCGATGTAGTCGTCGAACTCCTTGGGAATGTGCCGCCAGAGTCCGTGAACCAGCCCCAGGGCGGCATAGCAGTCGGCGACCGTATCCACCAGCACGCGGACGGCACGCAGATCGAAAATTTCCGCCAGATCAACACCCTTGCGCTGCATCTTGCGCCAGATGCTATAGATATGTTTCGCCCGACCGGTGACTTCCGCCTTGATCCCGGCCTCCGCGAAGGTCTGTTGCAGGGCGGCGATGATGTCCCGAATGTATTGCTGGCGCTCCTCGCGCCGCTCGGCGATGGCGCGGACCAGGGCCGCATACTCCGCCGGCTCCAGATAGCGCAGGGCTAGATCTTCGAGTTCCCACTTGACCTGCCACATGCCCAGCCGGTTGGCCAGCGGGGCATAGATGCGCTGGGTGTCGCGGCTGATCCGGGCGCGCCGCTCGGGCTCCAAATCTTTGATGGCGCGCATCAGGTGCAGCCGTTCTGCCAGCACCACCAACACCACCCGCACGTCCTCGGCGATGCCGAGCAGCAGGCGCCGCAGGTTCTCCTCGTGCTCCTGTTGATCCTTGGCGGCGATGATCGACTCGACATTGGCAATCTGGTCGATCCGCGCCAGATCGCCGACCATACGGGCGATCCCCGCACCGAAACGGTCCGCAAGCTTGGCCTCGGTCAAGTCCCCCTGATCCATACAGCCGTTGAGCAAGGCGGCGATCACTGTCTCGTGGTCCATGCGCAACCGCGCCAGGATGTCCGCGGTGGACAGCACATGGCGGACATGGGTCTCGCCGGTCTCGATCCGGCGGTCGCCGCGACAGCGGGTCAGGGCCGTGCAGGCCCCGGCGATCAGCTTGAGCTCTTCAGTTCCGTAGTTGCACGCGAGGTTGTCCAGCCAATGGCGGATCGCGTCATCATCGCCGATGTCCGGCGCGGGCAGGTTGTAGACGGGTTTGACCATGGGGAAGCCTCCAGTTGCCAGCCGCCATTTGCCATTGTCTCAAATGACCTCAGTCCAGGACGTGACTGACCAGCCCGTCCGCCAGCTTGGGCTCGAACCAGGTGGACTTGGGCGGCATCACCTCTCCGGAGTCGGCGACCGCCATCAGATCCTCCATGCGGGTCGGATGCAGCGCGAACGCAACAGCCATTTCGCCCGCGTCCACCCGCGCACGCAGCGGCGCCAGGCCGCGGATACCACCGACGAAGTCGATCCGCTCGTCGCGCCGGGGATCGACGATGCCCAGCAGAGGCTCGATCAGATTGTCCTGCAGCAGACTGACGTCCAGCCGACCAACCGGATCATCGTACGGGATGCGGGCGGGGTCCAGCGCGAGCCGGTACCAATGACCTCCCAGATACATGCCAAACACACCCGGACACTCCGGCTGCACCGGCCCGATGGCTCCCTCGACAGCGAAAGGCACCGCCAGACGCTCCATCAGGGCCTCCGGAGTCAAGCCGTGCAGCTCACGCACCAGGCGGTTATAGGCCAGAATCTGCATTTGATCATGGGGGAAGAGTACCGAGAGGAAGTAATTGTAGGACTCGGCCCCGGTGTGATGCGGATTGGCGGCGCGGCGCGCGGCGGCGACCCGCGAGGCGGCAGCGGAGCGGTGATGCCCATCCGCCACGTAGAGTGCGTCCAGCGCCTCGAAGGCGGCGGTCAGCCCGTCGATCGCTGCCGGGTCGGCGATGGGCCAGAGTTCGTGGCGCACCCCGTCGCCGGCGACGATATCCACGTCCGGGACGGCGGCGCTCACCCACGCGAGCACCGTATCGATGGTCGGCGTGGCCCGATAGACCAGGAACACCGGACCGGTCTGGGCATTGAGCACGTCGATCTGTCGGACCCGGTCATCCTCCTTCACCGGGCGGGTGAACTCGTGCTTCTTGATCCGCTCCGCGTCATAGGCGGCCACCGAGGCGGCGGCCACCAGACCGGTCTGCACCTGACTGCCCATGGTCAGGCGATAGCAGTAATAGCGCGGCGCCGGATCGCGCACCAGCACCCCCGCCGCGAGCATCCCGTCCAGGTTCTCGCGCGCCTTGGCATAGACCGCTGGCGTGTAAGGATCGGTATCCGGCGGCAGATCGACCTCCGGACGCGACACATGCAGAAAGCTCCAGGGCCGGCCCCTGACCATGGTGCGCGCCTCGTCGGCGTTCATCACGTCATAAGGCGGGGCAGCGACCTCGAGGGCACGGCCGGGGGCCGGGCGCAAACCGGCAAAAGGCTTGATCAGCGACATGACGGAAACTCGGCTATTGGTCGTCACGAAACAGGTTTCACCACCATCCAACCGGCTGGAGCAGATCGCGGCCCCGGCAGGTCAGCCCGCGACCGCCCTAACGGGCAGGCGGAGCATACAGGATACCCCCGTTCAACCATAAGGCATTCAAGCCGCGCTGCATCTTGAGCGCCGACCCCTCACCCAGGTTACGCTCGAAGACCTCGGCATAATTGCCCACCTGTTCGATGATCCGGTAGCTCCAGCCGTGATCCAGCCCAAGCAGCTTACCGCTGGCGCCGTCCACATCGAGCAACAGACGCAGGTCGGCGGATTGGGCGCGGGCGCGCACCTGATCCACGTTCTTGGAGTCGATGCCGGCCTCCTCCGCGTTGATCAGCGTGAACAGGGTCCAGCGCACAATATCGAACCAACGGGCGTCATCGCGCCGCACCGCGGGTGCCAGCGGCTCCTTGGAGATCACCTCGGGCAGGATGCGGTGGGCACTCTCATTGCCCAGCGCGGCACGCACCGCATGGAGCTGGGAGTGATCGGCGGTCAGCGCGTAGCAGGTCCCGTCCAGGTAGGCCTTGGTCGCGGTCTTGATGTCCGGGAACTGCTTGATGTCCAATTCCTTGTTATGGAAACTGAAATAGGCGCGCGCGGCGTCAGGCCCGGTGGTATCCGCCAGGGCGCAGATCGACTTCTTGTTTAGTTCCAACGCACTCAGGGTGTTGGTGTCGCGGTGGACCATGAAGCCCTGACCATCGTAATAGAGCGTCGCGACGAAGACGATCTCCAGATCGAGATCGCGCGACAGCGTCCAGGTCGTGTTGCGCGAGAGCAAGTCGATCTCGCCCTCGTTCAGCACGTCGAACCGATTGGCGGTCGAGATCGGCACCAGGTCCACCTTGTCTTTGTGACCGAGCACAGCCGCCGCCACCGCCCGGCAAAAATCCACGTCCAGTCCGCTCCAGACGCCATTCGCGTCCTTGTAGGAGAGCCCCGGCAACTCGCCGTTGACGCCGCAGCGCAACACCCCGCGCTGCTTCACATCCGCGAGGGTATCCGCCTGGGCCGCGGAGGTCAGACCCAGGGGCAGGACAGCCAGGGCCAGGGCGACAAGCCAGCGAGACGGCTGATGCATGGTGAGGCTCCAAGGGATTCGATCGAGTGGCGATCACGTGTTGGGCGCGGACCCGCAGGCACACCGGGCTGATGGCGCTGCGGCCGATAGTGTACCAGCATGGACGGCTGGGGTTCTCTGGTTCCCACACCAACACCATCGAGTCAATGCCCCGCTCGCGCAACAGGGCACCGGAACAGCGTGCGTTTTCCCGCGTATTGCGGCTCTGCGCTTCCAGCACCATCGCGCGCTCCGGCACCCCGAACGCGCTCAACAGCCGACGCATGGCCGCGGCCTCCCACGTCAGGCTAACGGCGGGATCAGCGCCGCCGCTCAACACCGCAGCGGCACCTTGCCGAACGCCATTGCGGTCGCCAAAAACGCGGGGCTCAGACCGATCGAGCGATAAACCGCCGCCACGCCGCCCCCTACGCCTCATCCGTGGCATTTCCCCTGCCAAAACTGCGGCACCTTCGACAAATTCTTCCACGCCAAGGCGCCCACCCCACCCATCCCATTCACCCGCAGCGCCTGATAATCCTCCCACGATTTGCGCAGGATATGCCGCAGCGAACGGTTGCTCGCCCCGCCCACCCGCATGCGCACCAGCACCTGCGGCAGATACTCCACCCGCCCCGTCAGCCGGCTGAGCACCCGCAGCATCAGGTCATAATCCGCCGCAATCTGATAGCGCGTATCGAAAACCCCATAACGCTCATACAGCGCGCGGCGCAGATACAGCGTCGGATGCGGCGGCATCCAACCCAGCCGCAGCCGCTCCGGCCGATAGGCACCCGCGCGCCAATGGCGGATCACCCGTTGCGTATCCGCCTTGGCCACATACACCAAATCCCCATACACCGCATCCACCGCCGGATCGGCAAAGGCCGCGGCAATCCGCGCCAGCACCTCCGGATTCGCATAGAGATCGTCGGCGTGCAACAACCCCACCACCGCTCCACTGGCCCGCGCAATCCCCTTGTTCAGCGCATCGTAGATCCCGCCGTCCGGCTCGCTCACCAACACCGCGAGCCCCGCCCGCTGGGCCTCGATCACCGCCAAGGTCCCGTCCGTGCTGCCGCCATCGATCAGAATGTGTTCGCGTGCCGCGTGCGACTGGCCGGCCACCGAGGCCAGGCAGTCGCCCACCGTCCCGGCGCAGTTCCAGGTTGCCGTGATAATCGAAATCTTCATAAACGCCGACCGCCATCCACAAGCCAAAAAACAAGAAAACCGAGCAGGGGCTCGGTTTCGATCAGGTCAGGCCCTGAACCGGCGTTGCCGCCGGAACCCAGGGTCAGAGTGGAGCAGGAATGACGATTACGCACCACTGCTGGAGTCAGTCCCCTGCCGCAAAGTCATCGTACATAGCGCCGCGTGAAGCCCTCGACCAAATCGTGTTTGTGCTCCCAGACTCGCTTCGGGAGATTGCTCGTAACCCCGAGGTAAAGGGTACCATTGCGTTTGCTCGCAAGGATGTAGACGGCGGGTTTAGGTTCCATTGGTTTTGGCCCTACGCAGCGTAGTTCACTTTACCTGAGAAGCATAAACCGTGCGTAACGCCGACCCAGCCTGGGCCGAAACTCCGGCATCCAAGCTAAAGTGCCGAACCAAGCGGTCAAGCGCGCGCTCCGTCGTCCCGGCATGGATGCCGGGGCCCAGTGCCACGGACGGTAACCCTCAGCCAGCACCATGCCCGCGTTTGACCGATCACCCCTGCCCGGCCCTGGATTCCGCCATCCAAGCCAGAAAACCGTTCCAGGTCCGCATGAGTCTCCGTCACTGACCTGCTCCGTCCGCTGCACTCCAATCCAGCTCCAAACGGCACCCAACCCCGATGAGCGTTAACTCCAGACAGTGGGTCGGCACAGCGCACCCAAACCCCGGATGCCAGACAGTCGGCACCAGACGGGCCTGGCCGCCGCCGAGCGACCAGCGAACAACCTGCCCGCCCGGCAGGTGCAAGCGTCCCCGCCCACCCTCACCCCCGATCTCGGCCGCAATCTCAGGATGCAGATGAAAGCGGGCAATGGCCGCGCCAAACACACCCTCGATCACATCGGTCACCGCGAACCGACCAGACGTCAGCTCCCAGGTGCGCCGATGGATCGGCCGCCCCGGCAGGCGGCGATAGCCGTCGTGTGCGGCCGTGACCCGCAGCGGACCATCCACCACCAACGGACATGCGCCGGCTCCCGCGCCCTGGTCCGCCCGCGGGTCCCGCCCGCGCGAGGCCCCGAGATCGCACGCGGGCACCGGCTCCACCCGCACATCCAATGGCCGCGCCCGCCGTGCGACGCGAAAACCGCCCCAGACCTCGCTCGAATCCGCACCGTCGAGCTGCACCGTGCTGTGCGCCGCGGTGCCCCGCTCGGCCAGCCGCTCCGGACCGCTGCCGTAACACGAGGTCCCGCCATTGACGATCACCCGCTGCCCGAACAGCGACAACTCGAACGACAGCGAATCGGCGTGCGCATGCCCCGGCAGATAGTCCGGGCCAATCGGCGCCACATCCAGCAGCGCCACCGCGGAACCCGCTTCCAGACGGACATAGCCGGAATGACTGAGCCAGGCCACGGGAGCCCGAGCGCGCCGCAACCTGGGCGCACTTGAAGTCGCGGCGATCTCGAGACCCAACCGCCCGCCATAATCGACCAACTGCGCCAGTGTCGGCGCAATCCCCATCGCGGCATCGTTGAAGAAACTGATTTCACCATCGGGGTGGCACATGACCCTAAGCCAGTGCGCCATCGCCTGCGCACAGTCACGATAGAACGCCGACAACTCAGGCGCTGCCGTCTCCGGATAGGCACCCGCCAGATTGATCAGATCCAGCACGTCCTCGTACAGGATGGCGTGATACATGGGACTGCGTTCAAAGTGCCCGCCATCCGGCAGAATCTGCTCGCGCAACTCCCGCACCAGCAGCCGCCCCAAGGCACCCCAGGTCCCGGCCGTCGGCCCAACGAAAAAGGCCCCGGCAAAAACCAGGGCCTTGGCATTGGCGAACAAATGATTGCCGAGCAGATGATACTCCAGACGCCGACGCAGCCAGCCGGCCTGCATCGCCAGGCTCTGCAGGCACTCGGGCGGCAGCGCATTGCCTGCCAGCGCCCACTTGATCCAGTTGACGATGCGCAGCGACGTCGGATAAGGCTCCCAGCCGTTGCCGACACCCGGCGGATTCTCCGCCACCCAGCGCCGCAGCAACGCCCGCTGCCGATCGGTTCGTGCCGCCGCATCCGCCGCATTCAGATCGTCAAAATAGTGCAGGTTATACAGCCAGAGCTTGTCGCAGGCCGGATCGTTCCAAGCCCCAGGGCCAACCACCGTCCGTGTGACATTCAGAAAGCGGAAGCACTCCGGCCCCAGCATCGACATCGGCCGCACCACCGGCGCAACCCAATTTGGCTCCGGCCGCCGCAGCGCTGGGGCCGGGCGCTCGACCGGGCGCGGTCGCGGCAGCCGAAACCACAGCCGACCATAGAACTGCACCGGGCGCAGATGGCGCAGCGTGTGCCAATATCTCAGAACGCGCATTTTGCAGTCAGGCTTTAAGTTTTAATGGGTTGGACACCTGTCGCCGCGATCCGGCAATACCCTCCAGCACCCCCAACATCCCCCGCGCCAACGCCGTACGGTCATAGCGCGGCGCGGCCTCCAGGCAATGCGCGCGCAGCTGTTGGTAGAGGGCTTGATCCTGGGCCAGGCGCAGCACACCCGCGCACAGGGCCTCGGCATTCTCCGGCTCGAAGACCGGGCCCACGTTGTCACGTTCTACGATGTCAGCGGACTCACCCGCCACGCCGTGCAGCACCGGGATACCCATGGCCATACATTCGAACAGCTTCGAGGGAATCACCTGAGTAAAGTTGTCGCACTTCTTCAGATGGATGATCGAGACATCCAGCAACGACCAATAGTGCGGCACCTCAGACTTCGGCACCGTGTCCAGAAATAACACGTTGTCCAGACCCTCTTGCTCGGCGATCACCTTCAACGCCTGCTTGCGCGCACCATCCCCCAAGAGCACGAAGCGCACCCTGGCACCCTCCGGATGCGCACGCATCAGCGCCGCCGTCTCCAACACCGTCTCCAATGCGTGCGCCATTCCATGCGTGCCGATATAACCCGCGACGAACTTATCCGCCAGTCCGAGCCGTTCGGCCAACTCCGGATCGCGAACCATTGGAGCAAAGCGGGTCAGGTCAACGCCGTTGGTGACGACATGAATCTTGTCACCATCGATCCCGCGCGCGACCAGATTGCGCCGGAACGACTCGGTCACCGCCACCACCGCCGTCGCCCGCCGGTAGAGAAACAGCTCCAGCCGCTCCATCAACCGCAGCGCCGCGGAATCCGACATCGCCCCCACCGTCTTGATCGACTCCGGCCAGAGATCGCGCAACTCGAACACGAACGGCCGCCGGCGGAAAACCGAGAGCATCCAGGCCGCGCAATTGGTGAAGAACTGTGGCGAAGTACCCACGATCACATCCGGCCGGTGCTGCACCAACCCGGCCAGAAATCCGGTCACCATAAACGACAGATAATCGAGCGTCCGCTTGGCGAAACCCGCGTTCGCCGTGATGTAGGTCCAGACCCGCACCACCTCGATACCATCCATCATCTCGCGCTGCCACAGCCGGTTGCGGTAGCCCGGAAAGACCTTACCGGACGGAAAATTCGGCGCACCGGTAATCACCGTCACGCGATGCCCCGCCCGCACCCACTCCCGGCAATGTTCGAAGGTACGCGAGGCCGGCGCGTTCACCTCCGGCGAAAAGTTATCGCTCAGAAACAAAATGCGCACAAAGATTCCTTTGAAATCATCAGCTTTCGTTCATTGATCATGGTTTTCACTCAAGCGGACCGGCGCTGTTGCCATTCCTGGCCCTGGATTCCGGCATCCATGCCGAAATGACGGACGAAGCAGCAAGACTCAAACCCGCACACCCAACACCCGCTCCAGCCCCACCACAATCCGCTCCCCCGCCCGCCCATCCCACAACTCGGGTATCGCCCCGCGCTGCCAGTCCCCGGCAAACAGCCGATCGAGCGCCGGCGCCAGCTTCGCCGGATCGGTGCCGATCAGCGCATTGGTGCCGATACTCACCGTCTCCGGCCGCTCGGTGCTGTCGCGCAGGGTCATGCAGGGCACGCCCATCACCGTGGTCTCTTCCGTGATGCCACCGGAGTCAGTGATCACGGCCTTGGCGTGCTTGACCAGATAGTTGAATTCCAGATAGGGCTGCGGTTCGACCAGGTGCAGGTGCGCCAGCAGATCGGCCAGCTCGCGCAGCGTCTTGGCCGTGCGCGGGTGCACCGGGAAGATCACCGGCAGGCCCCGCGTGCCCGCGCCGATCGCCGCCAGCAGCCGTGCCAGGGAACCGGTGCCGTCGACGTTGGCCGGCCGATGCAGGGTGACGACGAAGTACGCACCCGGCTGCAATCCCAACGCATCCCAAAACGATGGCGGTTGCAGCCGGTCCAGGTTGGCCAGCAAGGAGTCGATCATGGTGTTGCCGACGAAGAAAATCCGCTCCTCCCCGACTCCCGCCTTACGCAGGTTAGCATTGGCAAAGGCGCTGGTGGTGAAGAACCAATTGGTGATGGCGTCCGTCACCATCCGATTGATCTCCTCCGGCATGGTCCAGTCGCCGGAGCGAATGCCGCCCTCCACGTGGGCGACCGGCACGCACAGCTTCTGCGCCGCGATGGCACAGGCCATGGTCGAGGTCACGTCCCCCACCACCAGACACAGCCGGGACGGCGCCGCCAGCAGCAGCCGCTCATAGCCGATCATGATCGCCGCCGTTTGCTCGGCCTGGGTGCCCGATCCCACCTCCAGATTCACATCCGGCGCCGGAATGCCCAACTGGACAAAAAAATCGCCCGACAGGCGGGCGTCATAGTGCTGGCCGGTGTGCACCAGGCGGTACCGCAAGGGTCCGCCTGCCGCCGCTCGCGCCTGCAGCGCCCGGATGATGGGCGCGATTTTCATGAAATTCGGGCGCGCGCCCGCGATGATGTCGATCAGCATGACTGCGATACCTCGATGGTCACCCGGCTCACTTCCAGAATCTCCTCCAGCGGAATCGGCGCCGGCCCGCCGCTGCGCAGCGCTTCGACGAAGGCGGCGGCACAGGCGCGCTGGCCTTTGTCCTGACGCCACAGATTCAGCGTCTTGAAGCCCGGCCAGCCGAAACCGGTCAGGCGGCGGAAATTGTCCAGTTGCAGCACCCGCCCGGCGGCGAAGACCTCGAGCCGCTCCTTCGGGAACGCCTTGCTGCCGTTGGCCAAGTAATGGACGGTCCCGAGCGAGCCGTCGGCGAAACCCAGGCTGATGCTCACCGAATCCCCCGTGGCCGTGTCCATCGCCAGCGCCTCCGCCCGCGCGATCGGCGCCCCGACCAGGAACCGCAGCAGATCGATGAAATGGCACGCCTCGCCAATGATGCGCCCGCCGCCCACCGCCGGGTCCTGCGTCCAGTGCTCCGCCGGGATCGCCCCAGCATTCACCGTCATCACCAACGCCTTCGGCCCCGTCACGCCGGCCAGCAACGACTTGATCTTCTGTACCTGAGGCGCAAAGCGGCGGTTGAAACCCACCATCAACAAGGGTGCGGGGGCACCCTCCTGCCCGCCCGGTCCATGCTGGCTTCCAGACTCCAGCCCCTCGGGCGGCACGCCCAAACGCGGCCTGGGAACCAGGATATCCCGGATCTCCGCCAACTCATCGAGCGTCAGACACAGCGGCTTCTCCACAAACACCGCCTTCCCCGCGGCCAATGCCTGCAACACCATCCGCGCATGACTGTCATGCCGCGTCGTGATCACCAGCGCGGTTGACCGCGGATCGGTAAACAAGGCATCGGTATCCGTGGTCGTCCGTGCAAAGCCAAACTTCCGCCCCGCATGGACCCCGCTCACCCCGCCGCTGGAAGCCACCGCCACCAGCCGCGCTCCGGCCGCCTTGAAAGCCGGGATCAGCACCCCGGTGGCGTAATTTCCGGCACCGATAAAACTCACCGCCGCGGCACGCGACGTTGAAACGTCGACACCTATTCCCACACCGGCGCCAGACAGTGACGCGGCGACCGCAATGGTCTGTTCCCGCAAGCGCTGCTGTTCGCCACCTGGGTACTCAAGCACGATCCCCAGTGACGGCTCGGCGCCGCCGACCACCGTATAGGCGCGCTCGGCGTCCTCCAGCGCAAATCGGTGGGACACCAGCGGCGCGACATCCAGCCGCCCGTCGGCCAGCATATCCAACACCGCCTCGAAATTGCGCTGCTCGGTCCAGCGCACGAAGCCGATCGGATAATCCTGCCCCTGCTCCTCATAGAGCGGGTCATAGCGCCCCGGCCCATAGGAGCAGGAGACCTGAAAGCTCAACTCCTTCTCGTAGAAATCCGCCCGCGACAGCTCCAGCCCGACCACGCCCACCAACACGATCCGCCCGCGCCGGCGGCACATCAGCGCCGCCTGATGCACCGGCTCATTGCTGCGCGTCGCCGCCGTGATGATCACCGCATCTACCCCGCGCCCACGTGCGAAGGTCGCGGCCACCGCCACCGGGTCCTGCCCTGCAGCCAGATCCACCGTCTCGGCACCGAATTGGCGTGCCAAGGCCAGCTTGGCCGGATCCAGGTCAATGCCCAACACCCGGCAGCCATGGGCACGCAGCAGTTGCACCGCCATCAACCCGATCAACCCGAGCCCGGTCACCACCACGGCTTCCCCCAGGGTCGGCGCCACCAGGCGGATACCCTGCAAGGCAATGGCCCCGATCACGGTAAAGGCCGCCGCCTCGTCCGTCACGTCATCCGGAATCCGGGCACACAGGTTCACCGGCACACTCGCCATCTCGGCATGCCGGCCGTTGGAAGCCACCCGATCGCCCACCGCGAAGCCCGCCGCGCCCGCGCCCAGTTCCGCCACCACCCCCACGTTGCAATAACCCAGCGGCAGCGGCTGCTCCAGCTTATTGCGCACCGCCTCCAGGGTCGGCACCAGACCGTCAGTTCGCACCTTTTCCAGCACCTGCCGCACCTTATCCGGCTGCTGGCGCGCCTTCGCGAGCGGATTGGCTTTGCCGAAATCCACCAGCATCCGTTCGGTCCCAGCCGAAATCAGCGAGCGGGTCGTTCGCAGCAGCAAGGCCCCGCGGCCCACGCGCGGGCACGGCACCTCGGCCAACTCGGTACGGCCATCCTTAAGGTTTTGTAAGATTTGTTTCACGGTACAGCTCAGATAAAGTGAAATTCCGAAGACAGCGGTCGCCTTGAAACCGCTGAACAAGCCAAGAAAAGCAGCGAACCGCGACCTCCGTCGTCCCGGCAGGATGCCGGGACCCAGTGCCAAGGACGGTAACCCTCAGCCAACACGTCGCTCACGTTTGCGCGCTGGCCCTGCCTGGCACTGGATTCCGGCATCCATGCCGGAATGACGCACTACGCTGATCGCGACAGCGCAGCAGTCAAGGTGACGTCCGGATCACTGTCTACCTGCACAACAGACCGGTCGAGGCGTCAGCCGGACGCGGCGGCGGCGCCGCCGCCCGCTAAAGCGTCGGCCTCCGGTCGAATCGTCCTGGTCGCCGAAGGTCGCGCCGGAGTGGTACGACGTGTTTCGGAAAGCGCCCCTCAGGGCCCCTTTCGCGCCGCCCGCCGCGGCTTCGGTCCGATCAATTGCTCCAGGCTCTGTGCATCAAGCACTCCCTCCAGCCAACCGTCCAATTGCGTGATCGCCGCCGCATCCAGGCGCTGCACCACCCATCGGGGCAACACACCGAAGCGACGCGTCAGTAACCGTTTCAGACTATCAGCCTTGCCCTTTGCCTCTCCCTCGGCCTCACCCTCGGTCTTACCATCAGCCTTACCCTTGGCAAAAATCTCCTGATAAACCCGGGTCTGCTCCAGCGGGACCAAAACGTTCAACATGGTTCGTAACTCCTCGCTGCTGAGTAAGGGAAACCGTTCGATCAGCCAGAACTCCAGCATCCGTTCCAGCGTCTCACGGGTGGTAGGTGCCAACGGCGCCTCGCGGATCGTGCGTAATGCCCGCGGCGCACAGGCGCGCAGCGCGTCATCACGCGCAATGATCAGCGGGGCAAACACCACCACAAAGGGGTTGTCGGGCTCGCGCTCCAACCACCGCGGCAGCAACTCGTCCAGATAGGCAGCAGTGCACAAGGGCGGCACCGCACCCGGCGGCGCACCGGGATCATCCCCCGTGTGCAAGAAGATCAGCAGGCCCTGGACCGTTCGGCGCGGGTGCTCCTGCCCGTACAGCCCCAGCTTGGTCAGCAGGTTATACCAGGCACCCGCCGCGTACTGCGCCTGAAACTCGATGACATAGACCGGTCCGTCGTGGCCTTCGGGTTCATAGATGCCGTCCAAGCGTCGCTCGATGCCTTTGATGGTCAGCGAGTTGAAGCGGTAAGCTCCTTGCAAAATCACCCCGCCGCTCAGCACGCGAAACGCCTCGGCACCCGTCGCAAGAAATTCATAAATCGACGGGTCGGTTTTCATCTGGCCTCGACTCCACGCGCACCAACGGTCAGCCTACTGCGAACCCGGATCGCAATCCATCCCCACCGCTGCCAGGTTAGGCGCGCGCGCCACGCGCAGGGTTCCGGCCGACAACGATGCACGACAGCCCTACCCGGCCCTGGATTCCGGCATCCATGCCGGAATGACAGACCACGCGATCAACCGGGATGTCCGTCGTCCCGGCATGATGCCGGGACCCAGTGCCACGGACGGTAACCCGCAGCCAGCACAGCGCCCACGTTTGACCGATCACCCCTGCCCAGCCCTGGATTCCGGCCTCCCGCCGGCATGACGGCCGCCCGGACCGAAGCGCATGCACCCTCGACCGGTCAATGCCCCGTACGCTTCAGCCACGCTTTGACCTGTTCGGGGTCCAACCCACGCAAACGCTCCTCCGGGTCCAACCTACGCAAGATCTCCTCCGTGTCCAACCCACGCAAACGGTCCTCAACATCCATCCGCTCCAGCAGCGCTTGGCGATCTTCCAGGCTGAGCGCGTGAAAATCGTCGATGAGCATTCGATACGTTTCAAGTTTGAAGTCTTCGAGCGTATAAGCCATGTCGGGCAGCTCCAGTTGATGGACGTTCGCCAGATGATAGCGCAGCAGGTGTGCCGCCAGGTTGCGTGGCCGATAGTGCGCCAACCCATAGCGGATTCGATCCAGCCGGCTGGCGAACAGTTCCCACGGGGCGTTGCGTGGGTGCTTGGCCAGGGCGTTCAGAACGATCACGCGGATGCGGCGACTGCCCCAGTCGAGATCGTAGACGCCGGGCCAGGCCGTGGGGTGCTGGGTCCCCGGCGCCAGTTGAGCGAACAGTTTGGTGGGATGGCGGGTGGCAACCGCATAGAGGCGAAAGGCCGCCTCCGGCAACAGCCGCTCGGCGGCGGGCACCGGTTCCCCCGGGTCGGCGGGAGGCTCGGCCGCGGGCGGGCCGCTGCGTGCCTGAATGGAGGCGAGTTTGCGGTACGTGACGTAATGGCCGATCAGTTCTTCCATCGCCCAGCCATCCAGCGCCTCCTGTTTGGATTTAAAGCTGAGCACATTGTGGGCGGTGAGGCTCTCCAGCCCGTCGGGGAGGTCCGCCAGCGCCGCCGCCTCCGTGACCGCCGCCGCGCCGGGCAGCCGTTCGATGATCAGCACATCCAGCCGTTGGCTCTTGAGCGCCAACTCTTTTTCCAGCTCCACGCGCCACGGCCGGCCGGTGAACAGGTCGGTCAAGGCGATGCCAAAGAGTCGATGCCAGGGGGTGAGATCACGCATCCGCCCAGCATACCGCATCACCTGTCGTCCCGGCATGGATGCCGGGACCCAGTGCCAAGGACGGTAACCCGCGACCAGCACAGCGCCCACATTTCACCGATAACCCCTTCCCGCCCCCGAATTCCGCCATCCACGTTGGAAGCTCGAACGGCCAGAGCCGCCAAGAAAAGCAGAGACCGGGACAGTCCCCCGCTACTCCGTTGGCGCCCAAAGATCGTCCAGATTGATCGACACCGCCTCAAAAGGCGGGACCAACACCCGCATCGCGCCGGCAAAGCGCCCGATCTCCACCCAGGCGCCCGCTTCCAAGACGTAGGCTTCCAGCGTGTGCGCGATGGGGTCAATCAGCCAGGCGTGAGGGACGCCGTACTGCGCGTAGATCGGCATCTTGACCTGACGGTCCTTACTCTCGGCCGAGGGCGAGAGCATTTCGCACACCCAATCCGGGACCACCATCGCCCGGTGTTGCGCCTTCGGCAACTTCGGCAAGCGTTCGCGTCGCCACCCGGCCAAGTCCGGGA
>JACDZG010000107.1 GCA_013426805.1 Chromatiaceae bacterium
GGGTCGAGGTCCCTGCGGGGACCAAGATTACCTTTTGCGTCCGAGGCGTGAGCGGCGCCCCCTGCGGCAGGCCGCGGATGCGCTCGATGCGCATCCCCTGGTAGTCCACGGGGGCGGCCATCCAGGCGAGCAGTAGCTCCACCGCCGGGTCGTCCCGGTACAGGGCGCGCAGGCGCTCGCCCAGGCGCTGCCAGTCCAGGTTGTCGAAAAAGCCTTGGATGTCGGCCTCGTAGACCCAGCAATAGCCGTCCCGCCAGGCGCGTTGGATGGCACTGCCGGCGGTGTGCCGGGAGTGCCCGGGCCGGTAGGCATGGCTGGCAGCGGAGAACACGGACTCCAGCGCGGGGGCCATGCGCTGGACCAGGGCACGTTGTACCACGCGGTCCCAGAAGGGCGGGATGGCGAGCCCGCGCAGGTCCCCGTCGCGTTCGCGAAAGACCACGCCGGCCAGGGCCGGGGGCTGATAGTCGGCCTCCCGCAGGCGGTTGCCCAGGCGCTCCAGGCGGTCGGCCAACTGTTCCTCCTCATCCGGGTCGGGCAGGTCCGGATACTCGGTGTCCCAGGTGGTGTAGCTGTCGTCCGGGGCGCCCTGGGGCTCGCCCGCGCTCGCGCCCGCGTCGCCGTGGCCGGCGGCGTTGGCCTTGCGCACCTGATTGTCGCGGATAACACGGTAGGCGGCGTAGAGGTTGTCGTCGCGGGCGGCGGCGGCCAGGAGCGAGGCGGCGGGCTCCACGCCGGGCGCGGTGCTCCAGCCGTCCGGCGTCTCCAGCCGATAGCGCCCGAGCCCGAGTGCCCGCCGCTCGCCCAGGCCCAGGTATTGCCCCAGGACCAGGAGGCGCAGCCAGTCCGGCGGGATGGCGGCGGCCGGGCCCAAGTCGAGTTCGCCGGTGAGTCCGCCGACCGGGCTCGACTGACCGGCGGCGTCACGGTATTCGCTGTCAACCCAAAACAGGTGCCCGGCGGGCGCCGGCAGCCCGCTCGGGACCACGCGCGGCGGGGCGCTGCCGCCGCGCTCACGCAGCAGGGTGGCGGCGGCGTCGTAGAGGCGGCGCGGCAGCAGGCCGTCGGCCAGGTCCGCGGCGCAGTGGCAGAAGCGGGCCTCGCCCTTGAGTGCCGCGGTGCGCGCTGCGCCCTCCCCCGTCGTCCGGCCCTGGTCCAGCCGCACCGGACTCAGCCAGCGCAGGCGGACGGCGGGCGCATGGGTCCAGAGCGCGGTCTCCGCCACGAGTCGCTCCAGATCATACCGGGTCAGGTCGGCGACCGCCGCCACGGGTTCCCCGGAGAACAAATCGTGCAGCGCGATGAGGCGCAGATTGTCGCGCAACGGCACCTGGGGCGCGGTGCGCGGGGCGGACTCCGGCAGGCCGCGCAGCCCGGTCAGCAGCCGGGCGAGCGCGACCTCGCTGCCGGGCAGGCCATAGACGGCGAAGCGGTAGCCGTCCCCGGCGCGGTAATCGGTGCGCCCGCTTTCGGGGGCGTCGCTGGCGATCAGGGTATGAAAGGGCTCCGGCGACCCGGCCAGGTGGCGGATCAAGGCATGGACGGCCGCCTGGTGGAAGAAGCTGAAACGCGCCTCGGCGGTCAGTTCCAGGGTGACGGCCAGGGCGCGGATGGGCAGCAGCGCGGCGAAGGGGAAGGCGGCGGGGGTTGGGTCAGTCATCGTGGGTGTCTATCTCCGGGGTCAGCGGCGTTCCCGGAGGCGAAGGTACGGCAGCGTCGGCAAGGGCTGTCCCGGCTGGATCGGGGACAGCATGACCCGGGCGTCCGCTTGCGCGTTGGCCTCAAACCACTTGAAGGTCTCATCCTCGGTCCGGCCAGGGTCGACTGGATTGCTCTGCCGCTGCTGCTCGGTCAGTGGGGTATGCACCGGGGTGCCTGGTTGGAGTTTCATCGGGTCGCCCAGGGTGGCGAGGATGGCGAGCGCGTTCTCATCGATCAGCCGCGGATTCCACCAGGGTTGGTGCTCGGGGGCCAGGTCTCGGGACCAGTCGCCGGAACCGGTGCTCGCCGCGATGGCGGCGGCCTCGCGCGGGTAGCGCGCCGCCCAGGCGGGGGCACTTGCCCCGGGCTGGTCGCGCAGCCAACCGCCGGCATAGCGCGGCTGCGCCAAGGCATTGAGTCCGTAGCGGTGCTGCCGGTCCACCAGAAACAGGCCGGCAATGTCCACGCGGACGGTGCCGAGTCCGAGCGATTTGCCCAGCCCGAGCTTGTGCCGGTGGGCGTCGCTGGGACGCAGCGCGGCGACGAGCAGGGTCAGTTCCGCATCGCTCAGGTTGTCGAAGTCCAGGTGAAACCAGAAGGGGTTGTCTTGCTCCGGCACCAGTGGCCGACAGGAGAGCCGCAGGTGGTCGCGTTGATCCCCGGCCCGGCTCTTGCAGGTCCAGTGGTCTGGGTTGTCGCCGACGAAGCCTGCCGCCGGGTGGTGTAGATAGAACTTGCGGCCGTTAGGACGGTGCGGCCCGCCGACGTCGTTGCCCAGGCGGCCCTTGGGGATGTAGGTTTGCGGGTCGGACTCGTCATGGAAATAGAGCGCCGGTGAGGGGGGCTTGGGGCTCGACAGGGTCTTGAGGGTGAGCGGATGGCTGGCGGTCTTGGGTTTCCGGAAGGCGACGCCATCGCAGACGCGCACGCGCGAGGCCAGGGCGCGGGCACTGGCATCGTCCTTTTCCTTGCCATCCTCGACGACGCCGAACAGCAGCTCAGCGGGGGTGAGCCCCAAGCGGGGCCTGAGGTCCGTCGGCTCCGCGCGTAAGGGGGTCAACAGGTGGTTGTGGGTTTGTGCGTCGAAAAGGTCGTAGGCGGACTTGTCCAACCGGCGGCGCCAAACGGCGGAGATGGCGATCTCCTTGATCGCCCCCTGTTCGTCCACGTCGAAATAGACCAGGTCCCCGTCCCGACACTTCCAGTGGTCAATACCGCTCAGGGCGAAGGGGTGGCGGTTGTCGGTGTCGCGGGCGCGCTCCGCGGCAATGGCGTGGAAGGTCGCCACGACCTGCGGGGGCACGGGCAGCCGGGGCTCGGGCTTGCCTTCCGGGTGCGGGATGAAGATCTCATGCTCCTTGGTGGGCGGCATCTCGTCGGCGCGCCCATCAAGGCCCAGGACGCGCAGGTAGCCGCGCACATAGAGCCTTTGCTTAGGCGCCGGCAACTGGCCCCACTGCTCCAACGTGCAGACGTGCTCCAACTGGCGTCCGAGGAGAAAGCTCGGACCATTGGTCTCTTTCACCTTGATGGCTCCCCGCTTCGCATCGAAACCGTGTGCAAGCCCGGCGTCGATTGCGTCGACCACGGACCGCTGAAAAGCCATGTTTGGGGCCAGTGCAGCATAGTAATAACGGGGATGGCCGAGATCGAAGCTCAGCGGATGCTCGGTCGCGAGGAAGGTCTCTGCACGCACCCGTGGCTGCGTACCGCCGCCCGCGACTGGGACGGGCTCGTAACCGTCCACGTAGGAGGTCAACACCTGCCCCCAGGTAAAGCCGCTGAAGACCCCGCGCCAGCGCGGGGGGAGCGCGAACTGGTTGCCCTTGGTGTCGAGGGTCGGCAAACCGACAGGCACCAGATCAAACCGGGGGCCGTCGGCCCCGGCCGGTTTGCGCTCTACCAGCCGGCCGAGCGCGGAGAGCGCCTTTTCCTGCTCACGCACGTTCACGCGCACTGAAAAAGCGCGGTCCTCCAAGACCCGCAGGCTGGATTGGCTGATCGCCTCGGCCACGGCTCCGACCATGCCGCGCAGTGAACTGCCGGGGAGGCCGGACCAGGTGTGGTCCTGACCCTGGGGGTCGCGCCAGGTGGTCAGATAGGGTTCGACCTGCTTGGCGCCGTTGGGATGGTCATCCGCGGGCGGGGTCTGGGCAGCGCCGACGAGGGTGGGACGCTCCAGCGCGAGCCGACAGACGAGGCGCCCGGAATGGGTGTCGGGCACCCAGCGGTCGTGACGGGCGGAATGGGCCGAGCGGCCTTCCTTGATGTCGGCGTAGTCCTCGGTTTCGACGGCCCGGTTCTGCCCGTCACGCTGGACGCGCCCGGTGGCGGGAACGAAGTGATAGGGGTTGTGGAATTCGGGCATGGCGTGGTCCTCTTCCGATCAGCGCGGGTTGTCGGCAGGCTGGGGTTGCAGGGCGGCGATGGCGGCGGCGATCTCCCGGTGCAGGTCCGCGATCCAGGACTGGGCTGTGGCGCGGCTGAAGCGCGCGTCGATCCAGTCCAGCAGGCCCTTGCCGTGGGGGTCGGTCCAGGCGTCGATGGCGGCGGCGCCGGCTAGCTCCAGTTCTACCTCCAAGGCGCCATAGCCGCGCGCCTTGCCCCAGCCCACGGCGAGGTCGCCCTCCAGCGCGTCGCGGGCCAGCAGGAGCAGGAGCGCCTTCTCCCAGTCCACCAGGTCGGTCAGCCTGGTGTCGAGGCGAATATCCGCGCCGAGGACACCGCAGCGGGCGGCCCTGGCCTGATAGAGCTTGTGGCGCTCACCGCCGCCGGTAAAGCGGTCGATGGCGACGAAGGTCTGTTCGATGGCGTCGCAGGGTTGCGCGGCGATGGCGTCACCGATCCAGAGTCGGCCGCGCCGGCCGGTGGTGCCGAAGAGCCGGCCGAGCAGGTGGTCTCCGACCTGTCCCGCGGGACAGGTCGGGGACTGGGCGGCCGCAAGCGTGACCAGGATACGGCGGGCGCGCCCACGCAACAGTCCGCGCAGGGAGGAGGCGGGAATTCGGGCATGGCCGTCCGGGGTGCGGCTGAACTCCAGGCCCGGGGCGTGGCGCTCGTCGGCTTCATCCGCGGTGCTTGGGTCACGATGGTCCTCGGCGACGAGTCCAGGCTCGTTGACGAGCAGCGGACCCGTGGGGCGCAGCCGGACCCGAATCTGGTGGCCGGGTGCGCACGGCGGCGCAGCCGCCGCGGGGATGTGCTTCAGGACTTCAAAGGCTTGGTCCAGCAGGCGGGTGTCGTCATCGTCCAGCCAGGCGGCGAGTGCGTCACCATCAAGGTAATCCACCCGATCCAGGGTCCAGCACAGACGCCCTTGCAGGCGGCTCGCGCCGCGCCCGATGGCCGCGGCGGGACCGCCGTCCAGACTTGCAAGCAGGCCGAGCAAAATCGCCAGTGCCTCTTGATCCAAACCGTCCGCCTCCAGGGTCAGGCTGAAGCGCGTCCCCTCCGGGACGACCTCATGGCGGAACAGCAGATGGTCGCCCACCGTGCCGGTTACCGGCTCGATCTTGATACCGTGCTGGATGGCGGTGGTGCGCTCCGGGTCCCAATAGGGCCGCCGCTCGGCGCCCGCCGCTGGATTCATCAGGGTGGCATCGAAGACCCGCACCAGGCCGGCCTGGTCCAGCCGTCCGAAGAAGCACTCGGCCAGGGTCGGTTGCGCGGCGCAGCGCTCGCGCAGGTGCCCACGCAGTGTGGTGGCCGGGATATAGGGTTTGCCGTCGGCATCCAAACAGACGGCGCGGTAAAGGCCCCGCGGGTCATTGCGGCCCGTGCGCCCGGTGAATGGCTGATCCGTGCCATCCCCCACATGCAGCGGTGAGCGGCATTCCAACTGGCCCAGGATGCGCACCCGGGGGTAGACGAGGTCTTCAGACGAGCCCATACCATGCCTCCTTCGGCGGGGTCAGCCCCCAGTGCAGGTCCAGATTGATCGCGACCTCCCCGTAACCGTTGTGGCGGATGTAGGGATTGGTTCGCCAGTCGTCGCCGCCCGGGGCTCCCGTGGGCTGGTCCAGGCCGTGATCGCGCCAGTGCGCCAGCACCGCCTCAGCGGCGGCGGCAGACTCGCCGGTCGGTTCCAGGACGAAGACGCTGCCGGGGCAGGTCAGGAGTTCCGGGTTGTAGGCCGCCCGCCCCTTCCAGAAACGTTCGCGCAGATATCCGCCGCCCACGAGTTGCTGTTGCGCGAAGAAGCGCAAGAGCCTCAGGTGGCCGCCGGAGAGGTCGCACCAGGTTGCTTGATAGCGTGCAAATAATTCGTCCTCCCCGCCCGTCCCGGGCAGCTCGTAGGGATCGGGCAACAGCCGTGCAGCGCTTTGCAGGCAGACACAGGCAAGTCCGTCACGCAGCAGGGGACCGCAAGCGGCCGACGGATCGAATGGCGAGTGCAGTCGGGCGGCGGCGTTGGCCTTGGTCTTGCCGACCCGGCGCAGGGGTTCGCGCAGCAGGTCCGAGAGTGCCGCGATGACGGCAGGACGGGCAGTCGCGGGGATCGCGCAGAGGTCGATCCGGGCCAGCCACAGGTGACCGTCAGGGACCAATGCCTCGCTAGCAAAAAGGGCGCCCTCCTTGGCCGCACCCTGTCCTTGCCCGATGGCGGTGCGGACCTCGATCCGCCGCGGGGGTGAGTCTCCGCCGCACCCCTGCGCACTGTTGCGGTCTCCGATGCCGCCATGCTTCCAATCCATGCAGAAGGCCGGGGCGCGGCCGTGGATGAGCCCCGCGGGCTCGCGCATCAGGGCCAAGTCGTAGAGCGCATTCTCATCGGAGTCGGGTTGGTCCGGGGCCTCGACCAGGCTCAGCGGCGGGACCAGGGGCCGCTTGAGTGCCGCCGGGTCCGCCGACGCCGCAATCGGGATGGCCTGGGTGATCCGCAGGGCGCTGAAGTGCTCGCACAGGGCGGCAAATCGCTCATCGGCGCAGGTTTGCTCCCGATCGCCGGCGAAGATGCGCGCGGCGATGGCGCCGCGCAGAACGCTGCCGGGGATGCGGTCCTCGGACTCGTAACGGTTGTTCCCGGTATGGGGCCGGGCAACGCACAGCGGGCGGTCGAAGCGCAGGCTCAGGCCCAACTGCCGCGCGTTCTGGTCCAGGACCGGCGCCGAACTCGAGGCTGGTGCGGCGTACTCTACCGGGATGGCGGTGACGGCAACGCAGGTGATCCGGCCATAGCCGGCCGCCTTCATGGCACCCAGCGAGCTGGCGTATTCCAGTCCCTTGCGGATCCGCATCGCCAGGGTGTCGGCCTGGGCCTGCGACTCAAGGTCCGCCTCAATGTGTCCCACGAAGGTGGATGGGTCTGCGGTCGCAAAGGGGCTGTCGATGACCTGCAACATGCCGCCGGCAACGGCCCCGGTCCTGGGATCGATCCTGATGCGATGGCGCGCCTGTCGGTTATTTGCGGGTGGCGCGGCCAACCAGTCATGGTCGAAGCGCAGGAGCGCGCGGATGGGTTGGTTGTCGGTATGCTCGGCCGAGGGTGAACCGAGCCAATGGTCCGGGTCCCAGGCAAGGGCTCCCGCGCCGGGGTCGGAGACTTCAGATTTAATCGAATTGAAGACCGTCCAGGCATGGCGGAGATTGCCGCGGATCAGGTTGCCGGGCAGGGCCGGTCGGCCGCCGCCGCGTCGGGCGGCGGTGTCGATGCCGATCTCGCGGCTTTCCCCCGCCTGACTGAGTACCGGACCCTCAATGGCAATGCAAACCGTGAAGCGATAGGTGGTCATGGTTGGCCTCTCGGGTCCGGGTTCACGGGTCCTGTCGCCGCCTCGGTTGCGTAATCGAATGACGGGATCAGGTAGTCCCACAGTTCGGCCAGGTGGATCCAGGTCCAGGGGTCGGCAACGACCTCGCCGCCGACCTTGACCTCGGCCGCGCTACCGAAGACTCGGGTCAGGGCCGCTTGCAGGTCACTGGTTTCGTGATCCTGCGTGACCTCCCTCATCCGCCGTAGGGCCGCACTGTAGGCTAACTCTTTATCCGCGTCAGTCGGCTCACGCACCGGCTCCGCCCAGTTGGTGGCAACCGCCGCGCGCGCGACCGCATAGGATTGGCCCTTGGGGAAATGTCCGAGCAGGGATGCGAGCCGGGGGCGGGTTTGCGGCCACTCGATGGCTGGCGCCAGAACCTCGCGCAGCGCGGCGGCGGCGCCGTAACGGCCCTTGAAGTAGTCGTCCAATTTGTCCTCGACGGGGAAGTCAACGGACTCCAAAACCATGTAGTCGAAGCGATTCTTAAGCTGGCTACGCAGCCGCTCCTGGTCGTTATTCCCGTTGGCCTCGTCCTTGAGGCGGGCCTTGATCCGGTCGGCAAGTTGTCGTGCCAGGGTCATGGAGCGCTGAATGGGCGTCTTGGCACGGCAGAAGACCAGTCCCACGGACTGAGTCAGGGCTCGTCCGTCATGCGCCCAACCCGCGAAGGAGGCGAACAGGTGCTGGAGCACGTCGAATCCGCACCATGCCGGCACGACCAGCAGCAGCTCGTCGCCGCCCCAGAGCAGGGTCTCCAGACGCAAGCGCCCGGCCCCTTCACCGCTTGCAAGCAAGAAGCGTTCGTCAGTCGCCATGAAACGCAAGAGATCATTGAGATAGGCACGCCGCCGCTCCCTGATCGCCCCGTCAAATTTTTCAAGTGACCTGAAGTGCTTGCAGGTTTCCTCCCGGATCCCAGAGAAGCGGTTGCCATCCGCGTAGATGACGGCGACCTTGCCATTGAGAATGTCGGCACGCTGGTCTCGCGCCAGGTCGCCCAAATCCCGGCTATACCGGAACGGATAGGCCGGGTGATCCGGGGTCAGACGGGCCTCATCGCGATAGAAACCCTGTTTGCGCCTGACCCCATGGCTCCAACGCTCCCGCACCGAAGTGCTCACGCGGATGTCCTCTTCGCCCTCGCGGGAGATCGGCTGCTCGGCATCGGCGGGTCGACGGCCGTCCCAGCCGCACGGGCCGAGATTGGGGTCCGTATTCAGCGACGGCGGCACGCAGGTGGGGCTGCGCAACTGGGCAAAGCGGATGCGTGCCAGGGTCCGCTCGCGCACTTGGAGTTCCCCATGGGCCGGGGTGTAGGCCTCGACGCATACACCGAAACTCAAGTGCCGGTAGGGCGTGGTGGGGGCGCTCAGGTAGTCGGCAATATGGGCGGCGATCTCGTCGGCCTGGGCACGAGCAATGCCCGGCAGCAGGAATTCACCGATCGAGGCACCGGTCGAGACGGCTTTGCAAGTCGGCGGCAGCAGCGGGATACCTTTATGGAGCTTGCGGGACTGAATATCGGTGATGGCTTCACGCAGCAGGAAGCTCGCCCCGCGCGCGACGCTGAGTTGATCCGTATCCGCAGTCACGGCACTAATGTTCAGCCCTTCTACGCGAAGATAGAAGTCCGTGGGATCCGCGGCTTGTCGCTGCGGCCCGGCGGGGACCGCCACGGGTGCCGGGGATGCGGGCTTGGGGACGAGGGCACCGGGGCTGCCCGCACGGTCTTTGTCTTTCGCTCGCTGCTTCTTCTTCTGTGCCATGATGTGCTCCTGCGCAAATTTCCGAGAATCGGCGTCACTCAGCTGTCGCGCGACGCTGGCTCCGTTGGAGGGGTCACTTGCGGTTGCGGTGTTCGCCGGAGGGTGGCCGACGCCAAATTCGCCAAACGCTCAGCGCCGTCGGCACAATCAGTACCAGCCACGCAAGCCACTGCCACAGCTCATTGTATTCAATTGATGGCAGCACCAGGGCCAGTCCGGCAAGCAGCGCGGCAATCCACGCCGCGGCAAAGACCCGCTCGTCCATCCGATGCTGCCGGACGGACTGAACATACTCGTCCGCCCGCTCCATCTCGTCCTTGACCTCGGCATATTCCGGAGCAATGTCCAGGACCGCCACCTGCCTGGCGAAGACCTCTTTACCTTGAATCGCCAGGGTGACCTCGCGAAACCAGTGGCAGTTGGTAAACTCGATAAAATCGCGCCGCAACTCGCGAAAATCCGAACCGGGATCGCGCCCCTTCGGCTGGATCAGGAGCCGGGTGGCATGGGTAATGCGGCGGTTGTAATTGCGCAGGGTGAGCTGGTGGAAGAGCGCCAGGATGAGCATCCGCTCATAGTGATAGGGGACGTGTTCAGCGGCGATCACGTTGGCGAAGAAGCCGCCGAAGCCCAGGTAGGCGTTGGCATAGGGGCAAAAGCCCAAATAGGTGCCGAGGGCGCGCCAGCGGTCCAGACGCTGGGTGCGCGCGAGCTCACGCGTGTAGTCGGGGTCATAGGCATAGCCGCCGACGGATTGAAAGCTGTCCGATTCGCGATCGACATAGAGGGCCAGACTGAACAGTCGGTCGGCTTCCTGCCGGTCGACCGGGGCGCCCGGCGCCGGGCCGGCGAGGCCGTAGGCGACGTTGACGAACATCCGTTCTTCGGAGAGATTTTGGAGTCGCAACAGGTGGGCCAGGCGCTGCACCTCAGCGTGCTGTTGTGGGTCATTGGCGAGGAACTGGCCGAGCAGATACAGCACGATCGGCGAGACATCGGCACCGAACGGAAACTGTTCGATTACTTCTTCATGGCGAAGCAAGGTTTGGGCGTCGAACTTCGCCTCCTCGATCTGCTCGATGAAGCTCGGGTAGAGGATGCGCGCATGTTTGGTAAAGCGCAGCCAATGGTCGAGCCGCAGCCGCTCGATGCGGGCGAAGACGTCCGCGGGGGTGTCGAAGAGCGGACGCCACCAGCGGTCGTGGTCGCAGACCAGGGCCTCGGCCCCGTCGATCCGCTGGGGGTTGTCCATGGCCTCGACCCGGATGGCGAGCAGGTAGAGGTCGTTGTAGTAGCGATAAAGTGACACGTCGCAGACCTTGGCCGTGGGGCCTGGGGTGTCACCGCGGGGGCCGTCAAGCCGCCAGGAGAGGCCGTCAAGCGCGTCCGGCGCAAGGCGCCAGCGCTGGATGGAGGGGGTATCCGGGTCGCCGGGGGAGGTCGGCCGCCGCTCACACTGGGCGTCGAACAGGAGGTCCCGCAGCAGGGGCAGAAAGTAGAGGTGGGCCTGGGTCTCGCACCGGCGCTCATGATCACCGTCCTTGGACAGGCTGCCGGGGCTCACCACGGCGAGGCGGTGGCGGCGGATGTCGCCCGCCTGTTCTTTGTGCACCAAGGTCTTGAAAAAGCGCTCGGCCCGCTTCGTCGGCTTGGTCTTGAGTTCAGAGGATTCGTGCAGATCGAGCGGGAGCAGGAAGGTGCAGCCGTAATGGAGGACGGGTCGGGAGGTCCCGCCGATCAGGCTGAAGACCCGTGACATCAGCCGATCGAAGGCCGGTGCGGGATGGTCCTTGCGGGCCTCGGCTCCAAAGAAACAGCCAAGGTCGCCGCCCCCGAGCCACAGGCTGAGGCTGTTGCTCAGCTCGGCGTCGGTCAGCAGGGTGGACAGGGCGGCGCGGGCGGCGGCCGCGCCGGCAAAGCGGACGGCGCGGATGCAGGCAGGGTCCCGCGCGGCGTGGAACACGGCGAGGACCTGGGGCAGTGGGACCGGTCGACGCTGATTCGCGGCCGCGGTGTAATCCTGCGCCGTGGGTTCCTGGGCGGCATCCAAGAGAACCTTGGCCAGGCGTTCCGGGGCGAAGTAGAGGGTCAGATGACCCAGCTGACGGGCGTTGGCGGCAACGAAGGTACGCGCCTCCTCCAACAGGTCCGCGGTGCCGCGGATTTCGTGTTCCTGCCGTCGCAGCGCCTGGGCACGGCCGAGCGGCACGCCGGCGCGCGTCAGTCCGGGATAGAAGTCCCGATCGGCAATGGCGACCTCGTACTCGGCAGTGGTCAGTTCATAACCGACGAGTGCCGCAAACTGCTCCAGAGCGCTTGCCATCGGGCCATCACTTGCCGGTCCATGGTGATCGACGAGATGGACCTGCTTGCCCGCCAAGGTCAGCAGATCCCGCCCGGCGGCGCCCGGCAACTCGACCACGATGACGTGCCGACGCAGCGAATCCAGGTCCGGATGTTGGCGCAGGGCCGCGTCCAGCGTGACACCCCAGTCCCCGGAAACCTCCCGGATGTCCACCTGCAAGCGGGCCGCAATGCCGAGGATACAGTCACTCTCCAGATCGTTCCTCGGACAGATCAAAGAGACTTGGTCGATGGGCAGCACGCGCGTTTCTCCCGGTCGGTGGTAGGCTTTCGGCAGTGTCCCCCCACGGGGTCAGGGACAAGCCTGGTAGATACCACGCAATCGGCTGGATGCACCAGATCTGCGCCGGGAAATTTTGGCAGACCCAACACGCGTGTCACCCGTCTCGATGCGTCGGAAACGTTCAAGTCTGCAAAGCGCCGTCACGCCGTTGACCCAACCACCAGGTCAGACCGGCGATGGCGATGATCACCAGGGTGGCGCCCACCAGGAGCATGATCGACTGCTCGAGCCACCCGATGGCAGGCACGGCAAGGAACAGCACGGCGCCCAACCCGCAGATCCGCCAGACCCGCGCCTGCAATCCGGCCATGAAGGTGCCGAGTGCCAACAGGGTCAGCATGACGAGCCCGGAGGCATTGGTGTTGAGCACACCCTGCACCCCCGCATTGTATAGAATATAGGTGGCGACGATCAGTGCAAACCAGTTCAGCGCCTGCACCGTAACCAATTCCCACCGGGCCTCCGGCGTCGTGAAATGGCGCCACCCCTCGATGATGCAGATGACGGCGTAGACCGGCATCACGAATATCCAATAGATGGCAGGCAACTGGAGGGCGACGCCCACGACCGCCAGCAACAGCATGGCGAGGTAGGGCCAGTCTTCCCGCATCCAGCGGACCACGTGAGATCGAATGGACCGCGGGCCGGCGGTGTCATCGGGCGTCTCCCGTGGCCGGCGATTCTCCTTGGTGAGGGTGTCGTCATCACGGTCGAGACTAAAGGCTGCTTGACTATTCATTCGCTGCTCCCATTCCGCGCGGCAACGGATCGGTGATTGAGCCGCATGACTGGTCTAACGACCGACACGGCCGCTCCGTCCAGTGTGTGCCGGTTCGCCCGGTTTCGGGCGATTCCTTCGGTTTCCGATTCCCGGCGAAGCGCATGATGGTGTGTCGGTCTTCGATTAATGGTATCGCTCGCTAGGCATCGCCTCTGTGCGCTGCCGTACGTGGCGATGACCGCCGTCACTGCATTGGCAGCGGATCGCGCTCGGCTGCGTACGGCAGCGCACAGACCCGCCGATCGCGAGACCACAGACGAGACCACAGAGTACGGCAGGCGTCGCGCACCCGGCGTCGCGCGGTCAACGGGGGGTCGATAACGACAGTCGATCCTGTCAGAGAACAACTCCGATGCGGCCTACCCGATAGGCGTCGAACACGCCTACAGCATTGCCTCAAAGCCGGAGATAACGTCGAACAGTTCTTCGTCGATCGCGCCCTGGCGCAAGCGGTGGAACTTGCCGTTGAGGGCCTCCAGCAGTTCGTCGATGTTCTTGTCGGCACGCTGCATCGCGGCGAGGCGGCTGGCGTTCTCGCTCGCCAGCGATTCGGCACAGGCGCGAAAAAGCGAAACGAAGAGATACTCGCGGATGAGGGCGCTCAGGGTCGCAGGTCCCGTACCCATGACCTCGGGGAGGTTCCCGGTCGGCCAGGGGAGCGCGGCGAGCCGGCGTTGCCAGGCGTCGTCCAGCGGCAGCAGCCGCTGGCTGACGGGCGCATAGACGGCACCGGACGCCGGACGGTTGTAGTACAGATGGAGCTGCGCGACGCGATTCCCGCGAGCCTCGCTCGCGACCAGGATCTGCCCGATGAGCGGGGTGATGGCCGCGACCGAGCCGGGCACGGCGAACCGGCCCACCACCGGCAGACCGGCATCCGTCAGCCGCGCATGGACGCGCTCACCGACGGCCCAAACCAGCGGCCGGTCGGTCAGGGCAGCCAGGGCCTGCACCGCATGGTCGGTCACCACATCGTTGAATTGGCCCACCAGTCCCTGGTCCGAGCCAAACACGATGCCACCGATCCGACACGTGTTCGGACCCCGATCCGGTTCGACCGGCGCCCCGGTCATCGCCACGTCCGCCGCGCTGCCGCGGAAACAGACGCCGAGGCCCAGTTCCACCGTGCGCGCATAATCGCCCAAAGCGCGCACCGCCTGCTCGTACTGGCCGATACTGGACGCGGCCAGGGTCTTCATGGTGCGGACAACGGATTGGAGATCGTCGGCGCTCCTGATCTGGCGGCGCAGGCTGGCGGTGCTGTCGCTCATCGGGCCTCTGGTCAGTCTTGGTGTGCGCGGACGAATAGCACCGGTTCGGTTGCGAGCACGTCGCGCACCCGCGTCAGCCGGTTGCCGAACCGTGCCCGATCGTGCGGGGCGTCGATGGTGCGCTCGGCCGCCTCGGCGATCTCGTCCAGGGTCTGCGCAAGCACCCGGCGCCGATCGGAGTTCAGGGTCCGGCTGGCGATGGCTTCAAGCGCGCCGAGCATCCGTGACAGGACGGCGACATTGCCGCCGGCATTCTGGCGGATCTGGTCGCAGGACTCGCCCACCAGGCCCGCAAAGCTCGGACCGCGGGCCATCACCCGCAATTCATCCTGATCCAGCCAATGGGCGGCGGCAATCCGCCGGGGGGCCAGCCGGACCAGGATGGCGGTCAGATAATCGACGCACATCACGGCGGTCGTGGTGTCGTTGACGCCGGGCGGACGAAGGCCAGGAGCAGGCCGCCCAGCACCGCCAGCGTCGGGACGAATCCCCCTTCGTCACCCCCGCGAATCGTCCGCAACACCACCAGGCAATAGGCAAAGATACCGACGAAGACGCCGAGCACCGCCTGGTTGACGCGGTCGCGCATAAAGTTACGAATGACCCGCGACGTATACTGGCTGGAGGCCAGCGCCAGGGCCACGAGCGTGATGGAGAACACCACTCCGGCGACCGTGATCATCGAGCCGGCGACCGCGGTGAGCAGGCCGCGGGCGCCGTCCGCGCCGGCGCCGAAGAGCAGCGGCCAGCGCTCGACCACCTGCAGCTCGACGGTCACGTCCAAGGTGATCAGCAAGGTGGCGAGCGCTACGGCGTCCAGCACCATCACGGCCGGGACGAACCAGAAGCTGGAGCGTTTGGCTTGCCACCAGTAGTGCAGTTTCGCGAGCATGGGCTTTGACCTTGTCGTTATCGCGGACTTGCTTCGGTCGGTTGCCCGGGCGCCGCCGTGTCCGGCGCGCGGGCGGCCCCGCCCGGAGCACTCGGCACCGCCGGCGACTGGAATCCGGTGAGCGCCCGGCCGGCCAGGTCGATGAGCGCCTGCCGATCCCCGCCGCTCAAGGTCGCGGCGCCGCTCAGGCGCTCGCGCAGTTCGTCCGGGAGCTGCGCCGCGGCCGCCTGCACCGCTTGTTCGGCCGCCGTCATCCGCTCGAGGTCCACCGTGTCGAAGAGCCCCGCGGTCAGGGCCAACAGGATGGCGAGTTGCGCCGGCACCGCCACCGGGGCGAGCTCCGACTGCTTGAGGCAGGCGCGGATGCGCTGCCCATGCGCGATGATCGCGCGGGTCGGTTCATCCACCCGGGCACCGAACCGGGCAAAGGTCTCCAATTCCTCGAACTGCGCAAAGGCAAGCTTGAGGTCGCCCGCGACCGCGCGGTAGGCCGCCCGCTGCGCCTTGCCGCCGACGCGCGAGACTGACTTGCCGACATCGACCGCCGGCAGCACCCCCAAGGCGAACAGCGAGGGCGACAGATAGACCTGCCCGTCGGTGATCGAGATCAGATTGGTCGGAATATAGGCCGAGATGTTCTCGGCCTCGGTCTCGATGATCGGCAGGGCGGTGAGCGAGCCCCCGCCGCGCTCCGGACTCAGGTGGGTGGCGCGCTCCAGCAGGCGCGAGTGGATGTAGAAGATATCACCGGGGAAGGCCTCGCGGCCGGGCGGGCGGCGCAGCAACAAGGAGAGCTCGCGATAGGCGCGGGCATGGTGGGTGAGGTCGTCGTAGACGATCAGCACGTCGCGCCCGCGCTCCATGAAATGCTCGGCGATGCTGGTCGCGGCATAGGGGGCGATGTAGGCGAGACCCGGCGCGTCATTGCCCTCGGTCACCACCACCACGGTATAGTCCAGCGCGCCCTGCTCCCGCAAGGTGGCCACCGCCTTGGCGATGGCGGACGCCCGCTGACCGATGGCGCAATAGACACACAGGACATCCTGGCCGCGCTGGTTGAGGATACTGTCGATTGCAATGGCGGTCTTGCCGGTTTGGCGGTCGCCGAGGATCAGCTCGCGCTGGCCGCGGCCGATCGGAATGAGCGCATCGATGACCTTGATCCCGGTCTGGAGCGGGACGGTGACGGGCGCGCGGTCCATGATGGCCGCCGCCGGACGTTCGATCGGCAGGCGCGCGTCGGTGCGCACCGGCCCCTGACCATCGAGCGGCCGGCCGAGCGGGTCGATGACGCGCCCCAACAGGCCTTCACCGACGGCCACGTCCATCACCCGGCCGGTGCGCTCGACCAGATCCCCGGCGTGCAACTGCCAATACTCCCCGAGCAGCACGACACCGATCGCGTCCGCGTCCAGGTTGAAGGCGATGCCGAAGACCTCGCCGGGAAACGCCAGCAACTCCTCGAAGCCGACGCCGGGCAAACCGGAGACCGTGGCGATGCCGGTGGAGACGGTCGCGATGGTGCCGACCTCGTGTGGGGTCAGTTGCGGACTGAACTGTTCGCGGGCCTGGCCGATGGCGGCGAAGGCGCGATCGAAGACCGGCTCCAGGCGGTCGGGCGCGGCCGTCATGGGTGTGGTGCTGCGGTTTCTGAAGGGGCAGGCCCGGCCCCGGCGTCCGGCTGCCCCTTCTCCTTCAATAGCTCGCCGACGCCGCGTTCCAGCGACCGCAGGTAATCCGCAATGTCCCAGGCGATCTGTTGCCCATTTGCGGTGAGCACGATCCCGCTGACCAAATCCGGCGCGGTCTCGAACCGGACCGGGACGGCCGGTGCGAAAGCGGTATGGATGACAGCTTGAAGCGCCGCGCGTTGCGCCGCGGGTAGCTCAAAGGCGCTACGCACGCAGGCCGGGTCGGTCGCCGTCCGCAGCGCCTGCGCGAAGACGGCGTGCGCCGCGTCGTCCATCGTCCGCAGGCGCTCGATCAAGACCGCGACCAGCCGCTCTTCCAGACTCGCCCCGGCGAGATCGGCCAGCGTCTTGCGCGCAATCGCGAAGACCTCCTGCACGGTCCGGCGCCGCAGTGCCTGATCGAGTTGATCGGCCTCCTGTCGCAACGCGTCCCGGCGTTCGGCCCGCAAGGCATCGGCGGCCTGCCGGGCCTCTTCCAAGAGGCGCTGACGCTCGGCCTTCGCCTCGTCCATCGCATGCGCAAAAAGGGCCGCACGCTGCTGATCGAAGGCTTCGTTCTTGTGCTGGAAGGTCGCGCGCTCGTGCTGCGCCGCCGCCCGTTGCGCATCGGCGTCCGCCAGTTCGGCGGCGATCCGCCGCTCCCGTTCATCGATGGCGTGGAGGATCGGTTGGTAGAGGAAACGCTTCAGCAACCACACCAGGACGAGAAAATTGACCGCCTGCGCACCGACGGTGAACCAATCGATGAGCATGGCCTACCGACCCGCGGCCTGGGCGACGGCGAGGTTCCAGAAGGGGTTGGCGAAGAGGAGGATCATCGAGACCACGAAGCAGTAGATGGCGGTGGACTCGATCATCGCGAGCCCCACGAACAGGGTCCGGGTGATGGTGGCGGAGGCATCGGGCTGTTGCGCCAGCGCCGTCAGCGCGGTGGCGACCGCGCGGCCCTCCGCCAGCGCGGGGCCCATGGTGCCGAAGCCGGTGGTGAGACCGGCGATGACGATCGACGCGACGGCAATGATGGTGAAGCTGTCCATGGTGGTCCTCGGGTTGATGCGGAGTTGGCTCAAGTGCCGGGCGCTGGTGCCAACGGCGCGGGCTTGTGCGTGCGGGTCGCGGCGGCGATGTAAACAGCAGCCAGGATGCTGAAGATATAAGCCTGCACCATGCCGGTGAGCAGCCCCAGCGCGGTCATGAGGATCGGGAAGAGGAAGGGCGTGATGGTGAGCAGGATGGCAATGATCATCGCGCCGCTCATCATGTTGCCGAACAGACGCACCGCCAGGGCCAGGGTCCGTGAGACCTCGCTGATGAGGTTGAACGGCAGCATCATGAAGGTCGGCTCCAGGTAGGATTGCAGATAGCCGCCCAGTCCCTGGTCGGCGATGCCGAAGGCGGGCACGGCCACCAGGACACAGAGCGCCAATGCCGTCGTGGTCGAGAGCGAACCCGTCGGCGGTTCATAGCCGGGGATGACCGTGGCCAGAGCCGCCGCGGCGACGAACAGGAAGAGGGTGCCGAGAAAGCCGAGATACTGTCGCGGTTGGGGCAGCCCGACCTCCGCGATCTGCCGTTCGATGCCGGTGACGAGGATCTCCAGCAGGTTCTGCCAGCGCGAGCGGGTCAGTTCGGTGGACAGCTTGCGCGTGATGAGCTTGGAGCCGACGGCGAGCACGAACATCAAGGCCCAGGTGAAGGCAATGGTGGCATTGAGCTTGATGAACCCGTACTGCCAGAAGAGCGTCTCATCAGGGCTCAGGTGCATGGGTCGTCTCCGGCATGGCGGATGGTTCCTCGACCGGCGGGCCGACGCGTCGCGTCACGAGCCGGCGCGCCGCGACAAAGCCGATGAGACACGCGAGCAGCCGCTCCCAATGACCCTCGCCGACCAGATAAAACCCGGTCAGCACGACACCGGTGCGCAGCATCAGGCTGCCCACCAGCCACCGCACGGGCCGCGGGGACTGCAGGCCCTTGCGCAGCGTCCACCACAGACCGCCGAAAAAGACCGCCCCCAGCAGCAGCCCCGCGACCGCCGCCAGCCCGAGCGCCAGCGGCTCATGCATCGCGCCGCTCCGGTTCGTCCTGCGCTTCCCGCATGGCCCGCTCCTCTTTGGCCACCCAATGCCAGGCGTTGAAGCAGCCGAGCGTCAATCCGGCCACCAGGAGCGCCAGCGCCCAGGAGTGGCTGCCTGGGAACTGCTTGTCGATCCAGAGCCCCAGCGCCGCGCCGAGCAGTGTCGGCACGACCACCGACCAACCGATCAACCCCATCATGCCGAGGCCGAACCAGACCCCCGGCGTCGGGTTGCGCTGCGCCTTGAGCTTGCGCGCGGCCTTGGCACCGACCGCGGCAGCGAGGTCCGGACCGGCGCGCGAGGTTGCGCTGACGGGTTCATCATTATTCATGTTGAAGGCTCATGAACCGGCGCAGAACGCCCGTTTCCAGTCTTGCCATGACCGAGCGCAGACCCTGCTCCTGCGCGTCCAGGGTCAGAAACTCCTGCTCGACCGCCGCGCGCAATTGGCCGAGGTCAGTGCCGCCGATCGCCCGGCGCACCGACACCAGTACGGTCGGACCGGTCTTCACCAGCACCCCCTCGTCCACGGCGAGATAGACCTCGCCATCGGCGTCGGTGGCGTAGGTCAGGATGCCGGGCGCCAGCGCCGCGACGCAATCGAGCCGATGCGGCAAGAGCCCGAAGGCACCCGCGCGCGTCTCCGCGACGATACGCGTCACGCCGGTCCGATCGGCGAAGACCTGGAACGGCAACAGCACCTTGAGATTCATGGCGCCGTCGCCCGCGTCTTCGTCTTCGCCTCAGCCACGGACCCGATCAGGTACAGCGCGCCCTCCGGCAGGTCTTTGAACTCATCGTTCAGGATGCGTTCGCAGCCGTCCAGCGCGTCTTCCAGACTCACGAGCTTGCCGGGAAGGCCGGTGAATTGTTCGGTGGTAAAAAAGGGCTGAGTCAGGAAGCGCTCCAAGCGGCGTGCCCGGGCGACCAGGTTGCGGTCCGCGGGCGAGAGTTGCTCCAGGCCGAGCATCGCAATGATATCTTTGAGCTCCGCGTACTGCGCCAAGGTGCGGCGGATGTCGCGCGCCAAGGCATAGTGCCGTTCGCCCACGATACCGGGCGTGGCCATCTTGGAGCTGGATTGGAGCGGATCGATGGCGGGGAACAACCCCTCGCTCGCCCGCTTGCGCGACAGCACGATAGAGGCGGAGAGATGGGAGAAGGTATGCACCGCGGCCGGGTCGGTAAAGTCGTCCGCCGGCACATAGACCGCCTGGATCGAGGTGATGGCGCCGGTAGCAGTGTTGGCGATGCGCTCTTCCAACCCCGCCAGTTCAGTGCCCATGGTGGGCTGATAGCCGAGGCGCGAGGGCATCTGGCCCATCAGCCCGGAGACCTCCATGCCGGCCTGAATGAAGCGGAAGATATTGTCGATGAGCAGCAAGACGTCGCGATGCTGGTCGTCGCGGAAATACTCGGCCATGGTGAGCGCCGCGTGCCCGATGCGGAAGCGGCTGCCCGGCGGCTCGTTCATCTGGCCGAAGACCATGACCATGTGCGGCAGGACGCCGGCGCCCTGCATCTCGCGGTACAGTTCCTCGCCCTCGCGACAGCGCTCGCCGATGCCGCAAAAGAGGCTGACGCCGTCCTGATGCCCGATCATGTTGTGGATCATCTCGGTCAGGAGCACCGTCTTGCCCACCCCCGCCCCGCCGAACAGCCCCGCCTTGCCGCCGCGCTCCAGCGGCATCAGCACGTCGATGACCTTGATGCCCGTGGCAAAGACCTCGGACTTGGTGGCGCGGCGGGCCAGCGGCGGCGGGGCGCGATGCACGGAACGCCACTGAACCTCGGTCGGCGCCGGCTCGCGGTCGATGGCGTTGCCGAAGACGTCGAACATCCGCCCGAGGATGCCTTGGCCCACCGGCGCCTGCAGTGGCCCGCCGGTGTCCTCCACCACCATGCCGCGGGCCAGACCCTGGGTCGGCGTCAAGGCGATCCCGCGGACCTGATGGGCATCGCGCTGGGCCAGCACCTCGATGACGATCTGCCGCTGCGGCCCCGCGCGCAGGACGGTATAGATCGCCGGTAGCCGGGTCGCGAAGTGCACATCCACGACGCTGCCGCGCACCGCAACCACCAGGCCGGTATTGGCCGATGCAGCGGCGGACGGCGGGCCGCGATCCGGGTCAGGCGCGCTCATGGGCGTCGGGCGGGGCGGCCAGCCAGGTCGGCATGGTCGGTGAGCAGCACCTTGCCGTCGTCTTCTGCGATGCGTTGAATAGACATGGTGGACTCCTAAAAGACGTTGAAATCGGGTGGAATCGACCCGCCTGGGACCCGCGACGAGGTGGGGGCCACCCCCTGCGGCACATCAGTATACTGGGCGGGACGACGCGCCGCCGTCTGTTCGCTGCCCAACACAGGGCATGCGGCATCCCGCAAACACTAGCGGGTCCAGGACTCAGGTAGACCTCGGCCCAGGCAAGGGTCGCGGCGTTGCCGATGGCGCTGCCGGGAGTGTGTGGATCGCCGCTGACGAAGCGACTGGCCAGCCCCAGATGGCGGCAAGCATCATTTCCTGATCCGCCGCGACCTAGCCTCGGCCGCTGATACTGCGCGGCACGGTCCAATTGCGGCGATGCCCCACTCACGACGCGGTCGTAGTCGTAGTCGCGTGTCGCACCGGTATCGCGCGACAGCACCAGGGTGTCGGATGGCAAGGCCCTCGCCAGCGACTCGCGCACCGGCAACCGGGCAGACAGTGCAAGGGTGACGCCCTTGTCCACCCTACGGCCGGAACGACGATCAAGGGCGATCATCAACCCCTTCGCTCCCGATACCCAGGCACATTCAGCCGCTGGACCATCCCCAAGGTCGGATGGGGCGTGCGCCCCGTCCGGAAGGACCGATGCCCGTAGGGCGATTCGCCAATGCCACGCCGGAGCAGGCACCGGGATTCTCCGTCAGGCGCCGAGGGGAGTACCGTAACCAATGCGTTTCGTGCTACGTCCCCCAATTTCTGCGCCGCCCGCCCGGGCTGAAGTTAGCGCTGGCCGGATGTCCGGCGCTCCAGCAGGTCTTTGAGCCGGACAAGTTCCTCGTTGCTGAGTCCGAGTAGCCGGTCTTCGGGGCACAGACTGCGAACCAGATCCTCCGGCGACAGCCCCCGCAACCGCTCCTCCGGCGTCATTTCAGCCAACTTTTGGCGTGTCCACTCGCGCTTAAAATCTTCAAACGTATAGGCCATCGAGATACCCACCTCGCGGTAGCGTTGGTAAATTTGCTCAAGTATCGGAACATGGTCGTCCCGGCGCCAGCGGTAAGTGTCGGCCCCGGCGAAGACCTTCGCCGCCTCGAAGCTGAAGATCTCCCACAATGCGTTGCGCGGACAGGGCTCCACCTCGCGCAATATGATCAGGGTCACAGTGCGGCCCACGACCGGCAGGCGG
This sequence comes from Chromatiaceae bacterium, assembly GCA_013426805.1. Lineage (GTDB taxonomy): Bacteria > Pseudomonadota > Gammaproteobacteria > Chromatiales > Chromatiaceae > Thiodictyon. The sequence continues at coordinate 21,976 of JACDZG010000107.1, forward strand.
TAGACCCCGGGTTTGACCGCCTCAAGCGCCACTTGCCCAGCCAGGACGCGGGGACGGCGCGTGGTGACCGCATAGAGCCCGCACTCACTCTTGGAACAGCCCCGACCATCTCACGCAGCGCCATGGGCTGCCCGCCGAGATCGGCAAACCGCTGGGCGCCGTGGGCGGCCTGATCGAGTCTGCGATCCGCTAGGGTGTCGCATCAGCAAGCTGTCCTCGCAACGGGTCCTCCACGAGCCGATACGCGCCGGGCGGCTTGCCCCTCCGCCGTGGGCCGCCTAAGCTGTACCTACCCAACGTAGTCCACGCCAATTCCCACCTATGCACGCCGTCAACGTTCGCAGCCTGAAGAAGAATCCGTCGGCCGCCCTGCGTCAGGCCGAGCAGGCGCCGGTGCTCGTCCTGAAGGGGGACGAGCCCAATGCGCTGCTGGTCCACTTGAACGCTGCGATGCTCGCAGCGGACCCGAACCTCAAGCCCGCACTCGCGGCTGCGCTGTTCAAGGATAGCGTGCTGTCGCTGGGCGCCGCCGCCCGGATCAGTGGCCTGTCCATTGGGGAGTTCCTGGGCCACCTGAGTGAGCTCGGTATCGACGTCGTCGCGCCGGATGAGACCACCGACCTCGATACCCCGTCGCTGGACCAGTGGCTCGGCTCGTAGTGGCCGATGCCGGCCCGCTCATCGCGTTCGCCGCGGTCGACCTCTTGGCCGTGCTCCGCGCTCTGTTTGGGGTGCTGACGACCCCGGACTCCGTCCGCGCCGAATGCACCGCGAAGCCGGGTGCCGACGCCGAGCGGATAATTTCCGCCATTACCGACGGATGGCTCCGGGTCGAAGCCGGGCGTGACCGATGCGAAAACTTGCCGACGAGCCTCGGCAGAGGCGAGGCCGATGCGATTCGCCTCGCGCTGCTGCGCCCCGAGGAGACACTGCTGATCCTCGACGACCGCATCGCGCGACGTCATGCATTGAAGCGTGGCCTGCGCATCGTCGGCACGGTCCGGCTGCTCGACCGGGCAGAGCGACGTGGGCTGATAGGTGACGCGTCGGCCTGCATCGAGCGCATGGCCGCGCATGGCTATCGCATTGCGCCGGGCCTGCTCGCGCGCATCCGCTCGGATTAGGGAATCGCGCCGTCCGCGCCATGACGGGATCGGCACCCGAGCGCGACGGGCGCTTCCGGGCTCGCTGAGATCCAATTGCCGGGCTCCGACTCCGTGTACTGGCCGCGGAGCGCGCTGCACTTGACCTGCGCAGCGCGATAGAACGAAAACGTATACCAGGGACCCGCACAGCGATGAGCTTCGAGACGGTACTAAAGGACCTTCACGGCCTGCGCCCGGACGGCCCCGAGGGCTTCGAGGGCCTCGTCGCGCGACTGCTGGAACGGTTGACCAGCCAGCGCTTCCTGCTTGCGCGTTCAGGGCGGCAGGATGGCAAGGACCTCGCGAGCGACTCGCGCACCGGCAACCGGCTGGCGGTGGAGTGCAAGCGCTACCTGGACTCTACGCCGCTGCCCCGGATGAACTCCTGGCCAAGCTGGCCGATGCGGCGACCGGTCCCTTACCGCCGGACCTCTGGATCGTCGTCACCACCGGCCGACTCGGCACCCAGCATCGCGACATGCTCGACCGCGGCGCGCAGGCGTTGGGCGTCTCGTGGTTTGCGATAGACGGCAATGCAGCGGGCAATGACCCGTCGCTGAGCCCTTTGGCCTTGCTGCTGGCCACGGCTCCGGAGGTCGTCGGCGATCATCTGCGCCGCTTCGGCAAGGGCTTATCCGATGGGGAGATCACCCGATCAGCGGCCTGGCTTGCCGGGCAAGCGACCAGGAACGAGGTTACGACCGCACTCGCGGCCTTCCTCTTTCGCAAATGCCTTGGAGCAGGCAGAGCTCGACTTCGATCTCTCCCAGGTCGCCAGCCATATCGACGGCCAAACCTCGGAGGATCTCGGCATCCGGGATATCGAGCCCGTCCTTTGCACAGTGGCGCCAAGGCGGATGGCAGAGTTGAAACGTTCGCTCGTGCGCTGCCTCCCAGACCGACGGGGCGCGGCGCGCGAGTTGCTGGGGATGCGCCTATTTGCGCATCTGATCGTGATGGGGCCGGAGGAGAGACGGATCATCGTCGATTCTTGGCGCTGCGTGTTCTTTCAGCGGGACGAATCGAACGAGGACTCCTTTGCGGAGACCTTCTTTTTTCAGTGCGCGTTGTGGGGATCCGACGCAGACACCTGGTGTAATCTGTTGAGACAGAGGACGGGAGCGTGCAATTTCCCCGCGGGTCATGTCGCGCCTGCCCCCCGATTGGACCCGACCTGGCAGACCGCATCGCCGACGCCTTGCTCAGTGAGGGCGATGATGATGTCCGCTTCAGCCTCTTGGCCTGGTTGGATGAAGGATTGCTCGACATGACGGATCACCTTCGCAATACCCTTCTATGCCTCTGCCGAAACGACGGCGTTCGTTTCGCCTTTGCGTGCCGTCGCCTGTTCATCAGGCTTGGTGATGACATCGGTGCTCAGGCGATGATCTCTGGTGGCGATGACTTCCTCTCGGCCGATCCCTGCGAACATGATCCATCGACCAGCCTGCTTGTCTGCAGGTTTGGGCGCGCACTCACGTTCGATTTGGTGGTCGAACGGGTTGCCCCGCGGTTTCTGGGCCTCGCCGTTGAATCCCGCGGCCTGGTCCCGGATGAGGTCGCACGCTTCGCCGAGGTCCTTGATGCCGCGTTGGAGCGTAGCGCGCAGGTGATCGGCGAGCTCCCGCCGGCGGTGGCATCGGCCATCATCGAGGTCGACTGGTGCCGACTCGATGAGGTGGTGAGCTTGCCCGACGCGATCACCCGTTCCCGCTCCCGCAGGCCGTGCGCTGGGAAGGGGGTGTTGACGAAAGACCGAGCGCCCCGGTCAGAATCGCACCCCAGCCGTCGACCAATCGACGCAGACGCAGTGTCGGGTTGCGCCGGGCACCAGTTGCGCCGAAACCTCGACGAGGAACGACTAGAGCAATGCCTGGAAATTTGTGCCCACAGGCAGTTGCGAAACCACCGCCTCACCCACCTCCCCGAGCGGCCGCGGTCAGCGTCGCTTTGACCGAGGGACTTCCTCCATTCGGTGCTGAAGGATGCCGGGGGCGCGCCGCGCGGCTGTTTGGTGATGAATACCGCCAGCGAGTTCGGACAGAGCGAGGCCGAAATCGCCCGCGACATTGCGCAGAGCATCGGGCGTTTCCGCGACATCTTGCAGGCCGCGGTGGAGCGCGCCCAGCGCGAGGGTGACATCGCCCCCGAGCGTGACGCGCGGACCCTGGCCAGCTATCTGGTGAGCAGCATGAGCGGGCTGAAGATCCAGGCCAAGGCGGGGGCCGATGCCCAGACCCTCAAGGGCATCATCGCTGTCGTGCTCGGGTCCCTCGCCTGATATTTTTTTTCACCAATTATGGAATGATAGGTCCATATATCACGACTGCGGAGCAGTCTCCATCAACCAACCCCCGGAGCAGACCATGCACATTGCCGACGTCATGATTCACATCCGCGCGTCCTTGATTCCCCGTCAGGCCCCGAGGAGAGTACCGTAACCAATGCATTTCGTGCTACGTCCCCCTATTTCTGCGCCGCCCACCCGGACTGAAGTTAGCGCTGGCCGGATGTCCGGCGCTCCAGCAGGTCTTTGAGCCGGACAAGTTCCTCGTTGCTGAGTCCGAGTAGCCGGTCTTCGGGGCACAGACTGCGAACCAGATCCTCCGGCGACAGCCCCCGCAACCGCTCCTCCGGCGGCAACCCCCGCAACCGCTCCTCCGGCGGCAACCCCCGCAACCGCTCCTCCGGCGGCAACCCCCGCAGCCGCTCCTCCGGCGGCAACCCCCGCAGCCGCTCCTCCGGCGGCAACCCCCGCAGCCGCTCCTCCGGCGTCATTTCAGCCAACTTTTGGCGTGTCCACTCG
>JACDZG010000108.1 GCA_013426805.1 Chromatiaceae bacterium
GCCTTTATGTTGACTCATACCCTAATCCTAGGGGCTAAGTCCGACAGGCTGCTAGCGTACCTTGGGTTTGGTGTACGACGTGTAGAATTCAGAACATCACGGTTTCACCGATTCCGGAGATTGCCAATGCGGCCTGCAGCGCCCCCAGCCGAGTACGAACAAGACCTCTATGCCTGGCTGACCGGCAACGCCCAGTTGCTGCGTCAAGGCCGTCTGAGCGAGATCGACGTGGAGCATATCGCCGAGGAATTGGAAGACATGGGCAAGAGCGAACGACGCGCCATCGAAAGCTATCTGGGCGTGCTGATCCTGCACTTGCTCAAATGGCACTACCAGCCATCATTGCGTGGCCCGCGTTGGCAACAGTCGATCGACAATGCCCGCGACGAAATCGACCGTCGACTCCAGGACAGCCCAAGTCTGCGGCCGCGCCTCTCCGAACTGATCGCCGCCCGCTACGGCAATGTCCGCAAGAACGCCATGCGTGAAACCGGCTTGCCGCTCCAGACCTTTCCGGAGACCTGCCCCTTCAGCATCGCGCAACTGCTTGATGAGGAGTTCTGGCCCCAATAAGCGTGCCCGTTGAATAGGCATCACGGCAGCACCGTGTCTGTCCAATTCATCCCGCCGCCGGATTGACGCTCGGGGACCTGAAGATCGCGGCCGGAGAATGGCGGGGTGACACCTGCTCCGGCCGCCTGCTGTTGCTGCCGGCGCGCGGCGGCTTGCCGCTCGATCAGCGTGCGCGTCGCGGCCGTCAGGTAGCCGGTTGCCGGGAGTCGGTGATCGCGTTGAAAGGCTTTCAGGATGCGGCGAAAGTCCGCTCCAAACTTGCCTTGGTTCAAGCGGCAGAGATAACCGAGTTCGCCAAGCTGATCCACGATCAACTGCCGCTCAGTCTGGTTCAGCCTCAGAATCTCCTCGGCCCGTTCGGGCGTCGGCTCCAGGGACATGCGGACCTCGACCGGTGTGTCCCCGGTCACCTGGACCCACTCCTCGGCATTCGGGTAGCCCCTGGCCCGCACTTCGATCAGATGAGGACCAAGCGACAGATCGCTCACCTCCACTGGGCGGCCGCCGGAGGCCAATCCTTTGATTTCGCCGTCGACGTGAATGAATGCAGAGGAGTCCAGGTCCACATAGACCCGCAGCCGCCCAGCCGCGGCAACGGCTGCTGTCGGCGGTGCAGTATCCGTGGCTGTTGCACCGCGCGTATCCGGCGCATCCGCCGCCCCGTCGACTGCCGCCGGCACCGGACGCTTCGCCATCGAAGTCACCACCGGCGCCGCCAGCACCACCCGAAAACCGGTATCCGCCGTCCGCACATCGCCCGCGGCATCATAGGGCTGCACCTCCACCTGCCGATCCGCCCGCAGATCCTCGGCGGTGCTGTGGATGCCCCCGCCGCGCAGCACATCGCCGCCGACCTGGCCGGGAAACTGCTCGGAACGATAGGGGTCGTTCATGCATTCCCAGGCATTGCCGTACAGGTCGTGCAGCCCCAGGGGATTGGGCAAGCGCAGTCCGATGGGTGCGATCGTTCCATCCGCGTTGCGGTTATACCAGGCGTGACGGTCGAGTCCCTCCGGCATGGGATAGCGGGATCGCGCAAAGACCTCCGCGGAGACCAGGGCACCGCCGCGTGCCGCGTACTCCCATTCCAGGTCCAGCGGCAGCCTGACGAAGGCCGGCTTGCCGTCGACTCGCGGCAGGCACGCCGTCGCAGCAGCGGCGCACGGCGGAATCCGCTCGGCATTGGCGGCCAGCCAGCGCGACAGTTGCGCGGCAAAATTGATCGCGTCGATCCGACTCACGCCGACCTGCGCGGTCACCGCCGCCGCCCCGGTCAGTGCCGGTGTCGGCGCACAGGTCTCGCCCGCCGCCTGCGCCCTGACCGTCAGATATTGCAGCGTCGTGACCTCGTACTTGCCGACCAGCAGGTGCTGCCCCGCTGTCCCGTCCGCGAGCGTGAAGGCGCCGACCAACGCGGTGCGGGTGCTGTCGGCCGGTGTCGCCACCGGCCGGAAGGCGAGCGCTCCCCCGCACGGCAGCGGCACGATCACGTCATCAGGCAGCGGTTTGGGGTTGTAGAGCGTCGTCGGCCAAGCTGCCGACACCACATCAGGCGCGCCGGGGTCAGCCCTGGCCGGAAGCATGGACCGGCCGGTCCCGGTGCCGATGAGCAGCGACAGCAGCACCGGGATGCGGCGTGTGGGACTAAGAAGCGGGATCCGGGGCGGCATGGCGATCACGTTCGGAACCTTGCGTCAGGGTTCGGTCCGTCGATCCGCGTACTCTGCCCGCAGATCGGCCAGTTCTTGTTCGAGTTGCCGCCGCGCCTGCGCTTCGGCCTCGGCGCGCTGCTCAGCAGCCTGTCTGGCCCGCGTCTGCGCCTCGGCATGCGCTTGGGCAGCCTGTCTGGCCCGCGTCTGCGCCTCGGCACGCGCCTCAGCAGCCTGTCTGGCCCGCGTTTGCTCTTCGGCGCGCGCTTCAGCAGCCTGTGTGGCCCGCGTCTGCGCCGCGGCGCGCAATTCGGTTTCCCGCCACTCCGGGAGCACGAAGTCGGCATACACCGGGTCCAGGTACATCGCCTTGGGTGCGGGTTGCGCGCTCAGGTCGGTCCGTCGGAATTGCAGGCCCGGCAGGACGCGCGAGCGGATCACGCCATCCTCCGCCGCGATCGGCACATAGAGCCCGGCGGCCGTGCGGGTGAAGAACGCCTGGCGCTCGGGTTCCCGATGCAGAATGTAATACTCGGGTACGCCCCCGGCCGCGTATTCGGCCTTCTTCGTGACCGTGTCGCGCTCGATAGCGCGGCGCTCCAAGTCCGACAGGGCCTCGATGCACAGGTCGAAGACGCCGTGGTAGGAGGCATCCAAGGGCCGCAGCGGTTGGGGGTTGGCATTGCACACGACACCTAAGTCGGGCTTGCGGATCACGGTCCCGGTCGGCAGCGGCAGCCGGAAGCCCATCTCCAGGGCGACCATCCGGGCGATGGGGCGCGTGTCCAGAAAGTGCTGCATCAGCCGGGCGAACCAGGCGTAAACCAGATAGGTTTCATAGTCCGACACCGGCTTTTCCTCCAGCCGACCGTTATTCCACTCGTAATGGATGTCCGACTCCAGGTAATACTCCTTCCAGTAAGTCTCTTCCGAGACCCGCAGGCCGTCCGCGGAGCGGGGCTCGCCGGACGGCTGGGGTGCGCCCGCGGGCGCGCGGGCGACCACGGGGGGCTGGTGCGCCGGTGCATGCAGGGTCGCGGCGGTTGGGCACATAGCGATGGGCCTTGCTTGGTGTTGCCTGGGACTGAGCCGATTGCCTAAGCCTAGCACGGGCGCGCGGGGTGGGCCGATCCTCCTTGAACGCGCCATCAGCGCTCAGCCTGGCGTTCGAGGGCATGGATCGGACGCCGACGCCGGTCAGATCGCCCCGAAGGCCACCGGCAGGCGGCGCGGCCCCCAGGTGCCCGGCCGGGCCTCGAAGACGCCGGGCAGCGGCGTGCCGCAGGAACGGCAGCGGCCCTGGTCGTCGAGGCCCCAGGCGCCGAGCTGGTACCAATCCCGTTCGATCAGCAGGGCGCCGCAGTGGCGGCACCAGGTGCTGTCGCCGGCGCTGTCGTGGACGTTGCCGGTATAGGCGTAACGCACGCCGTTACGCCGTGCGATCTCGCAGGCATGGCGCAGGGTCGCGGGCGGGGTCGGCGGGGCATCGCGCAGCTTCCAGTCGGGGTGGTAGGCGGTGAAATGCATCGGTACGTCCACCCCGAGGTTGTCCACCACCCAGCAGGTCATGGCGTCCAGTTCCTGGTCGCTGTCGTTATAGCCCGGGATCAGCAGCGTGGTCAGTTCGAGCCAGACCCGGGTCTCGTGGCGCAGGTAGCGCAGGGTGTCCAGCACCGGCGCCAGATGCGCGCCGCAGACCCGGTGATAGAAGTCCTCGGTGAAGGCCTTCAGATCCACGTTGGCCGCATCCATCGCGGCGAAAAACACCTCGCGGGCGCCCGGATTCACATAGCCCGCGGTGACCGCCACGTTACGGATGCCGAGTGCGCGGCAGGCGGCCGCGGTATCCACCGCATACTCCAGGAAGATGACCGGGTCATTGTAGGTGTAGGCGACGCTACGGCAGCCGAGTTGCGCCGCGCGTCGGGCGATGGCCTCCGGGGTCGCTGTCGCGGCCAGGGTGTCCTGCTGCCGTGACTTGCTCATGTCCCAGTTCTGACAGAAGCGACAGGCCAGATTGCACCCGGCGGTGCCGAAGGAAAGTACCGGTGTACCGGGCAGGAAGTGGTTGAGCGGCTTCTTCTCGATGGGGTCGACGCAGAAGCCGCTGGAACGTCCGTAGCCGTCCAGGACCAGGGCGCCGTCGCGGCAGCCGCGCATGAAGCAGAAACCTTGCTGGCCCTCGTGCAGTTGGCAGGCCCGCGGACAGACGTCGCACTGCACCCGGCCGTCCGGGAGCGCGTGCCAGAATTGGGTAGGATGCTTGGACATGGGTTGGAACTCCTGACACTGTCGGCGATGACGGCGCGAACGCGTGAGCCGGTCGATCTGCCAAACGCGCGTTGCGGGTGGTCGGGGGCCGGCTCGCCCCGCGGCGGCACTTTCACTACACTTAATAGTAGTCGGCCCACATCGACGGGCCTGTAAAAAGGGGGTTGCATATGATGATCGATCGTCAACCGGCCGTGGCCGGGCGCTTCTACCCGGCCGATCCCATGACGCTGCGCCGTCAGGTCGACGCCTTGCTGGCGGCCGTCGCGCCGACTGCGCAGACCCATCCCAAGGCGCTGATCGCGCCCCACGCGGGATATCCGTACTCCGGGCCGATCGCCGCCTCGGCTTATGCCCAGCTCGCCCCGATCGCCGCCCGCATCAGCCGGGTGGTGCTGCTCGGTCCGGCCCACCGGCTGCCGTTTCGCGGCATCGCCTATCCGACGGCGGAGCGCCTGCTCACCCCGCTGGGCGCGGTCGAGTTGGACCACGCGGCGCTCGAGGACCTCGCGAACCTGCCGCAGGTCGAGCCGCTGGATGCGGCGTTCGACGGCGAACATTGCCTGGAGGTGCAGTTGCCTTTCCTCCAGACCCTGCTCGCTGATTTTCGGCTCGTTCCGCTGATCGTGGGCGCGGTGGCGCCCGCGGCGGTGGCACAGCTTCTGGAGCGGATCTGGGGCGGGGGTGAGACCCTGATCGTCGTCAGCTCCGACTTGAGTCACTATCTGGACTATACCAGCGCGCAACGGGCCGACCGAGCCACCACCAGCGCCATCGAGCGGCTCGCACCCGAGGCGCTGCACCATGACGGTGCCTGTGGCGCCACCCCGGTGGCCGGGCTCCTGCTCGCGGCGCGCGGCCACGGGTTGTCGGTGCGTACCCTGGACCTGCGTAACTCCGGCGACACGGCCGGACCTCGTGACCAAGTGGTCGGGTACGGTGCCTATGCCCTCTTCTGAAGCGTACACCCTGGATGCGGCCGCGCGCCGACTGCTGCTCGAGGTCGCCTGGGAGTCGATCCGCCAGGGCCTCGCCGTCGGCGCGCCCTTGCAGCCGGACCTTGATAGGTATCCGGACCTTCTGCGCGCACCCCGTGCCGCCTTTGTCACGCTGCATCGCCGCGGGGTCTTGCGCGGCTGCATCGGTCATCTGGAGGCCCGCCAGCCGCTGGTCCTGGACGTCGCCGACAATGCCTTCGCCGCGGCCTTCCGCGACCCCAGGTTCGGACGGCTGGAGCCCTGGGAACTGGAGGATCTGGAACTGGACTGCTCGGTGCTGACGCCGCCCGAGCCGATGACCTTCCAGGACGAATCGGATCTCCTGCGCCAACTGCGCCCCGCCGTCGATGGGTTGATTCTGGAAGACGGCTGGGCGCGCGGAACCTTCCTGCCGGCGGTCTGGGAGTCACTGCCCGAGCCGCGGCAGTTCCTGAACGAACTCAAACGCAAGGCCGGGCTCCCGGCCAACCATTGGAGTGAGACGCTGAAGGTCTCTCGCTATCAAACCGAGTCCTTCGGCGGCCGATCGTGAACGACATCCCACTGACCGGACTCTTACTCCTGCTGCTGTTTCTGATCCTGCTCTCCGCCTTCTTCTCGGGCTCCGAGACGGCGCTGCTGACCATCAACCGCTACCGGCTGCGTCACCGGGCCGAGCAGGGTCATCGCGGTGCCCGTCTCGCCCGGACCTTGCTGGAACGGCCGGACCGACTGATCGGTGTGATCCTGCTCGGCAACAACTTCGTCAACATCCTGGCCTCATCGATCGGTACGGTCATCGCCCTGCGGCTCGGCGGCGAGGCGGCCATCGGCATCGCCGCCGGGCTTCTGACCTTTCTGATCCTGATCTTCGGCGAGGTCACTCCCAAGACGCTGGCCACCCTGGACCCGGAGCGCCTCGCCTACCCGGCCGCCTATGTTTACGGCCCCTTGCTCAAGCTGCTGTATCCCCTGGTCTGGCTGGTCAATCTGATCGCCAACGGCCTGTTGCGCATGATCGGCGTGCCCCTGTCATCCGGACCCGGCACGGCCTTGAGCCGGGAGGAACTGCGCACCGTCGTCACCGAGGCCGGCGCCATGATCCCGGAACGCAGCCGCTCCATGCTGCTCGCCATCCTTGACCTGGAACACGCCACCGTGGAGGACATCATGATCCCCCGCAACGAGGTCGAAGGCATCGATATCCAGGACTCGGCGGACGAGATCAGCCAGGCCATCCGCAACGCCGGCTACACCCGCCTGCCGCTGTTCGACGGCGGTATCGATAATGTGATCGGAGTCGTGCACGCACGTCATGCGCTGCATGCCATGCTCGATCAGGGACTCGGCAAGGAGCACCTGCGCGCCATCGCCCGACCGCCCTATTTCGTTCCCGAGGGAACGCCACTCTACCAGCAACTCCTGAACTTTCAGCGCGAGAAACAGCGGATCGCACTGGTTGTCGACGAATACGGCGACTTCATGGGCCTGATCACCTTGGTGGACCTGCTGGAGGAGATCGTCGGCGAATTTACCACCGATCCCTCGGACAGCATCCCGGAAATCCATCGGACCGCGGACGGCAGCATCCTGGTGGACTGCGGCATCGGCGTGCGCGACCTCAACCGCGCCTTACGCTGGGAGTTGCCGACCGATGGCCCCAAGACACTCAATGGGTTGGTCCTGGACTACCTGGAAACGATCCCGGAATCCGGCACCAGCCTCAAGCTGCATGGTCACCCGCTTGAGATCGTGCAGACCACGGAAAACGCCGTCAAGACCGTCAAAGTCCCGCCCCGCGCGACCCGCAAGGGATGGCGGCAGGGGTAAGGCGGGGGGCCGCTGGAGTCCAAGGCGTCAGCCTGGGCGCCCCTGACCAAGCCGGCGCTGCTGTGGTGGAGCAGGCGCGCCGCAGAAGGTTCGGGACGCGGCACGTCGGTTGCGCGCGCCGCATCCACCAGGAGTCGCACGAGGCCCTCAAATTTGGAATTGCTGCCGGCCCTGCGTTGCGGATATCGCGGCCGCGCTGTTGCTTTATACTTCCCGCCCCGCAGCGCAGGATCCCTGGGTTGCACGCATCCGTCGGCAACGTCGCTCATCCACTCGTGCAGGAAACCGCATGGCCAAACTTACCCTGACGTTCAAGGGTCGTCTGCTTGCGGTTTACCGCTTGGAAGGGTCGTCCTCCATCATCGGGCGTGATCCTGACTGCGCGGTGTGCATCGACAGTCTGGCCGTCGCCCCCCGGCATGCGCGGATTGAACAGGCCGCGGAAAGCCTGACCTTGACCGCGCTGGACGCGGCGCACCCCGTATTTCGCAACGGCACCCGAGTCGATTACACGTTGCTGGAGGACGGCGATTTGATTCTGGTCGGCAAGCACACCTTGAGCATCTCGCTGACCGATGAGGACGCACCGCAATTGGCGCTGCCGGCCAGGCCGACCGCGCAGCGCGAAGATTCGTCGGAAGTGCCGGACCTGCTGCCGGCCTATCTGCAGGTCCAAAGCGGACCGCACCTCGGGCAGGTGATCCCGATCCGGCGAGCGGTCACCCGCCTGAAGAGTATCGGCGGTCCCGAGGTCATCATCGCCCATCGCGACACGCACTACATCCTCAGCCGCATCGGGGAGGCCAACCGCGTCCACGTGGGTCAGCGCGCCCTACGGGGCGATGACACGGTGCAACTCGCCCACGGGGATCAGATCGAGATCGACGGCATCCGCTGCCAGTTCTTTTGTGTGGTCGACGGCGAGGAGGCCGGGGTGAACTAAGGCGATTTCCGGCAATCACCTAAGAAGTTCTTCATCACCGTCGGCGACGAGCTGGAGATCGTCGTCGGCGACAGTTCCCTGGTGATGAAGCGCGACGGCATCATCACTCTGACCGGCAACAAGATCCAGGTCAGCGGCGCGGATGGGGTGACCATCGATGGCAAGGTCATCGACCTGAACTGAGCCGCGGCGCGCCGACCCGTTGTTCATCCGCCCGCAGCCAACCCCACGGCGAATCCATACCCTCCATGGAATTTCGCAACCTCACGCCCTTCAATGCGTTGTGCTTCGGTGCGCTCGACCTCGCCGGCGCCGAGCACCGTGTCGTCGCCACGCGCGTCGCCTATCGACTTGCACCCGGCACCGCGCCGTCCCGCGGTGCGCACCTGCTCGAGGTTATCGACGACGACCCGCCGCCGTTGGTCCTGCCGATCGCTTCTGCGGCGCGGAAGGCCGCTTCAGCACCTTGTGTGAAAGCGACCTCGCCCCCTACAAGTCCCGCTGCGATGTCATCATCAACGGACACGCCTACAGCCCCGAGGGTCTCCCGCACCCCCGCTGGCCGGTGCGGCTGCGCGTGGCGGTCGACGAGGCGCCGTTGGCGGCGACCGCGGGCGCGGCCCGGCCGCCGCGTATCGTGTTGGACAAGACCCTCGTTGTCTGCGGTCCACGCCGCTTCCGACGGATTGCCGAGAGCGCCGCGCAGCCCTGGTGCCGGGAGTCGGCGGAGCCCGCCACTCGCGTATCCATCAGTACGCTGACGAGATCAGTTAACGTATCGCATCGAGATTAACCCTCACCTTTCCGCCGTACCTTGACATGCCCAGCCCGATCCACCTGCCCGAGATCCCCGACGCGGAGCGCACTCCGTTGGTCGAGCGGCTGGTGGTGCTGATCGAAGCGCTGGCGCAGGAAAATCAGCGGCAGGCGGAAACGATTCAGCAGTTGCGCGACGAGATCGCAGTGCTCAAGGGCGAGAAGCGCAAGCCGACCTTCAAACCCAGTGGGATGGAAGAGGAGACGACGCCCGACGCGCCGCCGCCAGAGGACGGGGAGGCCGGCGCCGCCGGTGAAGGTCCCCCGAAGAAACGCCCCGGCTCGAACAAGCGTAGCAAGACCCAGCAGTTGACGATCCACCAGGAGATCCCGGTTCCTCCCGCACAGCCGCTGCCGGCGGGATCGCGGTTTAAGGGCTATCGCGATTTCGTGGTCCAAGACCTCAAGATCGAATCCTTCAACACCCGCTATCGACTGGAGGTGTGGCAGACCCCGGCGGGGCAGTGGGTGTGCGGCGAACTGCCCGCCACGCTCAACGGCAGCCATTTCGGTCCCCGCCTGCGGGAGTTCATCCTCTACCAGCACCACCATTGCCAGGTCACGCAGCCGCTGCTGCACGAGCAACTGGGCGAGTGGGGGGTGGACATCTCCGTTGGCCAGGTCGATGCCCTGCTGAGTGGACACAACGCGACCTTCTGCGCCGCGAAGGACCAACTGCTGGTGACCGGTCTACAGGTCAGCCCGTTCATCATCCCAAATGACTTCGGCACCGTCTTGGATGTCGAGCATCGCGTTAGCGAGCGTGGTTTCTCCCGACTTGTCGTTCATGATATACGACTCATACGGAAAGGCACGCGGAAGTCCCATGCCTTCGAGAAAGTGCCGATACGCCTGGCAGGCATCTTGCCAATCCGGCCGTAAAGACTCGGCGCCGCTGAGGATCGCCTTCCATTTAGTCAGCGCGACATAGTCGGCAGCCGTCGGTTTTCTTGGGGGGAATTTGTCGAGGAATCCGTTATCAAAGACAATCGAGGTGGGTCTTGCCGCAGTGCCCAGACGATATCTGGCACCGACGAATTTGGGGGAAGGAACCAATATTCCCTGCATCGGCATGACATTGTTCCGCCCGATCGCTGGGCGGGTATCGACACGTGCATGCGGGTTTCCCTGGTTACGCAGACGCGGATTCCAGTTTGGATCTTCCTTTCGCTTGCTCATAGAAAATCCTCGTGTTTACTGACTTCGCGATGACTCCACCAGTGCGAGAACTGGGGTCAGGTTCTGCAGTCACATATGTGTGATTGCAAGACCTGACCCCGGAGATCTGACCCCGTAGCTCTTGTGTAACCCCGGAGTTCTTGTGGGGGATCGTTACTATAGCTACTCATTCCAGTTAATTTTTGTGGCTTTGCCACTTCTATTGCGGACTTGCTGCCGTAAAGAAGAATAATAAAACGCAATACCGAGCGCAGCTACAACGATAGTAGTCAGCATGCTCGTAGTCAACCTGTCGAGATTTCCGAAAACCCATTCGGCAAAAAGCGGTCCGTTCACTTGTGACAAATTGCTAAAAACTTCGGCGACAGTTTTCTTTACATACGGAAAAGTGGCAACTAATAGCAGGAAAAGAATCGCCAGGGCGAACTGAACGATTCGAACCTCCGTTTGCTTCTCCTTAAGGGCAAAGCGAAACGTTCCTTTTCGGAAGAGGACAATAGTCCCATTGAAAGCCAAATGAGTAACGTTTGCTTGGAGTATTTGAACATGTTCAGGGAGCTTTAGATGATTACCATGGACGACCGAATAATTGTCGATTTCTTCGACAAGTCGTTCTGTTGCTCTTCTCAGCTTATCCGCGTCTGGGTTTTTCAGGCGAAATGTCAGGATGCCGGTTGTTTCAACGGTAACGGTACCCCAGGTTTCTGTGGTGCGGTCAAAAATCACGCATTCAACTGTACTTCGGACACGCTCCTGAACTTCTTGGGGAAGTGAAGCAATAACTTCGTCTCTTTTCTTGTCGAGATACTCTTTCTCAACCCCTTTCGAGGGGAGCCAATGGCATTTCTCGACTACTTCGTCGATTTTTCCCTCATACGTGGTCTCGCAGTCAAAGATCGCGCGCATTCTATGTTATCTCTTCTGAAGGGATGTTGGTTGTCGGTAGCCTTATAAAAAAGATTATGATATATCAGTATTTTTTGCCTTGAGCATCGTTTCGGACGGCCGCGGACTGTCCGCACAGCGTACCCTATGGTAACACCCTGACCTGTAGACGACCGTGCCGATCGCGCGGTGGCCGGGTTGATGATCAAGGCCGCATTTTTGAGCCGAAGGTGAGGTTTTCGCTCATAGCGGCGTGAATTAAATTAAGTAAACTTTCCCAAGAATTCACCCGGAACTCAATTTCCGCAGCGTACACTAGGATTAAAGAGGTATTTTCCAGATTGCTCCAAATACCCCCCGAAATAGTTGGTGCCAGCGGTAAACATCCAGGAGCCGCCGCCGAACGTGTTGGCGAGTTGCGTGCTTACTTCGTTAAGCGCCATGTCATAACCGACCAAAGCAAGATTATTTCTATTCAATGAAGATAATCCTGCCGCAACTACTCGACCCGCGTTGTTTGAGTATTCTTGGCTTGCATTGTCTGGAGACAAGAGTTGTACTAGTGCCCATTGAGCAGTGGCCATCACGACAGCCTGACCTAGAATCTCCGATGTATCGAATTGATGATATATTAAACACCCATCTGAAGGAGTGTCGCTTGTAGGGTATGCAACAACAAGAAAATAAGTGTTCTGGCTTGGAAGCCATGCAAGTTCGTTAGTTGTTCCTGAGTTATTGCTGTAACCAATGTCACCACTCATTATTCTTTTTTCGGTATCAAAATGAGTGCCAATGAGCAAATTCCAATCTCCAACTCCGCTGATGTGCTTTAGCGTTAGCACTCCTTGAAGCTTAGGGTTATCTCTTACTACGAAACAGACGTAACCCCGATTTCGTTTTCCAGGGCCAAGATCCGAAAAAGTAGCGTAGTGATTACTCTCTAATTCTGAGCATACATCAGGCCAATTTGCTCCAGTAGGCTCTGGCGGTGCAGCCTGATCGGATAGACGCGCATCATCGCGTGGATGAGATTGATGACAGTCCTTATCTTTATAAGCATAAGGAGGACGATTCTTCGATTTGCACCAGTCATCCCCCTGCGGATAGCGGCAAGAATGAGTGGCATCGATAATGTTGTAGCAAGAGGCAAAACTTTCCTGCGCAAGAAGCAGGGCAAGAATAGCAGGGACGATTCGCACGACAATGGCTCCTTAGTTTCAGCGCCTAACCTGTTCTGGATTGGACTAGTACGTTAAGAACTTAGATTGCCCTAATACCGAAAAATTAAAGACCTCATATCGTTTGTGAAGAATACGTTATAAAATAGAAATCTTCCTCATCTGTTCTGGTTCTTGCGATGCCCCTGTCCCCCTCACCGATCGTGAGCGTCAGAATCTGGAGTCGCTTGATTTTGAAGGCGACCTTGAGGTCAAAGGCAAATACGGGATTCTCCGTGGCGACCCGCCAAACGTTTCTGTGCGACCCCACCCATCACCGCATATCAGGGATCGCCACACGGCCCGCAGCCGAAGTTGCCGGGGCCGTGTTAGGCGGCTGGCAGGGTCAGGCACGGTCGCGATGTCAAGCACCAAGACTTACCTGCCTCTTTAGGGGCGCCGCCAGCGACAGACAGACTAAAGTATAGTTAGAACTGATCTGCAAACTGTGATGGGGTTCACGTTTTGCCGATGAAGGCTCAGTCTTGTGTATCGTCCCAGCCGGTAGCAGACCGTCCGCACAGCCGACCTGACGGATCGCGGCCTTAGGCGATTTCCGGCAATCGCCTCGCCAGACCGTGCAATCCATAGACAGTGGAGGAATAAATCATCGCCGCTGCTGTCTCGGAACAGGCTTATTGTCCCACGCTCCCCGGCGCCTCCGGCAGCGCCGGTGCAAATGGCCCTTTGCCTCTAACCGGAGCCGGCGCGGTGCGCGCCGCCTCGTCGACCCAGCCGCCGCCCATGGCCTGGTAGACACTGACCAGGGCCGACAGGTCGGCGGCGCGGGTGGCGGCCAGATTCAATTCCGCCGGAAAGAGTTGCTGCTCGGCCTGGAGGACCGTGGAGTAAGGGACATAGCCGCCGTCGAATTGAATGCGGGCGAGTCGGGAATAGTCGCGCAGGGCCTGCACCAGTCGCGTTTGCGCTCCGACTTGCTCACCGAGCTTCCGGCGCGCGATCAATGCATTGGAGACATCGGCAAAGGCGGTTTGGATGACCTGTTGATAGTTCTCTGCTGTCGCCCGTTGCTGGGCTTGGGCCTGGGCCACCTGGCCGCTGACCGATCCGGCGGTGAAGAGGGGGCCGATCACCGAGCCTGCGAAATTCCAGGTGTTGGCCGGGCCGCTGAACAGATCGGACAGCTCCGAACTGGACCCGCCCAGCGCCGCGGTGAGCGAGATGCTTGGAAAATACAGGGCCTTGGCCGCCCCGATCTGAGCATTGGCGGCGATCAGTTGTTGTTCGGCCTGGAGGATGTCGGGGCGCCGCTCCAGGAGTTGGGACGGGACTCCGGACGGCACCGCGGGCCGGCCCATGGTCGCGACCGTCAGACCGCGTTGGATGGGTCCGGGATTGCGTCCCAGCAGGATCGAGATGCCATTTTCGAGTTGCGCGATCTGCTGTTCGATGACCGGGATTTGCGCGCTGGCGGTCTCGTATTGGGACCTGGCCTGGGCGACCTCCATTTCGGAGACCTGGCCGTACTTGAACTGGAGTTCGAACAGGCGCAGGGACTCCGCATAGGCGACCTGGGTGCGTTTCGCGGTGGCCAGTTGCTCGTCCAAGCCAAGCAGTTGGATGTAGCTGCTCGCCAGGGTGCCGACCAGCGACAGGACGACGCCGCGCCGGGCCTCCTCGGTGGCCAGCAGCTCGGCGCGCGCGGCCTCGGTCTGGCGGCGGATGCGGCCCCACAGGTCGATCTCCCAGGAGGCCCCCGCCAGCACGGTAAAGTTGTTCTGGGGGTTGGCGATCCCGCTCGGAACCGGGGTGGCGGTCGCCTCGGAGACCCGCTCCCGTATCCCTTCGCCGCTGTAATTCACCTGGGGGAACAGCGGCGCCCGCGCCTGAGTCAGCACGGCGGCGGCGGCCTCGACGTTGGCCGCGGCGATCTTGGCGCTCCAGTTGTTGGCCAGGGCGATGAGGATCAGATCGTCCAGCACCGGGTCACGGAACTGGCGCCACCAGCGGGTGTTGGCCGTATCCTGGGCGTCGCTGAACGCGAAGCGGTAGGCGTCCGGGGTATCGACCGGCGGGCGGGTATAGTCGGGTCCGACCATGCAGCCGACGACCAGGGCGGCGATCAGGGCCGCGATGACACAGACGATCAGGCGGCGCATGTCAGACATCCTCGCGCCGTGCCTGGGGTGTCTGGGGGGCGGGTGCTCCGCCGCTCTCGATCAGCCGATCCGCGTCCGGTGCTGCCGGGGTGCCGCCCTTGGCGCTGCCGAACAGCCGGCTGCCGGCGGTCGACAGCAGCCAATAGAACATCGGGATGAAGAAGATGGCGATCAGGGTGGCGGCCAGGGTGCCGCCGACGACGCCGGTGCCGATGGAGTGGCGGCTGTTGGCCGAGGCCCCGGTGGCAATGGCGAGCGGCAGGGTGCCGAGTACGAAGGCGAAGGAGGTCATGATGATGGGCCGCAACCGCAGCCGCGCCGCCTCGGTTGCCGCGTCGAAGAACGACTTGCCTTCCTTGCGGTTCAGTTCCACCGCGAACTCGACGATCAGGATGGCGTTCTTGGCGGCCAGTCCGACCAGGGTCAGCAGTCCGATCTGGAAGTAAAGATCGTTGTCCTGACCACGCAGGGCGATGGCGACCAGGGCGCCCAGGACCGCGAAGGGCACCGCCATCATGACCCCGACCGGCAATGACCAGCTTTCGTACTGTGCGGAGAGGATCAGGAAGACAAAGATCAGACCAAAGACGAAGGCGATGGCCGAGGTCGAACCGGAACTGACTTCTTCGCGCGCTTCACCGGCCCACTCGTAGCCGTAGCCCGCGGGCAGCACCTCGCCGACCACCTCGGCCATGGCCGCCAGGGCGGCGCCGGAGGAGACCCCGGCGGCCGGGCCGCCGTTGATGGCGATGGCCGGATAGTTGTTGAAGCGGGTCACCATGCTCGGGCCGATCACGTAACTGGTGGTGACCAGCGCCGAGAGGGGGATCATCTTGCCCTCCTTGTTCTTCACATAGAACTTGCCGATATCCTCCGGGCTCATGCGATAGCTCGGTTCAGCCTGCAAGACCACCTGATAAAGACGCGAGTCCTTGGGGAATTGGCTGACGTAGAGCGAGCCGAACATGGTCTGCAAGGTGTCATAAACATCCTGAATGGGGACACCCAGGACTTCAGCCTTTTCCCGGTCCACGTCGGCCAGTAACTGTTGACCGTTGGCGCGAACCGTCGTATTGATCCCCGTCAATTCAGGCCGGGTCTTGGCTTTGGCGATGATTTCATCGACCAGATCGGACAGTTGTCCGAAGGTTCCTGAGCCTTGCTGTTCGATCCAAATCTGGAAGCCCGCGGTGACGCCGAGTCCGGGGATGGCGGGCGGGTTGACGGGGATCACCAAGCCGCCCTGGATGGGGTAGAAGCCACGCATGCCGTCGGCGATCACGGCGCCGGCGGACAGCGCGGGCGATTGGCGTTCCTCATAGTCCTTCAGTGCGACGAACAGCACGCCGAAGTTAGTCTGCATCTGGGAGTCGATCAGACTGTAGCCGTCCACTTGGGAGACGTTGTCCACGGCCGGATGAGCGCGCATCACGGCTGCCGCCTGGGTGCCGACCGCACTGGTCCGGCTCAGGCTGGCGGAGTCCGGGAGGAAATAGGGTACGAAAATATAGCCCTGGTCCTCCTGCGGTACGAAGGAGGTGGGCAGGGTGCGGAACATCCAGACCGTTGCGGCGACGACCAGCCCGAAGACCAGCATTCCCAGCACCCAGTGGCGCATGATCCATTTGACGCCGCCGACATAGCCTCCGGTCAACCGGTCGAAACCGTCATCGAACCATCTGAAGAAGCCTTTCTGCTCGCCCTGCTTGGCCTTGATGAGCAGTGCCGCCAGGGCGGGCGAGAGGGTCAGCGCGATGATGCCGGAGAACACCACGGAGATGGCGATGGTGACCGCGAATTGTTTGTAGAGCGCGCCGGTGATGCCGCCGAGGAAGGCGACCGGCACGAAGACGGCGTTCAATACCAGCACCACCGCGATCACGGGTCCGCTGACCTCGTCCATCGCCCGCTTGGCGGCGGCATTGGGTGTCAGGCCGAACTGGACCATGTTGCGCTCGGTGTTTTCGACCACCACGATGGCGTCATCCACCACCAGGCCGATGGCCAGGATCATTCCGAACAGGGTCAGCATGTTGATCGAGAAGCCGATGAGTAGCATGCCGATCAGCGCGCCCAGGATCGACACCGGTACGGCCAGCGTCGGAATGATGGTGAGCCGCAGGCTGTGCAGGAAAATGAAGACCACCAGCACCACGAGGGCGACAGCCTCGAAGAAGGTCTTGACGACCTCGTCGATGGAGGCCTGGACGAACTTGGTCGTGTCCAGCGCGACCGCGTAATCCAGGCCCTGGGGGAAGCTCTTGGATAGTTCCGCCAGCGTGGCCCGCACGTCTTTGGAGACCTGGAGTGCATTGGCGCCGGGTTGCTGATAGATCGCGATCAGGGTCGCGGACTTGCCCTCATACGCGGTATTCAGGACATAGCTCTGCGCGCCGAGCTGGGCGTAACCCACATCCTTGACGCGCACCAGGGCGGCATCCTGGTTCTGGGCGCGCAGGATCATGTTGTCGAACTGCGCGGCTTCGGTAATGGTGCCGGTGGTGACCGGAAAGGTCTGGGGCACCGGATAAGGGGTGGGTGTATCCCCGATGCGGCCGACCGCGAATTGCTGGTTCTGCTGTTTCACGACATCGGCGATCTCATTCGCGGTGATGCCGAGTTGGGCCATCCGGTCGGGTTTGAGCCAGATGCGCATGGCGTATTCTGGAACACCGAATATGGAAGCCTGATTGGCGCCGTTGATCCGGTTGATGGTGCTGAGCACCTGGACGTTGGCGTAGTTTGAAATCTTGTCCGCGTCGAGACTGCCGTCGGGTGAGAAGAGCGCCAGCACCATCAGGAAGGTCGAGGTCTTTTGCTGGACGTCCACACCCTCGGCCTGGACCGACTGCGGCAACTGAGCCATCGCCTGACTCACCCGGTTCTGCACGTCGACCTGGGCCAGTTCGGGGTCCGTATCGATGGTGAAATAAACCGTCAGCGTATAGTTGCCGGTCGATGAACTGGTGGACGACATGTAGATCATGTTGTTGGCGCCGTTCATCTGCTGCTCGATGGGCGCGCCGACATTCTGGGCGACCAGGGTGCCGTTGGCACCTGGATAATTGGCAGTCACCTGGATCTGGATCGGGGTGATCTGCGGATATTGGGCGATCGGCAATTGGACCATCGCCACCAGGCCCGCGATGGTGATGACCAGGGCGATCACCGCCGAGAAGATGGGTCGGTCGATGAAGAAGTGGGAGAACATGGGCGGCTCCGGGACTACTTCTTCTGGTCGCCGATCACACCGATGGGCCGGTGTGGTAGGGGTGGCGTCGGGGCAACGTCCGGCGTGGTCTCGGAGACGATCTTCACCGTCGTTCCCGGCACGATCTTGGCCACTCCGTCCACCACCACGGTATCGCCGGCCGCCAGTCCACTGTCGATGAACCAGCTATTCCCCTGCCAGGGACCGACCTGCACCGGGCGGACCTGCGCCTTGTTCTCCTGGTCGAGCACGATCACGAAATGCCCCTTGGCGCCCTGCAGGACGGCCTCCTGCGGGATGAGGATCGCGTTCGGGCGGACCGCGCCCTCGATCCGCACCCGGACGAACTGCCCCGGCCGCAGGCTGGCATCCGGATTCGGCACCGTGGCGCGCAGCAGAAAGGTGCCGGTCTGCACGTTGTAGTCGGCATTGGCGAAGGTGATGCGGCCTTGCTGCGGGAAGATGTAGCCGTCGGACAGCACGACCTCGATCACATAGCCGTCCTGCTCCGGCACGCGCAGCCGCCCGCTCGCCTGCTCATCGCGAAACCGGAGCATGTCGTTTTCGGACACGCTGAAATTGACCCAGAGGGTGTCGACCTGCGCCACGTAAGTCAGCAGGCTGTTGGCCGACGAGATGTAGGAACCGTCCTGCACCTGCGCATAGCTCGACAGCCCGGTCACCGGGGTGGTGATGGTGGTGTAGCCCAGATTGAGCTCGGCCTGCCGCACATCGGCCCGGGCCGTCTCGACTGAGGCCGCCGCCGCCTGCTGCTGGCCGGTCGCATCATCCAGATCCTTCTGGCTCAGGGCTTTCTGCGCCGTGAGGGGCCGGACCCGGGCGAGGTTGTCGTTGGCTGTTTGCAGGCGCGCCAGTTGTTGACCAAGTGCGCCTTTGGCCGCGTCCAGGGAGGCCTGGAAGGGCTTCGGGTCCTGTCGGAACATGACGTCCCCGGCCTTGACCAGACTGCCCTCGGTATAGACGCGTTCGTTCAGGAAGCCGTCGACGCGCGCCCGGATCTGCACCTGCCGCGTGCTTTCGGTCTGACCCACATACTCGAAGGTGACGGGGACGTCACGGGGGACGATGCGCTGCACCGTGACCGGTGCCGGCGGGCGTTCCTGCGGCTTGGGTGCGGGTTTGTCGCAGCCGGTCAGAGGGACGAGTGTGATGATGGCGATCAATATCCAGCGCATTCCAAGCAGCCTCCTGTGGCAATCGATCGATAGGTTCGGCGCAATCACCGCATCATCTCAGACGAATCTTGTGCGCGACAAGCGGATATCCAGGTCGCCTCCGGTCTTGATCATCGATCCGACCGGCCGCGATCGGTTATGGTGCCGTTGCTGAAGCAATCGCAGCAGGACTCCTCGTGATCGGCGGTTTTTTCGCGGGTTATCAAATCGGTAACGGTTTGAAGGATCTATACGATTTTTTCCAAATGACCCGCTGTGATGTGGCCATTACCTTCCAGGACATTGATGCTGCCGCCAAGAGATTTTCGAGCGGGGTCGCCGAGACCGGAGTTGGCGGTTTGTTGCTCTTTCTTGGAATGAAAGGTTCAAGAGGACGCAGAAAAGGAAGCCATTTTGCGTGAGGCTCTTCTGCTGACCAGAGAGCTATTTGTTCAGGCGGTCAGATCGGAACTGGAAGCTAACCTCCAGACAAGGCACTGATCGAAGACTTCCGGTCGCACCACAAAGGAGCATCATGCGGACATCCACTCGTAGAGCGCAATGCGTAGTCATGAGGAATTCGAGAAATGCTGGTCCTCGCAGCGGACCCTACGAATTGCGGCAGTGCCGTCTGGCCGGTTGTACGCATTTATCACGGCCGTCCCGATCGATGATCAAAACCGCCCCGTTCGCGACGGTTGGCGTATACCTCCGCCGCAGCAGTGCCCAATTGAACACCAGGATCCGCTCGGTTAGAGTGATGACGCGACAGCCTCGTGCTTGATCAACAAAGACTCGATGCGGGTCAGGCGGTCCTCAATGCTGACTGGCAGGGCATCGGCGAGCAGCTGCGGGGCCGGCGCGGGTGCTGCCAACCCCGTGAACATGGCGTTATCGGACCACCAGTCGATCCCCATCTCGCGGGCCTTGTCCACCGAGCACACCACCAAGCGCAATTGAATGGTGAGCAACTCGATGTCGACGAGCTTGATGCGGATATCGCCGGCGATGACGATGCCTTTGTCGAGGACCCGCTCGAGCAAATCGGCGACGCTGGTGCTGTTGGTGGAGTGCGTGAGGGTGGCGCGTTGAATAGACATGATCGTGTGCTTCTTAGCCCGGAACTTTCCACCACAGAGGACACGGAGATCATAGGAAAGAATGGGCATGCGGGTTGCCGCGATTCCGGATCCGTGCAACGGTTGGATACCGTGTCACCGTTGGTCCTCGCGGTGCCGCGGCCGGGGGCCCTCTCCCTGGACCACCGGAGGGCGGCGCCGCCACCGCGGGTCCGGACAACCGCTGGGGTGCGCGCGGGGCGCAGCCAGTGTCCGGACCCCTGAGAGCCGGCGCCGTGATCCGTCGCTAGCGATCACCCACTACAGATCGGGAGTGAACTCATCTGCCGCATTCCGTGGCGGCGGCGGATCGTTGACAACCACCGGCTCCACCGGTTTCGGCATTGCTTCCTTGGGTGCAGCGGCCTTGTGCTGGGCCTTGGGTGCGGGCTTGGCCGCGGCCTTCGGGCTGACAGCGGGTGCCGGCGCGGCCGCCGGCTTCGCGGGTGCGCCGCGCCAGGCTTGACGGGCAGCGCTACGCTCGCCGGCGAAGTCGCCGACCAACTGCTGCGTCTGTTGCTGGATGTCGGCCACGGCGTGCACGATCCCGGAGACGAAGGACTGGCCGGCGGCCTTGACGTCCATCGCCATGACACCGCGGGCTTGCCGGAAACTCTCCGTCATCTGGGCGACGTCATCGCGAATCGCGGCGGCGGCTTGCTCCCGGTCGGCACGCGAGGTCGCGGCGGTTTCGGCGAGCATGTCCCGGACGGCCGCTTGACGGCTGGCGGCCGCGACGCGGATATCGGCGACGGCACCGCCGAGGCGGGCGAGGAAGGCGTTGCGGTCAGACCGCGCGGCCTCGGCCATGTCCGCATGTTCATCGCGGAAGTTGGCCTGGAGTGACTCGACGCTATTCTTCAGGTTACTGATGAAGGCGTGCGCGGCGTCGTTGACTTCCTGGCGGGTATCGGCAATCAGGGTTTGGCGGGCGATGCGATCGGATTGGATCTCGTCGCGCAGCCGCCCCATATCTTCGGTAAAACGGCCCATTATCTGCTCCTGTTATCAGTTTGCGGAATCGACCCCGGAGCAGGCGGGTCCCCGCGCGGCCCAATTACCGGGTTCGGCGCGGTTTGCCACCTGACCCGGTGGGAAGTGTCGCTCGGAATCGATGCTTAACGCATCGGAGCGACACCTCCAAGGCGCGAGACGCTCGATCAGGCCGGAGCGGCTGCAGGAGCGGTGAGGCCGATGGCCTCGGCATACTTCAGGTAGGTCTCAACCGACGCGATGACCACACGGGCTTCAACGGCGAGCAGCTCGATACCGACCAGGGAGACCTTCAACCACGCATCAATCACGATGCCCTTGTCGAGGATGCGGTCAACAACTTCGGCCAGGCTGGAGGAATCAGTAGAGTTGGCGACTTTTGCCATTTTCGTAGACCTCTGAACGTCGAAAAAAATTGCACTAGACGTGCGCTGTTAGCGACCTGTACGGGTCCGGCGGTACTACGCGTGTCCATTCGCACCGAACCTCGCGCCGCGAGACGACTGGCTCGTCGATACTGCTGACGAGTCTGAAGGCTCTTGGAGTTGGCATCCTGCCGATGTGGTCGCTTGTCTCTAATAATGCATCGGCTGTGCCAGGTTTTCGCGCTGTTGGTGCGTAACAATACGCACTCATTAAAACAGCAGCTTAGCTGAATGTATTCGAGGCATTACGGCGAACGCCGGTGGGTGCGAGCGGGGAATTGATGGGCGCCTGGTATGGAATGCTTTCCATAATTCTGGTAACGGCTCCTTAGTTGAGGCTGGATATCAGGGGCGTCGGGGTCTTGATCATCGGGTCGGCAGCAGACGGTCCGCGCAGCGGACCCTACGGGACGGTGGTGATCCGTAGGGTCCGCTGTGCGGACCGACGGCCTGGCGCCTGAACAGCGCGCTCAGCGCTCGGCCGTCGGCGTTCAGCGTGGCGCTTCAGGCCGTCAGGGCGAGGCGCCGCACCTCACCGAAGTCGGTCTTGCCGCTGCCGAGCTTGGGAATGGCATCGACCCGCCGGATCTCCGTCGGGATGCTCAACGGGTTCACTCCGGCCGCGAGCAGGGCCCGGCGCAAGGCCTCGGGGTCGAGCTCCGCCGCGACCAGGAGCAGAATGCGCTCGCCTTTCTTCTCGTCCGGCAGATTGACGGCCGCCAACTCCAGCTCCGGCTGCGCCAGGACCCGCCGCACCTGCTCCTCCACCGCGCCCAGGCTGATCATCTCACCGCCCAGCTTGGCGAAGCGTGAGTAGCGGTCGACGATGGTGAGAAAGCCGTCCGCGTCCAGATGCCCTTTGTCGCCGGTTTTGTACCAGCGCATTCCGTCCAGCACGACGACCGCCGCGGCAGTCTTCTCGGAGTCCTTGAGGTAGCCTTTCATTACCTGGACGCCGCCGATCAGGATCAGGCCGTCTTCGCCCGGCGGGAGGGTGGCGAGGCGCTCCGGGTCCACCACCCGGAAACTGGTACCGGGCAGGGGCATGCCCACGGTGCCGGGCCGGGAGCCGACCTGGACTTTCCAGCTCTCAATGTCCAGGGTGTCCGGCACGTTTACGCTCGCCACCGGGGTGGTCTCGGTGGCTCCATAACCCTCGTAGATCGGCCGCTGGAACTTGAGCAGGAAGGCGTCGCGCACGTCCGGGGCGAGGCGCTCGGCGCCCGCCACCACCACCCGCAACGAGTCCAACATCAACGGATGGACCTTCTTGTTGCGGGTGTAAAGCCGCAGGAAGGTCGAGGTGCTGCACAGCACGGTGGCGCGGAAGCGGGCGATGGCCTTGGCGGTACCGGCGGCATCGGTGGGGTCAGGATGACAGACCATCGGAATGCCCTCCACCAGCGGCAGGAAGGTGGTGACCGTGAGCCCGAAGGCGTGGAAGGGCGGCAGATTGGCCAGGATCACATCATTGGCCTGCGTATTGAGCACATCCGCGATCTGCCGCAGATTTGCCATGATATTGCGGTGAGTCAGCTCGATGCCCTTGGGCGCGCCTTCGCTGCCGCTGGAGAAGAGGATCGCGGCGGTTGCATCAGGGCTGGTCTTGGCCGTGACGTGCTGCCCGAACAGGAGCAGCAGCAGTCGCGCGGGCAACAGCATGGCCAGCACCAGCATCGCCAGGGACTCCAGCGTGCCGATCCGGGCGCGCAGGTCTTCCATCGGATGCAGGGTGACCTCGGCAAAGGCGCTCCCGAGATCAATGCCGCGCCCGGCGAGCCGCTTGAGAAAGAGGTCCGCGGTAATCACGTGACGCAGTCCGGCGGCCTCGACGGCGGCGCGCAGCGCCTCCGGGCTGGCCGTATAGTTGAGGTTCACCACCTGCTTGCCGGCGAGCAGTGCGGCCAGGTTGGCGATGGCGCCGGCGGCACTGGCCGGGAGCAGGATGCCGATGGCGGGTTCCGGGGCCAGCCGCCGGATCCGGCCGGTAAACAGCAGGACCGCGGTGATGAGCCGACGGTTGGTGAGGGTGGCGCCGGACGCGTCGATCACCGTGACCCGGCCGAGGTCGCGTTTGGCGGCGGCGAGCCAGGCCGCCGGCAGGCTGGGCAGGCCAGCGACATAGAGCTGCCAGGAACTCACCGACAGCTCGAACACCGCCTGCTTCACCCGTTCGGCACCCGACGCCAGCGGCAGCGGGGCACCGAAGGCGACCACCACGTCCCGCACCCGGCCCTCGCGCCGACCCTCTCTGAGCTTGGCGCTGGCGTAGGAGAACCAACTGCCCCAGAGACCGCGCATATAGAAGGGGACGATGAGCACGGGCTCGCGCGCCGGATCGACCTGGCTGGCCGCCAGCTCGAACCCGCGCTTGAATTCGGAGAGCTGACCGTTCTTGCTGATGGTCCCTTCCGGGAAGATACAGACGACCTCGCCCTGGTCGAGCAGCGCGGTGACGGCCTGGATGGCGTGGCGGCTGCTGCCGCGCGAGATCGGCACGACGCCGAAGAAATTCAGGAAGTGCTTCAGATACCAGCGTTCGTAAATCTCCCGCTCCATCACGAACCGTACCGGGCGGGGGCTGGCCATCTGCACCATGGCCCAATCCACCCAACTGATGTGATTGCCGAGCAGCAGGACCCCGCCCTGCGCCGGGAGATGATCGAGTCCGATGACCTTGAGTCGGTAGCGGGTGGCCATGGCGCGCGCGATCATGAAGCGCACCAACGACTGCGGGAGCTGGTAGACGGTATAGATGGCGCCGATCAGGGCCACCACCGCCAGGGCCAGCATCAGGCTCAGCCCGCCCAACTGGGCGCGGGCGGCGGCCACCGTCAGCCCCAGGAACACCAGCATCCAGATGTTCTGGATGAAATTGCTCGCGGCCAGCACTCGGCCCAGCCCCTGCTCGCCGGCATGGAACTGGATCAGCGCGTTGAGCGGAATCAGGAAAAACCCGGCGAGCACGCCCAGCAGCACGAAGTTGAGCGCGTGCGCCCAGATGGACCGAAGCTCCGGCAGGACGAACAGGGCGATGGCGATTCCGAGCGCGCCAATCGGCACCAGAGCGGTCTCGACATGGTCGCGCGAGACCCGACCGGCGATGACCGACCCCAGGATGATGCCAAGTCCCGAGCAGGCCAGCAGACCCTGGATCACCACCGTGTTGGTTTCGCCCAGCGTTTCCTTGGCGAAGGCCGGGAACACCGCCAGGATCACCTGCGAGATGGACCAGAAGACGGCGAGCCCGATGATGGACAGCCAGATGACCCGGTTGTCCCAGGCGGCATGCAGGTTGTCCTTGAGGTAGCGCCCGCTGCCGTACTTGACCCAGTTGAATGACATCGCCGCGCCCGTCACGGTCTGCGGCAGCCGATAGGAGAGACTCACCTCGATCAGTGAGCCGAGCACCAGCAGCCAGCCGGCCGGGGCCACCAGGTGCATGACCTCGCCGGGGGTGGCGTAGTCGTGACCCGCGAGCCGGCCTTCGAACAGGATCGAGAAAATGAAGATCCCGGCGAGGATGGCGGTGGTGGTGGTCGCCTGCACCCAGCCGTTGGCCGCCGCCAGCGCCTCCTTGCCCACCAGTTCTTTGATATAGCCGTACTTGGCCGGTGAGTAGACGGCACTCTGCACGGCCAGCAGGAAGGTCATCCCGAAGGCCGGCCAGAACCAGCCCAGGTAATAGAAGGCCGTGATGGCCAGCGTGATGACCACCGCGGCCCAGGCCGAAAAGCGCATCACCCGCGCCTTGGCGAAGCGGTCCGCGAGAAAGCCCGAAGGCGAGAACAGCAAGACAAAGGGTAGCAGGATCAACGCATTGACAATGGCGGTCAGCAGAATCTGCACGTCACCGTCATAGGTCTTAAAAAGCGTGTTCTGGATGACGATCTTGTGCCCCAAGTCCACGAAGGCATTGAGAAACATCATCCCGATGAAGGGCAGGAAGCCCCCGATGCGAAACAACCGGTTCATGGCTTAGGCTCCGCGTGTGCCCGGCCCCCGAACTGGCCGGGGACCTGGGGTGCTGGTGAAGGGGCTGGCTGACCGATGCTGGTCCGGGCCGGTGCCATGCTAACGCGAATCCGCCGCAGCGGGCGTATCCTGAAAAAATCGGGTGATCGCGCGGCCGGGCGTCGCGGCGACGAACGGGGTAGTGCCCCAATCTGTGGGAAAAAGCTGGCGCACGTCTGTGATTCTGAGAATGGCGACCCGACAGCCCAGGGCACTACCCAGAAAGGAACTGCTCTGGACGCTCCAACTCCTCTCGAATCGTATCACGCTCGTCCGGAGCCAACTCCGTGCTATGAGACAAGCCACCCAACAGGGTCGATAACCGCTCATTGCGCCCAGTCATCCAAAATGGC
This sequence comes from Chromatiaceae bacterium, assembly GCA_013426805.1. GTDB lineage: Bacteria > Pseudomonadota > Gammaproteobacteria > Chromatiales > Chromatiaceae > Thiodictyon. Next base: position 25,750 of record JACDZG010000108.1, read on the forward strand.
TTCCAGTGACAGGGCTTCGCCTTCGACGACGATCACGGCGCCAGGGTTCAAAAAGAGCGGCGTACCGTCCGCAGTCGCCTTTAATTCTACTTCGTCACATTGGCAGTGTTTAGCCCGATCGCTCACGCCGTTG
>JACDZG010000271.1 GCA_013426805.1 Chromatiaceae bacterium
ACCCGACAAGGAATTTCGCTACCTTAGGACCGTTATAGTTACGGCCGCCGTTTACTGGGGCTTCAATTCAATGCGTCTCTTGCGATAACATCTCCTCTTAACCTTCCAGCACCGGGCAGGTGTCAGGCCTTATACTTCATCTTTCGATTTTGCAAAGCCCTATGTTTTTGTTAAACAGTCGCCTGGGCCATTTCACTGCGGCTTCTCGCTCAACGCGAGGAAGCGCCCCTTATCCCGAAGTTACGGGGCTATTTTGCCTAGTTCCTTAGCTGTGAATCACTCGAGCGCCTTGGTACGCTATACTTGACCACGTGTGTCCGTTTGTGGTACGAGTACTATATAGATTAACGTTTAGCGGATTTTCTTGGCAGTCTGATTACATCCATATCCATTTGCACAAGTGCTCATGGTACTATCAGGTTCGACTCAAGGAGCGGATTTGCCTACCCCCGTCAATATCTACACCCTTTAACCTGCTATTCCGTCAGCAGGCAGGACTTTCACTTCTGCGTCCCCACTTCACTCTATATAGTAGTACTGGAATATTAACCAGTTCTTCCATCGGCTTCGCCTATCGGCTATACCTTAGGCCCCGACTAACCCTGATCCGATTAGCGTTGATCAGGAATCCTTAGTCTTCCGGCGGGGGAGTTTCTCGCTCCCCTTATCGTTACTTATTCCTACATTTGCTTTTCCATCCGCTCCAGAGTAAGTTGTCCTTACGCCTTCTACGCTGAATGGAATGCTCCCCTACCATACCTCACCCTAACCCTCTCCAAAGGAGAGGGAAAACAAGGTATCCATAGCTTCGGTAATATACTTATGCCCGATTATTATCCACGCCAAACCGCTCGACTAGTGAGCTGTTACGCACTCTTTGAATGAATGGCTGCTTCCAAGCCAACATCCTAGCTGTCACTGCAGTTCGACTTCGTTAATTCAACTTAGTATATATTTGGGGACCTTAGCTGATGGTCTGGATTCTTTTCCTCTCGGACGCGGACCTTAGCACCCGCGCCCTCACTCCTGTGAAACATTTATAAGCATTCGGAGTTTATCAGGACTTGATAGGCGGTGAAGCCCTCGCATCCAATCAGTCGCTCTACCTCTTATAAACTATCACAAGGCTGCACCTAAATGCATTTCGGGGAGTACGAGCTATCTCCAAGTTTGATTAGCCTTTCACCCCTACCCTCAAGTCATCCGAACACTTTTCAACGTATACCGGTTCAGTCCTCCATTTCGTGTTACCGAAACTTCAACTTGCTCAAGGGTAGATCACTTGGTTTCGCGTCTACTCCCACTGACTATGGCGCCCTGTTAAGACTCGCTTTCGCTTCGGCTGCGCACCTGAAGTGCTTAACCTTGCCAGTGAAAGTAACTCGTAGGATCATTATGCAAAAGGCACGCTGTCACAGCAAAAAGCTGCTCCAACCGCTTGTAAGCGAACGGTTTCAGGATCTATTTCACTCTTCTATTCGAAGTACTTTTCACCTTTCCCTCACGGTACTGGTTCACTATCGGTCTCTGGGGAGTATTTAGCCTTACCGGATGGTCCCGGCAAATTCAAACAGGATTTCTCGTGTCCCGCTCTACTCAGGATACTGCTATCAAAACATAAACATACTTGTACGGGATTATCACCCTCTATGATCTCTCTTTCCAAAGAGTTCCAATTCGTTTATTTTCCAAATATCGCAGTCCTATAACCCCAAATATGCATTACTACATAATTGGTTTGGGCTGTTCCGCGTTCGCTCGCCACTACTTGCGGAATCACTTTTGTTTTCTTCTCCTATGGGTAATTAGATGTTTCAGTTCCCCACGTTCGCTTTCCGATTAATCGGAATGACATAGCTTCACTATGCCGGGTTTCCCCATTCGGAAATCTTGGGATAAAAGGTTATTTGCACCTACCCCAAGCTTATCGCAGCTTATCACGTCCTTCATCGCCTCCCAGAGCCTAGGCATCCACCGTTCGCTCTTAATTTGCTTTTTCTATTTCTTTTTTTGCTCGTATCCATAGTTTTTAGACACATAGCAATGCGTCTCTACAAATACTCAATGAATACGTTCCCGTATTACATTGTTTTTTACTACTTTACTTTCTCTTTCTTCCAATATGTCAAAGATCTTATTTTTGTGGACAGGTGATAGTTGTCAGTTGACAACTTTCTTCTGATTTATTATTATCTCACGATAATTTACCACTTAAAAATGTTGATATATAGCATTTCAAAACTATTAAACCTTTTTGTTCAGGGTTCCGTGTTCCGGTTCACTAACTTTAAACTCATTATTTTGCATTTATGCTTTTCATTAAAAAAACAACGAGATTGTTGTTCCTT
>JACDZG010000017.1 GCA_013426805.1 Chromatiaceae bacterium
ATCCCAACGGTTTCTCTTAATAAACATGTATAAATAATTTATGCCTCGTTACTTACCTCGTTGGCAATAAATTCAATGGACTTGCCGGACGATCAGGTATAAAGCGTCCGTCTCCATCCTGATCCGCAGTTGTTGTTGATCGTCAAACGGACGACACAACGCACATACATCGAAATAGAGCGTATTCATCTTAGACTTAGGCCTGCCTGTTGGCCTGCGAGCGCGCATCTGCCTTAACGGCGGGCGCCTGGGTCGTCCTCGGCGCCGCGGTGCAGCGCAGGCGCATCTAAACCAGGATGTCCTCCAGCTTCGTGTGGACGTGCCGCAGCATTTCGGTGGTCAGGTCTTGGACGTTGTCGGCCATGGCTGCTAGCTTCGCAGTTGGAAACCCATCTGTGATCCTACGTCGTTTTTCCGCTATCCGCAAAAACGATCAAGCGGCCCGCAGGCCGCTTTCTTGCTCTCGGTCGGCCGTCTGGCGGGCTACCTGATCGAGGAGCACAGCGGGCACCCGCCGTCGTACCGTACCCTAAGCGTGTTGGGCGGTATGAGCGCGCTCACAGCAGCGCCTCGGCGCGCTCCAGCCCGCGCGTGGCGCGTGTCCACCATTGCGAGAAGCTCGCGCAGTGCCGCTCCACGGGCGGGAACAAGGTCGGCGCGGAGTCCAGTTGTGCCACGGGCCGGAGCCAACGCGTCACGTGCGGGTCGTCGACGCTGCGCACCCGCGCCGCGCAGGCCAGCGCGCCGGCCAGGCGGGCGGCGTCAACGGTCCAGCGCTCGGGCGCCACCGCGGCCATCGCGGCGTCTACCCAGCGCCAGCGCGCCTCTGGCCAGGGCCAAACCTGGTGATGTTCACGCAGGTACAGGCCGATGACCACGGCGCCGTCGGCCAGGTCGGCCGGCGGCGCACGCAGCGCCCAGGGGTGCACCAGCCAGACCTCCCGGCCGCGCAGCCGGTCGGCGGTGGCGGCGACGGGCGCGTGCAGGCCGAGGTCGGCGGGCGGTGCGGCCAGCAGCGGCGGCTCGGGCGTGGCGACCCCGTCGACCGCACCGGGTGTCGCCGCCCGCGCATCGCGCGCGATGCGGTCCAGCGCCGCGTAGGACTGGTCGACCACAGTGCCGGGGCTGTGCCAGTGCGCCGGGGCGTAGCGCGCTACGTTGTCGGCGTTGACCAGGTAAGGCTTGGAACTGCCGGTGCCGGCCACCCATTGCCAACTGAGATGGTTGCTGCCGAGATCGCCATCGCGCAGGTGCGCCGCCAGCCAGTCGGCGCCGGCGCGCCAGTGCACGTGGCGCAGGTGCACCACATAGCTCGCCAGCCACATGCGGGCGTGGTTGTGCAGCGTGCCGGTGGCGTAGAGCGTGCGCACGGCTTCGTCGATGACCGGAACGCCGGTGCGCGCCTGGCGGATATCGGACGGCAGTAGCGGGTCGTAGGCCGCGTCGGGCAGCGGGCCCGGGTGCAGGGAGTGCAGGATGCCGTCGCCCGCGTGCGCCCAGACATGGCGGAAGTATTCGCGCCAGCCCAGCTCGAACACCAGTTTGTGCTGCACCGGCAGCGACTCGCGTTGCAGCACGCCGGCCAGCACCTCTGGCAGCGTGACCAGGCCGTGCGTCAGGTAGGGCGACAGGCCCGTTACCGCGCCGTCGAGGTGGTTGCGCGTGCGCGCGTAGGCGGCGGGTCGCACGCGCGCGATGCGCGCCAGCGCCGCGTTGCGCGTGGGTGGGAGCGCGTCGGCCCAGGCCATCGGCGCGTCGGCAGGCGCATCGACCACGGTCAGGTCACCGCGCCGCGGCGGATGGCCGCGGCGCGTTCGCGGATTGCCTGCCGCTGCGCGTCGCTCAGCCGGGTCAGGTTCTTTACTTGCAGCGCCATGCGCGGATTGGCGGCCAGCAACGCCTCGTGGCGCATCAGGAAGTCCCAGTACAAGGTGGTGAACGGACAGGCCGTGTCGCCCGTGCGTTGCGCGGGGTCGTAGCGGCAACCGTGGCAATACGGGCTCATGCGCTGGATGTATTTGCCGGTGGCCACATAAGGCTTGCTGGCCATCAGGCCGCCGTCGGCGTACTGGCTCATGCCCAGGGTGTTGGGCAGCCAGGGCTCGCCTGGCCACATCGCGTCCTGGTAGCGGCCGAACAGCGGCAGGCGCTCGGTGATGAAGCGCTGCAAGGCGATGAGCGCCTGCGCGCGCGTCACCGGCCAGGCGAAGCTGTCCAGTCGGCCGGGGTGGGTAGCGAAGCGCTGCTCGACCAGCGCGATCACGTCGCGCGTGAGCGCGTCGGGCGCGAACACCGCGCGCGGCGGCACGGGGCCGGGGCCGGCGGCGCCGAAGGCACCGCGATTGTCCGCGTCGAAGTTCCACTGGCCGCCTTCCGGGGCGGCGCCTTGCATCAGGACATCGTGGCGCTTGCGCAGCTCGCGGTAAAAATATTCCATGCGCAGCGCCTTGCGGCCCCGCGCGTGCGCCGCGAACTCACGCACGCTGCAGTAGAAGTGGCGGTCCTCGCGAATGTCCAGCGGCAGGCCCTGGGTCTGCGCCACATCTTTGATGGCTTGGAGCACCCGCCAGTCACCGGGCACCGTTATCACGAGGCCCGTGGGGCGCAGGCGTTCGAGGTCGGCGTGCAACTGCGCCGACAGGCTGCTGTGGTTGGCGGGGTCGTCCAGTCGGGTGTAGTGCAGGGGCCGACCGCCGGCGCGCAACGCTTGCGCGAAGTGGCGCATCGCGGCCAGAAACAGCACCGTACGGGGCTTGCTCGACCAGACATGGGTCGATTCCTCGGCCACCTCGGCCATCCATACCGCGTCTTGGGCGGCGTCGAAACCGTCGAACGCGGCGGCATTGAGGTCGAGCTGGTCGCCCAGCACGAGCACCAGATGGCGCAGTTCAGCCACGGGCATCCTTGGCGCGCCGACAAGCGGCGGAGCAGAACTTCACCTCATCCCAGGTGCGGGTCCAGCGGCGGCGCCAGGTCATCGGCCGACCGCAGGCCGCGCAGGGCTTGCTCGGTAGGGCGGACTTGTTGCCGCGGAATGCAGGGGTGGGTGGTGTCATAAGGCCAAACGTCCGCGTCCTCCTAAGCCGCTCAAAGACAGGGGGGTAGCCCACGCACACGGGTCAGAAAGTCCGCATCTTCGCCTTCAAATCTGTACGCGAATATACGGACAAGGCGCGCCGTAGGACCCCGCGCAGGCTGTTTCCGTCGCGTCCCCCTCAGCCAACAATCGGACTCTCGCCGGGGGTCCGCTGGCGTCGGAAGCGCTCACGAATCTGGGTCCTGGGTGATCGCGACTCGGCCTTGTGCCGTGCCGCCCACGAGCTATATTTTCGGCGGTTCGGGTAGGTGCACTTACTGGCGATGACCGAGGTAATACCTCAGGGTCGCGTTCCGAACCTCAGGGCGATCTCCTCGGCAGACGCGCCCTGTTCGTAGATGCCGATGACGCTTTCCAAGGTGACCCGGGTCTGCCCAACGCGGATCAGTCCGCGCGCGTCTGGTCACGCAAGCACCGGGCCCGCCAGGACCGCTGGCCAAAGCCCTCGCGAAGGAAGGCGTCGTGGGGGGTTCGCGATGTCATCCACGGCCCCGAACCCTAGCGGCTGCGGGGGCAGGGCAAGCTAGGCCGCCGCCCTCCTTGTCTTATGCTCAACCGCCCACCCCAGGCAGGCAAGCCACACCGTCTTGGGGATTGGCCTGGAGCCCGCCAGGTAGTAGTTCAGCATTCGCCGCGAGATACCGATGGCATCCGCCGCGCGCTCCTGGGTGAGTCCATGCTCGGCCATCCAGTTCGCCAGGCGCTCGTGGCCAATCCCACCGGCCTGCTCGATGGCGAGGTTGCGGAGGTTGTCGGCGGCCATCTCCAGGTCATCTTCGATCCAGACCACGTATCCGCCCAGCGAGTCCAGGCGTGCTGTGGCGAAGAGCGCGGGATCGGCGAGCACGGCCAGCGCGCGATGCGTGCGGATGGTTGGGGCCAGATCGACGGATAACGTGGACCCGTCGGCAAAGGTCAGGCGCAGGTCGAACGGCGGCGAGACCTCCAGGGCGGTTAGGGTATGCTGCGGGTCGTGGATCATGGGTTGCAGTCCTCGAAGATCTGACGGGCGCGGTCACGGTTTGCGGCGATCCACGCGAGGGCCTCCGCGATCTCGGCGGTGCGCACCGTGCGGCTGACCGTCTCCAGGGTGTCCAGGTAAACCAAGGCGTCGCGCCGGTCCGTCAGGACCACATGCACGTGCGCGGGCCGGTGATCGGGCACGTTCACGCGGATGGTCATGCTGGGCAGGCGATGGATCGTTGGCATGGGACGAGTATTGTGCATTCGTTGCACAAAGTCGAGGGAACGGCACGCCGCCGACATCCGCACCGACCCTAGCCCCCCATCCCCCGCTCCACCGCCCACCGAACCACATCGACCACCGAATGGTGCCCCAGCTTGTGCATCAGCCGGTTGCGGTAGGTATCCATGGTCCGCGGGCGGATGGCGAGGACCCGTCCGATTTCCTTGCGGACCGTCCAGCCGCGTCGAACTCGAACTCGGCAAGTTGGCCGGCAAAGGCCTCGACCATCAGGCGCCGGACGCTGTCCCGGTCCGGCGGGCTTACCAAGTCCACCATCAACGCTTTCGGCGACCCGAGTTGCACCGCGCTCCCACAGCAAGGGAGCACGGGGCCTCGGCGAGAAATTCAGCGGCCTCGCTGGACGGGAGCTTGGCCAGGATGCGGGCGACGCGTGCTTCTTCGGCCGCGTCGAGCAGGCCTTCCGCCACCGCGTTGTCCAGCCTGCGCAGCACCGCCAGTGCCTCGGCATCGCCGAGCAAGCCGAGCAGTCGGCGGGCGCGCGTGGGCTTGAGCCGCAGAATCAGCGCCACGGCCTCGTCGGTTCCGAGATCCGCGACGGCCGTGGCGACGGCTTTGCCGCCGTTGCTCATCACGGTCGATCGCCTCCCGGCGGGTCCCCACGCGAGGTGACGTGACAAAGCCCGCTGGCGAGCTCGATGCGCAGGGGTCTTGTCATGGCCGGAAGCTTCGCTTGGGGATGTTGGAGCGCAAGACCTGACCCCGCTGCCTTCCCCGCTGGAGAACGCGCCATTGCCAAGCCGCTCCGGTCCCTTATTCTTCCGGTCGATACCTCAACGCAGTACCTCGTCGGCCGGAAGAATAGTCGTCATGAACGTATATGTGTTGCGGGCGACATAGCGTGGGTCGGTCTTGATCAGCGCCATGAATTCACGGTGCCCGTCCTTCGTGCGTCCGACCAAGCAGCCCGCGCTTGCGCCACCGATGCTACTCTTGTCGCGATCGTACCCCCAGTGCTGATTGATATAGTGCTGACCAGCATCGACCTTGTCGCCGGTCCGTTTGAAGTCCTTGTTCAGATCGCGATGGACAGGCAGCGGATTCACCTGCCGCAGCGCCTCATGGTCGTTGCGGTGGAGGCCCACGCGCCAAGCTTTGTATTGGCCAAACTTGATCCGTGCGGCACCCTTTGGATTTATCGGGTTCATTGTGTGATTGCGTCCAGGCTCTGTCGTCGCTTCCCAGGTCTTAAGCTGCCCCTTGCCGTCCTTATCCAGCCAGAAGACGCAGCGAAGATCGTTGAACATGTCTGGCTTGTCGGGATTCAGCGTGCCGTCACTATCGACCCCCTCAAGATAAAGAATACTCTTGGTCTCCGGAACGCGGCAATACCAATACGAATTTTCCTGCAGGTACTGAATGACCTTGTCGAACCAGTCTCCGGATGCAATCCAATCCGGCAGCTCTTCCAAGGGCGCCATAAGGCTGTTCGCAACGGTTTCGGTAAACTCCGTGTCGATTGGGATATTGCAGACCGAGCAATGTCGTCTTAGGGCCCAGTCGGAGACACTCCCGAACTGCCCGTCGGCGGGCGGGTCGAGATAGCCTTGAAACACCAGGGCCTGCTGAATTTCCTTGGTGAGCGCCGCGCGGTTGCGCAGTTCACTCAGGGGTATGCTTCCAGACCAAGCCTGCAGTAGCGGGCTGGACAGCGCTTCTCGGGCATCGCGTCTTTCAGGCGAACCGGCAGCATCGGCAGCATCGGCAGCATCGGCAGCATCGGCAGCACCGGGGCCGAGCGCTGCGGCGAAGCTCGGGACATTGCCGCTATCGGACCAATTCTGCTCGGCGCTAAGGCGCATGGCATCGCCGAACCATTCAGTAAACGTCGAGACGTGCCGACCGGTGTTTGCGGGATAGCAGACCAGCCGCCATTTGTTGGCATTCGCCGCTTCCTTGCGAATCGACCCCGCATTGTAGGCGGCAGCGACGAGCGGCGGGTCGAATGAGGTCTCGTTACGTTGGCTTGCAATGTAAGCCGTACCGGCCTCGATCGACAGGTTTGGGTCTACTAGATCGTCCCACTTAATCGAGTCACGGCCGAGTGTCCAGCGCGCGGTACTGACGAGGGTTTGCATCAGACCGACGCTTTCGTCATTCAGCTTTTTCTCAGATCGTCGGGCATTGCGATCACCGCCTGATTCGGTGGCAATGGTCGCGACGATAAGCTCAACGGGAACACCGTAACTGCGCGCCCAGTCCTGACAGTGCTTGCCGTAACGATCCCAAATGCTCTTGATCGTCTTCGGCTCGCCATGGGTTTTTTCGGCGGGAGCACCTTCGATGGAGATGCCATCGTCGATCAGTGCCCAAGAGACACTGTCCGGGAACTTCTTGTGCGGCGCGGTCAGCGCAGGCAGAATGTCCGCGATCGAGAACCCCGCCGCTTTGGCGGCGGCCCTGTCGACACTCGCCGGTAACGGCCCCTTAGACCGAGGCTCCGGCTGACCTTGCTGCTGCGCCTCCAGCGGTGCTATAACCTGTTGCTGCCGACGCACTTCGGCCTCGGCAGTCACCTTCGCCAATTGTCCACCAAGCTCCCGAAAGTTCGAATTGAGAGCATCGGTCTTGTCTTTCGAGCCCTGGCTGCTGCCCCAGTAGAAGGACACGACGTTGCTGGCGACCCCATTGATAAAGCCTACTGCTGTGCCGATTAATCCGAAGACTGCGATGAGCAATTCAGAATTGGCTTTGGCCAACACCGTATCAGGCACGAAAGTGACAAAGAGCAGTCCGATCGTCAACGCCAGAAGACCAGCCATGGCGATCCGGACTATTCGCATACCCTCATGGAAAGTCTCCTTTGCTATTCCGGTTTGGACCTGCATTTCGCTAGCGCGCTTGCGATCCTCAAGCTCGATTTCCTGGAAACGCAGGCCGGACTCGATCTCATAGCGCTGCAGCGCCACCTCGGCCTGGCGCAGGGCGAGGGCGAAGTCAGGATCTTCGGCGTTCTTCTCGATGACCTTCTCGATCTGTGCCGGGTCAGGCGTAGACTTTCCGGCTGTGTCCGGTCCAGAGTGATTGTCGCCTGGCAGGTAGGCGTTGAGCGCTGCGGATGCCACGCCACTGGCAATGACATTGAAGGGTGGGGGAAGCGCTAGCGCGGCCAATAGCGTGGGAGCGGAATTGCGTAGCAAGGTCGTCGCAAGCGTGCCAAGTTTCATGACTACCTCTCTGGATTTGGTATTCTTGGAAATCGAAACGCGCTAAGTCCAAATGGTGCCATCATCAGTAACCCATCGTTTTAAGTAGCTTCCTCGAACGCAACGATTGTTGTTGGCATAATAGTATGAGATGCTGGTATTGAGATGACGCCGCAAATAACAAGGGCGCCGAGGTCAGGTCTTGCAACCCAACACCCCTCAGCCTCAATTTCTCCAATCGCTCGCAGCCAAAGTTAACCCACGAATAAGGGCCAAAAAGTCCGTTAATTCGCCTACAGCGCTGTACGCGAATCTACGTACAAGGCGTGCCGCAGGAGGTCCCCGTCGACATTCCCGTCAGCCGGCAGGCGGAGCATCGCCTGATCGTCGAGGGGCGCGGTCAGCCCGACTTCCGTGAGCCTCCCGCTCTCGTCCATGGGCGCATGGAATAGCACGCGATCTGGACCACCAACTCGCTCCACTCGGCAGCGCAAGCCAATCCGCGCGATCTTGCTGGTCACGGTAGATCGGCTCGCGGCGGTCCCGCGCGAGTTGACATTATAAAGCCCGCTGGCGAGCTCAATGCAACGGGCTCTGGCCCGCCGTGCCGCCAACGAGCGGTGCTTCCGGCGGTTCAGGCAGGTTTGCACTTGCGGGCGATGGCAAAGGGTTTCGCGAAAGACGGCGTCTTGGGGGTTGGTGATGTCGACCATGGCTCCGAACCCTAGCGCCTGCGGGGTCACACGCTACAAGCGCAGCAGCCACAGTTCGACCGCGGTCGCGATCTGGTGATAGACCGCCTCGCAGGCCTCCCGGCCCTGCCGGTAGGGATCGGGAATCTCGATGCCGCCCCAATGGCCCAGCAGATAGACCTTGCCCGCGCTCGCCGGGGCCAACTCCAGCAAGTGGCGGCGATGGACGCGCTCCATGACCAATACCAGATCGGCCCACCGCATCAGATCGGGGTCGATCGGTCGAGAGCGATGCGCGCTCAGGTCCAGACCGTGCCCGGCCGCCACGAGTCGTATCGTCTCATCCGCTGGCTCATCCAAGGCGGCGACCAGGCCGGCGGAACGCACCTTGACCGCCTTGCCTGACCGCGCCAAGCGATCACGCATCATCACCTCGGCCAACGGGCTGCGGCAGAGGTTTCCAGCACAGATGATCAGCAGGTGGTCGAACATAGCAGGCGATCAGATCAGTCGCGGTCGGACAATACGCAACACAATACCCCAGGAGCGCACGAGGTGAAACCAAGGCTGGGGTACGGCAAGGAGAAAGCCCACACTGGCAGGGTCCCGCGGCGACGATGGCAGTCTTGAGCCGATCGATTCACTCGACCACCGGATCGCGTCCAGCGTCCCGCGCGCCGGACCCCTGTCCAAGGCGCCCCTGGACCTCCCGGCGCAGCTTGTCCGCCGCTTCCTGCTCCGGGAAGTCGCCGTCCTTGCGCAACAACTGCGTGAGCTCGCGTAACGCGTCTTCGTCACGTCCCAGGCGCACCAGGGCGTAGGCGATGTGGTAGCTGATCCCAGGCTCGGCAGCAGCGCGGGACTGGGCGTCGCGCAGATAGTTCAAGCCTTCGGCGAACTGGCCGGCGCGTACCAGCACCCAACCCAGCGTGTCGGTGATCTCAGGGACTGGCGACAGTGCCTGGGCCTTGCGCGCAAGTTCGATCCCCTGCGCATCACCTTCCTGAGCATAGATCAAGGCCAAGTTATTCAACAAAACGGCGTTATCGGGCGTGCGCAAGAGCGCACGTTGATAGATGGCCTTGGCCTCGGCAACTCGCCCCTCGCGGAACAGACCCTCGGCCAAGGCTTGTCTGGCGACCCCATCGTCCGGATGTTTTTCTACCCACCGCCGGAGAAAGTCGGTCGCCGGCCCGACGCCCTGAGCGACCCGCAGGGTCTCGTAGGTCCGGACCGCCAGAATGGGCGACTCGCGCAGTTTCAGTGCCCGCTTGAAGTGTTCGAGCGCTCGCGCATCGTCGCCGCGCGCGCGTGCAATGGTTCCCAGCAGATGGTCCCCGTAAGGCTCCTGCGGAAAGTCCGTGCGCAAGGTGGTGGCCAGGGTCTCAGCCTGGGTAAGCTTACCGACCTCGGCGTACATTTCGCCTAACTTGATTCGGGTCGGAAGGTACCGCGGCTGTCCCTCGACCGCTTTTTCGAGGGACCAGATCGCACCATTGCGGTCACCCGCCTGCCGTTGCAGGAGCGCCAGTTCCAGCAAACCGGCCGCATTGTAACCAGCCAGACTGGAACCCCGTTGCAGCACCACCTGTGCGGTTGCACGGTGGCCATTGGCGAGATAAGCCCGGCTCAACGCGACCAACAGATCGAGATCTTCCGGGTCCGCCGCGCGCACTTCAGCCGATTGGACCACTGTCAGCGCCGCTTCGGGCTGCCGCATCTTCAACAACAAATCGGTCAGGTAGACGGCCACCGGAACCGCGGTCGGGTCCGCGATGACCGCCCGCTCCGCCAATTGCCGCGCCTGCTCGCGCAGCCCCAGTTGTTCGACCGTCCGCGCCAACAGCAACAGCGCGGAGAGCTGATCCGGGTTGCGAGCCAGCACCCACTGCAAACGGTCGCGCGCCGCAAGCGGCCGGTTCTCGCGCAGGTCCAACTCCGCAAGATTGAGTTGCGCCGGAACAAAACGCCAGTCCAGGACCACGGCGAGATCAAAGGCCCAGCGGGCGGCCGCCCGGTTGCCGGCCGCCAACTGGGCGACACCATAGAGGTTCAGATAGGTGATGTTCTGCGGATAGCCTTCCAGCAGTGCGGCGGCAACCTTGACGGCCTCCTCGAAACGCCGTTCCTTCAGGTTGGCGACGACCAAGGTCGCGCCCGCCTCCGCATACTGAGGATCGGCCCCGGCGACCGCGCCCAGTTCCTCGATCGCCTGCGCCTTGCGGCCGAGCCCGAATTGATTGACCGCACGTTGAGTGCGCAGCACCAGATTATCGTCCCCCGCCTCCAGCGCCTGCTGCAGAAAAAGCGCGGCCTTGACGTGCTGGCCGTCACGCATGAAGGCTTCACCCAACAGTGATAACACCTGCTGATCACCTGGCGCCAGACTCAGTGCCGGTTCGAGCAGCCTGATGGCCCGCTCATTCTGCTGCCGGTCGAGCGCGATGCGGGCCAAGAGGATCCGCGGACCGACCGTATCGGGGAATTGATCGAGAAATGGCGCGAGGTAACTGGTTGCCTGGCTCCACTGCTTCAGGCTGTAGCTCACCATACCCGCCAGCAAGAGGGTCGGCGGATGCGCGTCGATCAGTTCACGCGGCAACTGGGAGATCAGCGACTCGGTCTGACGCAGGGCGATCTGGGCCAAATCGAATTCTTGCCGACGCGCATGGACAACCGCCTTCAAATAGAAGGAGCGCGGATCTCGGGGATAAAGCGTCAGTGATTCTTCCGCGGCAGCCAGTGCCTCATCAAATCGCTCCAGTTCGAGCAAGGCACTGATCCGGGCAATCTGCGCCGGCAAATAAGCCGGCAGGACTGCGACCGCCCGCTCGAAATCCCGCAGTGCGCCCGACACATCGCTGCGGCCGCGCAGCAGCATCCCCCGCAGCAACCAGGCTCGCGGATTGTCCGGAGCCAGCGCGACGGCACGACGCGCGTCGCCTGACGCCTCGTTGAGATCGCCTTGCAACATCAGGACATGGATCCGACCCAACATGGCGCCGACATTCGCGGGATCGCGTTCGCCGGCTTGGTCGAACGCCCGTTGGGCCTCATACAACTGACCGAGTTGCACGTGGGCCTCGCCGCGCAAGGCCAATAACTCGGCGTCCTCGTCGGCCAGGGTCCCCAGCGGAAACAACTCGCGGAGCAGCTTGTCGGCACTGCCCTGCAGCAGATAGGAACGGGCGAGCGGGATCAACGTCAATGACTGATGAGCCCCGAGCCCATCCGCGATCAGGAGTTCCTTCTCGGCCTTTTCGCCTTGGCCGAGTTGAAGGTAGACGCGAGCGAGCAGCAGGTGACCAGCGAGGGAAAAGGGGTCTTGCCGCAAGGCGCTGTTGAGGGTGAGGTAGGCGGCAGACGTCTGCCCCGCACTCACCTCGGTCAGCGCCTGTTCGTACCAGACGGCCGCACTCCCTCGCGCCTGAGTCGGCGACTCAAGGACCGGGTCGGCACCCCAGACCGCAGAGGCAGCCAAGGCGAGACCTGGCAGCAGGGGTGCGCGACTGGGTGCCGAACGCATGCAATCACCTCTGGGCGTCTAGCCCTTCATCTGCTCCTGCAATAGCGTGAGGATACGTTGCGCACCAGTGGAACTATCCCGGTTGCCTTTCGCATCGAGTACGCTGACGCGCGTTTCGGTGTCATTACCCTCGACCTTGATTTGATACTGCTTCACCCGGTCGATCCCGTCCCTGCGCCAGAAGGCCAGCCGGTCGACGAGGCTCCGCTTCCCGGCCCCCGCGCCATCGGCATCTTGATACCGGACGAAATAGATACCGCGACTCAAGTCACGATCCTCGACCGCGAAGCCGGCGCGGTCGAGCGCCGAGCCGGTCATCCGCCAACCACGGCGAAATTCTTCTGCAATCAGCAACGCAGGCCCGGCACCTTCGCTGACCAGGCGCACCGCGGAGCCCCCCCGCGGGGTGGCCGGCGACGCAACGGCAGCAGCAGCCTGCTTTTCCGGGGCACCCAGGAACAACATCAGACGGCGCAGCATCTCGGCTTCCCGCTCCGGGTCGCTCTTACCAGGCTGCCAGACCGTCCGCTTACTGTCGCCCAGGGTGCCGGTTTCGAGCTTCTCCTCCATCCCGCGGTGAGTGAGATAAACCTCCGTGACACCCGCTGTCGGCCCGTTGTCGATCCGCACGCTATATTGATCCCGGCTCGAGGTGGCGTAGAGTCCGTCGGCCACCTTGCGGATCATCCGGGTCAGAAAGCCCTGAGGCACTTCGGCGCGGTTCTCGATCCAATCCGTTCTCATCACCCCGACCGTGGGGTTCTGATCGACCAGCAGGATGCCCTGCTCGCGCCAGAATGCGATCACCCGTGGCCAGACCTGCGTCGGGGTCGCCTGCACCTCAAGCCAACGGGAATCGCCGCTACGGCGCAACTGGACGTTCTCGACGGCGGGCAGCACGGCGCCCGCCGCGGCATCGCGCTGCCGTTGCGCCCGCCCACCCGCGTACTCCGAGTAGGTGGCACCGCCGTCGATGGGCGGCACGTCCATCGCGTCATCGAACTTCCCGCTTCTCAGATCCGGGGGCAACTCAAGGTTTTCCTCGGCCTGCCGGCTTTTTTTGTAGGCCAGGCTCTGGTCGGGCAACATTTCCTGAATGGATGCCGAGCCGCATGCGGTCAATCCACAGACAACCAGCAATGCCGACGGCAACAGGACGGCAGCACCGCCCAGTACACGGGAAGGTCTCAAGGTCCGGGACCTCTCAAAAGGGACGCGCCGTGGCCCGCATCGGGGCGCTGGACCAACCGTCACAGGCAGCCCGCCTGCTCCAGTGCGGCCCGCACACGCGCATTGAATTGATCGGAGAGCCAGGTCAACGGCAGCCGAATACCGACGCCGCACAGACCCAGCTCGCAGGCCGCCCATTTTACCGGAATCGGATTGGACTGCACGAACAGGTCCCGATGCAGCGCGGACAGTCGCCGGTCGCAGGCACGAGCGAGCACGCGTTGGTCCGCCAGGGCCGCCTGACACATCTCTTGCATCAGTCGCGGGGCGACATTCGCGGTCACCGAGATGTCCCCGTCGCCGCCAAGCAACATGAAGTCGCAGGCCGAGGCGTCGTCGCCGCTGTAGAGCGCGAACCCTTCGCCGCAGCCTTCGCGCAGGGCGGCGACGCGCTTGAGGTCGCCGGTCGCATCCTTGATACCGATGATGTTGTCGACTTTGGCCAATCGCGCCACGGTCTCAGGCAGCAGATCGCAGGCGGTGCGCCCCGGCACGTTGTACAGGATCTGGGGGATATCCACGGCTTCGGCGACCGCCCGATAGTGCAGATAAAGCCCTTCCTGGGTGGGTTTGTTGTAGTAGGGAGTGACCAGCAAGGCCGCGTCGGCGCCCGCCTCTTTGGCGCAGCGGGTCAGCGTGATCGCCTCACGGGTCGAGTTTGCCCCGGTACCGGCGATCACCGGGATGCGCCCATCGGCCAGTTGGAGGGTACGGGCAATCAGGCGACAGTGCTCGTCCTCGTCCAGCGTCGCCGACTCGCCGGTGGTGCCGACCGAGACGATGGCCGTGGTTCCCGCGTCCACATGAAAATCGACCAGACGCTTCAGGCTCGCGTCATCGATCCCACCATCCGCGTCCATGGGCGTAATCAGGGCTACGATGCTACCGCGAAACATACTGGGGAGCTCCCACTCTGTAGAAACCATGCCACATGGTAGCCTGTGCCAAGGTATCTGAACAGCCGGACAGTGGTGGATTCCGGAAATAGTCGCCCTAAGCGAAGGCACCTTGACACAAACTCAGCAAGGCCGCCGGAAACAGACCCAGGAACAGGATGGTGAGCCCGTTGACCGACATCACCGCGCGTACGCCGCCGGAGGTGAGGATGGGCGCGTCGGTCGCGGGCCGGTCGAAATAGATGAGCTTCACCACCCGCAGATAGTAGAAGGCGCCGATGATGGAAAAGAACACGGCAACCAGGGCCAGCCACACCATATCGACCCGCACCACCGCCTCCAACACCAGCAGCTTGGCCATGAAGCCGACCGTCGGCGGGACCCCGGCCGCCGAGAACATCATGATCGCCATCATGGCCGCATACCAGGAGTCGCGGTCATTGAGCCCGCGCAGGTCCTCCAGAAGTTCAACGTCGAAGCCTTTCCGGCTCAGGATGACCATGATGCCGAACGCGCCCGCTGTCGTCAGAGCGTAGACGATCGCGTAGAACATCGCCGCGGCATAACCCTGCGACGAGCCGGCCAGGAGCCCAAGGAAAATGAAGCCGACATGGGAGATGGCCGAGTAAGCCATCATCCGCTTGATGTTGGTCTGGGCAATGGCGACCAGGTTGCCCAGACCCATGGACAGCACGGCCAGAATCGCCAACATCCCTTGCCAGTCCGCCTGCAGGCCACCCATGGCATCGACCAAGAGCCGCACGGCGAGGGCGAAGGCCGCGATCTTGGGGGCGGAACTCAAGAATAATGCGACCGGGGTCGGTGCACCCTCATAGACGTCCGGCACCCACATGTGGAAGGGCACCGCGCCGAATTTGAAACCGATGCCGATCACCAGGAAAGCGATACCAAAGATCAGGACCTTGTCTTTCGTCCCTTGCTCGGCGATCACCTGCGCCACGGCGCCAAACTCGATTGAGCCGGTCGCTCCGTAGATCATGGATACGCCGTAGAGCAGCATCCCCGAACCCAAGGCACCGAGGACAAAATACTTCATCGCCGCCTCCGACCCGGTCGGCGAGTCACGATCAAAGGCCACCAGCGAATAGAAACAGAGTGCAAGGAGTTCCAGACCGAGGTAGAGCGTCAAAAAGCTGTTGGCGTCGATCATCACCAGCATACCGAGAACGGCAAAGAGCCCCAGCGCATAATACTCACCACCAAGGAGGCCGCGATCCTTGAGCCAAGGCTGAGAGTAGACAAAGGCAAAGATCGAGATGACCAGCACCGCCCCCTTGAGCAGGTCGCTCATCGCATCGCGCACCACATTCCCATCGAAGAACAACTCCTGCGCACCACCGCCGACCGCACCGGTGAACCCGATCGCGACGAGTAAACCGATGATTGCCAGGTTATGGTTGAAACCCTTGTGCTCATCCTTGAGGTACAGGTCCACCATCAGCACAAGGCTCGCGGTGATCGCGACCACGATCTCCGGCAGGATGGGCAACAGGTTCGCAGCATCGAATGGCATGGGCATATTCCGTGAACTGGCGCCGGGTCAGACCAAGACCTGACCGGCGCGGCGATGTCGGGTGAGATCAGGTTGTGGGCACCTTGGGCGATTGACAGCAACCGCCTTTGCTAAGGCGCCAGGAACGCTACCGGCGCCGGCTGTGCCAACAGGCAATCGGCGGCCTGCACGGCGGGCAATTTGCAGACGCTGACCTGGGCGACCAGGTGCTCGACGCTCTTATGCATGACATCGACGAGGGGCGCGGGCCACAGGCCGAACAAGAGCACTACCGCGGCCAGGGCGCCAAGATTAAAGCGTTCGCGCCCATTCAGATCGGCAAGCGCGGCGACCTTCTCGTTCTTGACCTCGCCGTAGACCACTCGCTTGATCATCCACAAGGTGAACGCGGCGGCCAGGACCAGCGTCGTGGCGGCCAGGAAAGCGAACCAGAAATCGGCACGGAAGGCCGCGAGGATCACCATGAACTCACCGACAAAGCCCGACGTCCCCGGCAGGCCCGCATTCGACATGGCGAAAAAGACCATGAAGCCGCCGAACCAGGGCATGGTATTGATGACACCGCCGTAATCGGCGATCTGACGGGAATGCATCCGGTCGTAAAGCACGCCGACGCACAGGAACAAGGCGGCCGAAATAAAACCGTGAGAGATCATCTGGACCATGCCGCCCTCGATGCCCATCACGGCCCCGGTACTCTCCCCGGAATGCCGCAGAAGCGCGAACAGGATGAAGAACCCCAGGGTGACGAAACCCATATGGGCGATCGACGAATAGGCGATCAGCTTCTTCATGTCTTGCTGCACCAAGGCGACGAACCCGATGTACACCACCGCGATCAACGACAAGGCGATGATAAGCCAGTCGAGTGATGCACTGGCATCCGGGGTGATCGGCAGACTGAAGCGCAGGAAGCCGTAGCCACCGATCTTCAGCATGATGGCGGCGAGGATCACTGAACCGCCGGTCGGGGCCTCGACATGCGCATCGGGCAGCCAGGTATGCACCGGGAACATCGGCACCTTGACCGCGAAGGCGAGCAGGAAGGCGATGAAGATCAGGACCTGGGCGCTCATCCCCAGTTCCAATTCATGGAAATCGAGAATGCTGAAACTGTTGGCCTGGAAATACATGTAGATCAGCGCAACCAACATGAAGACCGAGCCGAAGAACGTATAGAGGAAGAACTTGATGGTGGCGTAGACCCGATTCGGTCCACCCCAGACCCCGATGATGATGAACATCGGAATCAGCATCGCCTCCCAAAAGACGTAAAACAGGATCGCATCCAGGGCGGAGAAGACGCCGACCATCAATCCTTCCATGATCATGAAAGCCGCCATGTACTGGGACGGCCGATAGGCGATGACGTCCCAGCCCGCCACCACGACGAAGATGGTGATAAAGGTCGTCAGGACGATCAGGGGCATCGAGATACCGTCGACACCCAGGAAGTACCAGACATTGAAGGTCGGTATCCAGGCGCCGCGTTCGACGAACTGCATGTCCGCCGTGGTGCTGTCGAATCCGATCCACAGACCCAGACTGACCAGAAAGGTCAGCACGGCAGTGCCCAAAGCAAGCCACTTCGACAGGTTGGTATCACGATCGCCGCTCGCGAGCACGACCGTGCCGCCAAGAATTGGCAGCCAGATGACCAGCGTTAACAGGGGGAAAACCGATTCCATCGTCTTTTAGTCTCCTGAGTCTGATCAGAGGCCGACGAAGATCGTCAACAGGGCAACGAGCCCGACGATCATGGCGATGGCGTAGTGATAGAGGTACCCGGTCTGCAGGTGGCGCACGACCCCAGCCAGGCGTCCGACCGAATGAGCCGATCCATTGACCAGGGCGCCGTCGATGAACATCCGGTCGCCGCCATTCCAGAGGGCGTTACCGAGCGATTGACCACCGCCGCCGAAAACCCGCTGATTGAAATCGTCAAACCCATACTTGTCCAAGAGGATGCGGGTAACGGGGCCGCCCGCCGCCTGAATCTGCTCGTCCAGTTGCGGATTCCTGGCGAACATGAGCCACCAGATGAACGCGGCGCCGAACAGACCACCCATCGCCAGGTAGAAGGGAAGACCGGTCATGCCGTGCTGGATGAACGCCCACTGGCCATGCCAGTGATCGGCCAGCTGATGCAGGGTGTCGTGCGCGTGATGCACCACGATCGGATGCCAGTCGCCTGACGTGAGCCAGTCGTTCACCAACAGCGGCTCGATCGTGAACCAACCGATCATCACTGACGGGATGGCCAGCATAATCAGGGGCAACGTCACCACCCAGGGCGTCTCATGGAGGTGATGCCGGGTGTGGGCATCCATGCGCTCCTTGCCATGGAACACCAGAAAATACATCCGGAAGCTATAGAGCGCCGTGATCAGGACCCCGAAGGTCAACAGGACACTCGCGTACCCTGAGCCGAAAATCGTCGCCCCGTTCACGGCCTCGATGATCGCATCTTTCGAGAAGAAACCCGAGAACCCGGGAAAGCCGATCAGGGCCAGCGAGCCAATGAGCGCGGTCAGCCAGGTGATGGGCATGTACTTGCGCAGCCCGCCCATCTCCCGGATGTCCTGATTGTGATGCATGGCGATGATCACCGAACCGGCGGCGAGGAACAGGAGCGCCTTGAAGAAGGCGTGAGTCATCAGATGAAAAATACCGGCGGCATAGGCCGATGCACCCAAGGCCGTGACCATGTAGCCCAACTGAGAGAGTGTCGAGTAGGCCACGACGCGCTTGATATCACTTTGCACGAGACCGATCAGCCCCATGAAAAAAGCGGTGGTCGCGCCCACGATCATCACGAATGAGAGCGCGGTCTCCGAGAGTTCGTAAAGCGGCGACATGCGCGCGACCATGAAGACACCGGCGGTGACCATGGTCGCCGCATGGATCAGGGCGGAGATCGGGGTTGGACCCTCCATCGAATCCGGGAGCCAGACGTGCAGTGGCACCTGCGCGGACTTGCCCATGGCACCGACGAACAAGAGGATACAGATCAACGACATCAGTGACACGCCGCCGAACAGATTCACCTGCAGATCGGCCTTAGCGGGGGCTGCCGCGAAGACCTCCGCGTAGTCCATGGACTGGAAGTACATGGCGATCGCGGCGATGCCGAGGATGAATCCGAAGTCGCCCACCCGATTGACCAGGAACGCCTTGAGGTTGGCGAAAATCGCTGACTCCCGTACCGACCAGAAGCCGATCAGCAGGTAAGACACCAGCCCAACCGCTTCCCAGCCGAAGAACAACTGCATGAAGTTGTTGGACATGACCAACATCAGCATCGCGAAGGTGAACAATGCGATATAGGAAAAAAAACGCTGATAGCTGTTCGTGCCGGCCTTTGAGCCATGGGGCCAGTTGTGTTCGTCATCGGCCATGTACCCGATGGTGTAGATGTGCACCATCAGCGACACGAAGGTCACCGTCGCCATCATCAGGGCGGTGAGCTTATCGACCAGAAAGCCGACCTCGAAGCGGATGCCGTCCGAGACCATCCAAGTGTAGACCGCATCATTGAAGACGGGCAGGTCGTTCCAGATGAACTGGGCAAGCACATAGAATGACAAGGCGGTGGATAGGCCCACGCCCAGGATCGTCACGCTATGGGCCCCGCGCCGGCCGATCCGCCCGCCGAAGAAGCCGGCGACGAGGGCGCCGATCAAGGGCGCGAGCACGATGGTCAGGTAGACTTTTTCCATCTCTTCGTTGGCTCTTTCGCTAGGGTTTTCGCACTACGCCGACACGGCCTGGTGCGGGTGGAAAAACGTGACAGGATCGGCCGGAGTGCTCACAGTCACCCCTTCAGACGGTCGAGATCCTGAACATTGATGGTCCGCCGGTTGCGGAACAGCACCACCAGAATCGCCAACCCGATCGCCGCCTCGGCGGCGGCTACGGTCAGGATAAAGAACACGAAGACCTGCCCGGTCATGTCCTGAAGAAAATGCGAGAAGGCGATGAAATTGGTATTCACCGCGAGCAACATCAGCTCGATACACATGAGCAGGATGATCACGTTCTTGCGGTTCAGAAATATCCCGGCAACCGCGAGGCAGAACAGGACAGCGCTGAGAATGAGATAGTCGGAGAGTGCGATCATGGCGGCTACTCCTGGGTTTCGGCTTCGACCACGGCCGGCATCTTCAAGATCCGGATGCGGTCCGGCCCCTTGCGCACCTCTACCTGGCGGACGGGGTCGATGAACTTGGTGTCGGTCCGGTAACGTAGGGTGAGCCGAATCGCCGCCACGATCGCCACCAGCAGGATCACCGCCGCCAGTTCGAACGGATAGACATAAACGGTGTAGAGCATCATCCCCAAGTCACGCGTGTTGTTGACATCGACCCCGGCGGCGGAAGGTGCGGGGAAGGCATCCAGACCAAAATTTCCGGGGCCCACGATCAGCACGATCTCCACCAGCATGACCGTGGCCACCAAGGCTCCGACCGGCAGATATTTGATGAAACCCGCCCGCAGTGTCGCGATATCAATGTCTAGCATCATGACGACAAACAGGAACAGCACCATCACCGCACCGACGTACACGAGCACCAGGACAATTCCCAGGAACTCGGCCTCCAGCAGGAGCCACAGCGCTGCGCTGCTGACAAAGGCGACCACCATCCACAGCACGGCATGGACCGGATTGCGCCGCGTGACGACCATCGCCGCGGCCCCCACGGTGAGGGCCGCGAAGCAGTAGAAAAGAAATTTCTCAAAGCCCATGGGTACATCCGAAAGCTAGTGTTCAGTCACAAGGAAGATCGGGTTCGTGCGCCTAACTGTCGCTGGTCGACCCGCTATCCCGGCTACCGATACGGTGCATCCGCGGCCCGTGCCGCGGCAATCTGCGCCTCGTACTGGTCGCCGACGGCGAGCAGTTTCTCCTTGGTCATAATGTTCTCGCCGCGCTGCTCGAAGTGATACTCGTAAATCCCGGTCTCGACGATCGAGTCCACGGGACAGGACTCTTCGCAGAAGCCGCAGTAGATGCACTTGAACAGATCGATGTCGTAGCGCGTGGTGCGTCGCGATCCATCGGCGCGCGGCTCGGCCTCGATCGTGATCGCCAGGGCCGGGCAAGTCGCCTCGCACAGCTTACAGGCGATGCAGCGCTCTTCACCGTTCGGGTAGCGGCGCAGTGCATGCAGCCCCCGGAACCGCGGTGAAATCGGCGCCCGCTCCTCCGGATACTGAACGGTGAACTTACGCTTGAAAAGATAAGCCCCGGTCAACTGCATTCCTTTGAACAGCTCAAACAGGAGCAGGCTCTGCACATAGGTACGCGCGGTCTTCAGCATCGGTCATTCCCCCGCGACATCAAGCGGACCACCAAGGCGGCATCTTCGCGACCACGCCCACGGCGACCACGAGAATCCAGACGATCGTAATCGGGATGAAGACCTTCCACCCCAAACGCATGATCTGATCGTAGCGGTAGCGCGGAAAGGTCGCGCGCAGCCACAGGAACAGGAACATGAAGAAGAATGTCTTGAGCAACAGCCAGTGGAAGCCGTCATCCAGCAGGAAGACACCGGATACCCAGGCCTGCGGTAAAGGCGAGAGCCAGCCACCCATGAACAGGATCGCCGTCAACGCGGAGATCAGGATCATGTTGGCATACTCGGCCAGGAAGAACACCGCGAAGGCCATACCCGAGTATTCCACATGGAACCCGGCAACGATCTCCGACTCACCCTCGGCCACGTCGAACGGGGCACGATTCGTCTCGGCCACCCCCGAGATCACGTAGACGCCGAACAGGGGCAGCAGCGGCAGCCAGAACCAGGTGAAGACATTCCCGCTTTGCGCGGCGACGATCTCGCCCAGATTGAGGCTCCCCGCGGCCACCAGCACGCCCACCAGCGCGAAGCCCATGGCGATTTCATAAGCGACGATCTGGGCCGCCGAGCGCATGGCACCGAGCAGGGCATATTTCGAATTGGAGGCCCAGCCGGCGATGATGATCCCGTAGACCCCCAGGGACGTCAGGGCAAGAATATAGAGCAAACCGGCATGGATGTCGGCAAGGACCACGCCGGCATCGAATGGAAACACGGCCCAGGCCGCCAATGCGGGCGTCAGTGAAAGCAGTGGGGCAATGAGAAAGAGCGTCTTGTCGGCCTTCGCCGGCAGCACGATCTCCTTCACCATCAGCTTCAGCGCGTCCGCGATGGGCTGCAGTAGTCCGCGCCACCCCACCCGGTTCGGCCCGATGCGCACTTGCATATAGCCGATCACCTTGCGCTCGGCCAGGGTGTAGTAGGCCACCAGGCCCAGCAGCGGGAGCACGATGGCGATGATCTTCAGCAAGATCTGAATCACCAGCGGCAGCGAATTCCAAAGCTCGATCATTGGCTCCGACTCCTCAGGCCTTGGTCATGCTGACGGGGGCGAGCTGATCGCCCAGCGACTCACTGCCCGCGACCCCGGCCGGGATTCGCGCGCAGCCCAGGGGAATCCGATCATCGAGCACAACCGGGGCGCGTACCCCGACCTCGCCTTGTCGAACCTCCACGTGATCCTCGCTCGTCAGGCCCAGGGCGGACGCCTGCTCCGGGTGCAGCGAGACACTGAAGGCGCCCATGGCGGGGGTGCGCTGGAGCGCGGGTGACCGGCGGACCAAGCCATCGAGTGCATAGATCGGTACATTGCCGATGCGCATCAGTCCCGCCCCGACCCCGACCGGCGACACCCCACTGAGATCACCCGCCGGAGTATTGTCGGGCTGGACACCCTCACAGCAGGCCGCCAATTCGGCGCGGACAGCCGCCGTATCGCTGTACTCGAAACCAGGAAGCGCCAGCAGGTTCCCCAGGACGCGCAGCACCTTCCAACCGGGCCGGGCCTCTCCCGGCGGTGCGACCGCGCCCTGGAAACTCTGCCAGACGCCGTCGGCGTTGACATAGGTGCCGGAGGTCTCGGTAAAGGCGCCGATGGGCAGCATCACCTGCGCGACCGCTTCCAGCGCGGGCGAGCGGAAGGCGCTGGCCGCGATCACGCAGTCCGCCTGGCCGAGCGCCGCCATGGCCTGGGCCGGATTGCCCAGATCCAGGTCCGGCTCCAGCCCCCAGAGGACCAGGGTCGAACAGGGCGCGGCCAGCATCTCAGCGACCGGAAGACCAACCTGACCGGCCGGTCGGGCGCCCGGCCCCACCTGCGGCAAGGCTCCGGCCAGCGCGGCGCCGACGCTGTTGGCCGCGGTCGGCAGATAGCCCACCTGGCAACCGCTCGCCGCGCCAATGGCATACGCCAGCGCCTTCAGCACCGTGAAGTCCGGGTGGGCGGCGGCCAGCGCACCCAGCAGGACAAGACCCTTGCCGTTGGCGCCGGCGGCCTTGAGTGACGCGGCAACCGCCTGCTGCGTCGGTGTCGGGGCGACGCGGGCGAATCGATCGCGTAGCGGCCCGGTCACCCTGGCGTCCAGCGCGCCGGCGATGCCGATCAAGGCGTCGACCATCCCATCGGGATGGACGACCAATTGGGTGGCGGGGTGGGTCAGGTCGAGTCGATAGGGGTTGACCAGGGCCAACTGACCGCCAGCCAGGACCGCCTTGCGCAGGCGGTGCGCAAGCATCGGCTGCTCCGGGCGGATATCGCTGCCGATCAGCAGGACGCCCTCGCGCGACTGCAGTTCCTCGATTCGCACCCCGAGCCAGGGCAGCAGCGGATCCGCGCGATCGCCGCGGAAGTCACGCTGACGCAGACGGTGATCGATATTCGGACAGCCCAGCGCGCGCGCGAGCGCCTGCGCCAGATACATCTCTTCCAAGGTCGCATTGGGCGCAATCAGCCAGCCGGTTCGAGCGGCGTCGGCGGCCTTGAGCCGCTCGGCTATCAGCGTCAGCGCCTCGGTCCATTCAACCGCGACCCAGGCGCCGTCACGCCGTACCAGCGGGTGCGTCAGCCGGTCCGCCGCGTGCAGTCCCGCATAGCTGAACCGGTCGCGGTCCGAAATCCAGGTCTCGTTGACCGCCTCGTTGTCCCTCGGGTGGACGCGCATGACCTGACCGCGGCGAATATGGAGCTGCACATTCGACCCGACCCCGTCGTGCGGGGCGATGCTGTCCGCTTCGGTCAGTTCCCAGGCACGCGCGGTGAAGCGGTAGGGTTTGGAGGTCAGCGCACCCACCGGACACAGGTCGATAATATTGCCCGATAACTCGTGGGCAATGGTGTGGGCGACATAGGTCCCGATGCGCATGTGTTCACCGCGCCCGGTCGCTCCCAGTTCACGCACCCCGGCAATCTCGGCCCCGAAGCGCACGCAGCGGGTGCAGTGAATACACCGGGTCATCTCGGTGGCGATCAGGGGACCGAAATCCTCGTCCATGACGACGCGCTTACCCTCGCTGTAGCGCGACAGGTCGTCCCCGTAGCCCATGGCGACGTCCTGCAACTCACACTCGCCGCCCTGATCGCAGATCGGACAGTCCAGCGGGTGGTTGATCAGCAGGAACTCCATGGTCCCCTGTTGGGCCTCGATGGCCTTGGGGGAACGGGTCTGCACCTTCATGCCGGGGCCAACGGGAGTGGCGCAGGCCGGCACCGGCTTGGGGAACGGACGCCCGCCCTGCTCCGCTTCCACCAGACACATCCGGCAGTTGGCAGCGATGGAGAGCTTCTTGTGATAGCAGAAACGCGGGATCGCGATACCCTCACGGTCCGCGACCGCGATGATCATCTCGCCCGGCGCCGCCTCGCAGGCGCGACCGTCGATCTCGATGGTAAGCTTATCCGTCATTCCGGTCTCTCAGTCGGCGCCGCACGCCGGGTCACGCGAACCCGCGCCCCAATGCGGCACAACTCCGAAGGGTATGGGGTGTTCCGCAACCGTGCCGGACCACCCCGCGTTTCTTCACCACTCGCCGGCGCACTGCCCGCCAGCCTCAGGACCCGGCCAGGAACCGGGATTGCTACCGCGATGCGGAACGATCAGGCCGCCTGACTGACTCCGTGCTCGATCAGGTGCGCGAACTCGGCCCGATAATGCTTGAGGAAACTCTGCACCGGCATCGCCGCGGCGTCTCCCAATGCACAGATGGTGCGCCCGCCGATACGGCCGGCGACACTCTCGAGCAGGTCCAAGTCCGGTGCGCGACCCTGACCGGCGGCAATGCGCCCTACCACCCGCGCCAGCCAGCCCGTACCCTCCCGACAGGGGGTACACTGACCACAGGACTCGTGCATGTAAAAGTTGGACAGGTTTGCCAGGACCTTCACCATGCAGGTGCCCTCGGCGATCACGATCACCGCCCCCGAGCCCAGCATTGAACCCGCCTTGGCGACGCTGTCGTAGTCCATATCGGTCTGCATCATGATCTCACCCGGCACCACCGGCACCGAGGAGCCGCCCGGGATCACCGCCTTGAGCCCTTTCCCGTCCTTGACCCCGCCGGCCATCGCCAGCAGGTCCCGGAACGGTGTGCCGAGCGGCACCTCGACATTGCACGGGTTGTTCACATGCCCGGTGATGGAGAAGAGCTTGAGCCCGCCATTGTTGGGCCGTCCCTGCTCCAGGAACCATTTGCCGCCCTTCTCCAGGATCACCGGCACCGAGGCCAGTGATTCGGTATTGTTGATCGTCGTCGGACAGCCGTAGAGACCGGCCTGGGCCGGGAATGGCGGCTTATAGCGCGGCTGCCCTTTCTTGCCTTCGAGCGATTCCAGCAGCGCCGTCTCCTCGCCGCAGATGTAAGCTCCCGCGCCAAGATGGGTGTACAGATCGAAGTCCACCCCGGAGCCCAGGATATCGCGACCGATCAACCCGGCGGCATAGGCCTCCTGCAGTGCGCCCTCGAAGCGCTCGATGGGTTCGTAGAACTCACCGCGGATATAGTTGTAGCCGACCGTTGCGCCGATGCAATAGCCGGCGATCGCCATTCCTTCGATCAACTGGTGGGGGTTGTAACGCAGGATGTCCCGGTCTTTGCAGGTGCCGGGTTCGCCCTCGTCGGAATTACAGACGATGTATTTCTGACCCGGCGCGCTGCGCGGCATGAAACTCCATTTCAGCCCGGTCGGGAAGCCGGCGCCGCCGCGACCGCGCAGGTTCGACAGCTTGAGTTCCTCGATCAGGGTCGCCGGGTCCAGCTTCTCACGCAGGATGCGCTCCCATTGCACATAGCCGCCCAGACTGCGATAGGCCCCCAGGGTAAAGCGGTCAGCCGCAGGCAGATGCATCGTACGGAAGCAAACTGTATTCTGTTGTGCCGCCATGATGGTTACTCGAGCCCCTCGATCAACAGGTCCAAGGCAGCCGGCGTCAGGCGCTCATGGTGGGTCTTGCCGATCAGCACCGCCGGTGCGTCCCGGCAGGCTCCCAGGCACTCCGCTTCCTTGAACGTGAAACGGCCGTCAGCGGTGGTTTGGCCCGGCTTGACCTGATACTTGTGCTCGATGTGATGAATCAATTCCTCGGAGCCGTTGAGCATGCAGGAAACGCTGTTGCAGACACAGACTTTGTGCTTCGCGGTCGGCGTCTGATCATACATGCTATAGAAGGTCGCGACCTCATAGACGGCGACCTCCGGCATATCCAGGTAAACGGCCACAGCGTCCATCAGTTCGCGCGTCAACCAACCGTCATTCGCCTCCTGGACGAGCGTCAGGGCCGGCATCACAGCGGATTGTTTCCACTCCGGCGGGTATTTGGCGATATGGGTGTCGATCGCGGCACGGATCTCGGCCGTGAACAGGGTCGACTTGTCCCGATCGTGAATCACACCTAAGGGGGCATTGCGGAAACTCATCAGCGGTCGATCTCCCCGAACACGATATCCAGCGACCCGATCAGGGCCACCACGTCCGCCAGCATATGGCCCCTGGCCATCTCGTCCATCGCGGCCAAATGGGGGAAGCCGGGGGCCCGAACCTTGAGACGATAGGGCTTGTTGGCACCGTCGGAGATGATGTAGCAGCCAAATTCACCCTTCGGCGCTTCCACCGCGGCATACACCTCGCCGGGCGGGGTGCAGTAGCCCTCGGTAAACAATTTGAAGTGGTGGATCAGGGCTTCCATGTCTTCTTTCATGGCCTCACGGCTCGGCGGCATGATCTTATGATCATCCACCGCGACCGGCCCAGGGTGGGTGCGCAACCAATCCACGCATTGACGGACGATGCGGTTGGATTGGCGCATCTCCTCGACGCGGACCAGGTAGCGGTCATAGCTGTCGCCATTGACCCCGACCGGGATATCGAAATCCATCAGCGCATAGGCGGCATAGGGCTGCTTCTTGCGCAGATCCCACTCCACGCCGGAACCGCGCAACATCGGGCCGGTGAAGCCCAGTTGCAGCGCCCGCTCCGGAGCAACCACGCCGATCCCGACCGTGCGCTGCTTCCAGATACGATTGTCGGTGAGCAGGGTCTCGTATTCGTCCACACAGGCCGGGAAGCGGTTGGTGAAGTCCTCGATGAAGTCCAGCAGCGAACCATGGCGCGCGTCGTTGCGCTGGGCCTGATGCTTGCCGCTGTGCCACTTGGTGCCGCCCGCCTGGTATTGCGGCATCAGCCCCGGCAGGTCCCGATAGACCCCGCCGGGGCGGTAGTAGGTGGCATGCATGCGCGCCCCGGAGACCGCCTCGTAGCAGTCCATCAGGTCTTCACGCTCGCGGAAGCAGTACAGAAAGACGGACATGGCGCCGATGTCAAGACCATGGGCACCGAGCCACATCAAATGGTTCAGGATGCGGGTGATCTCATCGTACATGGTGCGGATGTACTGGGCGCGCTCCGGAACCTCGACACCGAGCAGTTTCTCGATGGCCCGCACGTACCCATGTTCATTACACATCATGGACACATAGTCCAGACGATCCATGTAGCCGATGCTTTGGTTATAGGGTTTGGTCTCGGCCAGCTTTTCAGTTCCCCGGTGCAGCAGGCCGACGTGGGGGTCGGCGCGCTCGATCACCTCACCGTCCAATTCGAGCACCAGCCGCAGCACACCATGAGCCGCCGGGTGCTGCGGACCGAAGTTCAGCGTGTAATTGCGTATTTCAGGCATTGCCCACCCCCGGCGCCGGCGTGTGCGCGGCGTAACGGCTATCCTCACGAATCACTTTGGGCACCAGCACACGCGGTTCGATCTGCACCGGCTCGTAGACCACGCGGCCCTGGACCGGGTCATAGCGCATCTCCACCTGACCGGAAATGGGAAAGTCCTTGCGGAAGGGATGTCCGATGAAGCCGTAGTCAGTGAGAATCCGGCGCAGATCCGGATGGCCGCGAAAGAGGATACCAAAGAGATCGAACGCCTCGCGCTCGAACCAGTTCGCCGACGCCCACACCGGCAGGACGGAATCCACCACGGGCGCGCTGCCGCCCGCGTAGACCCGCAGCCGCAGCCGCCGGTTATGCACCAGGGACAGCAGGTGGTAGACCACCGCGAAGCGTTGCGGGTCGTCGACCGCCAGATCGAGATCGCGATCGACCCCGCGCCCGAAGCCCGTGCTCGACGCCTCCACGGTCTCCCACTCGGCCTGACCGTAGGCCGCATAGTCGACCCCGCAGACATCGATCAACTGCTCGAACCGGAAGTCCGCGTGATCATGCAGGATCCGGCAGACCGGAAGCAAGTGTCCGACCGGGACGACCAAAGTCACCTCGCCATGCGCGATCAGGGTCTCGCACGCATGGTCGGCCAAGTGCTCGGCCAGAGCCGTCGCCAAGGCGCCGCATCTGCCGTTACGGATCGATGTATCTGTTGCCATGGGTCCTCGGTACGAGCGGACGGGCTCAGCGGGCGATGGTACTGGTACGGCGTATCTTGTTCTGGAGTTGGAGGATGCCGTACAACAGGGCCTCGGCGGTCGGCGGACAACCGGGAACGTAGACATCCACCGGCACGATGCGGTCGCAACCCCGCACCACCGCGTACGAGTAATGATAATACCCACCGCCATTGGCACAGGAACCCATGGAAATCACCCACCGCGGCTCCGCCATTTGGTCATAGACCTTGCGCAAGGCCGGGGCCATCTTGTTGACCAGGGTGCCGGCGACGATCATCACGTCGGATTGGCGCGGACTTGGCCGGAAGACGATGCCGAAGCGGTCCAGATCGTAGCGCGACGCGCCGGCGTGCATCATCTCGACCGCACAGCAGGCCAGCCCGAAGGTCATCGGCCACATCGAGCCGGTGCGCGCCCAGTTGATCAGTTGGTCGGCCGTCGTGGTGACGAAGCCTTTTTCGAGAACGCCCTCTATTCCCATTCCAGCGCCCCCCTTTTCCACTCGTAGACGAAGCCAACGACCAGAATCGCCAGGAAGATGACCATCTCCCACAATCCGTAGACCCCAAGATCGCCCAGCACGATCGCCCAGGGGAAAAGGAACGCGATCTCCAGGTCGAACAGAATAAAGAGGATGGCGACCAGGTAGTAGCGCACGTCGAATTTCATGCGCGCGCTTTCAAAAGCCGCGAAGCCGCACTCGTAGGGCGAGTCCTTCTCGGCGTATGGGCGACGCGGACCGAGCACGACGCCAGCCAGCATCGCCCCGGCACCCACGAGCGCGGCGACGATGATGAAGATCAGGATGGGAAGATAGTTATCGAGCACTGTCACTCCGCACCGTGGTTGTTATGTTTTCGGGGTTCACGGTTCTGTCTGGCGAGTCTAATGTGCGATTGCGCACTAAGTCAACAGTAACTGCACGGGATACGAATTGCCATTCAACTGATTAGAAAACCGAAAAAAAACGGCAGGCCACTCGCGTGACATGCCGTTAGGTTGATGGTGCCGACGGCCAGACTCGAACTGGCACGGCTTACGCCACTACCCCCTCAAGATAGCGTGTCTACCAATTTCACCACGTCGGCTAAAAACTGTTCCCCTCAGGTCTGTCATATCACTTTGTCGGAGGCGCATCCGGGTCACCGACCGGGACCGCGGGCGCCGCGTCCGGAGTCGCTTCCACTTTCGGCGCCGGCACCATCGGCACGTCCCCCGACGGCCGTGCCTCGATCGGCAAGGGCGACTGTGCAGGCGGCGCGACCGCCTCCGGCACCTTGATCAGAGGAACATCGGCGACCGGCACCGCTGTTACCGGTGCAATGCTACCCGGAATTGCCGGGACATCGGAACCATCCGATGCCGGAGCGACGCCGGGGACGACCGGAACCTCCGACGGCTTGGGCGTTGGCTTTTCGACCGGAATCGGGACAGGCGCCTCAGCAGAGACCACAGTCCCATCGACCGACTCCATCAACCCTGCCGGCTTCCCGCCCTTAGCCGCATAATACGCCAATGCCATGCTGGTTAGGAAGAAGAGAGCCGCAATAATCGCCGTCGCACGCGACAGGAACGAACCCGAGCCGCGCGCGCCGAAGACAGTCGCCGAGGCCCCGGCCCCGAAGGCCGCGCCGGCATCGGCGCCGCGCCCGTGCTGAATCAGTACCAGACCGATCAGGCCGAGCGACAGAAACACTTGAACGACGGTCAGGATGGTCTGCATAACATCGGGGCTCGGAAATAATCCTGTTGGCAACGATCTGACCGGCGTCGCAAAACGACCGGTCAGAGCGCCGCGTGCTACTGCGCCGCGGTATCGCCCGCCGCGGCGATCGCCAGGAAATCCGCGGCGACCAGCGCGGCGCCGCCGATCAGACCACCGTCGATATCCGGCTGGGACAGCAACTCCAGGGCATTGCTGGCCTTCATGCTGCCGCCGTAAAGAATGCGCGTCTTGGCCGCGATCGGCGCGCTATGACCGGCCAGCCGGTTGCGGATGAAGGCGTGGACCTCCTGAGCCTGGGTGGGCGTTGCCGTCTTCCCGGTGCCGATCGCCCACACGGGCTCGTAAGCCACTTCGAGGACGTCGAAGGCGCCGATGCCGCTGATCTGGATGATCGCGTCGATCTGGCCGCCAACCACCTTTTCCATGTCGCCGCGCTCACGCTCTTCCAAGGTCTCGCCCACACACAGGATCGCCGTCAGGCCCGCCGCGTGCGCCGCGGCCAGTTTCTTGGCGATCAGCGCATCGTCCTCGCCGTACATCGCCCGCCGCTCGGAGTGGCCGACGATGACATATTTGCAGCCGAACTCGGCCAGCATAGCGCCGGCGACCTCGCCGGTGAAGGCCCCGCTCGCCTCGGTACTGAGGTTCTGCGCACCCAGACGAACGCTGCTGCCGGCCAGCGCCTGTGCGGCCATCTGCAGGAATGGATAGGGCGGACAAACCGCCACTTCGCTACGCTGAATGGCACCCACGCCAGCGACGACATCGGCCAACAGCCGCTCGACGCTGGCCTTGGTCCCGTTCATCTTCCAGTTACCGGCAATCAGTGGCTGGCGCATCATGAATCTCCCAAAAATAGAGCCCGGCAATCTATCCGGATTAGACGTGGAAATCAACCGAAACCTTGCCGTAAACTGCGCGCATGAGCAAGGGCAAAAAAAAAACCGACGGCAGCTCCACCATCGCACTCAATCGGAAGGCGGGGCATGACTATCACATCGAGCAGCGCATCGAGGCCGGTCTGGCCCTCGAAGGCTGGGAGGTCAAGAGCCTGCGCGCGGGGCGCCTGCAAATCAAGGAGGCCTACGTCAAAATCCTCCACGCCGAGGCCTTTTTGATCGGCTCCCACATCTCGCCGCTGCCGACCGCGTCCACCCACATCAGCCCCGACCCGACCCGCACCCGCAAACTGCTGCTCAAGCGCTCCGAACTCAACCGCCTGATCGGTCAGACCGAGCGCGCCGGCTACACCCTGGTGCCGACCGCCATGTACTGGAAGCGCGGCCGGGCTAAGCTGGAGATCGGACTCGCCAAAGGCAAGAAGCTGCACGACAAACGCGCCAGCGAGAAGGACAAGGACTGGCAGCGCGAGAAGGAGCGGCTGTTCAAGTCCGGCTGAGGCCGGTTGCCGACGAGGATAGACCAGGCGGGACCTGGGTGAAACCCCTACCAAACAGTCCGGTGCGCGAAAAAGTCACGCCGACGGACTTGCCGAAGCGCCCCCGAGCCCCTATAGTCGGAGGTAACACTTAGGGGGCGACTTGGTTTCGACGTGGGTCGCGAAACTCGAGGTGCATGCCGAGGTGCGGGTACCTCGTAAAACCGTCCGCAAATTCTAGTTGCCAACGACGACAACTACGCTCTCGCTGCTTAATCCCAGCGGGCCTCTGGCCAGTACTTGCCTGTGGGTGCTGGGTTCCAGGGGTAACAACACATAGGATCGCGGCGACGGGAGTCCGGACCTGAGCTGCTAAAACCTAACGGAATCGCCGACCGTGCGTCCTGCCTTTCGGGCGCGGGAAGGTTAAAAATAATAGAAAGGATAAGCATGTAGTATCCAACGGCAGAGGGCTTGCGGACGCGGGTTCGATTCCCGCCGCCTCCACCAAGCACAGAACCCCAACCGGTCTCGGTTGGGGTTTTTTTATGCCTGCTGCTGCGCAAATGTACGCAATGTCTGGGGTTCCCGCGGCCCGCGGACGACTTCAGACTGTGCAGTCCGCCGCCTGCCGCCACACCCAGAACCCACTACGTCTCTCCCCCCAGTCAACCGTCTCTCCGACCGCGCGGCCCCGATCGTCGCTCCGGCCATTTTACCGCCGATTTCACTGAATGTCCGTCCCAGTCAAATAGTGTTTGTGTCCATCGCAAACTTGCTTGCCCGACATCCTTGCTGCAACTAGAATCAGGCTTGTACGTACTTCCGACAAAGCCAGACTGCTAACAAGAGCGCTTCTCACGTAAGCTTATGTTTATGAAAGAAATCGTGCCCCGGATGATCGATCGAGTAGTCGACTTTATGTCACAGACGCTAATTTCTATAGTTGTTTACCACTTCTTAACGAATTGATTTAAAATGGTTTTCCTTTGAGACGCCACGTAAATAACTGATTATTTCAATTAGCTATGCCTATCGTGACAAGAAAGCAGAGCCAGAGTCACCTCCATATCCAGCATTGCCATTTTTCTTACAAGACGGCCTAATGCCCGACGAGGATGGCGTGATTTCCGCTATCAAAGCATGTCTTGGTGACAAGGCTGCGACCTACGCTGCGAACAAGCATCGCGGTGGTACCAACGGCGCCAAAGGAACTCGCTATGAAGACTTCTTCTTAGCAGTAAGGGTTGCTGAAGCAGCTGTCGGCGTTGTTGATAATCCCCGTGCGGAGTGGCCGCACATAAGGGGTCAGTGCTACGGGTTCGTAGACGACGCCCGCGTGGCAACCTCAACCCACACAGAGTATTACCAACTCAAGAATAAGGAAACGGTGAACTGGACCACCGGCGCGCACTCCATCGCGGCCGACTTTGAGTTTCAATACAAGCTGGCAACCTACCTGAAGGAACCCACGCCAACAACAGGCTTGGTTGTTTCCATCAAGGCGCAACATCAATCCCTACTAGGCAGCGTGCCGGCCAGTATCGCACCGCATTCGTCTGTTTACTACTTTCCTTGGCTATCGACACCGAACCGACTCGTGCTTGAAAGCCCGGATTTACAAGAATGCCTCAAGAAGCTTGCGAAAGTTGAAGAACCTACTCTCGACGTGCTAAGCGGCGTATTTGGACTATTATTAATTGCATGCATAGAATATCCGGACGGAGCAAGTGTCGAAGAGATTGTGGCGCGCGCATGTCGATTGATTCCGGGCCAACTGAGACGTTTGCCGGCGACTGAAGACCGGGAGCAGCAATTGACACAGCCGTTCAGACTGGTCCTGTCCCAAATTCGAGGTTTGTCGTACGGTGTCAAGAGAGGATATTTTCACTGGGCTGCTTTTGGCACTTCCGGAGTTTTCGGTTGGGACTGCACCAGTAAGGAATTCACGGAATTTCAGGAACTCATCATCAAGAATGCGCCAAAGACATTTGAAGAATTTGAGCAGCTTCTACCATGAGAACTTTCACGCCCTTCGCCGAGAAAGACCCTTTGGCCCGTCGGCTGGTGGAAGGTCTGCCGGGCCTTAAAGGCGATGTTGCGGGTTACCGAGAACAGATGCGCGCACTTGGTGTGCATTTAGCGAGCGGCATCGTTCGAGAGCTAGGCTCTCAGAAAATTACGGATATCTGCGTCATCTGCACTGTCGAAGATGCCGACTTCCTAGCTCGCGGACTTATTGAAGAGTTGGAGAAGAGCGGACTAGGATCCAAGATTCATATGATCTGTATGTGGAACCAGCGCATCAAGAAGGACGGCATATCAATCTCCCCAGTGTTGAAAACATATGAGGAAGACTTCGATCGCAATGAGTGTATTTTTATCATTGTCAAATCGATTATTTCTGGGGCCTGTGTAGTTAGGACAAATCTTACCCGTGCCATCTCGGCTGCAAATCCTCAACGAGTATTTGTCGCTTCTCCGGTTATGTTGAAGGGAGCGGAAATGAGGCTATCATCCGAATTCCCTGATGAAATCTCCAAGAAATTCGAGTTCGTCCATTTCGCTACTGACACCGACAAGAGCCCTGACGGCCAGGAGGTAATTCCTGGTATCGGTGGTTCCGTTTACGAACTCTTAGGCTTGGGTGACAGCACATTAAAAAATAGGTACATGCCTGAAATAGTCAGAGAGCGGCGCAGGAAAGCGTTCCCAGGCATTTCTTGATTTGGTTCTTAGACGGAAACTGGGGCGGACTGATCCCCCGATAAATGCAACTCATACTGCTCATTGATACGGTACAGTATCCGCCGTCCTCCTCCGCGTGTCACCTCCTCGGTCACGTCGAATAGCTCGGCCGCCAGCAGTACACCTTTGAGGGTCGCGTGACCGAAGCGCTTGTGAAGGTCGTCGAGCTCCGATGGGGCATGTCGCTTGATCAAATCGCCGGCTGTCGAGAGCGGCGTCCAACCGTCCGCTCTCGGCGTCTGACGTGCGATATCTCCCAACATGATGATCAGCCGACTGCCTCTTAGAAAGGCCAACTCGAACTGTCGGTGACCCTCGGAAGATGAAAAGAAATCGGCAAACTGCTTATTCCCAATCTCCATCGCTCGCACCCATCCCTGAAGACGTTCGAGCATGCGCCAAGTCTCGTCCCGCTGCGCATCCAGGTACGCGAGTGCGGCCTCGGTGTCACCTGCGACGGCCGAATGCCATCGGGGCAAAAAGTGGTGGATCAGGTCATTGCGTGCATCGACCAATGCCCGCAGCTCTTTGTCATATCGATCGACGGATTCAGCGTCGGTTTCGATGGAGAACCTGAATCTTATCCAAGGCTCGTCGATCACGTCGGGAGGCTCGTCTTCGGCAGGAGTCCTCAGAAGGTTATCAACCAACTTGCCTGCCAGACCACCCATTGTCTTGTTGTGCACGGCATCGGCCTGTCTTTCCACGCGTGCCACCAACTGGCTTGCCAGCCCGCTGAATGCCGCGTTCGCGCTCAGGTACTTGAGCAGGTACTCGACCCGCTGAAAGTTTACGACGTTACGGCCGATACACCGAAGCACGTCGTCGGTCTCCAGCGTCCTGACATGCACGCGTGGCGGCGTCTCTTCGGTCATGGTCATGGTCTCCCCGGCCTACCCCACGGCCCTATCCACAAGGCGCCATTTCATTTTCACGCTCCGCTTGACGCCTATGACAGCATGGGCTGCAGCCGGGTCTCAAGAAAAAGCTGATCGGCCTCGTCCACCGCAGTCAATGCGTTCTCCAATAAGATATGGGGCTTCAATCCAGCAAGGATTTTAGCGCACTCTGTCGAGGATGCCTCGGGGTGTTGGCGCCTCACATAAACAGCAGTCGCCAGTCGCTCTAAAGCATTGACTCCGCAACTACCTAGACGTTCCG
Organism: Chromatiaceae bacterium; assembly: GCA_013426805.1. Taxonomy (GTDB): domain Bacteria; phylum Pseudomonadota; class Gammaproteobacteria; order Chromatiales; family Chromatiaceae; genus Thiodictyon. Next base: position 35,157 of record JACDZG010000017.1, read on the forward strand.
CGATGAAATCTACGGCAGCACCATAGCTCGCGAGCGTCTTGGGAAAACGATTCGCCAACGCCTGTGCCCCAACGGTCGGCGCCAGACGCGGGCCGTAGGGGATGGCCTGGGGCTGGAGTGTAAGGAGATCGTCCGCTTGCAAGGATGTCAGCTCGTCACGAAGATCGAACGAAAACGGACCGTGCTTATAGAGGACGAAGCGGAAGTTAAGCGGTACAGAGCAAAGCTCCTGCAACAGATAAATAGATTTCTGGACGTGAGTCTCGCCGCACCAACTTCCATGGTTGCGCAGCGCGATCAGTAGTCGCGTCAGTAGGGCAGCCTTCGCCATACGATTCACTCTAAATCCTCCTCTGAGGAGGGGCGTAGTAAGTCACCCCGATGTTTGTTAAGCCATTTTTCTGACACTGCCCGAATATGCGGCGACGCATAGATCGTGTCGACGGATACAAGAGGCAGATTCTGCAATACCGCCGATAAGGCCAATGAAGAGGAAACTTGGCCATTGTGAAGCAGTACCGGAAAATTTGGTGCTCCGGCTTTCTGCGGGTAGCGGTCGCGGCGGAAACAGGTCGGCTCGAATTGACCCTGCAGAGCGCGCAATAACTCGCCTCCAGCTTCCGGATTAATTGCCGTATCGGCAGGATTGCGAAAATAGATCGGCCGAAAATGCCCGCGACACAAAATATTGTGTGCGGATGCGTGGCCCGGCGCTGACGCCTTCCGCTCGGCATCTCGCATGGCCGCCAACACTTCGACATCCGTCAACCCCAGATGTCCATCGACCTCGAAAGGGTAACCCGCGGGCGCCAACCATTCGCTTAGGAAATCTCGGAGATGGATATCGTAAATCCGCCGTATCGCATGAAAGTAGACTTGGGAATACATGAAATAACGCGCCAGCAGCAGCGCCTCAGCGGACTGAAGCCCACCAACCTCCACTCCTAAGGCGAGAGCCTCGTTTTCCTCATCGTCTTCGCCGCCAGATGGTGGCGCAGTCAAGATACGCAGAGTATCAACCAAGCGGAAGTGATCAAACCGCCCGTACGCTACGCCGGTGTGCAAGGAGTCCCGCAACAGATAATCCATGCGGTCGACGCCGAAGGCGTCACCCACAATAATTTCCGACAGAATCGTTTCCAAGACGCTGAAGGTTTCATCACGCATTTCTTTTGGCCCTAGAGCCAACTTCGCGATCCGCTTCGGTTGGATATTCATATCCTCCCAAAGAGGCGCCATTTCATGGCTATTGACCAACAGGGCAGTCAGATCCTCGTGCGTCTTTCCGGGTGGTAGAAGCTCCTTTTCTGCCGCGTGCGAAAACGGAAGGTGGCCGATATCGTGACACAACGCGGCCATTCGCACCACTTGGCGCCAATACCCCCGTTTGTCAGAGGAGAGTTCAGGCACGAGATCACGCACCTTGTCAGTCAGATTCCCGGGGTGGGAGATCACATCGAAGACCCGGCCGGCAAGCTCCATGACTCCTAAAGAGTGCTCGAATCGACGATGCGTCGCGCCCGGGTAGACCAAATAGGTGAGAGCCAATTGGTGGATATGCCGGAGCCGCTGAAAGGGACGCGAATCTAGAATCCTGCGTTCGTCGGTAGTCAGCCGGACGAAAGCATGGATAGGGTCACGCAGCTCGTGGATGTGCTTGATCATGACGCGCGACGGACCCCAGACGCCGGTTCTAGAAACATCCCAGGGAAAACAGATATTTTCGGTTCTTAAGCCGCTCAGAGCGACCGTGCTTGCTCGCCAAAGGCGCAAGCGATCCTGATACCAACGAGTAAGATGCTGAATCAGAAACTAAAGTTGAGAAACCGCGTGATCGTCGGTTGCGCAATCAATAGGTTGCGAGAATCGATCAGGCGCAGACATGGATTTTTCAGTCTCTCAGGCAGGAATATAGTCGCTCTGGGTGTCAAGATCAATTGACAAAGACTATCGTCAACAGAAGTTGACGTCGCTCGCTCGATCGGGGGCCTGCGTTCCCGAGTGCCTGAATCCCACCCGGTCGCCAACTAAGGACCCTAGCTGCCTGTCGGGTATTCTTGGCGCGAGCTGGCTGGAATCGCGTTAGACTGCCCTTGCGACTCCTGACACCCCCCGACCAAGAGCATGTTTCGCTCGACCGACGGCGACCCCCATGGCGCTGCCCTCGCTGCGGGAGTTGCTGCCCAAGGGATATCCGGCACGCTCTATTGTAGAGGTGGTTGAGGGTCCCGAACTGAGCGGCAAGGCGGAGGCTGACAGCGGTTGCAGCAAGACATATCATCCGACGCTGTTGTTGTCGCCTATACTGGAATTACGCCAGTTCCTGACCCGCGATCTGGTCAATGTCCAATAGAACTCGCACCACGCAACCTGAAGAACCACTCCAAGGGCAAGGTGCTGGGACGTACGATCCACCGCAACGCGGCCATTGAGGTTTCCGACAGCGCTCGATCGAGTGGACCGAGATGCCGGAAATCGTGCCTTTCGCGTTCGCCGACACCTCAAGGATGAGTCGATGCTGCCGCGCCAGCCCCTGCGCTACGTCCTTGCCGACGATCCGGGCGCGGGCAAGACCATCATGGCGGGACTCTTCATCCGCGAACTGCTGATGCGGGCCGATGCCAAACGGGTGCTGATCGTCGCGCCCGGCAGCCTGGTTGAGCAGTGGCAGGACGAGCTACTCGAGAAGTTCGGCCTGTCCTTCACCCTATTCTCGCGCGAGCAGGTCGAGCAATCGGGCAGCGGCAATCCCTTCGATGACATCGACCTGCTGGTCGCTCGCGTCGACCAACTCGCCCGTGCCGAGGACCTACAGGAAAAGCTCAAGCTGTCGTTCTGGGACCTGATCGTCGTTGACGAGGCGCACAAACTGTCGGCCAGCTACTTCGGCAACAAGATCAACAAGACCAAGCGCTTCCAGCTTGGCGAGTTAGAGGACGGCGCACGCAAAGGCACCGTCGGCTTCGCGCTGACCGCGCTGCAGCGCCGGCTGGCGTCCAGCCCCGAAGCCATCTACCAGTCGCTCAAGCGCCGCCGCAACAAGCTCAAGCGCCGGGTCGAGGAAGAGAAACTGCGCAGCCGCGGCGCAGACCATCCAAGAACTCGAGGCCGAGATCATCATCTTGGAGGGTCTGGAGGAGCAGGCCCACGTGATCGTGCACTCCGGCCAGGACCGCAAGTGGGACGAACTCTCCCGGCTGCTGCAAGACACGCCGCAGATGCACGACGGCCATGGCCACCAGCGCAAGCTCATCCTCTTCACCGAACACCGCGACACCCTGAACTACCTGGCGGTGAAGATCCGCGGCCTGCTCGGCAACGACGAGGCCGTGGTGATGATCCACGGCGGTGTCAAACGCGAAGTGCGGCGCCAGGTACAGGAACTGTTTCGCAACGACCCGACGGCGCGCGTGCTCCTCGCCACCGACGCGGCCGGCGAAGGCGTGAACCTGCAAAACGCCAACCTGATGGTCAACTACGACCTCCCCTGGAACCCGAACCGGCTGGAGCAGCGCTTTGGCCGCATCCACCGCATCGGCCAAACGGAGGTCTGCCACCGCTGGAACATGGTGGCCGCCGAGACCCGCGAGGGCGATGTCTTGCAGCGTCTGTTCGAGAAGCTGGAGGTCGAGCGTAAGGCGCTCGGTGGGCGCGTGTTCGACATCCTGGGCGAGGTCTTCGAGGACCGCAGCCTCAAAGATCTACTGATCGAGGCCATCCGCTACGGTTCCGGCCCGCAAGTCCGCGCCCGGCTGCTACGCAAGATCGAGGGCGCACTGGACACCGCGCACCTGGAATCCATCATTGCGCGCAACGCCCTGTGCGAAGAGGTGATGGACGAGCAGCGCCTGTTCGCGGTCAAGGCGGAGATGGAAAAGGCCGAGGCCCGCAAGCTGCAACCGTTCTTCATCCGCGCCTTCTTCACCCAGGCCTTCCAACAACTCGGCGGCGCGCTTCGCCCACGCGAGCCGGGGCGCTACGAGATCACCAATGTCCCGGCCATCATCCGCGAGCGTGATCGCCAGCGCTCCGGCCGCGACCGCCGCAACGCCAACCCGGTGCTCCGTCGCTACGAGCGCGTCTGCTTCGAGAAACAGCAGGTGCGCCTCACCGACCGCGTGGGCACAACACCTATGGCGAGTCTGCTCCACCCCGGTCACCCGCTCATGCAATCCGTGACCGACCTGATGCTGGAGGCGCACCGCAACACCCTCAAGCAAGGCGCCGTACTCGTCGACGTAAGCGACCTGGGTGTCGCGCCGAAGGTACTGTTCATCATCGACCACAAGGTCTTGGAAGGCGCGGACCCGACGCGCGTGGTCTCGCGGCGCTTGCTGTTCGTGGAGATCGACCCCCAGGGCCGCGCGAACAACGCGGGTTGGGCACCGCATCTGGATCTGGAGCCCGCCTGACCTGGCCCTGATCGCCGACCTACTCGCCGCACCCTGGATCGCCAAAGACCTGGAGCAGGCCGCGCTAGGCCATGCATCGACCGAGATCGTTGCAGCGCACTTCGACGAGGTCCGGGCGCGTCGCGAGAAGACGGTGGACAAGACCCTGGCCGCGGTTCACGAGCGTCTGGTCAGGGAAATCAACTACTAGTCCGACCGCTACATCAAGCTGCAAGACGACATCGCGGCGGGCAAGGATATGCGCCTTTCCCTTACGAACGTCCGGCGCACCATCGACGACCTGACCGCGCGCCACGTCGTCTCCGCCACGCCGGTGATCCTCGGCGGCGCCCTGGTCATCCCCTGTGGTGCGTTGATGCAGCGCAAGGGCCAACCGGGCTGGACGGCGGATGCCGAATCCAAAGCCCGCGTGGAGCGCATCGCCATGCAAGCCGTGATGCACGCCGAGCGTGCACTGGGGCACGAGGTCATCGACGTGTCGGCGCAGAAATGCGGATGGGACCTGACCCGCCTGCCGCCGGCCCGCGACGGCAAACTTCCACCCGCGCGCCATCTCGAAGTGAAGGGCCGCGCCAAGGGGCAGACCACCATCACGGTCACCCGCAACGAAATCCTCTATGGCCTCAACCAGCAGGACAAGTTCATCCTGGCTATCGTACTGGTGGAGGGCGAACTGCACGAGGGACCCTTCTACGTGCGCTGCCCATTCACCCAGGAACCCGACTGGGCCGTGACCAGTATCAACCTTGATCTCGACCAGTTGCTGGCCCGCGCCACCGCACCGGCGTAAGATCATGTGATCCTTACCGTAAGGAAGTAATGCGATGACCGCAATTGCCAAGATCACCGCCAAGGGCCAGACCACCATCCCCGCCGACATCCGCGCGGCGCTGCATGTCGGACCGGGCGACCTGCTGGCTTGGGACCTGCTGGACGATGGTGTCGCGCGGGTACGCCGCGTCAACCCGCTGGGTCTCGAATACCTCAAGGCCGTCGAGGCCACGCTCACCGAATGGGCCTCGCCCGCCGACGAGGAGGCCTACCGTGACCTTTGATCGCGGGCAGGTGGTGCGCGTGCCCTTCCCCTTCACCGACCGCACCGCCGGCAAGAACCGGCCCGCGCTGGTGCTCTCCGCGGCGGCCACGTTCAACACGCCATCCGGTCACGCCGTGCTGGCCATGATCACCTCGGCTAAGAACGCGCCCTGGCCGCTGGACTGCCCAGTCACGGACCTGACGAGCGCGGGCCTTCCAGCCCCTTCGGTCGTGCGCTGCAAGCTCTTTACGCTCGACGCGCGACTCATCGGCAGCGTGCTCGGGCGGCTGGCCGATGCCGACGCTGAGCGGGTGAGTCAGACACTTGCCCGCCTATTGGGTGATGCCGCATGACCGCGGCCGCGCTCAGTGGGATTTAGGCTGTTGCGGTGACTAGCATCAATCTGGACTTGAGCGAATTGCTTAAGCGGGCGGAGGCGCCATGCCCCACTTGAACCTCCGCAGCTTAACGCTGCGCGACTACCGTTGTTTTGAAGCCATCGAGATCGGCTTCCACCCCAAGCTCACTGTCTTGGTAGCGGTGAACGGGGGGGGGTAAAACCGCCATCCTCGACGCCATTGCGGTGGCCTTCGGACCCTATATCGGCGCCTTTGACGAGGCCGTTGGGAAGCATTTCGAGCCCAGCGACATTCGTCAGTATCGGGTACGCGAAACGGTCAGCACCGAAATGGAATACGCACCGAAGGGCGTGCATCTGGATGCCACCGGATGTGTCCCCGGGAGCGACCCGGACGAAGAGATATTCGGATGTCACCCAGCGTTCTGGACCCGAGCGCTCTCTAGCCCCACCAAGGCGAAGACCACGATCAAGTACGCCAAGGTACTCATCCACTACGGAAAGTGCATGCAAGAAGCCGTGCGCACGCCAGGTCAGGATGTGCTCCTGCCCCTAGTCGCCTACTACGGCACCGGCCGGTTGTGGCAACAGAAGAAGCTCACAGACGGCAAACGTATTCAGCGGACTTCGCGAACGGTCGGCTACACCGACTGCCTCGATCCCGCCTCCAGTTACAAGTCCTTCGTCGAATGGTTTCGTTACTGGAGCTTCAACGCCAAAGATGCGCGAATCACCGCTCAGGAGACAGGTCAACCGTCGGCCGACGCCGAATTCGATGGCTACCTCCGGTCGGTCAGCACCGCCGTCAACACCTGCCTCCAGCCCACCGGCTGGGGATCTATTGATTACTCCTTCTCACGCGACACGCCGGTCGCCCACCACAAGGATTTTGGCGAGCTTACCGTGGAGTTGCTCAGCGACGGCATCCGCAACATGATCGGCATGGTGGCGGACATCGCCTTCCGTGCCACCAAGCTCAACGGCCACCTCGGCGCCCAAGCGGCAATCCAGACCCCGGGCATCGTGTTGATCGACGAGGTCGACATGCACCTGCACCCCGAGTGGCAGCAGGTCGTGCTTCTAAGCTTGATCGAAGCCTTTCCGCTGATTCAGTTTATCGTCACGACGCATAGCCCGCAGGTCCTGACCACCGTCGCGCGTGAGCACATTCGCGTAATCCGGCCCACCGAGGCGGGTTTCGAGGCCAGCGTGCCCGAGTTCAGCCCGCTGGCCCACGAATCAGGCGACGCGCTCGCCAAGATCATGGGCACCCATCGGGAACCCGAACTCCCGTTGCAGGAGAGCATTCGCCGCTTTGAACAGTTGGTTCGTGCGGGGCAAGAAGAAACCGACGACGCCGTCAAACTGCGGCGGATCATGGACGAAGCCGGCTACCAGATTCACGACAGCGATCTCGCGACCTGGCGCTTTCTCGCCAACCGGCGCAAGCAGGAGCACGACAGGGATTGATCATGGTTGAACTAAAGCATGGCGAGCCGCCCTTCGCGCTTAGCAATTACTGCCAGGCTCACCCGAACCCCACTGCCGCGGATTTCGATAGCATCGACTTCCGCCCCGTCAAGGCCGCAGTGAAGTTGGCACTGCATCGGGACCAGGGCGGCCTGTGCGTTTACTGCGAACAGCACTTGAAGGCGGATGAAGGCCAGGTAGATCACATCAAGCCCAAAGGCGGTCCGCAAGCGCATCCCCATCTGTGCTTCAGCTACAACAACTATGCCCACAGCTGTATCAATCCGAAAACCTGCGGTCAGAAAAAGAAGAACGGCCTGTTGCCCATTGAGCCTGTGCCAGGCTGCAACGCCGAATGGACCCCAAGAAGCTCATTGAGGTGGCGCTGCCGCTGGATGCCATCAATGCCGCCGCGGCGCGCGAGAAGTCCATCCGCCACGAGCACCCGAGCACCCTGCATCTGTGGTGGGCGCGGCGGCCGCTGGCGGCGGCGCGGGCGGTGATCTTTGCGCAGATGGTCAACGACCCCGGTTATCAGCAGGGGGGCGGGTTCAAGTACGGCGTCAACAAGGAGCGTGCCGCGATCGAACGCGAGCGGCTGTTCAAGATCATCGAGGACCTGGTGAAGTGGGAGAACACCAACAACGAGGAGGTGCTGGAACGTGCCCGCGCCGAGATCCGCAAGTCCTGGCGCGAGACCTGCGAGTTGAACAAGGGCCACCCGCGGGCCGCCGAGCTTTTTGACCCGGAACGGCTTCCGGCCTTCCATGACCCGTTCGCGGGCGGGGGTGCGCTGCCGCTGGAGGCGCAGCGGCTGGGGTTGGAGAGCTATGCCAGCGACCTCAATCCGGTGGCGGTGACGATCAATAAGGCGATGATTGAGATCCCTCCCCGATTTGCCGGACGGGCGCCGGTTCATCCCCCAAGGTCTTCCGCCGGCAAATCGGGGACTGGTCAGGGCGAATTGTTTGAACGCGAATGGAAGGGGGCTGAGGGGCTCGCTGAGGATGTCCGTTATTATGGGCAGTGGATGCGGGATGAGGCGGAGAAGCGGATTTTGTATCTGTGTCATAAGATCGAGATAACGGAAGAGATGGCGGTTGAGCGGCCTGATCTGAAGCCGTTGGTCGGGAAGAAGCTCACCGTCATTGCGTGGCTGTGGGCGCGTACCGTCAAGAGCCAAAATCCGGCATTTAGTCATGCGGAGGTGCCTTTAGCTTCTACCTTCGTCTTATCCAGCAAGGCAGGCAAAGAGACGTATGTTGAGCCGGTAGTCGATGGTGATTCCTATCATTTTAAAGTGCGGGTCGGAGCGCTCAACGAGGCCGCAAGGACTGGCACCAAGGCGGCAGGTCGGGGGGCCAACTTTGCGTGTGTGCTGTCACAGACACCGATTGGCGGCGCTTACATAAATACCGAAGGACAGGCGGGACGTATGGGTACTCGCCTAATGGCGATCGTGGCTGAGGGGGTGCGCGGAAGCATTTACCTAGAACCAACCGACGAGCATGAAACCTCGGCATCTAAGGCCCAGCCCGATTGGAAGCCAGAGATTGCATTTTTTCAGCAAGCACTAGGGTTTCGCGTTGGAAATTACGGAATGACGCAATGGAGTGACCTGTTTACCTCTCGCCAATTAGTGGCGCTAACCACTTTTTCTGCTTTGGTACAGGAAGCCACCGAATGCTGTCGACTGGATGCGTTGACCACAGGGATCGCCGACGAGCGTGAGGGCCTGGATGCTGGCGGCGGCGGTGTCAGCGCTACTGCCTATGCACAAGCAGTCGGTGTGTATCTGGCTTTTGCACTGGATAAAATGGCGGACTTAGGAAATAGCCTGTGCCGTTGGGAGCCGATTGCCCAGTGCCCACGCCAGTTATTCGGCCGACAGGCAATACCGATGATTTGGGACTTTGCTGAAGGCAACGTCCTCGGAGACAGTTCTGGAGGCTGGAGCGTCTTTGTGGATGGGCTATGTAAAGCCTTTGTGAAAGCTTTTGATTCGGTTCAAGAGTGGTTTAGGGAATTCGCTTCACAAGCAGATGCTCAAAAACAAGAGATCAGTTGTGGCAAAGTGATTTCAACCGATCCTCCTTACTACGACAACATCGGTTACGCTGATTTATCCGATTTCTTCTACATATGGCTGCGCAAGAGCTTGAAGCCCGTTTTCCCGAGCCTCTACGCGACCTTAGCCGTACCCAAAGCGGAGGAACTGGTTGCCACTCCGTACCGCCACGGCGGCAAGGCACAGGCGGAGGCATTTTTCCTCGACGGCATGACCCGGGCTATGCATAACCTGGCCGAACAAGCGCATCCAGCATTTCCAGTCACCATTTGCTACGCCTTCAAGCAATCCGAGACATCAGCGGATACGGGTACTTACAGCACGGGATGGGAGACATTTCTTGCATCAGTGCTGAAAGCCGGGTTCTCAGTATTGGGCACTTGGCCAATGCGTACAGAAAATGACAGCCGATTACGCGGACAGGTGTCGAATGCGCTAGCCTCAAGCATCGTCCTAGTATGCCGAAAACGCGGGGCCGACGCCCTCACCGTCAGCCGCCGTGAATTCCTACGCGAACTCAACGCCGCGCTGCCGAACGCACTGGATGAAATGACCCGCGGCGGCGTCAACTCGCCGGTTGCGCCGGTCGATCTGAGCCAGGCCATCATCGGCCCCGGCATGGCGATCTTCAGCCAATACGCGGGGGTCTTGGAAGCCGACGGCACCCCGATGAGCGTACGCACGGCCCTGCAACTGATCAACCGCTTTTTCGCCGAGGACGACTTCGATCACGATACCCAGTTTTGCCTGCACTGGTTTGAGCAACAAGGCTGGGCCGAGGGCAAGTACGGCGAGGCGGATGTGCTGACCCGCGCCAAGGGGACCAGCGTCGGGGGGCTGGCCGAGGCCGGCGTGGTCGTGAGCGGCGGGGGCAGCGTGCGCCTGCTGCGTTGGGCCGAGTACCCCCGCGACTGGTCGCCGGCGGACGATCATCGAACGCCGGTCTGGGAAGCCCTGCATCATCTCATCCGCGCGCTGAACCATGACGGGGAGTCTGCGGCCGGTGCCCTGATCGCGCGCATGCCTACCCATGCCGAACCCATCCGCGCACTGGCCTACCGCCTCTACACCCTCTGCGAACGCAAGGGTTGGGCCGAAGATGCCCGCGCCTATAACGAGCTCGTCACCGCCTGGGGCGTCATCGAGCAGGCCGCGAGCGAGGCCGGGCTGCGCGGTTCTCAGGCGCAATTGGATCTTTGAGGAGTTCATCCATGCTGAAGTCACTGCACATCAAGCAGTTCACCGTCTTTCAGGATGCCCTGTTCGAGTTTTCGCCGGGTTTGAACGTCATCGTGGGTGACAACGGTACAGGCAAAACGCACGTACTGAAACTCGGCTATTTGTTTTCCCGCGCCTGGTCAGACTTGATGGCCAGGGTTTCGAGGGTGAATACACAACGGGCAGAGTCTTATCTGGATGAGCGTCTGCTGGGACTCTTCAGGGTGTCTGACCTGGGCATGCTGGTGCGTCAACGGTACAAGGGCAGCGCAAGGTTGGTAGCGGCGGTCAGCGGACATATTCCGACTGTTCAGATTCGCATGCCCAATGAACCACCTTTCAAATCGCCTGGACTACCGGAGGACATGCCTTGGGATATCGAGATTCGGCGAGCCAAGGATGCGTCAGGGACACTCAACGCAAAGGTCGTGCCGGATGCGGCTGCAACGAATGCCTTCTTGCCCCAGCAGGTGTTTGTACCAAGCAAAGAAATGGTATCCCTGTTCAAAGGCTTGATCGGACTGTTCGAGAAATACCGGGAATTCCCGCTGGACGTAACCTACCGTGACCTTGCCGTTGCCATGTCCACACTGAAGCCGCGCGAGGTCTCGTCGATCTTTCCTGATGTGCTACAGCGCATTCAGAGGCTGTTAGGTGGGGATCTGAAACTCGATAGCGGCGATTTGGTATTTGAACGTTCGGATGGCTCTCGCCTGGAGTCTCAGTTACTGGCCGAGGGGCATCGCAAGCTGGCGATGTTGATCTATCTGCTGCGTTACGGCGTAATCGAGCGCGGCTCAACCGTGTTCTGGGATGAGCCGGAGGCCAACCTAAATCCGGCGGCGATCAAACTTCTCGCCGATGCGCTCTTCGTACTGACAGGCTTAGGTGTTCAGGTCATTCTAGCCACCCATAGTCTTTTTTTGCTGCGCGAATTTGAAATCTTAAAGATGAACAACGGGCAAGTCAGCCACCCCGGAGTGCGGTATTTCGGTTTGGGTTTGCAACGCACTCAGGCTGTTGTCAGTCAAGGCGAGGACATCGCATCCATTGACCCGTTGGTGTTGCTGGATGAAAATCTGCTCCAAAGTGATCGCTACCTAGAGGCCGGAGAATGAATCAGGCCGCAGTGATCGATGGTATGCGGCTTGAGATGCCTGACGGCTGGTGGGTGTGGAAGTATGACGATTCGGCATTTCATCGCAACCAGTTTCAAAATTTCGCTGGTGGTTCAAAGGCGGTAGACGCGGTGGCACTTGCTGCCGATGACACCCTGTGGCGGATTGAAATAAATGACTATCGGCGACATCGGCGCAGCAAGCCGGCCAGCGTTTTTGACGAAGTGGCAGCGAAGGTCAGAGCCACCTTGGCAGGTTTGGCGACAGCACGCACGCGGGCCAATGATCAGGATGAAAAGAACATGGCGGCTGCGGCTATGCGCTGTCGGCGTATTCGTGTTGCCCTGCAATTGGCCCAACCAGTCAAGCCTTCGCGACTGTTCCCACAAGTGGTCGATCCCGTCAACGCACAAATCCAGTTGCAGCGCGCGGTCAAAGCGATTGACCCGTATGCCCTGTGCGCGACCGGTGCAATCGATGGTCATCACCTACCTTGAAGGTCAGTCACAATGCCAGGAGGCGCAAGCACATGAGTATCAGCATACAGGACACACTGACGCGCGGATGGCGCCGACCGTGTCGGCACGATTGGTTCGCAAGTCTCAGCCAGAACCGAAAGGGTGACAAATGATGAGCCTGAAACCCTGGCGCGAGATCGCCGTCCCCCACGAGGACGTCCTCAAAGGGACCTTCCAACAAGCGGAGTTCGCCGCCGATCTCTCGCGCGTGCACGCCGGTACGGCGACGGCCGAGTACCAGGATCCGGCGCTGTTCTTTCAGCGCACCTTCATCACTGAAGGGATGCGGCTGCTGCTCGACTCGGTGATCAAGCGGCTGGCAGGCCACGGCGGTGATCCGGTCATCCAACTGCAAACGGCCTTCGGCGGGGGCAAGACGCACACCATGCTGGCGAGGCGCCGGCGAGCGATCTGCCGGGCATCCCGGACATTCTCAACGCTGCGGGAGTGACCGAGTTGCCGCGAGCGCGCATTGCGGTCCTGGACGGCATCAAGTCGTCTCCCAACCAACCGGCCATGCGCGATGGGCAGGCGGTCCGCACACTCTGGGGCGATCTGGCGTGGCAACTGGGCGGCGCGGAAGGCTACGCCCTGGAGGCGGACGCGGACGCCTCCGGCACCTCGCCGGGCAAGGCGGTCCTGGAGACCTTGCTCGCCCGGTACGCCCCCTGCGTGATTCTGATCGACGAGTTGGTGGCTTATGTGCGCCAGTTCGATGAAAGCAAGGCGCTGACCGGCGGGACTTTCGACTCGAACCTGTCGTTCGTGCAGGCGCTGACCGAAGCGCTGAAGGCGGTGCCCACCGCCGTGTTGCTGGCCTCCTTGCCCGAGCCGGATAAGGAGGCCGGCAGCCAGCGCGGCGTGAGGGCACTGGCCACGCTGGCGCACGCCTTCGGGCGGGTGCAGGCCCTGTGGAAGCCCGTCGCCGCGGAAGAGGCCTTTGAGATCGTGCGCCGTCGGCTGTTCGCCAAGATCGACGACACGCCGGCTGCCGCGGGTGTGTGTCGCGCCTTTGCGGATTTCTACATCGCCAACCGCGATGACTTTCCGCAGGAGACACAGGAGAGCCGCTACGGTGAGCGGTTACTGCGCGCCTACCCGATCCACCCCGAGGTATTTGCCCGCCTCTACGACGACTGGTCCACCCTCGACGACTTCCAGCGGACCCGCGGCGTGTTGAAGTTGATGGCCAAGGTCATCCATCGGCTGTGGCAGGACGGTAACAACGATGCGCTGATCATGCCGGGCAGCTTGCCGCTGTACGACGCCGACACGCGCAACGAGGTCATCTACTACGTGCCGCCGGGATGGGACCCGGTGATCGAGCGCGACGTGGATGGCGAGCGCGCCGAGACGACCGAGATCGAAAACCGCGATACGCGCTTGGGCAGCGTGCAGGCGTGCCGCCGGACCGCCCGTGCCGTCTTGTTGGGCAGCGCACCCACCACCGCGAACCAACTGGTGCGGGGCCTGGAGCTTGAGCGGGTGGTGCTGGGCGTGGCCCAGCCCGGTCAGCAACTCAGTCTGTTCAAGGACGCACTGAGGGGTGTTCCAACACACGCTGTCCGCCGGCGCCGAAAGCCGAGACTTCTTCGGCTTCGCGCAAGGCTTGGATGAGCACCGCTATGTCGGGTTCAGCTACGGCGAACGGGCACCGCTGATCATGGATGCGTCGCTGCTGCTGATCGAGCCTATCGCGGCGGCGGTCTACCTGAAAGCCCAGCGCGCCGCCGAAGCGGCCGCGCGAGCCAAGCCCACTGACTCCGGCACCGGGTCCCGAGTTGGGTCCGGTTCCGGGGGCGGCACCAGGGTAACAGGCGCTGGACAGGCATCCAGCGTTGGAGAGACCGGGAAAGAATCTTATTCGACCAGCGGCAGCCCAACGGCGAAGCCTGCCAGGAAGCAGTTCTACGGGAGCATCGAGCTCGACCCGATCCTGGCCAAGAAGCAGTTCGCCGACCTGGTGGACGAGGTGATTGCACAGTTCACCATGCGCACCGGCGTGAAGGTACGGATCGCCGTCGAGATTCAGGCGGAGTCTGCCGGTGGGTTCGACGACGGCCTGCGGCGCACGGTGAAGGAAAACTGCAACGTATTGAAGTTCAAGAACTCCGAATTTGAAGAGTGAGGCAAATCGCCATGGCTTATCGAAACCCAACCGACGTCTGCTTTGACGGCGACAGCGATATGCACGATGTGCAATGTGCGCCAGGAAACAGCATAAAGGAATCAACTTCAATCTAGCTCTTTGGAAACAACAAAGCCACATTCAATCCTGCAACCGAAGGTGAATCAGCATGAATAACCGTCTCCCCCTTGGTCTCATCGCCGGCGCGGCCTTGGCCTGCACGACGCCGGGCGCGTATGCGGCCAACCCCTTCGACGAGACGCTGAGCCTGCTCGGCATCTCCTTTCAGGTCACCAGCGCCAATGCGGCCCAAGGCAATTCGGTTGAAGTCCAACCGGCGGGCCTTGAGATCGACAACACCAAGCTCGTCTGGCCGGTGACGGGGACTGTCGAGCGCGCCGAGGTGGCCGATCTCAATGTCGATGGCTCGCCCGAGGTCTATGTCTATGTCCGGGAGCCGGGGGCGAATGCGCGCATGTCGCTGGTGGCGTACAGCGCCAACAAGAAGAAGTCGATGAGCATGATCTTTCTGCCGCCGCTCGGCGAGGTCCCCGGCGCCGAGCAGGGCTACTGCGGCCATGACGACATGGCCACCGTCGAAGGCGTGTTCGCCTACCGGTTTCCACTCTGCGGCGAGGATGGCGAGCGGACCGGCAAGATGCGCCAGCTTCAGTACAAGCTCACACCCGGCGAGGCCGGCTGGACCCTCAAGCTCGACCAGATGATCGAGTTTTGAAAAGTGCCGGTAGGCTGTCGGACTAGTCGAACGCCGGCTTCGGTTATACTCCAGCCCTTGATGCTGCTGCACGCCTCCAAGATCCGCTGCTGAAACAAGGGCTGCCCTGACCGTCGGGCGGCCACTGGCGTGCAGCGCGGTTGGCTGCCGGCTGCCATCCCGCCACCCAATCAACGGGCCCTGGAGTCACCCCCGAGGCCCGTTTCCTTTTATCCGCCAACAGACCCGGTTTCTTATGCCACAGAATCTGTCGATTGCCGAGCAGGCGCTGCGCGATGCCGCGCTTGAGTACCATCGTTGCCCGAGCCGGGGCAAGATCTCAGTCACACCGACGAAGCCGCTGTCGAACCAGCATGACCTGTCGCTTGCCTACTCGCCCGGCGTGGCCTACCCCTGCCTCGACATCCAGGCCAACCCGGCACTCGCGGCGGAATACACATCACGCGGGAACCTGGTCGGCGTGGTGACCAACGGCACCGCGGTGCTGGGTTTGGGCGACATCGGGCCGCTGGCCGGCAAACCCGTGATGGAAGGCAAGGGCTGTCTCTTCAAGAAATTCGCGGGCATCGATGTCTTCGATATCGAACTGGCCGAGCGCGACCCGGACAAGCTGGTGGACATTATCGCCGCGCTGGAGCCGACCCTGGGCGGCATCAACCTGGAGGACATCAAGGCGCCGGAATGCTTCTACATCGAGCGCGAGCTCAGCAAACGCGTCAATATCCCGGTCTTCCATGACGATCAGCACGGCACGGCCATTATCTCGAGCGCCGCCTTGCTCAATGGCCTGGAACTGGTCGGCAAGGATATCGGTCGCGTGAAACTGGCGGTGTCCGGTGCCGGCGCGGCAGCCATCGCCTGTGTGGACGTCATGGTTGGTCTGGGCGTGAAGCGCGAGCACGTTTTCATGGCCGATTCCAAGGGCGTGATCTACGCAGGCCGACCCGGCGGCTTCGATGAATCCAAGGCCCGCTATGCGCAAACCACCGAGGCCCGCACACTGGCGGATGTCGTCAAGGACGCGGACGTTTTTCTCGGCTGCTCCGCGCCCGGCGTGCTGACCGTGGAAATGGTGAAAACCATGGCCGCACGGCCCATCATCCTGGCCCTGGCCAACCCCGAGCCGGAAATCCGCCCTGAATTGGCGAAGGCCGCCCGCCCCGACTGTATCATCGCGACCGGCCGCTCGGACTATCCGAATCAGGTCAACAACGTCCTGTGCTTCCCCTATATCTTTCGCGGTGCACTCGACTGCGGCGCCACCCGGATCACGCCGGAGATGAAACTCGCCTGTGTCCGCCAGATCGCCGATCTGGCCAAGAGCGAGACCAGCGATGAGGTGGCTGCCGCCTACGCCGGGCAAGACTTGACCTTCGGACCCGAGTACCTCATCCCCAAGCCGTTCGACTCGCGCCTGATCCTGCGGATCGCACCCGCCGTGGCCCAGGCCGCCGCCGACTCGGGCGTCGCCACCCGCCCGATTGTCGACATGGATGCCTACAAGGAGAACCTGTCGCGCTTCATTCACCAGACCGGGATGCTCATGCGCCCGGTGTTCAATGCCGCCAAGGCCCTGCCTGACGGTTGCAAACGCGTCGCCTACTCCGACGGCGAGGACGAACGGGCGCTGCGTGCCGCCCAGATGGCGATCGACGAACAGGTCGCCAGGCCCATCCTGATCGGACGTCCGGCCGTCATCGACGCGCGCATCGCCAAGGCCGGCCTGCGCATGCGCCTCGGGGTCGACGTGGAGAACATCAATCCCGAGGATGACCCACGCTTTCGTCAGTACTGGGAGCATTACCACCAGCGGATGCGCCGCAATGGCGCCACACCGGCCGAGGCCAAGGCGGCGGTGCGCCGCTCCAACACCCGCATCGGCGCGCTGATGGTCGCCTTGGGCGACGCCGACGCCATGCTCTGCGGCCTGGTGGGCGCCTACGAGGCGCACCTCGAATGCATCCAGAGCATCCTTGGTCTGCGGGTCGGCACCAGCAATTACGCCGCGCTCAATGCCCTGATGACCGATCGCGGACCGCTCTTCATTACCGACACCTATGTCAACGAGGACCCCAGCGCGCACCAGTTGGCCGAGATCGCCTGGATGGCCGTACAGGAGGTGCGGCGTTTTGGCCTGCCGCCCAAGGTCGCCTTTCTGTCGCACTCCAGTTTCGGCTCGTCCAAGCGCGCGTCGGCCCAGAAGATGCGTCTGGCGCGCGACCTGTTCGCCGCTGAGCATCCCGACGTCAACTGTGACGGCGAACTGCACGGCGACGCCGCGCTGGATGAGGACATCCGCGGCCACTATCTGGCCGACTCCACCCTCAAGGGCTCGGCGAACCTGCTGATCTGCCCCAACCTGGATTCGGCCAACATCCTCTATAACGTGCTCAAGACCACCACCGGCCACGGGGTGACGGTGGGTCCGGTGTTGATGGGCGCGGCGGCTACGGCTTACATCCTCACCCCCGCGACCACGGTGCGCCGGATGCTGAATATGACGGCCCTGGCCGTGGCGAGTGCGGCGGCCACGCGTCAGGATGTCGTCGTTTAGGTGATTTTCGGGAAATGACCTACCGCAGTGTAGGGGTGACTTTAGTCGCCCCTACAGTCTTTCAGGCATGCGCCGTCGGGATGTTCATTCCTCGGAATCGCCTTACGTGCAGTCCGGATGAAGATGCACGCGCACAACAGACCGGAGGTCGAGGCTTCAGCCGGACGCTGCGGCGCCGCCCGCTAAAGCGTCCGCCTCCGGTCGCGTCGTCCCGGCCACCGAAGATTGAGCCCGCGTGGTACCGACTCGGCGTGAGGCGTGTGTTAGGTTTCTATTGACACCGCCCGTTACTTATATACTCCTGAAAACCCTCACGAGCCTCATCGATGAGAAGTCGAAGCTGATCTTCCGGGACACGACTGACGCTAATACCGCAACGTCCTGCTTCTATACTTAGATTGTTGGCTATCTGCCGTCCTGAGATAATAAGCTCCCTTGCGTATTGCTTTTTATGACCATATCCTTTTTTCAATAGACGCTTGGCTTCTGTTTCAGATAATTCTTTCGATTCTGAAGGTACAAAACCTGTATCAAGAATAAAGCAACTTGCCGCATCCATCAATGCGAAAACATTGAAATCACCATCGCGATCAGTGATAACCGGAGCGTCATTTAACTTGAAAATAATCCATGTTTCATTTACTTGAAACTGGTTCGGGTGAAGCATGGTATGCACCTCTTCCGGAAACCTGACGGCTAAGCGTTTATTGGACTCATCCGATCCCGGCACGGTACCCGCTGCGGGCACGGCCAGACTTAGAAAGTGTCCATTTTCTACTTCCCGATTGTTAGCCGACGTTAGCGTTCAAAGCGGGAAGTAGTTAATGGACAGTTACTTAGAGAGAGAATTGTATCCCCGAGCCCGGGGTCGCCGGCCGGTGCCGGACGGCACCTCAGCAGGTGGGCGACGGTCGGAGCGACACAAAGCGGGCATCCGAGGGTCCGCGGGGCTGAAAAAAAGCGTTTGCGGGTCGATTATTGTAGACCATTTTTCCGAAGTGCGGCGCAAGCGCCGGCCGCGCGTGGGGCCTTTGTCTTAGTTCCGGCCGGTTTTCGCCGTGGCTGAGGGGCGGAAACTGTATCCACAGATGTCACAGATGAGCACAGATGAGGCCTTGATCATAAACCCGGCCACCGCACGATCTGCACGGTCGCCGGTCCGCACAGCGGACCCTACAGATCACGGTGTTACCGTAGGGTCCGCTGTGCGGACCATCCACGGCCGGCCGGAACGATGATCAATGGCTACAGATGATTTCATTCATCTGTGGAAATCTGTAACATCTGTGGATAAATTCCGATGATCGGTTTGGCTGGAACGACGATC
The DNA here is from genome assembly GCA_013426805.1 of Chromatiaceae bacterium. GTDB lineage: Bacteria > Pseudomonadota > Gammaproteobacteria > Chromatiales > Chromatiaceae > Thiodictyon. Next base: position 54,100 of record JACDZG010000017.1, read on the forward strand.
ATCGCCTATTAAGCGTACTCAGCAACAGAGACTGGACGCTCAATTGCGAACGCTTTTCTATGGAACTTGATTCGCTCTATTTTGTGACAACGTATCGGTTCAGTCGAACACAATTCCTAAACTGCATCAGGACTGCTTCAAACCAATCTCTTACCGTGTGATTGCGTGGGTTAGCAGCCTCCGCCGTAGAAACGCTGGTTGCCCGGCGTCCCGGCTCAATCCCGGACATGCGTTTTCCTGCATCCGGTTCTTCGGTTGCACTTGCCCATCAAGCCTCAAGCGGCGCGCGCCCCTGATGACCTTGCGAGTTCACACGACACCTGTCGCGCGCATACCTTTTCAGGTGTTAGGCTAGTTTCATCTTGCCTTACTCGAAATGCTACAATGCGAGACGTGACCCCCATCCGTGGAAGCAGGTCGTGCGAGAGACTACGCAGCTTTCCCCAGTAATCGTGAAGCAAAATTACTGCCTGCGGTTAGCGGAGGCAGGGACTTGCCGTCATCTTGCATCATTTGAATCCATTCATCTACGATTCGGCATAATTCAATATAGACTTCCACTTCATCCGCGCCATGGCAGCAGGGGCCGATAACTCTTGGGCATTGGCCAATAAAGCACTGATCCTCGTCCGACCACTCGACGATTTTCAGATATTTAACGCTTTTTTTCATCTCTTTGACTCCTCGATGACGACCGGTTCCTCCTAAAGCGGCGCGCGTCTCTGATGACCTTGCAAGTTAACACGACGCCTGTGGGCATTTCCATCCTGCCTTCCTCAGGAATGCTACAATGCGAGACCTGACCCCATCCACCTTCTACGCTTTCTCTCTTTTTGTTTTCAATTTACCTGATTTCAAAGGCAAATCATAAATATCTGCTAATATGTGTTCAATTATTTCAAATGCTGTTTCTAAATCATTTTTTAAAGGAACTTCAAGTTCATGTATTGCCTTATTTCCTAGAAATCGCAACTCATGAAGGGCTTGCATTTGTGATTTCGTAATTATTTCTTGCTCTCTTAATCCATTAATTTTTCCGTCTAGTTTAAATGATTCTTTATACTTTGATCAATACAAATTCCATCAAGAATAGATCTAATGCCAACTGAGCAAAGTATATATTGATGATGATTAAATGACGCAACTGCCTCTTCATATACATTTTTTAGATTATATGGAAGATGTTCAAAGTTTCTTAATATATGATTGTAACGTGTAGACTCTGGATATAATTTTTCATATGTACCATTTGACCGACTTCCATCTGGATAATACTCTTCATATTCTGAAAAATAACCATCAAGTCTAAAAAATATGTATTGCATCCAACACATTTAATTATTTGATAATGGCCCGGCAGGTGGAGGCCCTCAAGCGGAAGGACACGGTCGGGTACGCAAAGAAGAACGCCGGCAAGCGTTTGGCGACGATCACCAAATTGGCGTTCGACGTCATTCCGCAAGATGCTGGAAAGCGGCCATCCGCCGGACGACTGGGACCGGTTGCTGGCCGAGGCTCGGGCCGAGGGTCAGCGCTTGCAGCAGCTTGCTGCCGGCAACGCGCCGCAATACTTGGCTGGGCGCTGGTCGCAAGACGGATCATCGATAGCGTCGGGCCAATCACCGCGCGGGTGACCTGTGCCACCGACCTATCGCGTTGAAACTCTTCGCCAACGACGGAGCCCACGCCATGCGCCCGCCCGCACTGAAGCAAGACCGCTTCACCTACGGCGACTACCGCCGCTGGCCGGACGATGAACGCTGGGAGCTGATCGACGGCAGGGCCTACGACATGTGCCCTGCCCCGAGCCGGGGTCACCAGGCGATGGTGGTCGAGTTGGTCAGACAGATCGGCAACTTCCTGCTCGACAACCCCTGCGAGATCTATGTCGCACCCTTTGACGTGCGCTTGCCGAAGGCCAACGAAGCGGACGACCAGGTGGACACCATGGTCCAGCCCGACATCGCCGTGATCTGCGACCCCGGGAAACTCGACGAGGCCGGCTGCCGCGGTGCGCCCGACTGGGTGGTCGAGGTCCTGTCCCGCCGCACCGCCGCCAAGGACCAGGGCGAGAAGCGCGACGCCTACGAACGGGCCGGCGTCCGGGAATACTGGCTGGTCCACCCCACCGACCGCACCCTGATGATCTACCGCCTCGCGGACGGTGCCTACGACCGCCCCGAGGTCAGGCCGCTCGTCGGCGAGACGGCGGTCGGGACCATCGCCGGGCTCACCGTCATCTGGCCCTGAATTGGTGCAGAACCTGTTCGATTACCTGGAAGGACCGTCATCCTTGGACGCGTTCCTGGATGACTTCCCCTCAGTCAGTCGCGAGGCGGCAGTGGCCGTACTGGAAGCGGCGCGCGAGCGGCTGAAACCTCGACCTCCTGTCTGTTGTGCGGGTGCAGCAAGATCCGCAGGGGGATTTAGGGGCGACTAAAGTCGCCCCTACACGTCGGTACATCGTTTCCCGGAAATCACGTTATCTTTTCGTCCTTTTCCAGATAACGCGTCAGCAGCCCCATACCGCCATCGCCGCCGACCCGCGGAATGCACACCCGCCACCCGGCCCCAGGCGCGACGGTCAGGGGCTCACCCTCCAGGGTCTGCATCTGTTCGAGGCGGAAACGCCGGTTCCCCGCCGGGGTGAGCAGATGCAGGTCATCGCCCACGGCGAAGCGGTTCTTGACCTCAATCGCCAGCCAATCCGGGCGCGTCGCCGTGTCCGGCGCCATGACCTCACCGACAAAGATCTCCCGATCGGTCCGGGAAACACCATCGGCATAGTTCTGGATCTCGGCCGCGGCATGGCGGCGGTAAAAGCCTTCCGTGTAGCCGCGGTTAGCCAGGCCCTCCAGTTCGGCGAGCAGTTCCGGGCGGAAACCGCGTCCGTCGCAGGCGTCGTCGATCGCCGCCCGATAGACCTGGGCGGTCCGCGCGGCGTAATAGTGTGACTTGGTGCGGCCCTCGATCTTCAGGCAGTCGATGCCCATGGCCACCAGCCGATCGACATGGGCTACCGCCCGCAGGTCGCGGGCGTTCAGGATGTAGGTGCCGTGCTCGTCCTCGAAGATCGGCATGGTGTCACCGGGCCGCTTGCCCTCGGTGAGCAGATAGACGGCATCCGCCCGCGGGTGCCGCGCCTGACCGCCGCCGCACTGCCCCGCCTGATCCGCCGGGACATCGGCCAATGCATCGTCCACCGCGGCCGACGCACCCAACTGGTATTCCCAGCGGCAGGCGTTGGTACAAGATCCCTGATTGGCGTCACGGTGGTTGAAATACCCCGAGAGCAGGCAGCGCCCGGAGTACGCGATGCACAGCGCGCCATGCACGAAGACTTCCAACTCGGTGGTGGGGCAGGCGGCGCGGATCTCGGCGATCTCATCCAGGGACAGCTCGCGGGACAGGATCACACGGGTGACGCCCTGGGCGGCCCAGAAGCGCACGGCGGCGGCATTGACGGTATTGGCCTGCACCGACAAATGGATGGGCATGTCCGGCCAGCGCTCACGCACCAATAGGATCAGCCCCGGATCGGCCATGATCAGGGCGTCCGGACCCAGGGCCAGGATCGGCTCCATATCGGCGATGAAGGTGCGGACCTTGGCGCTGTGCGGCATCAGATTGGCGGCCAGGTAAAAGCGCCGGCCCAGGGCATGCGCCTCCTGGATACCCACGCCGATGGCCGCGGCGTCAAAGTCGTTGTTGCGCACCCGCAAACTGTAACGCGGCAGACCCGCGTAAACCGCGTCCGCCCCAAAGGCGAAGGCGTAGCGCAGATGGCGCAGGCTGCCGGCGGGCGAGAGGAGTTCCGGCCCGCGGCGCCCACCGTCAGCCGATCGCGGCGCGGGCGTCATTCGGCCGGACCAGGATCGCTCGCCGTCGACGCAGCCCTGTGTCTAGGTGCATTCATGAGCGCAGCCCGGCCCCCTGCTCAGTGCAACTCGGCATCGAAGGTCAGCGTCTCATCGGCGCCGATGAGCGGCTTGCGCAAGACCTCGACCTGGACCCGCTGACCCGGCAGGGCGTCGAGCAGGGCGATGCGGATATCGGCATAGCTGCTGATCGGCTGCTCGCCGACCCGCACGATGCGGTCGCCCTCTTTGACGCCGGCCGCCTTGGCCCCGCTGTCCTCGGAAAATCCCTGGATTTCCAGGCCCTGGTCACCGACCTCGGGGTTCAACATCACCCCGAGCATCCCCGACGGCGGCAGCTCGACCGGTCGCGGAAACAGCAGATAGTCCGCCGCGGCCGGGTCGAGTTCACGCTGGTTGGCGTTCAGCAGGCTGACGGCGGACACCGGCTGCCGCCGCAACAGCCGTTTGGGAATCCCCTGACCGTACTCCAGATGCCCGGCGCCGGCCAACACCACCAGGGTCTGCTGCGGGTGCTCCTGGAGATAACGGGCGGCGCGCTCGGCCATGCCCTCGTCCCACAGGAGCTGTACCTCGATGAACCGCTCGAACGATTTCTTGTCCGGCATCGGATGCTGGTCGAACACCGCTTTCACCCGCGTCTGGTAGGCGGTATCCGACCGGTCGATCTCGGCGGGGACGCGCGCCCGCTCCTGGGGGTCGAGGCCGTCGATGCCGACCTCGCCGACGCGTTTGGTCAACGCGGAGTCGAGATTCAAGGCGATCACCGGAATCCGGTGTTCCCGCGCGAACCGCAGGATCGGCCGATAGAGACGGTAGTCATAGCGCCAGCGGTCGAAATACTCGGTCTGGCGCAGGAAGGCGGCCTCATCGATCGCCCCGTTGATGTAGGCGTCGACGACCGACTGGTACGGCTGCTGAAAGAACTCCATGCCGATCGCGACCTCCTTGCCGCGCGCTTTCAGACCCTGGATCACCTTGAGTTGGTTGAGATGATCCTCGTAGCGGTCGTGGCTTTCACCGACGAACACCACACGCCGGTCGGCGATGGCATCGAGCAGCTGCTCCAGGTTGGTGAGCGTGCGCGGATCGAGCACCCGGGTCGGCGTGTCGACTGGAACCGCGGCGCCCGCCGCCGCCGCTGCGGGTGCGTCCGCCGCCGAAACTGCGACATGAGTGCCAAGCACGAGCGCCAGAGTCAAGGGAAGAATCGATCGACAAGCGGCCACGGCAATCCTCGCTGGTATTGGCCCAAGCCGGGCCGCGTTATCATAAGCCAATTCGGTCATGGCGCCAGAGGATGGACCAAGGCCGCCGACCGCCGCCAACCCGCCACCTGCACGAGCCCCCAGACCCCGATGCGCAAACTTCTCCGCCTCACCCTGCTGCCGATCGTGCTCAGCAGCCTCCTGCTGCCACTGTGCGTGCTGGCCGACCTGCCGGTCGTCGGTCATGAGATCGCGGCGGTCGTCGACCCGGCGTCCGGCCAACTGACCGTCACCGATCGACTCACCCTCCCGCCCGGCCGCGACACCGTCGACCTGGTGCTGCACACCGGCCTGTCGCCGCGCGTCGCGCCGGACCAAGGGACGTTGGAAGTCCTGGGGCAGGATGCGCATCTGGAGGCTCTGCGGCTGCGCCTGGCCCCCGCGGCCGGCGGCAGCGCGACCCTCACTTACGGCGGCACCATCCGCCATGCGCTGACGACCGTCAGCGAAGGCATGGGCCGCGAGCAGCAGACGACCGTCGGCACCATCGGGCCGGACGGGGTCTTTCTCGACGGCGGCAGCGGCTGGTACCCACGGATGCCGGGCACACTGCAACGTTTCACGCTGCGGGTCAGCCTGCCCGCGGGCTGGCAGGCCGTCTCTCAAGGCGCCGGACCGGGCACCGAGCGTGATATGGGCTCCGCCTGGGCCGAAACCCAACCCCAGGACGATATCTATCTGATCGCCGCCCCCTTCACACTCTATCGCGACCAAGGTGCCGCACCGCAGCAGGAAGCCGAAGCCCAGGTCTGGCTGCGCACGCCCGACGCGCCACTGGCCGCCGGCTACCTCGCCGCCACGCGGGAGTATCTGGATCTCTACAGCCGGCTCATCGGCCCCTACCCCTACGCCAAGTTCGCCCTGGTCGAGAACTTCTGGGAGACCGGCTACGGCATGCCCTCCTTTACCCTGCTCGGCCCGCAGGTTATCCGGCTGCCGTTCATCATCACCTCCTCTTATCCCCATGAGGTGCTGCACAATTGGTGGGGCAACGGCGTCTATGTCAACTACCAGGGCGGCAACTGGAGCGAAGGGCTCACCGCCTATCTGGCGGATCACCTGATGAAGGAACGCGAGGGTCAGGGTGCCGCCTATCGCCGCGACAGCCTCGCCGCCTTCGCCGACTCTGTGCGTACCGGAGCCGACTTCCCGCTCATTGCGTTCCGCGGACGCCATGGCGCGGCCAGTCAGGCGATCGGCTACGGTAAAGCCGCCATGGTCTTTCATAATCTGCGCATCCAGTTGGGCGACGCGGTCTTCGTCCAGGGGCTGCAACGCTTCTACACCGATAACCGCTTTCGCGTCGCCGGCTATCCGCAACTGCGCAGCGCCTTCGAGACGGTGTCCGGCCACGATCTCAGCACCTATTTTACCGCCTGGACCACCCGCACCGGAGCGCCGCGCCTGGCCTTGTCCGCGGTCCGGTCCGAGCCGCTGGGGAACGGCTACCGGGTCAGCGGCCGGGTCGCGCAGACGCAGCGGCAGGCCCCCTACCCCTTCGCGGTTCCGGTGGTGGTTCACTTGACCGATGGAACACCGCGGCAAACCCTGGTCACGCTCACTGGGCGCGACGCCGACTTCACCATCGAACTGCCCGCCGCCCCGCTCCGCGTCGCCCTGGACCCGGAATTCGACAGCTTCAGGACCCTGGAGGCGGGAGAGTCAGCGGTCTCCCTGGGCGGGCTGTTCGGCGCCGCGCAGGGTCTGATCCTGCTCCCCGGTGCCGCACCGCCCGACCTGCTTGAGGCCTATCGCGCCCTGGCCGCCGAGTGGCAGCGCGGTCACGCGGGCTGGGAAATCGCCCTGGACAGCGATCACCCGGCGCTCCCGACCGACCAGCCGGCGTGGCTGCTGGGCTGGGAGAACCGTCATCTCGGCGCCTTCGCCGCGGGCAGTCAGGGCTTCAGCCTGGACCCGGCAGCGCGGGCCCTGAACATCGCCGGGGCGGCCGTGGACACCGCCGACGCCAGCCTGGCACTCACGCGCCAACGCGGCGATCAGGCGCTCGGCTGGGTCGCGACAACCGACGCCGCGGCGGTGCCCGGACTGACCCGCAAGCTCCCCCATTACGGCAAGTACGGCTATCTGGTCTTCACCGGGACGGCGCCCGACAACCGACAGAAGGGCCAATGGCCGCCCGGCGATTCCCCCCTGGCCCACTGGTTCGGCGAGGCGCGCCCCGAACTCACACCCGTGCCGCGATCAAGCCTGGCGGAGCCCCGTTAGCAGCCGATCCGGCGGCGTGCGGCTCTGCCGGTTGGCGGAAGGTCCGCGGAGATCCGCCGGCCGGGGGCTCAACCGAGCAGTGACGGTTGGCACCGGTATTCCTACTAAAACACTCTGTAATGACCATGTACTGAACAGAGTATTACTTGAGCTTTTCTTGGTCCGCACCCATCCTTGGTTCCGTAGGCATGAGGGGCAAAGGGAAAACAGGTCGATATCTGTCGAGCGGCAAGTCAGCCGCTCAGTCAGACACCTGAAATGAACAGGCTTTGCCCATGTTAAGAAGCAAACACCAACCAACCGAGGATAGCGCAATGAGCAACGAGACACTCCGTTCCAAGGATCGTCAGGCCTTCTGGTTCATCGTCGCCATCAGCCTGGCACCGCTGATTCCCTACGCCTTGCGCGGCCCGAGCGAGCAAGCGGCGGTCGGCACGGACCTGATGGGCGCGGCGCAGCCGGCCGTCATCGCCCCGGCAATGGCATCTTGAAGTCAAGCACTCGCGACCGACCGGCCTGATGGGGCGGTCGGCTCGCGGGCAGTCCCAGCCTGAAACAAGCGATCAGATAGAGAGAAACAAAAACAGGGCCATAGGCCCTGTTTTTTTAGCAAATCGCATACCGCACTGGGCGCGGTTTAAAAACCCATGCGCTCGAAAAAGCTCTTGACCCCATCGAGCCAGGTCGACTCTTGCGGGCTGTGACGCGACCCGCCTTCCTGCATGCTCGTATCGAACTCGCGTAACAACTCTTTCTGGCGTTCGGTGAGATTGACCGGAGTCTCGACCAGCACCCGACAGATCAGATCGCCGACCACGCTGTCGCGCACCGGCTTCACGCCCTTGCCGCGCACCCGGAACATCTGACCGGTCTGGGTGCCGGCGGGGATCTTGAGGCTGACCTTCCCGTCCAGGGTCGGGACCTCCATCTCACCCCCCAGGGCCGCCACCACGAAACCGATCGGCACCTCGCAATAGAGATGGCTATCCTCACGGGTGAAGATGGGATGCTCCTGCACCTGCACCTGGACATAGAGATCGCCCGCGGACCCCCCATGCTCGCCGCGCTCACCCTCCCCGGCCAGCCGGATGCGATCACCCGTATCCACACCGGGCGGCACCTTGACCGAGAGCGTCTTGTCTTCCTGCAACCGGCCGCGCCCACGACAGTGAGGGCAGGCCTCCTCAATGATCTGACCTTTGCCCCGACACTGGGGGCAAGCCTGCTGGATCGAGAAAAATCCCTGCTGCATCCGCACCTGGCCGGCGCCGCTGCAGGTCGGGCAGGTCTTGGGCTTGGTCCCCGGTTTGGCCCCGGAGCCGCCGCAGAACTGGCATTCGACCAGCGTGGGAATGCGGATCTTGACGTCTTTGCCCGCGACCGCCTCCTCCAGTGTCAGGCTGAGGTCATAGCGCAAATCGGCCCCGCGACCGGTGCGCCGACCGCCGCGCCCGCCGAAAATATCGCCGAAGACATCGCCGAAAATGTCCTGGAATGAACCGCCGGCGAAGTCACCAGGGCCGCCGAACCCGCCGGCACCGGCCTCGACTCCGGCGTGGCCGAACTGATCATAGGCACTGCGCTTCTTGGCATCCGTCAGCACATCGTACGCCTGCTTGACCTCTTTGAACTTGGCCTCGGCACCGGCGTCTCCGGTATTGCGGTCCGGGTGGTATTTCATGGCGAGACGCCGGAAGGCCTTCTTGACGTCGGCCTCGCTGGCGTTGCGCGCAACCCCCAGGACTTCGTAGTAATCGCGTTTGGGCATTAGCAGCAGTGGTCGGTAGTTAGTGGCTAGTGGTCAGTCGTGAGTGGTGAGTGGCTAGTGGTCGGTTGTTCATCGAGCGAGGCCTTTCGCCGCGACATGAACAACGCACGGACGATCCGCCCGCGCGCCGCAAATCAGCGATGACGATCCACTATCCACTATCCACTATTCACTCATCACTACTTCTTATCGTCCTTGACTTCTTCGAACTCGGCATCGACCACGTCGTCCTTGCCGCCGCCCCCCGCGGTCTTGGCACCGGCATCCTGGCCCGCCGCATCGGCGCCCGCGGCACCCGCCGCACCCTGCGCGTAGAGCCGCTCCGCCATCTTGGCGGAGGAGTCGCCCAGAGCCTTGGTGAGCGACTCGATGCGGTCCTTGTCCTCGCCCTTGATGGCCTCTTCCAGATCACGGATGGCGGACTCGATGCCGGACTTCTCGCCCGCTTCCATCTTGTCGCCTAGTTGCTCCATGGACTTGCGGCAAGAATGAACCATGCTGTCGGCGTGATTACGGGCCGAGACCAGTTCGTGGAAGCGGCGATCGTCTTCCGCATGCGCCTCCGCGTCCTTGACCATCTTGGCCACTTCCGCGTCGGAGAGTCCGGAGGACGCCTTGACGATGATCGACTGCTGCTTGCCGGTGGCCTTGTCTTTGGCCGAGACGTTCAGGATACCGTTGGCATCAATGTCGAATTTGACCTCGATCTGCGGCACGCCGCGCGGCGCCAGCGGGATGTCGCTGAGATCGAACCGTCCCAATGACTTATTGTCGACTGCACGCTCGCGCTCACCCTGCAGGACGTGCACGGTGACCGCGGTCTGGTGGTCATCGGCGGTGGAGAAGACCTGCTGGGCGGAGGTCGGGATCGTGGTGTTCTTCTCGATCAGCTTGGTCATGACGCCGCCCAGGGTCTCGATACCGAGCGACAGCGGCGTCACGTCCAGCAGCAATACGTCCTTGACCTGCCCGCCCAGCACACCGCCCTGGATGGCCGCGCCGATGGCGACAGCCTCGTCCGGGTTCACGTCGCGCCGCGGGGTCTTGCCGAAGAACTCCTCGACCTTGGCCTGCACCTTGGGCATGCGGGTCTGACCGCCGACCAGGATCACCTCGTCGATCTGTCCGGCGGTCAGGTTGGCGTCCTTGAGCGCGATGCGGCAGGGTTCGATGGTGCGGTCGACCAGTTCCTCCACCAGAGACTCGAGTTTGGCGCGGGTCAGTTTGACGTTCAGGTGCTTGGGGCCGTTCTGATCGGCCGTGATGTACGGCAGATTGATGTCGGTCTGCTGGCTGGACGACAGTTCGATCTTCGCCTTTTCCGCGGCTTCCTTGAGACGCTGCAGCGCCAGCGGGTCATTGTGCACGTCGACACCCGCGGACTTCTTGAACTCGGCCGCCAGGAATTCGATGATCCGCAAATCGAAATCTTCGCCGCCCAGGAAGGTGTCGCCGTTAGTGGACAGCACCTCGAACTGGTGCTCGCCTTCGATCTCCGCGATTTCGATGATCGAGATATCGAAGGTACCGCCGCCCAAGTCATAGACCGCAATCTTCTGGTCGCCGCGCTTCTTGTCCATCCCGTAGGCCAGGGCCGCGGCGGTGGGCTCGTTGATGATGCGCTTGACCTCGAGACCGGCGATCCGTCCGGCGTCCTTGGTCGCCTGGCGCTGGGAATCGTTGAAATAGGCCGGGACCGTGATGACGGCCTCGGTGACCGGGTGACCCAGGTAGTCCTCGGCGGTCTTCTTCATCTTCTGCAGGACTTTGGCCGAGATCTCCGGCGGTGCCATCTTCTTACCGTTGACCTCCACCCAGGCGTCGCCGTTGTCCGCCTTGACGATCTTGTAGGGCACCATGCCCTTGTCCTTGGCCACCACCTGATCCTCGTAACGCCGGCCGATCAGGCGCTTGATGGCAAACAGCGTGTGCGAGGGGTTGGTGACCGCCTGCCGTTTGGCGGACTGGCCGACCAGGACTTCATTGTCACCACTGTAGGCGACGATCGAGGGCGTCGTCCGATCGCCCTCGGCGTTTTCGATGACCTTGACAGTGTCCCCCTCCATGACGGCGACGCAGGAGTTGGTCGTGCCAAGATCGATACCGATAATCTTTCCCATTCGTTCTCTCCGAATTCTCGTTGCTGGCAAATAGCAGCGGCGCCAGGGCGCCTTATTGGCCCCTCAGTTGGGGGGAAACCCGCGCCGATTCAAGCCGGTGTGCTCACGCACCCTGGTCCGGGGCAGCGCGGTCGATGCAATCCGTTCAGGCGGCCCGGGACACCATGACCAGCGCCGGGCGCACCAGCCGGCCATTGAGCGTGTACCCTTTCTGCATGACGGTGGTGACCGTGTTGGGGGCCACATCGTCGCGCGGCTGCAGGGTCATGGCCTGGTGGAACTCCGGATTGAACGGCTCCCCCAGGGGTTCCACGGAGACGACGCCGAAGCGCGCCATGGCATCGGACAGGAGTTTGAGGGTCAGCGCGGTGCCCTCGCGCAGGCGCGCGAGGTCGGCCCCCTGATCCTGGGCGGCGTCGTGTCCCGACTCGAGGCTGTCCTGCACCGGCAGCAATTCACGCACGAAGCTGTCTAAGGCGTATTTGTGCGCCTTCTCCAACTCCAGGGCCTGGCGCTTGCGCAGGTTGTCCAGTTCCGCCCGTGTCCGCAACAACTGATCCCAGTGCTCGTCGGCCTTGGCACGGGCGGCGGCCAACTCGGCCAGCAGCGCGGCGCTGCCGACGACCGGCGGCTCAGCGCCCGCGGCAACGTCCGCCGGTACCGCCGACGGCAGTCGTTCTGGATCAGTGTTCGGGTTAGCCATAGGATCAGTCGTTTGATTGTCCGTTGTCTCAGCCGTCATGTTGAACTCCGTAACTGCAAGCGGCCGGACCGCCGCGCCTGATCGAGGCGCCGGCGATGCGGCCGGAATGGATGGCTACTGCCGCAACGCGGCGGCAAGCAACCGTGCGGTGACGTCCACGATCGGAATCACCCGCTGGTAATCCATGCGGGTCGGCCCGATGACCCCGAGCACACCCACCACCCGATCATCCACCCGATAGGCCGTCGTCACCAGGCTGCACTCGTCGAGCAGGTCATACCCGGACTCCTCGCCGATAAAAATCTGCACCCCGTCGGCTGCGATGCAGCGATCCAAGATGTGCAGGATCTCACGCTTCTGGTTAAAGGCATCGAACAGCTGCTTGAGCCGCTCCATGTTCGCCAACTCGCCGAATTCCATCAGGTTAGTCTGGCCGGCGATGACACAGTCATCGGTGCGTTCGGCCGCCGCCACCACGTCATGGGCCAGCGTCACGGCACGCATCATCAGCGCGTCCATGTTCCGGTGGGTGTTCTTCAGGTCTTCCAAGAGCCGCTTGCGCACCTCGCTGATGTCCTGCCCGGTGAACATCCGGTTCAGATAATTCGATGCCTCTTCCAGCATGGGGCGGGTGACGGCATGCTCGGTCGTGATGATCCGATTATGCACCTCACCCTCGCCGGTGATCAGAATCGCCAGCACCCGCGCTCCCGACAACGGCAATAATTCGATCTGCCGAAAGGCGTTGCGCTCATGCCGCGGCAGCATCACCACGCCCGCCAGATGGGTGATCCCCGAGAGCATCCGCGACGTCGCCTCCACCAGCGACTTGGAGTCGGTCGAGCCGGTGAAGCGTTGCCGCAGGTTCTCCATGTCCTCCTCGGAGGGCGGCCGCATCGTCAGCAGCGAATCCACGAACAGCCGATAACCGGCAACCGTCGGCACCCGCCCGGCCGAGGTATGGGGCGATACCACCAGCCCCAAGTCCTCCAAATCCGCCATCACGTTGCGGATCGTCGCCGGGCTCAATTCCAGACCCGCGTCCTTCGAGAGCGTCCGGGACCCAACCGGCTGACCGTCCTTGATGTAGCGCTCCACCAGCACCTTCAGAAAGTGCATGGCGCGCTCGCTGACCTGGGTGTCGCCGTATTTGGCTTGTGCTGTCAATGGATGCCTGCCGCCGTGTTTGCCGCGTTGAACCACCCTTGCTGTTTCCCGCGACCTTGCTGCCGGCTGGTGCGCCGGCGCCGGGATTGGCCGCTCACGGGGGAACGAGAACCGAAACCGTCAACACCGCCGGAAGACGCCCCCAGCGCGGGAGACCACGCGCGCCGCCCCAGCCGTTTGTTAGCACTCTCTTGATTCGAGTGCTAAGCCTCGCACAATCTAGGGACTCACCGCGAGACTGTCAAGGCAAGCACCGGATACCTGGGCCAACCAATGGCCGTGCGGCGTGCGCTTCGCGAAGAATCTTCAGGCGGCGCACTTGGCGTACCGCACCGCCCATGCTACCGTTTCGGACCGGCCATCAGCCCGCAACCCTCAGCGCGGATCCCCAAGGAAGCCCATGCGGCAATTCCGAATCGTCGGCATCATCGGCAAACAGAGCGAGGAGCCCGAAGTCGAGGCCACCCTGCGCCGACTGACCGAACACCTGCGGCTGCGCGGCTGCCAAGTCCTGCTGGACGCCGAGAGCGCGCGCCTGCTGCGGCTGCGGCCCGAGGAGGGCGTGCCGGTGGCGGTGCTCGGGGCGCGCTGCGATTTGGTCGTGGTGGTCGGCGGCGACGGCACCTTGCTCCATGCCGCCCGCGCCCTGGCGGGCAGCCGGGTACAATTGCTCGGCATCAATCTGGGCCGCCTCGGGTTCCTGGTCGACATCCTGCCCGAGCACAGTGAAACCGCGCTGGATGCGATTCTGGAGGGTGAGTATGAGACCGATACGCGCAGTCTGCTCACCGCCGCGGTGCTCGCTTGCGACGACACCCCGCCGGAGCGCGCCTACGCCGCCTTGAACGACGTGGTGATCCACAAGTGGAACACGGCGCGCATGATCGAATTTGAGACCTACATCGACGGCGCCTTCGTCAATGCACAGCGCTCGGACGGGCTGATCATCTCGACCCCCACCGGCTCGACCGCCTACGCCCTGTCCGGCGGCGGCCCCTTGGTCGCGCCCTCCCTGGACGCCATCCTGCTGGTGCCGATCTGCCCGCACGACCTCAGCAACCGCCCGCTGGTCGTGCCGGGGGCCAGCCGCATCGAGATCCGGGTCTGCGGTCCGAACAACGGCGATGCCCAGATGACCTGCGACGGTCAGACCGCCGTCCCGCTCATGCGCAAGTCCCGCTTGCGGGTCGAGCGTCACCCCAATCAGGTCGGCCTGCTCCACCCCAAAGGCCACAACCATTATCAGATTCTCCGCGCCAAGCTCGGCTGGGGAGGACTGACGCCGGTCTCATTGACATGTTGAGCCGACCGCCCCGGCCGACCGGCCCGAGCGTCGACCGGGCAGCGCGCGGCGAAACCCATCCCTCACGCGGGTGCAGCCCATGCTGACCCACATCCTGATCCAGGACGTCGCCATCGTCAGCCGGCTGGAACTCGACTGCGCCGCCGGGCTCAGCGCTCTGACCGGCGAGACCGGCGCCGGCAAATCCATCCTCATCGACGCCCTGGGCATCGCCCTGGGAGACAAAGCCGATGCCGCCGTCATCCGCGCCGGACGGGAGCGCGCCGAGGTCGTCGCCAGCTTCGACCTGGCCCAGTGTCCGGCCGCGCGCGCCTGGCTGGCGGAACAGGCCCTGGACGACGACGGCGACTGCATCGTCCGCCGCTTGATCGCCCGCGAGGGCCGCTCCCGCGCCTTCATCAACGGCCGCGCCGCCGGCACGACCCAACTGCGCGAACTCGGCGACCGGCTGGTGGACATCCACGGCCAGCACGCTCACCAGTCACTGCTGCGCGCCAATGATCAGCGCACCCTGCTCGACGCCTACGGCGGCCATCCGGAATTGGCCGCCGCGGTCGCCGCGGCCTTTCGCGACTACCGAACCCTGGACCGCCGGCTGACCGAGCTCAAAGGCGCCGCGGCCGAACGGGCCGAACGCCTCGAGCTGCTGCGCTTTCAGGTCGATGAACTCGATACACTCGGTCTCACGGCCGAAGAACTCGTGTCGCTGGATCAGGAGCAGCGGCGGCTGAGCCATCTGGGTCGGCTCCAGGAGGTCGGGGCCGCGGTCCTGCAAGGGCTGGCCGAGTCGGAACCTGCCATTGAGGACCAACTGCGTAGCGCCGCGGCGGATCTCAGTGACTTGGAGACTATCGATCCCGCGCTGGCCGAAGCGCGGGAGTTGCTGGAGGGCGCCGCGATTCATGCCCATGAAGCGGCCGTCAGCCTGCGTCACTACCTGGACGGGCTCGACCTGGACCCGGCCACCCTGGCCACGGTGGAAGCCCGGCTCGCGCAGATCCATGAATTCGCGCGCAAGTACCGCGTTTTCGCCCCGCAACTCCCCGACTTGCTCACCACCCGCCGCACCGAACTGGAGCAACTGCAACAGGCCGACCAGACCCTGGATACCCTGCGCGGCGAGCGTGACGCCGCCTGGATCGCCTTCGGCGCCCAAGCGGCCCGGCTGTCGCAGGCCCGCGCCGACGCGTCCGCCCGGCTGGGCGACACCGTGACCCAGGCGATGCAGCAACTCGGCATGACCGGCGGGCGCTTCGCCGTCGCCCTGGAGGCGCTGCCCGCCGAGTCCGCGGGCGCCGGCGGCATGGAGCGGATCGCGTTTCTGGTGAGCGCCAACCCCGGCCAGCCCATGCAGCCCCTGGCGCGGGTCGCCTCCGGCGGCGAACTCTCCCGCATCAGCCTCGCCATTCAGGTCGCCACCGCGGAATGCGGCAGTGTCCCCACCCTGGTCTTCGATGAGGTGGACGTCGGCATCGGCGGCGGTGTCGCCGAGATCGTCGGGCGCCTGCTGCGCCGCCTGGGCGCCGCCCGTCAGGTGCTGTGCGTCACCCACCTGCCGCAAGTCGCCGCCCAGGCCCACCACCAACTGCGGGTCAGCAAAGAGACCCGCGACGGAGAGACACATACCCGGATCGAACCGCTCGACGCCGCCGCCCGCGTCGAGGAGATCGCCCGTATGCTCGGCGGCACCGAAATCACCCGCCGCACCCGCGACCATGCGCGCGAGATGCTCGATCGTGCACGAAGCGACGGCACCGCGTAGCAAGCGGATGATGTGCGCAGAGAGCCGTAGGATGCGGTTAAGAACGGGCACTGGCGGCGAATTCTCCCGACCGCGAAGTCTGGAAAGAACGTATCTCACGCCAAGGCGCCAAGCACGCCAAGAAGAGCGCAATCCTGCGGTGACCCCCGTCACCCCACGAGCGCCTCCGGTTTCGCTAGCTCCTTGAAGAACCTTGGCGTTTTGGCGCCTTGGCGTGAGACATCCCGAATCTGAACCAAGCCGGTGCGGCGGATACGCCCGTTTCAGCGCAATTCGCCACTAGTGTGCGTTCCTCACCGCATCCGACGCGCTGGACAGGGCCGATAACGGCCTTGATCATCGCGCCACCGGCGGCGCCCGCGGGGGCCGATCCCGCCCGCTTCGAGCGACTCTTGATCCCTCCGACTCCAAAATCGGACGCATGCCGCCCATGTCCGCCAGCACCGCCACCCGGATCACCCCCACCTCGCCGGTTCTGACCCACCGATGCGCGCGCCCGCGGAGGGGCTTCTGGTTTCGGAAGCGGTCTAACTGAGTCGGAAGATGAACACAGATGTTTTTCTTCATCAATGAACATCTGTGACATCTGGGGACAACTCCGGATTATGGCTTTGGACGGAACGGTGATCATGGCCGGAGGTTTTCGTCATAGCTCAGCCGCGTCTCCTCGATCGTGCGGCGCCGGGCTACGCCCTCCGGGACCAGTCCGGGGTAGTAAAAAAGACAAAGGGCCGGGGTATCAAGAATAAAGTGCCTGAAGCTTACGGTGGCCCCAGTGCTCAAGCGCGAACTTGCAATTGAGATCCTGCTGGAGTCCGTCGAACCAAGTCACATCGCCTCCGCCCTCGCGACGGCCGGACTCAGTGAGATCGTCCGGAGTCACCAGGACCCACTTCGTTAATCGATGCCGTTGCTTTTCGCCCTGTCGTGCATTTTGGGCCTTGACTATAGCGGCCTTGACTTCCGGGCGGTGCTCGCCGCTGAGCGGCGACGGATAAAACTTATACTGATAGCCCACCCGGCCGTGGATGCGCAGCCCCCCATCGGCGAAGCTGTCGAGCCCCTGATAGTCGCCCGCACGGTCGCTGAACAGAGTCAGGGTATGGCCTTGGCGACGCGCCTCGTGGAACAGGAGCAAATCGACAATGCGCGCGAACTCCAAGCCGCCCTCGCGACCGGCAGGCAGGATTTGATCAAGACGGTGAGTCTCCGACAGGCGAACTGGGGTTGGCATAACGGTTGTTCCTTCCTCCCGTTGAAAATGGCGCTACAAACGACCGACTCGGCAATAACAAATTACCCCATGGGTTCCACGGACTCCGGGCACGGAGTTACCCAGCACAAACGGCGCTTGAGGCGGTTTCCGATTTTATAGTCGAACACACCTTCCTTCTGCAGTCGCCCGACCACGATGCCGGGGGCAATGCCGATTGTCCGCGCAAACGCTTGCACTTGTGCCAGGTTCGGCCGACCGGCCGCAAGTAAGCTGCGCCATGCGGCAGGCGGGATCAGCAGATCCGCGGCGAAGCGGTTCGCCTCATGCTCCTTCTCGTCCGCGGCACCGTCGCCCTCAATAAACACGGCACGCTTGCCATGAAGCAAAACGTGGCCTGCCTCGTGGAAGAAGGTGAACCACAGGTGGTCATCTGACTTGTAGCGCAGACTAAGCTGAATCAGCGCCTTGTCCGGGGTCAGCCAGCGGGTGGCACCGGAAACACCGGTCTTGGGCAGTTCGGGAACGAAGACCACGGCGACGCCGGCCGACGCGCATAGAGCGATAAGTTTATGCTGAAAGACCTCCGGCGGCTCACGGGTGAGGACACGGGCCTCGTCCAGCACCGCCCTGAAACGGCCTTTGTCGAAGGGGGCGCAGGAGATGCCATGCGCTTCGATTTCGCCGCGGCGAAGCCACGCCGACACAGCCTCGGGATGGGTCTCGAAGTGTAGCGAACGACGATAGGCTACGGCTTGGTCATCCCACAACACGGCCCATTGCGTGACCGAGTTGATGCCGAAAAAACGCAACATCAGGTCAAGTTGCGCGCACGGGTCCGCGGCCGTCGAGACCCAGCCGAGTTTGGTGATCGCCGCCACCGGTAGACGCTTGAGCCAGTCCAGGTCACCGACCAGGTGGGCCTGCTCTTGCTCGCGCACCCGCGCCGCCTGGTAAAGACTTTCCAGATTCCGCCAGAAGTGGGCCGGACGACCCAGCACCCGCTCCAGCTTGAGCGCAGTCTCAGCGGTAATCGAGGCCTTGCCCTGGACAATCTCGTTGACGGTCTTCGGGGTCAAGCTCGTGCGAGCGGCCAAGTCGCGCTGGGTCATCCCGAGTGAGTCCAGATAGTCCATCAGGATCTCTCCCGGGGGGACAACGTAGTCGGGTTCAAATTCAGTTATGCTAATCATGCGTATCCTCCACGCCATTGATGCGAACGGAGGTCACCAGCGACCAGTCGAGGTCGCCTTCTGCGCGTAGCGGCCGGGGGTCGTGGTTCGGCTCGAAGATCAGTCGGTAGGGATGGTCCAGATCGAGACTCAACTGACCGGCACGAGCCGCTCCGCAACCGTCATTCCCAGCGAGGCCTGCCTTAGATCTTAGACCGTAACGCGGCATCCCGACCTTTTCGTGGTCAGCGCCCTGATCAGCGGCTGCGCCAGCCTGACCAAATCCTGGATCGCGCCCGAGGTCGCCCTGGCTGGACTGCGGATCAAAGAATTGAGCCTCGTGCGCCAGGTGTTCGTCGTTACCCTGACGGTCCGGAATCCCAACGATCGGACCTTGCCGATCAAGGCGCTGACCTACCGCATCACGCTGGAAGGGAACGAACTGGCGCAGGGATCGAGTCAACTCGATCGGCAGATCCCGCCGCTGGGCACCGCGCTGGCCGACGTGGAAGTCGCCGGCAGCCTGCTGGGTATCACCCGGCAACTTCCGGCCCTGGCCCTGAAGGATCGTCCGCTCGACTGGACCGTTTCCGGCACGGCCAGCCTCGCGAACGGGCTCTTGCCGCTGCCTTTTCGCTGGTCCGGCCGGATTGATCCCAAGATGTTGCTGAATATGATGAGCGACGGCTCCCCAGGAGTCCAAGGCTTCAGCCTTGGCGCCCCCTGACCAAGGCTGAACCTTGGACTCCACTGACCTCAAGCCGCCAACCCCTTCCCCTGCAATTCCTTGATCTTATCCCGCACCGCCGCCGCCTTCTCGAACTCCAGGTCTTTGGCATAGGCGTACATTTCCTTCTCCAGCGCCTTGACCTTTTTCGCCATCTGCTGGGGCGTCAGATTGGCGTACTCGACAATCTCCTCGGCCACCCGGGCATAGGCGCGGGCCTTCATCGGGGCGCCGGGCATGGCCGACTCCAGGATGTCCGCCACCGCCTTGCGGATGGTCTGAGGGGTGATGCCATGCGCGGCATTGAAAGCGACCTGCTTGGCCCGGCGCCGCTCGGTCTCGCCGATGGCACGCTCCATGGACCCGGTGATCCGGTCGGCATAGAGGATGGCCTTGCCGTTGGCATTGCGGGCGGCCCGGCCGATGGTCTGGATCAGCGAGCCCTCGGAGCGCAGGAACCCCTCCTTGTCCGCATCGAGGATGGCCACCAGCGAGACCTCGGGCATGTCCAGCCCCTCGCGCAGCAGGTTGATGCCCACCAGGACATCGAACTCACCCAGCCGCAGATCGCGGATAATTTCCACCCGCTCCACGGTGTCGATGTCCGAATGCAGATAGCGTACCTTGATCCCGTGCTCGTTCAGATACTCGGTCAGATCCTCGGCCATGCGCTTGGTCAGGGTGGTCGCCAGCACCCGCTCGCCGACCGCGACCCGCAGGCCGATCTCGGACAGCAGGTCGTCCACCTGACTCAGCGCGGGGCGCACTTCCACCGCCGGGTCGACCAGACCCGTGGGGCGCACCACCTGCTCGACGATGGCGCCGGAACACCCCAGTTCATAGGCGCGCGGGGTGGCCGACACATAGATGGTCTGCGGCTGGCGCGCCTGGAACTCCTCGAAACGCATCGGGCGGTTGTCGAGCGCCGAGGGCAGCCGGAAGCCGTAGTCGACCAGATTTTCCTTGCGTGAGCGGTCGCCGCGGTACATGCCGCCCAGTTGGGGGACCGTGACATGGCTCTCGTCGATCACCACCAAGGCGTTGGCCGGAAGGTAGTCGTAGAGGGTGGGCGGCGGTTCGCCGGGACCCCGCCCGGAAAGATAGCGGCTGTAGTTCTCGATCCCCGAGCAGTAGCCGACCTCCATCATCATTTCCATGTCGAAAATGGTCCGCTGCTCCAGGCGCTGCGCCTCGACCAGCTTGTTGTTGTCGCGCAGCCAGGTCAGCCGATCCTTGAGCTCCAGCTTGATCTGGTCCACGGCGTTGAGCACGGTCTCACGCGGGGTGGCGTAGTGCGTCTTGGGGAACACGGTGTAACGCGGGACCTTGCGCAGCACCGCGCCGGTGAGCGGATCGAAGACGGACAGGGCCTCGATCTCGTCGTCGAACAACTCGATGCGCACCGCCTCCTCGTCGGATTCGGCCGGGTGAATGTCGATCACGTCGCCGCGCACCCGGTAGGTCCCGCGAGTCAGTTCGATCTCGTTGCGCCGGTATTGCAGGTCCGCCAAGCGGCGCAGGATGGCACGCTGATCGATCAGGTCGCCCCGGCTCAGATGCAGGACCATCTTCAGATAAGCGTCCGGGTCACCCAGGCCGTAGATGCTGGACACACTCGCCACGATGATGACATCCGGACGCTCCAGCAAGGACTTGGTTGCCGATAGACGCATCTGCTCGATGTGCTCGTTGATCGACGAATCTTTTTCGATGTAGGTGTCGCTGGCCGGGATGTAGGCCTCCGGCTGGTAGTAGTCGTAATAGGAAACGAAATACTCCACCGCGTTGTGTGGAAAAAACTCCCGCATCTCGCCGTAGAGCTGAGCGGCCAGGGTTTTGTTGGGCGCCAAGATCAGCGCCGGGCGCTGCACCGCGGCGATCACGTTGGCGATGGTGAACGTCTTGCCGGAGCCGGTGACGCCAAGCAGCGTCTGACCCACCTCGCCATTGTGCAGGCCTTCGACTAGACGGCGGATGGCCTCCGGCTGATCACCGGCGGGGGCGAACTTGGCGACCAGTTCAAAGGGTCGGGACATCGGCGTGGCTTCCTCAAGAGGCTGTTCGACGCTCGGATCATGGGGGCGATCTACCCGAAACAGGAACGATCGGACGCTGCCGGAACCCCAAGGGCTCCGCTCGATCATCGCGATCGATGACACCACCGCAGGCCGTCGTCAGGCCCGCTTTTCAATATGCATCGCAATCCGCGACAACCCGGCGGTAATCGAGCGGTCAGCCGTGAAGAACGCGACACACCCGATCAACGCCAGGCTCGGCCGGACTTAGGCGATTGCCGGAGCATCCTGTAGCAGATCGCGAAGGATTTTCGTCTGCCTTCAAGACGTGCCGACAGGAGCATCGCAGCGCGATAAGACGATCGGCGCAACGCGGACCCGGCCCCCTCAAGCGATTTGCGCCGATCATAGTGGCGCGATTTTTGCGTAAACTCCGCTGGAAAGATAACCATAAACAACAATGCCATGGCGGTCTATCACCCAGTTGAGGAATCCCCTGATGATCCGATCGCTGCTCGCCGCCAGCGCTTTACTTGTAAGTGCCACCGTTGCCGCGGAGATTACATTTCAAGATGTTACCGACTTCGCGGGCCCCTTCCATACCGGCTCGTCGTGGGGCGCATCCTGGGGTGACGTCAATGGGGACGGAAGACCGGATCTCTACGCCAGTAACCACCAGATGCGCGGTTCATTGTGGCGCAACAATGGTGACGGCACCTTTACTGATGTCATTCTCACCGTCGACCGGCTGCGCGTGCTGACTGGAGGCACATCGCAGGATTCCCATGCCGGGACCTGGGCCGACTTCGACAATGATGGCGACCAGGACCTCTTGAGTGTACGCAGCTCTACCGGTGGTCGGGGCCAACTCTTCATCAATTCCGACGGTATCTTTACACGGGAAGTCGGTGTCGAGATGGGTCTGCGGAGCTTCACCGGCGGCCGCATGGGCTCATGGTTCGACTACAACAACGACGGGTCACTCGATATCGCCGCGATGGCGGCCGGTTATGCACAGATCCTGCGTCGAGGCACGACCAGTTTTTCAAACACGACATCGTCGGTCGGCATGAGTAATAAATGCCTCCACGACAATTTCGCTCAACTCTTGGATATCACCGACGACGGCCGACCTGAACTGTTGTGCGGCGCGGTCGCGACCTTCCCGGAAAAGGTATTCGACACCTCGACCAGCGTCTTCCGGGACCTGACGGCGATGATCGGCCAAGATGCACTGGTCCCTGATGTGGCCTTGGCTGACTTCGATAACAACCTCAAGATCGACATCTTCAAGCTCCGGGGACGCATCCGCCCCAGTGAAGTCTTGTTGGTCAGTCCCGAACGTTTGGAATCCTACATACCGGTTTCGTCGGACAGTTCGGACAAGGGTTTCAGCTTTGCGGCCAGCAGTCCGATCACGGTTACGGACTTCAGCTACGCCCGCGAGAACGTCAAGGAAGATATTGTGATCTACGCGGGCACTGGTCGCTGGAGCCCGACAACACTGCCGTTCACCCTGGACCCCGCGGACGCGTCGAATTGGGGAATCTCGTCCACCCGTAACGATCCGGGTCTCTACATCGGCTTCGACAGGGCGACTCAGCGCTGGGTCGCGCGGGTGAGCGCGGCCTCCGCCGACAGTCGCGCCGCCTACTTCGCGATTGAAGGAAGCGCGCTCGCGGATATACAGCCGCTTGATTTCACAGGCTCGGACTATCCCCAGGCGCCGCGCCTCGTCCTCAACAAAGGCACCCAATTCGAGTCCGTCGGAAACGTCGGTATCGACGAAGTTTGGTGTAAAAGCGTGGCGGCCGGCGATTTTGACAACGACATGGACGTAGATTTGTATCTTGCATGCGGCTCCAGTTTGATCAACTTAGCAAACCGACTATTTGAAAACCTCGGTGACGGAACCTTCGCCGAGGTAACCGAGGCCAATGGCGCCGCGGGCATCCAAGGCGCCGGACTTGAAAGCAAAGTTGGCGCCAGCGAAAGCGCGGTCACGGCCGATTACGATCTCGATGGGTATCTGGACCTGTTTGTCACCAACGGACCCTTGCTCACCCCGCTATTGGCTGGCGGTCCCGACCAACTGTTCCGCAACACCAGCAGCGGCAATCATTGGATTCAACTCGATCTTGAAGGCACGACCTCGAACCGTAACGCCATCGGCGCCAAGGTTTACGCCTATGCCAATGGTAAAGCCCAGGTGCGCGAGCAAAACGGCGGCTACCATCGGTGGTCGCAGGATCAGACACGCATCCACTTCGGACTCGCCAACAACACCTCCGTCGATCTGACCGTCGAGTGGCCGAGTGGACAGGTGGACCAGTACCACGGCGTCGCGTCCAATAGCGTCTACCATGTGACCGAAGGCGGCGCAATTGAACCGGTTACACCCGAACCTGTTCCGCCCTTTCCCGCACCCCAGGTGGGCGATGAATGCGGCGTGCCGGCCTACACCCGATCGCTGGATCAAGGGTTGTTCCTCTGGAAAGACTGCACGACGCAGCAATGGTATTTTCGTGCCGGCTCCGGCGGATCGACCACCGCAGTGAAATTTGCCGGCCAGTTCGTCTCGTCCGACGCATTCACATCCGTTACCCAGTACTCGATCGAAGCGGCGGATGTACTGGACAAAACGGACCCAAAAAAACTCGTGTTTTCGCTCGCCTCGGTCGGAGCAGGCGATGACGGCTTCCAGTTCGGCACAACCGGCGCATCGACGTGCCTGTATGTCAGCGTACCAGCGGATGTCAGGCTGTTGCTGGGAGCCAAGACCTTGCCTGTCGCGCTACCGTTCAACCTCGCCACGCGGTCATCAACAGGGTGTTCGACGGTCGGCATCACCCTCTCCGACGTGACCGTCGATGAGACCGCCGCAAGCGCGCGGTTCATCCTGCAACTCTCCGAACCGAGCACGAACAGCATTTCAGTTCAATATATTACACGAGACCGTACCGCCACCGGCGGAGCCGACTACACCGCAACCCTAACTCCGATCGCGGTCCTGTTCCCGCCCGGTACGACATCGCAAACGATCGTCATACCGATTCTCGACGATTCGCTCCGCGAAGAAACCGAGTCGTTCGAGGTATCACTCACGAACGCGACCAACGCAACCATCGCGCGTGCTATCGGTATCGCAACCATCACGGACAATGACTTGTCCCCGTGCGGCGCACCCGTGTATAACCGAGCAACCGAGCAAGGTGTGTTTCTCTGGAAGGACTGCACCTCCGGTACCTGGTCCGCGCGCATGTCGCCGGGCGGCTCCAACCTCACCTATCAAGGTAGCGTCAGCGCCGGAGCCCGTTTCCAAAGCGTTACCGGTTTCAGTATCGAAACGAAAGACACGTTGGACTTCACGACCGACCCAGCACGCATCGACTTCGCCCTGGCCGTGGCGGGAACGAGTCAGGATGGCTTCGACTTCCGCGTTGCGACCGATGCCGGTGTCTGTTTCCGCCTGGACGCTCCGGCAACGACCAATCTCTATATCGGAGCGGCCAGACGGCCGCTCACCTCGCCATTCGATCTATCGACGCTTGGCGAATGCGGCGTCGCGCCGGTACCGCGGGTCTCGGTCGATAATGTTGCGGTGACCGAGGGTGCAGCCGATGGCGCCGCCACCCTGACGGTACTCTTGTCGGAGCCCACTTGGACCACGGTCACGCTGGACTACACAACGCTTGACGGCAGTGCCGCCGCAGGCTCGGACTACACTCCGATCAGCGGTACGCTGAGCTTTGCCCCGGGCGAGACCAGCAAAACCATCAACCTGCCGATCGTCAATGACGCGGTCACCGAGACCGCAGAGCATTTTACAGTGAGCCTGAGCAACGCGGTCAACGCAGTCATTGAGACCACCGCGGCGACCGTGACGATTCAGGATGACGATACGATCGTGACGGTCTTCTCAGACGGCTGCGAGACGGCATCCGACTGGGTCGCCAATCCGAACCGAACCGACCGGGCAACCACCGGCAGGTGGGAGATCGGTGATCCGGAGGCGACCAGTTCAAGCGGCGTGCCCCTCCAGCCCGAAACCGCGCACGGCGGCCTGAAGGCGCTGGTTACCGGCGCGGCGGCCGGCGCCAATCCGCCCGGCAGTGACGACATCGACGATGGAGTCACCTCGGTGCGGTCGCGCAACATCGTGCTCCCGTCCACCGGCACCCTAACGCTGGACCTGAGCTACTTTTTCGCCCACTTGAACAATGCATCGAGCGCCGATTTCCTGCGAGTCACCATCCAAGGCGCGAGCAGCAGTCGTGTCCTGCTGCAACAACTCGGCAGCGCCACCAACCGGGCTGGTGTCTGGACCGGTTTTTCCACGAACATCGCTGATTTCGCTGGGCAAACGGTCTATCTGTTAATCGAAGCGGCCGATCACGGCGACGCCTCGCTCATTGAGGCTGGTGTTGACGATCTGAGCATCACGCGGCAGTAAAGCAGCGACAGGTGCGGACCGATCGGGTGCGCCCGATCTGTCCGCAACCACCCGCACGCGTGCCGCAGTCGGCGCAACCGCGCGGGGTGCTCCCGCGCCCTCGATACGGTACCATGAGCCTTTGACACCTAACTCTCAACTGAATCAGGCACGCAGAGACTTTCGCAGATGACCATCAAGCTCGCCGCCCGCGTCCAGGCCGTCAAGCCTTCCGCCACCCTCGCCGTCGATGCCCGCGCCAAGGCCCTCAAGGCCGCGGGTCAGGACGTCATCGGTCTCGGCGCCGGTGAACCCGATTTCGATACTCCGGACCATATCAAGGCCGCGGCGATCGAGGCCATCCACCAGGGCTTTACCAAATACACCGCGGTCGACGGCATGCCCAGCCTGAAGGCGGCCGTAGCCGCCAAATTCAAACGCGAGAACAACCTGGACTTCGCGGTCGACCAACTCCTGGTCTCGTGCGGCGGCAAGCAGAGCTTCTTCAATCTCGCGCTGGCGGTCATCGATCCGGGCGACGAGGTCGTGATCCCGGCCCCTTACTGGGTCTCGTATCCCGACATCGTGCTGCTGGCCGGCGGTGCCCCCGTCCTGGTCCACGCCGGAGCCGAACAACACTTCAAGATCAGCCCGGCGCAACTGAAAGCGTCCCTGAACGAAAAGACCAAGCTCGTCGTCATCAACAGCCCATCCAACCCCACCGGCATGGCCTACAGCGCGGCCGAACTCAAGGCCCTGGGCGCCGTCCTGCGGGACTTCCCACGCGCCCTGATCGCCACCGACGACATGTATGAGCACATCCGCTGGGATAGCGCGCCTTTCGTCAACATCCTGAACTGCTGCCCGGACCTCGCCCCGCGCACCCTGGTCTTGAACGGCGTGTCCAAGGCTTATTCCATGACCGGCTGGCGCATCGGCTACGCCGGCGGCCCCGCGGAGGTCATCAAGGCGATGACCAAGGTGCAGTCGCAAAGCACATCAAATCCCACCTCCATCGCCCAGGTGGCGGCCCAGGCGGCATTGGAGGGCCCCCAGGACTGCATCGGCATGATGGTTCGGGCCTTCAAAGAGCGGCACGACCATGTGCTGGACCGCCTGAATGCCATCCCTGGCATCGAGTGCCTGCCGACCGACGGGACCTTCTACCTCTTCCCCCGGGTGCAGCAGGCGATCGATCGGCTGACCGGGGTCCACAACGACCTGGAGTTTGCCGAACACCTCCTGGAGAAGGTCGGAGTCGCGGTCGTGCCCGGTTCGGCCTTCGGGCTCACGGGCCATGTGCGCATCTCCATCGCCACCAG
Source organism: Chromatiaceae bacterium (assembly GCA_013426805.1). GTDB lineage: Bacteria > Pseudomonadota > Gammaproteobacteria > Chromatiales > Chromatiaceae > Thiodictyon. Next base: position 81,176 of record JACDZG010000017.1, read on the forward strand.
TCCGAGCAACCTCGATCAGGCAGTCGATCGCATCGCGTCCGCGGTCGGGTAACCGGTCGGCGATTGCCGGAACATCCTGGTCCGGATCGCGAAGGGTTTTCGTTTGCCGTCAGTTTGCCGTCAGACAGCGCCAACCGGAGCATCGCCGGGCGTCATGACGATCGGCGCGACGCAAACGGCGGGCGAAAAGACGCGCGAGGTCGACTACGATTGGATTAGAATTGCCCGAGAATCGCAAATCCGACCAACGGTTTGCAGGCGGCGACGGGCCGGGCGTACAGTATTCATAGTGTCCCGGTCAAGGCTGAGATGCCGTCTAGACTCCCCGTGGACACCTTCGGGAGATGTGCCTTCATGAAAGCAGATCGAGCGTTCCGGCAAACCGGGTTTTCCCTGATCGAGCTATTGGTCACGGTGGCGCTGCTATCCATCCTGCTGGCCCTGGGTGTTCCCGCGCTCACCGATCTCATCGCCCGCGCGAAACTGACCAGCGCCACCAACACCCTGATCGGCCACCTGCAGTACGCGCGTGCCGAGGCAATCAAGCGAGGGCGCGGGCGGGTCGCGGTGGGTCCTTACAGGACTGCGACGACCTGGCTCGACAGCCAGTCCTGGGAGGGCGGCTACATGGTTGCAGCGGTTGGGGCCACATCGATCACAACGCCCGAAATTTTGCGGCGCGTGGACGGAGCCAACATGACTTCGCTTACGATCACGAAGAACGGACCCGCGCGTCGCATCATTTTCAATGCCGACGGAATGGCGAGCAACATTAGCACCTTTAAGTTATGCGATCCGAACAACGCCGACAACAAGCGCGCCGTGGTCGTGGATCGCATGGGTCGCGTCCGGGTCAGCAACTACACATCGGCGGGGGACCCGCTCACCTGCCCCTAGAAAACACAGATCGAAAATCGCATCTTAGTTGACTACAGGTTCAGGAACGTCTATTCTTTACGGCTCGCGATATTCCCCGGTAGCTCAGTCGGTAGAGCGGATGACTGTTAATCATTAGGTCGGCGGTTCGAGCCCGTCCCGGGGAGCCAAACAAGACCAGAGGGGCCTCGGCCCCTCTTCTGATCCTGTATGGTGCTACGATTCTAAGGAGTCGCAATGAAGTGCCTTAACGCAAGGAAGCAAGATCGAAAAGCCGGCAAGTCGTCAACGACAGTGCTTGTAGTGACGAGTCAGCGTTTTGATCTTGACTGAACGGCCTTCTCCAGATGTAATGCCGTGCTCGCAGATTGTTCCACTGCGACACCGGTTTCGGAAGGAACATGCGGCACTAGACCGCCCAGTTGCATTGCCCAGGTAGCTCAGTTGGTAGAGCAGGGGACTGAAAATCCCCGTGTCGGTGGTTCGATTCCGCCCCTGGGCACCATTATAGACAAACAAAAACGCCAACCTGCAAGGTTGGCGTTTTTTGTTTCCGGGATCTTGAATCGGATCATCCCAAGGCCGGCACCTCCCCGAAGGACCGCCATTTGAGCCCGTCGAGCTGCTCCAGGATCTGAGTCCGACGCTCCCGGTCGGCCGCTCGGTATTCCTTCCAGACCTCGAGCGTCGCGTCCTTGAGGATGCCGATCAGCTCCACCGCGCTCCCCACCAGCGCGCCGCCGCCCATGAATGCGGCCAGCGAACGGGTCCCGGGCGGACCGGCCTTGGGCAGCACCCGCGCGTCGACGAAGTCGGTGAAGGCGACCCGTTTGTCGGATGCCGAAACGAGGCTCCGCGTCAAGTCCGGCGAATCCGGCAACCGCGCATCGGCGATCAACCCCGCCTTCAGGCGCTCGATCAACGCATTGAAGTCCGCCTGGGCCGCGGCATAGAGTTGGATGCCCTGGGCGAAGGTGCCCACATCACCCTTGCCGAAGGTCTTGAGCAGCCCGGCCCCGGACTCGCCCGCGGTCTGCTCGCGTTTCATGATCCCCACCGCCTGCGGGTAGTCCAGCGGCTCGGCCGCGGCGGTGAGGAGCGCCGCGGCCAAGAACACCAGTGCGGCCAGTCGGGCGGCCAGGGCGGCGGGGCGCGGGGGGTGGCGGTCGGTCATGCGGGGTGTCTCCTGTACGCTATGTGGGTGTGCTGGGTGCGATTCATCGGCCGTCGTTCTTGTCGGGACGGCCGACGCATGAATCCGGGCGGCGACTGCTTCGGACCGCCGAATCGCGAACGATGCGGTTCGTGCCTCACCGCATCCTACGGCTTCCGTGTCGGGCCTCGCCGATGCGTAGGATGCGGTGAGCGCAGCGAACCGCATCACTCGGCCTGGTCGATCATTGCGCCACCTTGAGCAGCCGATAGTTCTCCACCGCCTGCGGCTTGGTGGAGACCGGCCGCTGCTCGCCCCCGGTCAGCGCGCTCACGCGCTCGGAGAGCCAGGTGTCGAGCTCGGAAATATAGAGAAACCAGTCGCCCGTATAGTCGGCCTGGCCGCCCAGGCCCTCCAGCAGCGCCTTGGTGAATGCGCCGTGGCGCCATTCGTCACGCTCCTGGCTCAGTTGTTTGCCGGTGCTGGAGGCGAAGACCACCACCCCGGACTGGGCATCGGCCAGCTCGTTGGCGAAGCGGGTGGCATCGGCGCGCGGGTCGGCGCGGTTCTGCCCAGGCACGGCGTTCAGTCCGCCTGAATAGCAAGTGTCGAGGAACAGGACCTTCTTGCCCGAAACCCGGCTCAAGAAACGCCGAAAGTCGTCGCCGTTCACCGCGCTGCGCAGGAGCCGGTCCGGGGTGCCGTCATAAGGCAGGAAATAATATTCCCCGACCGGATCTGTGAACCCGTGCCCGGCGAGAAAGACCATGGCCACGTCGCGCGCGTCGGTGTTGCGCTCGATCCAGTCGAGTCCGTCGAGCACCTTATCTCGAGTCGCGTCCCCGTCCAGCAGCTGCCGGACATGGACCTTCTTGTAGAGCCCCTGGTCGCCCTCCTGAGTGCGCAGGCGCTCGACAAAGCCCCGCGCATCGTCGGCCGCCCACTTGAGCCGGGCGGACGCGACCGGATGCGCGCTGATCCCGACCGCGAGCACCCAGAGCTCCGGCTTGCGCCAGTCCTCGGCACCCGACCAGTTGAGGACCACGCTGGCGGGCACCGAGGCGCCGTTGTCGTTATAGGCGATCAGTTCCAGGGTCAGGTTGACCGGCGGGACCTCCAGGGTCAGATGGCCGGCCAGCTCCCGGCCGTCCGCGCTCGCCAGATCACGGGTGTCGTCGAGCACCTTGCCCGGCCCGCCGTCCACCCTGGCCTCCACCCGGGTCACCGCACCCTGGGGCGAGCTGGCCTTGTAGAAGACCTTGATCCGGCCGGAAGCGATGGAACTGCCGCCGGCCGGGTCCAGGATCGCGACGGTGGGCGGCAGCAGGTCGGCGATGGCGCGGGTGCCGGAGCCCACCCCGCGCGCCTGGTCGGCCAGCCGCAGCGCCTGCGCCGGGTCCGCGGTCTCCAGCACCCGGGCGATCATGTCCGGCCGATAGAATTGCTCGCGAAAGCGCGAGGCCGGGTAGAAATCGGGCGCCCGGTTCGGCCCCCGGTTGACCTGCCAGCCGATCAGGTCCTCGCCGCCGGGGGAGGCGATGTAATGGCCGTCCGGCGTCCAGAGCACCCAGCGGCGGCCGTCGGTCTTACCGTTCGGGTCCGGCTCGGCGTAGAGGGCCAGAACCTCGGCGCCGTCGGACATCCGGTGCCAACGGAGGGTCCCGTCGCCGTAGCCCGCCACCGCGTAGCGTCCGTCGCCGGTGAGGTTCAGCGCCCAGACGATGCCTGGGACCTGCTGGGGCGGCCAGAGTGCACGGCCTGCCGCGTCGTAGGCGCGCAGCCGCCACTCGGTGCCGAGGACGAAGCGCCGGCGCTCCGGGTCCAGTGCGAGGCTGCGTGCCGGCTCGAATTCTTTCAAGGCCAGTGGTTTGCCTGCGAGCTTGGGGTCATCGCCGTCCTCCCAGTCGGTGACCGACAGACCCTCACGGGGTCCCTCATCCGGCAGTGCGAGCCCGCTTCGTTGGGCCTCATTCGGTGCGGGTTTCAGGGTCAGGTCCGGGAGCGAGAAGAGGGCTGGGCGCTTGCCCGATTGGGCGAATCCGAAGGTGATCTGGTCCCCGGTGTGGGAGACCCGGATGCCCTTCTCGTGCAGTTGACCGCGCAGGTCCGCCGCGGCCAGCGGCCGGGACCAGAGTGTCTTGCCGGCTTGGTCCAGCAGCAGGACGGCATCGGCCGCACCGACCGCGAGCCGGCCGTTGCGCAGCGGGTGCGATCGAAACTGATGAGGTAGCATAAAATACAGCAGTACCCGTCTACA
>JACDZG010000001.1 GCA_013426805.1 Chromatiaceae bacterium
ACGCTATCTTATTGATAATGTTAATGTAAAGCTCCACGGGAAATCCCGGAGAGCCTAACAAGCAATACTATGCTCAGCGCCGAAGCGGGCAGAAAAGAATTGAAGGAAATCGGGCTATCATTGCCCTCGCGCCAACGAGCTACAGAAATATTCATCCAAGCGATAATACCGAAGGCGAACGCCACGCCAGCAGACGCTGTTACGCGGGCTGCCCGTGTTTCTCCGTGCCGGATCTGATACACTCCAAGCGTACCGACCAGCACACCAACGAGCGCATTGGCGATGCTTACCGTAATCGGGATGAGAAAAGATAGGATCAGTTGACCTCCTTGGCGCTCCGCCACAGGCGGCAAGCTTATAAGACCTTCGACGAGAACCAATGCTGCGAGCGACGCGATACGATCCCACGTGTTCCTCCGCGCGGCGGGACGCTTTGCGGCGAGGCCGTTAGTTTTTACGAAGATGTCAAGAGCCCCTTCCGCACGGCGGTGTTCCGCGGATGCCCGATCAAAGTTCTGTCGGGCCTGGATCAAAGCCTCCTTGAACAATTTAACCCATGAGTTCGATTGATGCTTTAAACGCTCCAGAGTACTTGCCCCCACGAATTGGCCCGGCGGTGAGAGCTCTTCGATAGCTTGCCTAAGTTTGCCAAGGCCTCGTTCCGATTCTCGGGTAAGATCGCTGGCTTTAAGGTGTCGCTCCCTAAGGATCTCATCCTCGAACGATGTGCGGACATCAGGAGTTGATGAGATCAGTCCCTGCTTGGCGTGCCGACTCCCGTGCATTCGCACCCACCATTTGCGCAAAGGAATTGTAAAGTGGTCCGATGTGGTTTTCCGCGACAGGGGACCAAACGATAGCTTCAATTTTACAGAGGGGCGCGCATCCAATATGGAGAAACCAAGATCCAATTCAAGTCCCGGCGGCTCAATGCCGATTGACGGAGAGGACGCCTTCGCTCCGGTCATTGTCATTGCACTCCGTTATGAATGGGATGTAGGGGGAGTAAAAGAGGGGGGGGTAAAGGGATCAATGCCCATCGTAAAGAAAACTGGTCCGGAGTTAGGGTGATTCGCAAGTAGCGGTACTGAGCCCATTTGCCTCCATTTGCGCCAAGATGGAAGCGTAAGTAAAAAGTGAAAATGGCAAAGCGTCACCGTATTCCGTATTCTCCGAAGTGCTTCGATCTCCGAGATCGAAGCGCCCGATCCTGGTTCCTCCCTCGAAAAATCGACGTAGCTCATTGCGTGGCTCCTTGTTGGCGCTAACGTGTTCTAGGTTGGCACGGGCCGGCGACATGCTTGCCCGCCACGGGCCACTAGGGTTCTAGACTGAATCCCGCCAACCAGCCAGGCACATCGCCTCACCCCGAACGCTCGACTCGGGCCCTGCCGCGGGTCCCCCCGTGGAATTACGAATTACGGTGACAGTTTACTAAATACAGTAATTACGGGTTGCGTTCAACGCCCATCCGCATTCACTGCATTTAGTAAACTGTCACCGTAACTCCCGTAACTCGGTCACCGTAACTCGCAGTAAACTGTCACCGTAACTCGCGAAAGTTAGGCTTTTTTATGGTCACGGGACTTAAGTAAAGTGTGCCCGCAATTGCCAAAAATATTAGGCGATAAATTTATCGTAATGGGCATGGCTGCCGATCCAAATCCATTGAATTCCGTCCGGTACGTCAATGCCAACGGCGCGATAGTGTTGCCCTACCCGGACGGACCATAGCTGCCTTGGGCAAATTCGGCCCGCGCGTTCTCGATCAATTTATTGAATTTACCAGCCCTAAAATCTGAGGCTATTTGTTGATCCCAGCACTCGTTTTCAAATTCGTGGAACTATTCCCGCAGGCAGGCAAAGTCCTGAGGTGGTAGATCACGAATGCGCGCTTCAATAGATTCGACATCGCTCATAACAGCACCTCTAATGGAGCTTAACCACTTTCTCCAGGTTCTTACTATTATGAAAAAAACTCAAGCCTGAGCGCTTTTCCCGAAAATTTCAACCTTACGCTTTAGAAACTCTGCACGCGTAATGCTCCCGGAGTTTCGCAGGGATTTCAAGCTTTCCCATTCTGCGTTTGTTGGCACATCGCCTCACCCCGAACGCTCGACCCGGACCCTGCCGCGGGTCCCCCAGTGGCTCGGCGCTGCCCATCGGCTGGCGGTCCTGCCGAAGTCCATCGCCCCTCAATGTGTATTTTCCGCGTCTCACCGCTGTTTTGCAAGTGGGGCTTTGTGATCTGGATCACGGTTTCCGTAAATTCTGTAAACGGAAGTTGCCGCTCACGCCGAAGTATTGAAGGTGCCCGCACAGGTGTTACCTGCCGGTGCGGCGACACCGACGGCCGGTTCCAACTTGGGTATTTCAGGGCTTAAGGCGATTTCGGTGAATAGGCATCCCGACTGCAGATGCGCAGAAAGCCTGTTGGGTTGTGGGGGCGAATGAATTCGCCCCTACACGGAAATCACCTAAGCCTTCACGGTCAGCGCCACCTGTTACCATTAGCATCGCGTCTCCTCTCGTGCCGACGCATCGACGGCCTGTTGCCAGTTCCCGCCGCAAGGCGCTGCCAGGCCAGTGGCGAGCGGTGACCTGGGTGGGACTTTCACCCACGCGACGACGCACCCTTGCCGGGACGCACCGCGGCGGACCCGATGGGAAAACAGTGATTCGTACGGTCCGCGCCGCGGACCAACGACCGCGAATCGTGTACGATGGCCGCGGCGATGATCAAGGCCGTTTTGGCAACTCGATTACGACAACGACAACGATTGTTCACTTATGTACAGCACGCGCCTCAAGGTATCGCTTGGTCGCCCATCATCGACACGCGCCGCGGTCGTGCTGGCCGTGCTGACGCTGTGCGGCTGCGCCTCGCAGGTTCCCGCGACCATCCGCACCGCGCCCGCCGTCACGGTGGACCTGGCCCAGGTCCAGCGCGACCCGGCGCGCTTTACTGGGCAACCGGTGCGCTGGGGCGGGACCATCATCGCCGTCCGCAATCACCCGGACAACACCGAGATCGAGGTACTGGCCCGGCCCTTGGACGCCGTCGGCGCACCGCGCGCCGGGAGCGAGGGCCAGGGCCGATTCATGGCCCGCGTCGGGAGTTTTCTCGATCCGGCGGAGTTTGGTGTGGATCGCGAACTGACCGTGGTTGGCCCCATCACCGGGACGGAGACCCGCCCGGTGGGTGATTACCCCTATCTCTACCCCATCGTCCGGGTGGAACATCGCTACCTCTGGCCCAAGACACCCCCGCCGAGCGCCGATGTCTACTATGGACCGGGATTCTCGCCCTTTTACGGCCCCTGGTACGACCCCTGGTTCAGATCCGGGTTCAGCCCCTGGTATCGGCCTTATGGTCCGTACTTCAGGCCGCCGCGACGGGCACGACATCGTTGACGGGGCGATCGACCAGAGTCCTGGTGGTGATCGCGCCCGACGTTCTGTTCACCGTGTGGAGTGTCCATGAAATCGCACCCTACTCATGCTATCGGCGCTGCCGCCCTGTGCACCCTGCTCTGCGCGGTGATCCTGACCGGCTGCGCGACAACCGACTGTGTCGAATCGGCCGGTAACCCCGGTTTGACCCCGGCCCAGGTCGGCGCGACCCAAGGCCACACCGGCGAACGCCTGCGCTGGGGCGGAGCCCTGGGCGCAACACGCAATCTCAAAGACAGCACTGAACTCGAAATCATCGGGTACCCCTTGGACCGCTGCGGTGTCCCGCGGGTCGGACAGCAACCCATCGGCCGCTTCATCGTCGTCGTCCCCGGCTTTCTGGAGCCCGCGGATTATCGACCCGAGCGCCTGGTCACCGCCACCGGCATGATCACCGACATCCGCGACGGCACGGTCGGCACTGCCCCCTACCGATTTCCGGTGCTGGCCAACGCCAAGGTCACACTCTGGCCGGAGACCGTCCGCGACGGCGACGGGTCGGGGACCCCGCGACCCTGGGTGTCCATCGGTATCGGCGGCGGCAGCGGCGGCTGGTACGGCGGCGGGATCGGGGGCGGCGTTGGGGTGCAGTTTTAAGATAGGACTTGACGCCCGCGAAATCTCCCTTAAATTATTAGCACTCGCGTAAGATGAGTGCTAACAGTATCGTCGCTCGCGGCAAAAATACGGGCCGCACACCACTTTTTGAGTATAACCCTATGAATATCAGACCATTGAATGACCGTGTCGTCGTCCGCCGCCGGCCGGAGGAGCGCACCACCCCCGGCGGGATCGTGATCCCCGACACCGCCACCGAGAAGCCGATTCAGGGCGAAGTGCTCGCCGTGGGCAAAGGTAAGCGGCTGGACAATGGGGATCTGCGTCCGCTGGACCTGAAGGTCGGGGACCGCGTCCTGTTCGGTAAGTATTCGGGCACCGAGGTCAAGGTCGGGGGCGAGGAAGTGCTGGTCATGCGCGAAGACGACATCATGGGTGTCATCGAGTAAGGCATCCCGCCGCCCGCCCCATCCATCCGCTTCAACTCAGGCCGATTCCACTCGGGCCGATTCCAAATTCAGGAGATACATCAATGAGCGCAAAGGAAATTCATTTCAGTGACGAAGCCCGCGCCAAGATTCTGCACGGCGTCAACATCCTGGCCAACGCGGTCAAGGTGACACTGGGCCCCAAGGGCCGCAACGTGGTGCTGGAGAAGTCCTTCGGCGCCCCGACCGTCACCAAGGACGGCGTGTCCGTCGCCAAGGAGATCGAACTGAAGGACAAGTTCGAGAATATGGGCGCGCAGATGGTCAAGCAGGTCGCGTCCAAGACCTCCGACGTGGCCGGTGACGGCACCACCACCGCGACCGTGCTGGCGCAGGCCATGGTCCGCGAGGGCCTCAAGGCGGTTGCCGCCGGCATGAACCCCATGGATCTCAAGCGCGGTATCGATCAGGCGGTCGAGGCGGCCGTCGCCGAACTCAAGGTCATCTCCCGCCCCTGCTCCGACAATAAGGAGATCGCCCAAGTCGGCACCATCTCCGCCAACTCCGATGAGTCCATCGGCGAAATCATCGCCCAGGCGATGGAGAAGGTCGGCAAGGAAGGCGTCATCACCGTCGAGGAAGGCAAGTCACTGCACAACGAACTCGATGTCGTCGAGGGGATGCAGTTCGACCGCGGCTACCTCTCGCCTTATTTCATCAACAAGCAGGAGACCCAGAAAGCCGAGCTGGAAGACCCCTACATCCTGCTGCACGACAAGAAGGTCTCCAATATCCGCGACCTGCTCCCCGTGCTGGAAGCCGTCGCCAAGTCCGGCAAGCCGTTACTGATCATCGCCGAGGATGTCGAGGGCGAGGCCCTGGCGACCCTGGTGGTCAACAGCCTGCGCGGCATCATCAAGGTCTGCGCGGTTAAGGCCCCTGGTTTCGGTGACCGCCGCAAAGCCATGCTGCAGGACATCGCCATTCTCACCGGCGCCACCGTCATCGCCGAAGAGGTCGGCCTGTCGCTGGAGAAGGCGACGCTCGCCGAACTGGGCACCGCGAAGAAAGTCCAGGTCAGCAAGGAAGAGACCACCATCATCGACGGCGCCGGCTCCGAGAACGACATCAAGGGCCGTTGCGAGCAAATCCGCGCCCAGGTCGAGGAGACCACCTCCGACTACGACAAAGAGAAGCTCCAAGAGCGCCTGGCCAAGCTGGCCGGCGGTGTCGCCCTGATCAAGGTCGGCGCCTCCACCGAGATGGAAATGAAGGAGAAGAAAGCGCGCGTCGAGGACGCCCTGCACGCCACCCGCGCGGCGGTCGAGGAAGGCGTGGTCCCCGGCGGCGGTGTCGCTCTGGTGCGCGCGCTGGGCAAACTCAGCAACCTCAAAGGCACCAACAAGGACCAGGACGTCGGCATCACCATCGCCCGCCGGGCCATGGAAGAACCGTTGCGGCAGATCGTCGCCAACGCCGGTGAAGAGCCCTCCGTGGTCCTCAACAAGGTGGCTGGCGGCACCGGTAACTTCGGCTACAACGCCGCCAACGGCGAATACGGCGACATGGTCGCCATGGGCATCCTCGACCCCACCAAGGTCACCCGCTATGCCCTGCAGAACGCCGCCTCCATCGCCGGCCTGATGATCACCACCGAGGCGATGATCGCCGAACTGCCCAAGGACGAGAAGCCCGCCATGGGCGGCGGCGGAATGGGTGGCATGGGCGGGATGGGGGATATGGACTACTGATCGAACCGGCTGCTCCCGCGAGCCAACAAAGCCCCGCTTCGGCGGGGCTTTTTCTTGGACGCGCCTGCCATCCGGGGCCAGACTGATCGGGTTACGCTTTTCAATCTGCTTCCGCTGAAATCAGCACGACCCGATGCTGCAGATCAAGGCGATCCGCCGACAGGCGGATGCCTTGGTCGAGCGTCGCAAGCCCCACCTCTGCACCAGCCAATGCCAGGTGCAACGCATCGGCAAAATCCATGCCCGCCTCGTACCAGTCGACCGCCGTTCGCATTTGCTCCAGGGTCAGGGGCTTGCCCTGATAGACGGACGCCGCCGTCGGGTCTTCAAACGCGCTTTGAGCAAACGCATCCCCGGCGGCCTCGCCGTCGCGCCGGGTCATCAGAATGTCGAGAAATTCCGCCAAGGTCTGCAAGCGGGAGGGGTCGAGTGACTTCGCCTTAGCGCAGATTTGTTCAGCGTCGATCATGGTCTTTACCTCGCGAATGGTCATTGTCATGTTTGCGAAGGAGTTGCGTAGGTCGGGCATTCGCTCCAACCGCAACCTTTGTCTGCCAACCGCGTCAGGTTGCGCGGCTCGTCCGCCCGCCGCTCAACAGCCGTAGAAGTATAGTGGACCCCACCAAGGTCACCCGCTATGCCCTGCAAAACGCCGCCTCCATCGCCGGCCTGATGATCACCACCGAGGCGATGATCGCGGAACTGCCCAAGGATGAGAAGCCCGCCATGGGCGGCGGCGGCGGAATGGGTGGCATGGGCGGGATGGGGGATATGGACTACTGATCGAACCGGCTGCTCCCGCGAGCCAAAAAAGCCCCGCTTCGGCGGGAATTTTTCTTTGGCGAGGAGGGTCATCCGCTTACCAACGTGCGTACCGGGTGCCCCAGCACCCAACGCATGGGGTTACACTTGGCCAACCTCTCCCTGGCGACCCGACTCAACCTGGACCCGACGATGGACCCCGCACACTTCGACCTCAACGACATTGAGCATGAGCCGACTGACGAGCAACTGGCCGCACTGATGGAATGCGTTGCTGAAGAGGCGCGCCGCCGTGGCGACTTGGCGCGTCGCGAGCTGATGACACGCCTGCACGCCGCACTCGATGCTGCAACGCCGATTCCTGCAACCCATGAGCGAGTCTGAGAAGCCAAGGCTGATCGTGGTCGCCGGCCCCAATGGGGCGGGCAAGACATCCGTTACCGAGCAACTGCTCCGCCATGAGTGGATGGGCGGCTGCGAGTACGTCAATCCCGACTTCATCGCGCGCGACGAGTTCGGTGACTGGAATGCCCCCGGCGCCGTACTTCAGGCCGCGCGCCGTGCCGCCGAGATTCGTGAAGTCTGCCTGACCCAGAGGCGCAGCCTCGCTTTTGAAACTGTTCTTTCCATGCCGGACAAACTGGACTTCATCTGCCGTGCGCGAGACAGTGGTTTCTTCGTCCGCCTGTTTTTCGTGGGCACTGACGACCCATCGATCAATGCCAAACGCGTCGCCCTGCGGGTCATGCAGGGCGGTCACGATGTGCCGATCAGCAAGATCATCGACCGGTACGCACGCTCGTTAGCCAACTGCCGAAACGCCGCAAGTCTCGCAGATCGTGCTTACGTCTATGACAACTCGCTCGAAAACACGACTGCCCGGCTCATCTTCCGCACCGTGGATGGAAAACTGGTCAAAACCTACGGGGCTATCAATCCATGGGCACAGGCAATCCTTACGAAAATTAACCAGGATCTTCTAGAACAGCGGCTTGGTTAGGCGCGTGCAGGGACATGGAGGTCAGTTCTCGGCTTATTGCATGCTACATTATGAGAACTGACCCCACCGCCCCTTCGGCCTCTCGCCTCAAGTCAGTGCCCACAGGTCTTCCAGACTGATCGTCACCGCCGCGAAGGGCGGCAGCGACACCCGCGCACCGCCCGCAAAGCGCCCAATCTCCCGCCAGGTTCCGCCCTCCAGGGCGTAGGCCTCCAGGGTGTGCGCCCGGGGGTCGATCAACCAGGCGTAGGCGACCCCGAAGTGCGCATAGATCGGCATCTTGACCTCACGATCCTTGCTTTCGGTCGAAGGCGAGAGGATTTCGCAGATCCAATCCGGTACGACCGTAAAGCGATGGTCTGTTGGAATCCGCGGCAGTCTGCTGCGGCGCCACCCGGCAATGTCCGGTACGTCGACCTCTTTATCGTGGATAAAATGCAATTCCGGCGCGTCGATGATCCACCAGCCGCCAGGGCCACCCCGCCCTTTTTGGAACGGGCCGAACAACTCATAACCCAGGGCCGACGAAGTGACAGCATGCGGGCCACTGAAGCGCGGCTGAGTGTAGAGTTGGCCGTTGAGAATTTCCCCGGTCAATCCTTCGGGGAGCGCTGCAAGCTGTTCGTACAGCGTAGGTTGCGATTGTGGGCGGGTGCTCATGTCGATTCCCCCGATTAGAATTTCTCTTGGAACACCGCTCAGCGCAACTCCGGAAAGGCAGCGCGGGCAATCGCGATCGGGATCGCCATCCCGAACCCCTGGTAGTTGGCATCGCCACCCTGGGTGAGCTTGGCGAAGTTGACGGCGATGACCTCGCCTGCCTCATTGACCAGTGGGCCGCCGCTGTTGCCGGGCAGCAACTGGACATCGGTCAGGATCTGCTCGGTTCCCAGTCGCGTCACGCGGCCGGAGGTCACGCTGTCGGAGACCCCCAGGGGATTGCCGATGGCATAGACGGCATCCCCCTGCCCCGGCATCCGCTGCACGGCGACCGGCAGTGCCGGCGTTCGATAGCCATCGAGTTTCAGAAGCGCCAGATCGTGGGGCTCGCTGACGCCGATCAGGCGGGCCGTGAGTTGCTCTCCATCCTTCAGTACGATGGTGAAGGTGCTTTGTACCATCGCACTGCTGTTCTTCACGCTCTTATCCAGCTTGGCCTTGTTCAGCATGCGCTGCCCTTCATCCACCTCGGCCGCCAGGTCGACGGTCGCCGATTTGAAGTACTCGACTTCACGCGCAAGCGCGTGCGACTGAGCGCTGCCGCTTTGACCCTGCCGCTTGAGTTCGGCAAGCTGGGCCGCGGCACCGTCCGCACGCTTACGGCGCGCCGCGAGTTCCGTTTCCATCGACCGCAAGCGCCGCTCCATCTCATTGAACAACCGCTGCTCGTCATCGCCCGGCTCCATTGGCGGGCGCACCACATGCCGATTCGTCAGGATGTAGCCGTTCTCCCTGATGAAAAACCCGGCGCCCTCACCGGACTGCGCCTTGATCGCAACGGTCGCCAGCGTTGCCTGCTGCACCGGGGTGCCGCCGCCAAAGCGGGCGGCCAGCCGTTCCGCCAGGTCACGAGTCGCTGCAGGTTGATTGGCTCCCTCAGTCGACGGCTGCAACACCCGCGCCCCCGGCGGGGGACGATCGCTGAAATGCCAGTTGCCCTCCGCATCCTGGTATTTGAACACCTCGCCCAGGGCGGGAGCGCAGACCAGCGCCAGCAAGAGCGGCACCAAGGAGAGGGCTAGACCGATGCGATGCATGTGTCGTGAATTCCCGATCTGACGGTCAATAGTGGCAGCCGCGCGGCAGGTCGCGACCAGGCCGCTCAGAACCCCTCCGCCCAAACCACGGACAGATCCAGCCGGAAACCCGGCAGAACGGTCTCATCGGTCAGGGTGCCAGGATCGTCCAGGCACAATTCAGCCCCTTGCTCCGGAAAAGTATAAACCTGCCGCGTTGGCGGCAGGATCAGCCAGCCGAGCCGCACGCCATTCGCCCGGTATTCGCGCATTTTAGCAATCAGTTCGGTCCGGTGGTCGCTCACCGATGCCAATTCAATAACGAAGTCCGGAGCCAGAGGCAGAAACTGCTTTTTCTCCTTGTCACTCAGCCGCGCTAATCGCTCGCGCAGTACCCAGGAGCAATCAGGTGAAAGTACGGCACCGTTCGGCAGCACAAAACCGGTCGACGAATCGAACACGACACCGCGACCGTTCTGTCTGGCCCAGAGACCCAGATCAATGATCAGATCCGAGTTGCGTTTCCCCGTGATCCCTCCAGTTGGCGGCATGATGCGAATATCCCCCCTGGCACTGCGCTCGATCCGGTACTCCCGATTGGCCTGACAGATGGCAAAGAACAGCGCGTCATCCAATCTGACAGCGGGCGGGACGCGCAGGTCCACCCGCGGCAAATCCGGGGTAAAGCCCATAGTGATGCCCTCGCGGCAGCGTGGCGCCTGAACGGCGCGGTTCACAGGGAGTCTAGCACGGACGCTCGGACTGCCAAGACGGCCGGTGGCGATGCGTCATTGCCCATCGCGATGGCCCGCGACCGCATGCCGGACCGGACGGTCGTGAAGGTGCCGCCACGTCTGGTTGTTCATCCAGACATTGGTTCCAGCCGCTCCCTGACTCAGCAGCAAGTCGTCAGCGCCGTTGCCGTCCAGGTCAACAGTCAGCAGGAGCTCCGCGCTCATCGTGTCGACGCGGCTCCAGACCCCGTCATTCATCCACAACCAGAGGCCGTCGCCGCCCAGATCGAAGGCGAGGTCGAGCCGTCCATTGCCGTCAAAATCGCCGGCCGCCATGTGCTTCGGCGAGCCGGGGTGCAGACGCTCCCATCGCTGATCGCGGGAAATCCAGACGCCATCGGCGCCGCGATTCGCGACCAGATTGCCCAGACCATCGCCGTCGATATCGGCAATGAGCAGGCCCTCGGTCGCGGCCGAGTGCAGTTTGACCCACACGGTTCCGTTCAACTGATGCAGCAGCGCCCAGAGACCCGCCGGCCCCACATCGGCCACCAGGTCCGCCTGCTGATCGCCGTCGAGGTCGCCGAGCGCCAGGTTGGTCGGGGGCACGCCGCCCGGCGGCGCCGGGATGACTTCCCAGCCGGTATTGTGCTTGCGCACCGCAAGACCACCCGCGCCGAAGTCGGCAAGCACCTCGGCGCGTCCATCGCCGTCAAGATCGCCACTCAGCAGTTGGCGGGCCGCGCGTGGTTCGAATGCGTCCCCGGCACCCTGGTTCAGCCAGCGCTGCAACCCCGCTGGACCGCGGTTGACGACCAAATCCGCAACCGCGTCGCCATCGAGGTCCCCGAGTACCAGGCCGTCCGACGCAGTCTCGGACAATTGGCTCCATTGGGTGTCGTTGAGCCACTGCCAGAGGCCCGCGGAGCCGAAATCCAGCACCAGATCCGCCCGCCGCGCGGCGGCGGACATCAGGGTCGCAGCAGGCCGCGGCGGCGTTTCAGCCGCGGGGACCGGCGCCACCTCCGCCCCCACCGGCGGCGGGGCCAGTGTCGCCGTCAGCGTATAACTGAAACGGGTGCCTGCCGCCGCGGTGAACGTCGGCGGCAGGGCATCGCGGAAGGCCACGTAGGCCACCACGTTATCCTCGCCTTCATAGGTCGTGCCATGGGTATAGAGATTGATCGAAAAGGGTTGATCGGACTGGAGTTCGTCGACCCAGAAGCTGGCGCGCCGCGGATACCCCGCAATCGCGTAGGCGCCATAGTGCGCGGGCGCGCGATCACGTTGCATCAACCCGAAACAGGGTGCGGCATCGAAGCGGCGAAACTGGTCCGGCAGTTCGTGGTGCGCCGGTACCAGGCCCTCGATACCGACGGCGCCCTGACCGCACACCAGGAACTGATCCGCGTCATGGGCTTCATCCGCCGGATCGGCGGGAGTCGCCGCCTCGCCCTTCCAGAACATGCTGCTGATGGCCAGCGGGCTCACCCGGGCCGCGGGAGCAACCGCGGCGCCCGGGCGCGGATAGAACTTGAGACTCACCTGCATCCGGCTGGCTAAGCCGGGGGTCACCAGCGCCTGGACGCAGCCGGTGAACGGAGCGCTCTCGATCACGCCGAACAAGGCCAGGCGGGCATCCGGCAGGGCCCTGACATAGATCCGGGTGAGGCGCGGCTTGACCTCCGCGCCCCCGACAGCGAAGGCCGCCAGACGCAGACTCGAACCAAAGACCGACGTGAGCCCGCTCAGCCGGCCGTAGGCATTACCCCCGAGATACATGACCTGCGGCCACCGTTTGGACTCCGCCAGCCGCCGCCCGATTTCCAGGGCCGTCAGCACCCCGGCGGCCGACGGCACCGGCGTCGGCAGCGGCGGCGCGATCACCGGTGAGGAATAATCGAAATCGTCCGCACGGTACGGCCGACTGCGATAGGCGGCACCCACCGCTGGTGTGTACCACAGATCCAGCGGGAACCGCTCGACACCGCCCCGCGGACGTGACCGCACCCAGAGAGTGCTGTCGTCGAACAGCGGCTGCCGCGCGGTGATCTTCAGATACTCTTCATACACCAACCCCAGGCCCCCCTTGTTCCCGTCGCCCGGTGCGTCGAAGGCCGGCAGATCGACCGAGACGGGCGTCTGATAGGCCCCTTGCGCCAACGCGAAGGCGCTGCGGCAGACCGCGGCGAAATCATCGTCCAATGCCGCCTCCGGCGCGGCGTGCGGGACCCGGGCGAACAACGCAAGACCGCAGACCAGCCAGACGGCGCTATGACCAGGGGACATCTCAACAACCTCCTAAACAACGCTCGATTGCCCCGACCAGCAGTTGCGGGTCGTGACGCAGTTGATCCGGCGTCGCCACGTCGGCGATCACCACCCTGATCCCGTCCGGTTCAGGTACCGGCCGGGACGCGGGCCACAGCAGCGTATCGAACACCTGGACACCCAGGACCTCACGGGTCCAGCGCAGCAGTTGCACCGGATTGAGCAGACCCACCGGGCCGCACTCCGGGTGCAGGTTGCCGATCAGGACGCGCTTCGCCGGCGAGGCGGCAACAGCCGCCCGAAAGTCGGGCAACAACAGGGCGGGGAGAATGCTGGTCATGAAACTCCCCGGCCCGAACAGGATCAGATCCGCACCCAGTACCGCCTGCAACGCCTCCGGGGTGGCGGCGACCACGGGGTCGAGCCAGATCCCCGTCGGGACCTCGGTCATGGCGTCCAGGTGCAACTCACCGCGAACCGGCCGGCCGTCGGCATAGCGGGCCGCCAGATGGGACCCGGTCTCGCACATGGGGACGAGCCGCAACTCGACATCGAGCAATTCGCGGATCAAGTCGATGGCAAGCAACGGACGCGGCGAGAGCTGATCCAGGGCCAGCATGATGAGGTTGCCCAGGCTGTGTCCGGACAATTCACCGGCATCGACGAAGCGGTACTCCAGGAGCAGACTCCCCAGGGTCTGCTGATCCACCACCTGATTGAGACAGTTGCGGATATCCCCCCAGGCGATCCCGCCCGCCTGTTCGCGAATCCACCCGGTGGAACCGCCGTTGTCGGTGGTGGCCACGACACCGGTGAGCCGCGGCCCCAGGACGCTCAGGGCCCGCAGGGTTCGGCCCAATCCGGTCCCCCCGCCAATGGCCACCACGCCGCGCGTTGCCGCGAGCCGTGTCGTCATACGTCACCCCACATGCGCAACAGGTTGGCATAGGAGCGGTCCACGTAACCGGTGGTTGCCGTTCCGGGAGCCGCGCGCAGCAGATCCTCCCGCGCCAGATTGAGTTCGTAGAGCAGTTCGCGGCGCGCCGGGTCGCGCACATAGCTCTGCACCCAAGTCAGGGCCACCAGCCGCTCACCGCGGGTGACTTCCGCCACCCGGTGCAGGCTGGACGACGGATAGACGACCGCATCGCCCGCGGGGAGCTTGACCTGACGGTCACCGAAGGAGGTGCGGATCACCAGTTCACCGCCGTCGTAGGCATCCGGCGGGTTGAGGAAGCAGGTCAGCGAGACATCGGTGCGAAACCGCGGCCCCTGGGTGCCCATGATCGCATCATCTACGTGGTCACCGTAGCGCATCCCCGACGTATAGCGGGCGAAGATCGGATCGGCGACCCGATGGGGCAGGCAGGCAAAGCGGAAGGTCTCATGGTGGCCGAGGCTGGCCATGAGAATGCGGATCAGGCGCTGCATCCGCTGCGGTTCGGGACGCAGCTCCAGATTGTGCTTGACCCGACCGGCGGCAAACCCGGCGGTGAGCCGGCCGTCGACGAACTCGGCGCCTTCCAGCGTGGCGTGGATCTGGGCGAGCTGGGCCGCATTCAGCAGCCCGGGGATGGTCAGGAGCATAAGTCAGGTCCCGCTGAGCGATGAGCCGCAAGTGAACGCCGACGCAATGCGAGGTATCGCGACCGCATCGGCGGTAGAATCGACGCCAAGCCAACTACCCGCGCAGTGACCGGATGATTCTCAAGGCCATCATCGACGATCAAGTCTACGAACTCAACGTGCCCGATGCGCTGCTCGCCGCGGCGGGACCCTTTTTCGCGCAACTGGACCGCGACATGGACCAAGGCCGGCAGATGAGCCGGGAGTGGGTCGGCGCACCCGATCGCGTGCAGCGGTGCCAGATCGTTGCGGACAAGCTCCTGACCGCGCTGGAGCAGGAAAACGACAAACTCGGCCGGCTCATGGCCGGGTACATCCTCTCCCGCCTGCCCGGGGTGGAGTCGGTCGAATTGGACATCCATGGCGAGATCCAGAACAACCGCTTCAACCTGGCCGACCACCAGCCGGCGGCCGCGGCGCCGACCCCGGTCCGGACGGCGAGCGCTCCGCGCGGCGGCCTGAGCAAGCTCGCGGCCATGGAGCAGGCCGGCAATGATGTCACCAAGGTCTTCAAGGTCGGCAAGGGCTGGCGCTTCTCCGTCTTCGACCACGACAGCCAGACCTGGCAGGACGCCCCGCTCGCCGCCAGCGAGGCCGAGGCCGCCAGGCTGCGTCAAGAGGCATTCAAGACGCGCTACGAGGCGCTGCAACGCGGACGCGGGGACTAACACCATGGATGCAGCACTGCAATTGGGCTGGCAAGGCTGGTTCAGCCTCGGGTTGGTCGCCTGCTGTTTCGCACTCTTCGTCGGCACCCGTGCGGCACCGGACCTGGTGACCGCGGGTGCCTTGACCCTGCTGTTGGTGACCGGCATCCTCACCACCGGCGAGGCCCTGTCCGGCTTCTCCAACGAGGGGATGCTGACCGTCGGCGTGCTCTATGTGGTGGTCGCCGGACTCACCGAGACCGGCGCGGTGAACTGGGTCGGGCAGGGACTGCTCGGTCGCCCCCGGGGCGAGACGCACGCGCGGCTGCGGGTCATGCTGCCGGTTGCGTTCCTGAGTCCTTTTCTCAACAACACCCCGGTGGTCGCCATCTTCATCCCCGCGGTGCAGGACTGGGCCAAACGGCACCACCTGGAACTCTCGCGGCTCCTGATTCCGCTCTCCTACGCCACCATCGCCGGCGGTCTGTGCACGCTCATCGGCACCAGCACCAACCTGGTGGTGAACTCACTCTACGCAAAACGCGTGGGCGGTGAGGGGTTGCACTTGTTCGACCCGGCCTGGATCGGCGTGCCGGTCACGATCGCCGTGCTCGTCTATCTGCTCACCGCGGGACACTGGCTGCTGCCGCGCCGTAAACCTGCCGCCGCTCGCTATGAGGACGTGCGTCAATACACGGTAGAGATGCTGGTGGAGCCCGGCAGCACGTTGGTCGGCAAGAGCGTCGAGGCGGCCGGACTGCGCCAACTGCCGGGGCTCTTCCTGATCGAGATCGAGCGCGAGGATTTGGTCCTGCCGGCGGTCTCGGCCGATGAGATCCTCCACGCCCATGACCGGCTGGTGTTTGCCGGCATCGTCGACTCGGTGATGGATTTGCAGCGCACCCGCGGCCTGATCCCGGCGACGGATCAGGTCTTCAAGCTCGATACCCCGCGCCCCGGACGCAGTTTCGTGGAGGCCGTGCTCTCGGATAAGTGTCCACTGGTCGGGCACACGGTGCGCGCGGGGCGTTTCCGCAACCGCTATGACGCGGTGATCATCGCCCTGGCCCGCAACGGTGCGCGGATCGACCGCAAGATCGGCGACATCGAACTGGCCGCCGGCGACACGCTGTTGCTGGAGACCCGGCCCGATTTCGTTGAGCAGCAAAAAAACTCCCGTGACTTCCTGCTGGTCAGCCGCATCGGCGATTCACACCCCGTCGACCATCGGCGTGCACCACTGGCGATCGGCATCGCCGTGGGGATGGTGGTGATGGCCACCATTGGCTGGTTCAGCATGCTGGAGTCGGCGCTGCTCGCCGCCGGACTCATGATCATCACCGGCTGCGTCGACGGCCGCGTGGCCCGGCGTGCCCCGGACTGGCAGGTGCTGATCGTCATCGCCACCTCCTTCGGGATGGGCGCCGCCCTGGAGAAAACCGGTGCCGCCGACCTGGTGGCCGGCGGCCTGGTCGGGCTCGCCGGCGCCGATCCCTGGACCACGCTGGCCCTGGTCTATGTGGCGACCTCGCTGCTAACCTCCTTCGCGACCAACAACGTGGCCGCCGTTCTCATGTTCCCCATCGCCATGCAAACCGCGATTGGCATGGGCGTCTCACCCCTACCCTTTATCATGACCATCATGGTCGCCGCCTCGGCCGATTTCGCCACCCCGATCGGCTATCAGACCAACCTCATGGTCTTCAACGTCGGCGGCTACCGCTTCCTGGACTTCACCCGGGTCGGTGCACCGCTGACCCTGCTGGTGGGCACGGTGACGGTGCTGCTGGTGCCATTGGTCTGGAAGTTCTGAGGTTGACGACACCGGCTAGGTGATGCCCGCCAAGCTGTCCGGCAGCCGCGGATCAAGCAGGATCGCCTCCTGTTCGAGCCACCGGCCGCGGCGCCGCAGCAGTGCAAGTAGTCCGGCACCCCGGTCGGACTCAGTTCCGGGCCAACCCTGTCCCGGTCCGAGCGGCAACGCGTGCGTGTCCAGATAGTCGCTCCACCAATCCGGCAGAAATAAGCGCGGACGGCGCAGTTCGCCGCCGAGCGCCGCGAAGATCGCGAGCCCTTCGGGATCAAGATCGCCGAAATGCCACCAGGAGACCTCCGCCGGCAGCAGGCCGATCAGGTGCCGGGCGAGCCGACAGTTCCAACCCGGTTGATGGACCACCAGGGCCTGGGACGGCGCCGGCAGATCCAGGTAGGCACCCAGATTCTCGACCGTCATCACCCATCGGGGAAGGGTACCGCACAGGGAGAGACCATCGCACAGGGCGCGCTGGGGGATAACCAACTCACCAAGCGGGCGTACCCAATCGTCGCAGTCACGTACTTCCCCGTCGGCGAAGCGCAGCGCCAGCCCCCGATTCGGGCGCAGCCGCAGCAGGTCGTCATCGGTGAGCACCAGAGTCGGCGGCGGCAGCGCATCCGGTGTACCCGCCTTGGAATGAGCCCCGAAGCGGGCCATCCAGGTCTTGCGATGCAATCGCGGCGGAAGCGCGGCCAGGGGTACTCCGCACCGGCGCAACTGACGCAGCCCGGCCGCGTCGCAGGGAAGGCCCGCGGCTGCCAAAGCGGCCAGATCGCGTTGCCAGTCGGGCCAGCCGTCGGCCAGTCGGACCGCCACGGCCGCCCGCTTGGCCGGACGAAGCAGAAACAAGTCCCGACGCGAACCCTGACCAACCCATCCGGCCTCGCGCAACCAGTCCACCAGAGTTCCATTGGCGGCATTGCGCCGGATCTCGCCGAACTCGAGAAGTGTGACCAAGGTCCATTGCAGATCCGGGTCCTGCCAGCTGAGCGCGCTCATGGATCGAGGTCCCGCATCCGCCGGCCCCGCACGATGACTTCCTCCGCACCTGTACTGTCGATGCGCCGGACCAGGCGGTAAATATGTCCGCGGCGGCCACGATCGGCAGCGGGCGCGGCGGCGAGCAGTTGAACCTGCATCTGTTCGCACAGCTCGGTCAGCGTGTCGAGTGATTCGGGACTCAGCCGGTTGGCCTCGTCGAGAAACAGGAAGCGCAACGCCTGCCCGCCCTTGCGCCCCTTGAGCAGCGCCGCCTGCTGCTCCCAGGCATCAAGGATGACCACCAATACAGCGGCACCCACACCGATCGACTCGCCGGTGGAGAGTGCTCCGGCGCGGGCCTCCATCCAGGCGTCGCGGCCGAGGCGCTGCACCTGTACGCCAATGCGGATGTACTGGCGATAGTCGAGTAGATGCTCGCCCTGAATCTGACCGCCGCCAAGGTGTTGGTAGACGGCAGCGAGTGCATCCTCCAGCGGGGCGTCTTGCTCGAACAGGTCGGGTTGAGTGCGCATGGCGTCGAGCAGCTTCAGCATCATGGGCTGTCGTTCCAGATGGATGCGCACCCCCCTGATGGACCCGAAGCGCACGCGCGCAAGCCCCCGATTGAGACCGTGGATCCGCGCCTCCTCCCGGCGGACCTTGACCAGAATGCTGTTGGCGATTTCTTCGGTGCTGTGCCTTAGCGACTGCTCCTGGTCCAGCAGTCGCTCGCGCAACAGCGTGAGGTGCAGGCCAATCTGCTCCAGCGCGACCTGGGGGTCATCCGATTGGGCGATGTCGCGCGGGATGCTTTGCTCCAGAAACCCGCGCACCAGACCCCAGGCACGCAGATCGCGTAGTCCAGCCGTACCTTCGGCGGATGCGGCACCGGGACCCCGCGCGAGCTGCTGTGCCAGATCCGTCCCGCCGTCGGCGTTCTTCACGGCCTCTCCCAACTGGCCGCGGCGCTCGCTGGCCAGCCCCATGACATTGGGCGGACCCAAACCCTGATAGATCTCGGCTACGCGGACTAGGCGGTCCAACACACCGAGCCGGGCGGCCTCGCGCCGCAAACCGATCCAGTTACGCCAATTGGGGCGCAGTTCTATCAGAGTCTTGCGCCAGGCGTCACGGGTCCTTGCCTGCTCCTTGTCGGCCTGATCGACACGGTTTGCAGCGACTGCTACATCCGCATGGAGCTGACGGTCCTCGCGATCCGCCTGCGCCAGCTCGGCCGCCGTGTCGGCGCGCAGCCGCTCGACCGCCGCCAGACCCTCGGCCGAACCATCCTCGCCGGTCTCAGCGAGTTGGTTCGCTCGTTCGTCCCAGCTTGCAGCCGTGGCCTTGAGTGCGGCGTCTGCGCTGTTGTGCGCCGCGCGCACCCGCTCCAGGGCCTGTTCCGCCTGGTCCTTCGTTTTTTCGGAAACGGCGACCCGCTCCCGGAGCGCGTCGAGCATCTCGCGCAATGCCCCGAGTGCACCATCCTGCTCCCTGAGCAGCGGCTCCTGGTCGGCATAGGCGAAGTGGAGTCGGCGCTCGGCAAGGTCCTTGAGCAGGTGTCTCGCCTTGGACCAATAGTCGAGTATCTGCCGAGCGGCGGTCTGTCGCCGATGCAGATTCTCCAGGTAGGCGCCACCGGGCGGGGCTTGCTGCAACTCCAGAAAGCCCTCGCGCAGGGTCTTGATGTCGGTTTGCGACCGCTCCAGCAGCGCCCGCGCCGCCTGGACCGCCTCGCGCTCCCGACGTAGCACCAGGAGACTGGTCGACCAGTCATCCTCGTCGAGCAGACCGGTATCGGGGAGGCAGTGCTCCAAAGCCGCGCCGATTTCCTCGGCCAGGGTCCGTTCGAGCTTCAGTGCCGCCAGGGCGGCCTCGTCGCGCTGCAATTGTTGGCCGCGCTCGCCTGCAATCCGGCGGTGATTGCGCAGTTCCATCTCAGGGGACGGCAGCATGAGCCAGCGCACCTCGGCGGCTAGCCGCCCGACTAGCTGGAGATGACCGCGTAAGCGCACGCGCTTGCCACGCAGCCCGTCGCGCTCCGCCTCGCACACCTGGACTGCCGTACGTAAGCGGGCGATCTCCTGATCGCGCGCCACCCGGCCCACCACCGGATGGTGCGGCTGCCGACTCAGACGCCAGACAGTCCCCATCTGCACCAATTCACTGTCACCCAGGGTCTGCCCCGGCGGGGGGCCGGCCAGCTCCCCGGCTGGGACCAGCCAGAGATGCTCAGGGCGCCGCTCCACCCCGACCGCGGTCGCTGCGGCTGCGGCGATGTCGTAGACCAGCACGGCCGAATGCAGGGGACCGAGGCGCGCTTCGATCATGGCCGCCTCCGCGGCCGGTACGGCATCGAAGCGCTCAGCCACCAATTGGCCGTCGAGCCGGTCGGCGAGACTGGCCAACGACTCGTCGAGCCGTCCGCCGCCAAACTCCAGTTGTTCCGCTTCTTCAACGAACTGCTTACGCTGCTCGTCCAGTTCCCTCAGCCGACTGCCGAGCGCGTCGTCTTGCCGCACCAACTCGACCCGAAG
Source organism: Chromatiaceae bacterium (assembly GCA_013426805.1). Taxonomy (GTDB): domain Bacteria; phylum Pseudomonadota; class Gammaproteobacteria; order Chromatiales; family Chromatiaceae; genus Thiodictyon. The sequence continues at coordinate 20,298 of JACDZG010000001.1, forward strand.
GAGTTCCAAGGTCTCTGACCCATCGATCAGCCACTCGTCTAGAGCCCGCAGTTCATCGGCCAGGGTCTGGACCCTGCGCCAAGTCTCCAGGTCCCGCTCCAGGGTTTCGGCGCGCTGACCAGCCAGGTCGCGCACGCGGCGATGCTCCGCGCAACGCTCGCTCAGATCGCCCAACTCGACGTCCAATGCACGGCTGCGCCGGGCCTGCTGCGCATGCGCCTCGCGCACCTGATTGGCACAATCCAGTGGGCCACACCTGGGCACCAGATGCTGAAGTTGCCGACGCAGGTCGGCTTGGGTGCGTGCCCGCACCTCGGCCTGTTGGATGCGCTCCGGCAGATCCTGAGCACGGGCCACGCGCTCCTCCAGATCCCGCAGTTCCGCATCCACTTGACACGCGGTGGCAGCGGCTTCGTGCTCAGCCACTGCATGCCCCGCCTGACGGACCAGGACGGCGAGTAACGTATCAAACCGCTGGCGGCGGGTTTCAGCACCGTCCAACGATTGCTGCGTACTCGACACCGCCGTCAGGGCGGTCTGCCACTGGTCCTCGCATTCAACGAGCACGCCGTCCAGCCGGTCGGTATCCAACTCCCGGTCGGGTAGCGCGGCGCGAGCGTCGTTCAGGCTGGTCAAGGCGGCGTGGTACTGCCCCACTTTGGAGGCGATGGCCGCGAATGCGTCCTGGGCGTTGGCCAGGTTGCCCGTCAGCGCGTCGCGCTCCTGTTGTTCGTGCCGATGGCGCTCACGGGCGTTTGCCACCGCAGATTGGGCGGCCTCACAGTCGCGCGCGGTCAACGCCAGGGCTTGCTCCTGCGCCACGCGACGGGGCTTCAGGTTGTCCAACTCGGTGCGCAGACGGCGCGCCCGTTGGCAGCGCTCCAACAGCTCGGCGGTCTCGCGGTCCGCCGCCTGCAGGGGCACCAAGTTGCGCTGAATCTCCGCCTGACGACGGATGAGTCGCTCATGCTCCAACACTGCCTCCCGGAGCAGCAGGCGACAGTGCCGATGGCCTGCATGGGCCTCAGCGGCGCTCACCCGACGGGTTTCAGCGAACAGCCGGGTACCGTGGAAAGCGGCCTCCACCATACCCCACCCGAACCGAAAGACCTCGGCGATCAGCCGATAGCGTGCGTCGGCCTCGGCAATACGCCGACGGGTGATGCGGCAGGCGTCCAGGTTTTCGCGCATGCGCACGACATGGTTGCGTAGACGTTCGTCTTCGTTGAGCAAATAGTCGCGCAAGCCCTTTTGCAGCGCCCCGGAGAAGCCGCCGTACATGCTGGTATGCAGCATCTGGTGGAAACGCTGGCGGTCTTGCGACTGCTCCATACGCATGGGCAGGATGCCTAATTCGTGCAGATGTCCGCAGTAACGTCCGGCGGTCTCGTAGAGGCGCATGCTCGCGCCGGTTTGGGCGAACGCCTCGCGCAGCTCACCCAGATCAGGAATACGCTCGTTGTCCCCGTCTCGCAGCAGCACCAGGGCATCCAAATCCCGGTCCGCCGGCAGACCCTCGACCACGAAGCGCTTGAATTCGATATGCGGCGGGGCGCCACGCAGCAGGCAGACCCCGGCTACGACGCGGGCACCGTCGCCAGTGCGCAGATCGAGCAAACTGTAGCTTGGCCCCTTGTCACCCAGACGGCCGTAGATGCCCCGATCACCGTCACTGCTGCCCTCACCCTCGCCGATATTGCGGAAACTCAGCCGTTGCGGATCCGGCAACAGCGCGACAAAGGCGGCAATCATGACCGTGGTCTTGCCGGCCCCGTTCTCGCCTTCCAGTGCGGTAACCGCTTCGTGCAGCTCGAAGGGCTGAAAAAACAACCCTTTCCAGTTGAGTAACAGCAGCCGGCTGATCCGTGCCCTAACGCTCATCCGGGTCCTCGCCGTCGTCGGGGAGCGCGGCGACGGCGGTGTCATCCGGGGCCTCGGAGGCATCCCGCGCGGGATCGCCGAATTCCACCTCTCCTTCCAAAACCAATCGCTCCAACGCCTCCCGCGGGTCGGCGGAACCGCGGACCGCGGCGACGAAGCGCATCAGTGGACGCCGCGGCAACAACTCGGCCGTGTCGCGCCGCTGGCGCACGAAACCCAGTGCCTCCAGCCCATTGAGGGCCTTGTCCACCGCTTCGCGGATACGGCGGTCGTCCGCGTGGTGTTCGCGGGCGCGGCTGCGCGGGGCCAGTTGCGACGCCAGGCGCTCACGCCCGAGCAGATGTTCCAAGGTTTCAAGGACCTTGGTACGCGGAATCCAACCAGTCTGGCTCAACCAGACCGGGTCCATGCGCATCAAGGCCAGCACTTGACCAACCAGCATCTCGGCCAAGCTCAGCCGGCGGTGTCCGAGCAAGTCGCCCTCGGAGCGCAGATACCAATAACCTTCAGGGGCTTGAATCAAACGGCACTGATAGCCGGCGTAAAAGCCTTGCAGCCAGTCCGCCGTGTAGAGCAAGAACTCGTAATCGGCGATGTCGTCGCTGTCCACATGAAAGCCGCAGCGCAGGCGATGGTCAATGCAGGGAAACAGCGGGTCTGAGATTACGGACTCAAGACTGTGATAACGATCGTCATCCATCGCGCTGTGCTTCCCTGGCGGTCCGCTCGACGACCAGATTCTGCACCTCCAGACGGCGGCCGAGCGGTATCCATTGCCAACCCTGGGGCGGCAGCGGCTCCCCCTGCGCCAACATCCATCTAACCAACGCACCCGCCATCAGAAACAGCTCCTCGTCCGAATGGCTGGGAAGCCGTTCGTGCAACAGATCCCACAGGTCGAGGCGGCCAGTCTGGTTCATCTGTGCATGCAGGGCAGCAAAGACCCGCTCCAGCGGATCGGTTTCGGCTAACGCGTCAACGAGCCTATCGTCGCGCTCAGTCCGCCGACGAACCACGGCCTTGGTGTCCAGACCGGACTCCGGCTCCCGCAGGTGGCGATAGGGGGTCTGGGCGGCGCAACGCAGATGCCAGGGTAACTCGGTGTAGCTTTTGAGCCCATCACGCAAGCGCGCCCGCAGGGCCCGATCGCGGTCGACCCGGACGATCGTGCGAATAAACTCATGCACGTTCTGATAGTAGGCTGACCACGACTGAAATCGGCTGTCACCCCAGGCGGCGACCCGCTCGATCTGGGTACGGACATAGCTGACGGCATCCAGCGCAGCGTCCTGATCGGCATCGTCGGCAGCCTCGAAAATCTCGTTGAGCAAATTCGCGACCCCCTCAGTCTCGGACATCAGGGTATGGTTCAGCTCCTGCAGGGTCACACCGGTGTTCTGCAACAGCGTCTCGCAACGCGCAATGGCCTCGAACCACTGGGCCTCCAACAACTGGCCGATCTGCTCGCGGATCTCTTGCTGCTGGACATCCATCCCCCGCTGGCGACGGTCGATCATCTCAACGAGTCCGGCGACCGTGAGCTTCAGTGGGCTCACCACCCGGGCGCGCCAATGGGTCTCGTCCCCGCCCAGAAGCGCGGCCTGACGGACCCCGGCGAGGTCCCCACGGATACGCGTGAGCATCACTTCCAGCCCCTCGCGATCAAGGCCCTCTTGCGCTCCAAACCATTCAGCCAGGGTCTTGCCCAAGGGGCTCAAAGAAAACTCGCCCGCCGTCGAAACACCACCGAAATCGGACCGGACGAGCAGGTGCTGTGCGCACAGTGCGTCGATCGCATAAGTGGCGCGCTGCGCGACCGCCCCGGTCTCGCCTTGCACGATGTCGTTGAGCAGTCCGAAGATATCGCGCAACTGCTCCTCGGTGAGAACGGGGTCCGGATTCAGTTCCAGGAAGGCATGGATGCCGCTCAAATAAGCGAGCCGCTCCCGGTCGAGCTGGAGCGACCTATCGGCGGCCCAGGTGCGGGCGATCCGATCAGCGACGTCTCTTGGACCGTCGTCTTGCGCCACCAACTGCCCCCTGCCCGCCGTTAGCGAATGTTCGCGAGTATACGCCACTCGTGCGCGGGTGCTCGGACCATACCGCGCCGCGTCAGCACAGTGGACACCGGTACTTCGTCCTGTCCACCCACTCGCAAGTTGCTACACGAAACGCTCTTACGCGGGAAAAAAAGGTTGCATCGACCCGCCAACCGCTGAAAGATCCGCGCATCCTGACGTAACCCCAAGCGGACGGAGGGCCCATCGTGGACACCCCGCACCGACCTCAAGGCCAAGCAGACCGCCGCCGACACGCGACCCAGTTACCCATGGGCCGGGGGCTCCCGTGGCCCCGCTTCACCGGACGAACCTTTTCAGACCTCTATGCCCTCCCCGGCCCGGCCCTGCATCTGCCGCGCTATCCGCTCTATACCCCGGATGAGCCGCGCCGCGGCGATTTCGACTACTTCTTTCTACGCGGACCGCGCTATGCCGGTTGCCAGGCCGCGCGCTTCATGCTGCTGGGCGGGGAGTTTCTGACCCTGGCCGACGCTGCCGGGGTGGACCTGACCACGGACCTCTCCGACTACTGGAACGGCTATTTTCGGGAGCACTTCCTGGGTCAGTTCGGCCCCGTCATCCGCTATGCCGGAGCGACCGGCTACCGACAGCGCGCGGCCGAATTCCCCCGCCACCGCATCGTCTCCCCCCACCCGTTCGACAGCGCCCAGCTCCCGGCCGAGCGCTACTACCTCGCCGATCCCCACCTCGTGGTGCGGCTCAACGACAAGGGCCGCATCGCGGAACTGACCCCGCACGTGCTGCGCCACGAGACCCTGGACGCCCAGGCCTTCGCCGACGGCCAGTGGCGTGAGCGCTGGGAGCTGCCGTTCGTGCTCAAGCTGACCGAACCCAGCGGCGGCGGCGACGGGGTGGTGCTGTGTCGGCGCGAGACCCAGGTCCGCGAGGCACAACGCCGCTTGCGCGGCCGTCCGGTAAAAGTCGAGCCCTTGATCGAGTCCATCCGTCACAACTACAACGTCCAGTTACAGGTGACCCGGCGCGGGCACATTCGCTATATCGGCGGCTCGGTGCAGCGGGTGGCGGCCGGGCGCTACGCGGGGAACCTGATCGATCTGGCCTGGCTGCCCCCGGCGCCGGTCGCGCGGATCTGCGATCAGGTGGCGCGGGCCGCCGCGGCACTGGGCTGGTATGGCGTCTGCGGCCTGGACCTGCTCGAGGATGGAGCCGGCGAGGTCTGGCTCATCGACCCCAATTTCCGCCTCAACGGATCCACGCCCTTCTTCCTGCTCGGCGACTATCTGGCGACCCGCCATCGCCGGCCGCAACTCACGACCGGCTATTTCTGCTTTCCCGGCACCCCCACCGAACTGCTCGATCACTTCCGGCAGGAGATCCATCGCCGCGAGCTGATCCCGGTCGGGGCCTGTTATGATCCGTGCGCGGACGGCATCACGCGCCTCTACGCCGCGGTCGCCAGTGACGGGGACCCGCAAACCCATGCCAGCCTCCTGGCATCCTTCGAATCGAAGCACTTGGTTGCAGGTATCGCGTTGTGAGTCAGCCCTTCGCTGTCCATCCATTTGAGTACACCCCAGGCAAGATCCCCGTACTCGTGGAGTTGCCGCACGGCGGCCACCTGACCCCGGATGAGGTCAAGTCCTACCTGCACCCCAAGTTCACCCCCGGGGACCGCCGCGAAGACTCCGACGAGTTCTCCGACGAGATCTATCTGGACCTGCCCGCCGCCCCGCACATTCTGCGCTTTCTGATCTGGCGGGCGCATGCCGATCCCAACCGGACCTGCGACGATCTGGACGCCGACGGGGCGGTGAAGACCCTCACCAGTCAGGGCATCAAGATTTATCAGTCGGATCGCGGCCTGCCCAAGCAAGTGCGCCAGCAGGTGATCGACCGCTACATCCGCCCGCATCGGCAGCGGCTGGCCGAACTGCTGCTGAGCCCGGTGATCGAAAAAGTGGTCTTCTGTCACACCATGCCGGGGATCGGCACCGGCAGCTCGGAGGATCGCGGGGAACTGCGGCCGCTGTTCATGTTCGGCAATGCCGGCGACGAGAAGGGGCACCCGCCCAATGCCTGTTTCGCCGCGCGCGAACTCCTGCTGACACTGGCCGAGATCGTGGAAACCAGCATCGGCGACCTGGACGTCGACTTCAACTTCTGCGACGTGCTGCGCTTCAATCACCCCTACACCGGGATCAACTCGCTGAGCCGCTTCGACGCCGAGGACCTGCGCGGCAAACACCCTTTCACGATCGAGATCAACCGCGACCTGCTGCTGCACAACCCCGACAATATCGAACCCACCCGCGCCATCGTCAATCGTATCATGCTGGCCCTCGCCGACTGGGGCAGCGCGGGCGGCCGACCGACCGAGCCAAACCATGCCAGACCCACACCACGCGACCGCGCCGACGACTCCGCCGACGCGCGCTGACACCGCCCATTCGCCGCGGACTGCGACCGACCCGCGGCTGCGGCGTCCCGCCGCGCAGAAACGGACCAAACACCGCCACGCGCCCTGGCGACCGAAGTCGCGCGTCCCGCGGCTGAATCAACCACCACCCGGAACCCCCGCGGGGATCGAGTATCACGAACTGATCCAGACCCCCGCCAGCAGGCGCGGCCGCGTGATCTGCACCGACTACTCCCCGGATCAATGGGAAATCCAGGAGGTCGAGGACATGGCCGCCTTCCTGGCGCTCCATCGCCCGGAGTGGTCTCAGGTGCGATGGATCCATGTCGAGGGGATCGAGGACCAGAACACCATCCGCGCAATGGCGGAAAAGTATCAATTGCACCCGTTGGCGATCGAAGACGCGCTCGACGGGCAGCAGCGTCCCAAGACGGAGGACTATCCGGGCAGCGGGGACCTGCCCGGACGGCTGTTCGTGGTCGCGCGGCGCGTCCTGATCCAGGACGGCGTGCTCCACGCCGAACAGGCGAGCTTTTTCCTCGGACGCCATACCCTGCTGAGTTTTCAGGTCAGCCCCTGTCAGGCGATCGATCAGGTGCGTCATCGCATCGAAAGTCCGCGTTCACGGCTGCGCCAGAACGACGCGAGCTTCCTGCTCTATGCCTTGCTGGACACCATTGTCGACTGCTTCTACCCGGTCCTGGAAGACGCCTCCGGGCAACTGGAAGAGTTGGAGGAAAACGTCCTCGACCACCCGGGGCCCCACACCCTGCAAGCGATCCACCAGATCAAGCGCGGACTGGTCCTGATCCGGCGGGTCGCCTGGCCCATGCGCGAGCTGATCGCCGCGCTCCAGCGGGAGCGGCACGAGTGCCTGTCGGACGCCGCCCAGACCTACTTTCGCGATGTCTACGACCACTGTGTGCAGGTCATCGACCTGCTCGAGACCTACCGCGAGATCGCCTCCGAGCTCGCCGATACCTACGTGTCCATGACCTCGTACCGAACCAACCAGATCATGAAGGTCCTGACGATCATCGGCACCATCTTCATGCCGCTGACCTTCCTGGTCGGAATCTACGGGATGAACATGTATATCCCCGAGAACGAATGGCCTTACAGCTACGCCGTGTTCTGGGTCGTCGCCATCACCATCGCCGGGGTGATGTTGTGGCGCTTCAGGCGCGGCGGCTGGCTCTGAACACGGTGTGGGGCCGGCAGCCCCATGCCGCAAGGACAGGATCGAAAATTAGCACTTGCTAAATTAGAGAATGATTATATAATGATGACTACTTAGAGCGTCAACCCACCTGTCCTGTTAGGAGCTGTACCATGGGTATTCTCGGTATACTTGCCTCTGTTGCCTTGCTGATCGGCGGCGTTCAGACCACGATGGTGCTGAGTGAAGGCGACCGTCTTGTCGCGGAAGAGACCAAGACCCCGGTGGTCGAAGTCCAGGCCATCCAGACGGATGCGAATCACCAATCCGGCGCGTTCGGACTCTGACCGCCAACCGCCCACGCAGGCCCGCCAGGCCCCGCTGCCCACGGCACCGGGGCCTTGTTTTTTTGATCGTCAGTTTCCCCCGCATTCTTGAGCGATGACCGGAAAAGTAGAGTCCGGAAAGCTATGCTTAGCGCCTCAGCGCTCAACGTGAGCGCCGAATTGCAGGCGAGCCACGATGTCCACTCCCGACGATACCATCCGTTTCAGCGTCTCACTGCCGCGGCCACTCCTTGATGAGCTGGATCGCCGGGTCGTCAGCAAGGGCTACGCCTCCCGCTCCGAACTGGTACGCGACCTGATCCGCGAACGTCTGGTGGAAGAAACCTGGGAGCGCGTTGACGCGGAGGTGGCCGGCGTCCTGACCATCGTCTACGATCATCACCAGCGCGAGTTGACCCAGCACATCTTGGACATTCAGCACCGGCAATTCGTGCATGTGGTCGCGACCACGCATGTGCACCTGGACCACCACAATTGCCTTGAAACCATCATCATCCGTGGGCAGCCCGCGGAAATCGAGCGGATCAGCCTGGAGATCGGCGGTCTCAAAGGGGTGCGCTTCTCAGACCTGACCCGGGCCTCCCGTCTGGGGCACTGACACCGACGCGCGGCCCTGACTTCATCGGCATCACAGCCCTACCTGAATTAAGGGTAATATGGGCGACCCGTGCGCCCCCTGACGTGCGATCACTGCTTCGTTGCTCTTGCCCGGCGCAAGCCACCGCGATTTATGTCCAACACCAACTTTACCAATGTTTTCGGCGCCCGCATCGCGCTCGGGCTGTTCGTTGTCGGACTGCTGTATCTGAGCTATCAGGTCCTGAACCTGTTCCTGATTTCCGTGGCCTGGGCGGTCATCCTGGTCTATGTGACCTGGCCCATCTACCATCGACTGCGCCATCTGCTCGGCCGTAAGGTCAACACCAGTGCCCTGCTGATGACCCTGTTCCTGACGCTCACCTTCGGCCTGCCGCTGCTCTCGATGGTCAACATGCTGCGGGCGGAGGTGCCGACGGCCTATAACCGCGCGGTCGAGATACTCCTGAGCGGACCCGATGCGGTGCCCCCCGCCATCGCCCGGTTACCCTGGCTGGGCAACGAGGTGCAACGGGTCATGGCGCTCTCCGCCGAGGACCCGGCCGCCCTGCGTCAACAGGTGGTTCAGTGGGTGAATCCATGGGTGGATCAGTCGCTCAAGATTCTTGGCGACATTGGGTTCAGCGCGTTCAAGTTCGCCTTTGCGCTGCTCACCGCCTTCTTCTTTTACCGCGACGGCGAGTCACTGCTGGAGCAAGTCAGACGACTCCTGTACGGACTGATCGGTGCCCGCGCCAATGCCTATCTGTTCGCCATCGGCGGCACCATTCGGGCGGTCCTGTACGGCCTGGTGCTGACCGCGCTCGCTCAGGGTGCTTTGGCCGGACTGGGGTATTGGGCGGCGGGTGTGAAGGCACCGGTCCTGCTCGGCGTGGTGACCGTCATCCTGGCGCTGGTTCCCTTCGGGACACCCCTGGTTTGGGGGGCGGTGAGCGTGTGGCTCGCCGCGAGCGGCGACACCTGGGCCGGCATTGGACTGGCCATTTGGGGTGCCTTGGTCGTGAGCCAGATCGACAATTTGCTGCGCCCCTTCGTGATCAGCAGCGCCACCAGCATTCCCTACATCCTGGTGCTGTTCGCCGTCCTGGGCGGCATCGCCGCATTCGGCCTCCTGGGACTCTTCCTGGGTCCCATCGTCATCGCCGTGCTGTTGGCCGTGTGGCGGGAATGGATCGATGAGCAAGTGCCGAGGGGACAACTCACGTTCCTCGGCGGACCAGACATGGCGCCGACTGATGACGCCGGGCGTGCCGACAATCCCCAGACCCGGACGGAGACCCCGTCCGCGCAGAACTGACGCGCGCAGATAAAGCGGTCAGGAACGGTTCGCGAATCAGTTAAACAAGTCCATTGGGGGCCGCCTTTGGCGTCTCGGTCGTTGTCGTAATCGTAATCGAGTTGTTGATCCCCCGCGCGGATGCGTTGGTCCCATGCGTGGCGCTCTAAGCCTTTCAAACCCTTAGGTGATTTCCGGGAAAAGATGTACCAAACTGTAGGGGCGACTTTAGGGGATTTCCGGAACACCGGATACCAGCCCACCATCGGCTCGGATGTAGGTGCGACTTCAGTCGCACCGATTCGGACGCAGGTGCGACTGAAGTCGCACCTACATGACCGGTATCCAAATTGTCGGAAATCGCCTTAGTGAACTGGTCTGGCTGTGTAGCGAATCGAAACCCGACGGACAGCGGGCTGCTCATGACATACTTGCATCGCTTATCCGATTACGACAACGACAACGACAACGACAACGACAACGACCGGGATGCTAAATCAAGCCGGCGCCTGACGATAGACCATTCGTTCCGCCCCGAACAACCGGAAATAATTGTCGCTGGTGGCTTGTGCCAGTTCCTCTATCGGCAGGCCGCGTAGCGCGGCAATACAGGCAGCCACCTGCGGAACATAGCGGGGTTCGTTGGACTTGCCGCGATGCGGGACCGGCGCCAGATAGGGCGAATCGGTCTCGATCAGCAGGCGGTCCAGGGGGACTTGGGCGGCCACCTCACGCAATGACGCGGCCGTCTTGAAGGTCACGATGCCGGAAAAGGAGACATAGAAGCCCAGGTCCAGGCCCTGTTTGGCCATGGCCCAGTCTTCGGTGAAGCAGTGCAAGACCCCGCCGACCCGCTCCGCGCCCTCCTCCCGCAGTATGCGGATGGTGTCCTCCCTGGCTTCACGGGTATGAATGATCAAGGGCTTGGCGCAGGTCCGTGCCGCCGCGATGTGGGTGCGGAAGCGTGCGCGCTGCCACTCCACATCCCCTTCACTACGGAAATAATCGAGCCCGGTTTCGCCGATAGCGACATTGCGCGGGTCGGCCGCCAGACACACCAAGTCCTCCACGGTCGGCTCCGGACCAGCCGCCGACCCCTCGTTCGGGTGCACTCCGACCGACACTGCCACCTGCGGATATGGATCGATCAGGGCGCGCATGGCAGGGTACCGCGGCAGATCGATGGAGACGCACAGCAAATGCGTCACGCCCGCCGCGGCAGTCGCCGCCATCAATCGGCTAAAATCGCCCTGATAGGGACTCAAATCCACCCGATCGAGGTGGCAGTGAGAATCAACAAACATCACTTCTCCACTATCCACTAACCAATTCCTACATGGTATGCGTCGGCCGCTCGGAACTCAGCGCGCCCACCAGATATTCCTCGATCTTGCGCCTGGCCACACCCTTGTCCTGCTCGCTGAACTGCACCCCAACCCCGACCGCACGGTTACCCTCGGCACCGGGCGGGGTCACCCAGATCACCTTGCCGGCAACCGGGATACGATCGGGTTCTTCCATCAGTTGCAGCAGCAGAAAGATTTCGTCGCCGAGCTGATAACGCTTGGTCGTGGGGATGAAGAGCCCGCCATTGCGGATGAAGGGCATGAACGAGGCGTAGAGCGCGGTCTTGTCCTTGATCGCGAAACTCAGGATGCGCTGCTGGCCGCCGAGTGAGCCGGCCGGATTCACTGGGGTACTCATCGCGCAAACTCCTTAGGTTATCGGGTACGGTTCTTGGTTTTCGGTTCTTCGTGAATGCTCATCAAGCATCGGGTTACGAAAAACGAGAAACGAAAAACCAGCAACGATGGGTATCAGGCGAGACGGTCGGCGGACAGCGCCGGGTCCCTCAATACTGACTGACACGACCCCAATCGATCAGCAAAGATTCCAATTGCATCAGCGGGTTGACGCTTGACTCAATCTGCCCCCTGGCCTCGAATACCCGCCGCAACAGGCGATGCCCGAGCGCTGGATCGACGCGCCTGGCCAGCTCACCCAGCCTGGCATGCAACCCCGGATCGGCGAGACGCGGCGGCCGCGCGGCCACTGCCAGCCGCAACAGGTCACAAAGACAAACCGCGAGACACTCCAATGATAGTCTTGCGCCGACCCCGTTCCAAGCCGCCGCCTCACTCACCGGGTCCAACTCGCGGCGGCTGATGCCGATCAGACTGCGGACCAGTGCTTCCCATTGGTCCAGCGTGGCCTGATCCAGTTCATCCAGCGCACGCAAGGGCGCACCCGCGACCAGCCGTAAACGCATGGCCGCCGTGTCGCCCAGCCGCGGGGTCAGCCAGGCAAGTGCCTGAGCTTCCGCCGGGATCGCGACCCCAAGCAATTGACAGCGGCTGCGGATGGTCGCCGGAAGCCGACCAGGCCGCGCGGCGATCAGGCACAACAGGGTATCGCCGGCCGGCTCCTCGAGCGTCTTGAGTAGCGCATTGGCGGCGGCTGGGTTCATCCGGTCGGCCGGATCAATCAACACCAGTTTACGCGTCCCCCGCATCGGTGTCAGTGCCGCGCGGTCACTCAAGTCGCGAATTGCATCAATAGTAATCTCCCCGGACTTGGACTCGGGATCCGGCACCACGCACACCAGGTCCGGGTGATTGCCGGCCGCAGTCAGGCGACAGTCCGGACAACGCCCGCACGGCAGGCCCTGGGGGTCAGGGGCCGTACAGAGCAGGGCGCGCACGAACAGGTCAGCGAACCGGCGCTTACCCAGACCCCGCGCACCGGTGATCAGCAGGGCATGGGGCAGCCGATCCGCCGCCCGCGCCTGCATCAGACGCGCCCAGAGCGGAACCAGCCAAGGCAGCAGTTCGCTGTCGCCGACGTCGGTGGATCCGGTTGCAGGGTCGGTCATGGTTGGCGCTCTTTGACCAAGGTTAGGCGCATCGCACCGCGCCGATCCGCCAGGATCCGATAGCCATCGCCATGGCGGCGACTGAAACCAGACGGATATCGCCTTCGGACGTGATAACCGGACGTAGGGGCGGGTTTCAAACCCGCCCCTACGCGAAGGTCTGTCTGGATATCAGGTGCGAACGCTATACAAAGCATCATCCTGCGCTCAAGCATCGAGCACGGCTCCGATGACCCGCGTGATCTCGGCAGTCACCTCGGTCAACGGGCGGGTTGCATCCAGTACCCGATAGCGTTCAGGGCAGCCCAGCGCACGCTCCAGATAAACCGCCCGCGCAGCCTCGAAGAAGGTCAGGCGCTCCGACTCGAAGCGATCCGGTGTACCCCGCCCCCGCGCCCGTGCCAGGCCGAGTGCCGGAGGCAGATCGAAAACCAGCGTCAAGTCCGGCCGCAAATCCCCTTGTACCAGATCTTCGAGTACCCCGATGCGTGTCGGCGCGACGCCCCGGCCACCGCCCTGATAGGCATAGGTGGCGTCGGTGAAGCGGTCACACAGCACCCAATGACCCGCATCCAAGGCCGGCGCAATGACTTTCGCCAGATGCTCGGCGCGTGCGGCGAACACCAGGAGGAGTTCCGCAACCGCATCCATCCCGACATTGTCCCGATCCAGGAGCAGTGCCCGAATGCGCTCCGCGACCGCAGAGCCGCCCGGTTCCCGCGTCGTGATCACCCCGCGGCCGTGCGCGCGCAGCCAGTCGGCCAGAGGGCCGATTTGAGAGGATTTCCCAGCCCCCTCGATCCCCTCGAATGTGATGAAGCGACTCCGCATCATGCGCGATGCCGCGCGGCAGCCAGCGACGATCCAGACTGGAGCCTGAACACGATCAGCATCACGGCGCTGACATGAGCGCCCGGTCTACGAATAACGTTCATTTGCGTCTTTCTGCATCATTTGCGGGCATCGACTCCTTCTTGATCCGGACCGGACGATTCCGGGGACTTACGCAACTGAAACTCCCGCACCGCCCGATTATGCTGGTCCAGGGTCGCGGAAAACACGTGTCCGCCATCACCGCGCGCTACGAAGTAGAGATCTTCACCCGCCGCGGGGTGCAGCGCCGCATGGATCGCCGCACGCCCGGGCAGGGCGATCGGGGTTGGCGGCAGCCCGACGATCACATAGGTGTTATAGAGGGTTGCCGCCTTGAGATCGTCGCGGCGAATGTCGCCATCGAACCGCTCGCCCATCCCATAAATGACGGTAGGATCGGTTTGCAGGCGCATCCCCAGCCGCAGTCGCCGCACGAAGACCCCGGCGATCTGTGGCCGTTCCGCGGCAAGCCCGGTCTCCTTTTCGATAATGGACGCCAGAGTCAAGGCTTCGTAAGGCGTCTTGAGCGGCAGTCCCGCGGCCCGCCCCGCCCATTCCTGCGACAATACCTCATCCATTCGCTGGAGTGCACGCTCAAGCACACCCAGCCCGGTCGTACGCCGCGGAAAACCATAGGTGTCAGGGTACAACAGTCCCTCCGGATGCGCTCCGGGTCGCCCTAAGGCGGCCATCAGGGCCGCGTCGGACTGTCCCGCCAGATCGTCACCGAAGCGACCGTTGGCAAGGATCGCCGCGACCGCCTGCCGAAAGGTCCAACCCTCAACAAACGTGATGGGATAGTGGACTACCCGGCCCGAGATCAAACGATCAAGGACCTGGTCCGGGCGCATCCCCCGGCTCAGCTCGAACTCACCGGCCTTGAGCCGGCCGCCATCGCCGCGAACACGAGCGAGCGCCAGCAAGTAATAGGGGTGGCTGATAAAGCCGCGGTCCGTCAGCGCGTCCGCGACCTGACGCCAACCGCTGCCGCGCTCCACCTCGAAGGTCTCCACGGGCTCGGTGAGCGCGACCGGAGTCTTAAGAAAACGCTGATAGTCGAGCCAAATTCCGCCGAGCAGGGTAATTACCCCCAAAAACAGCAGCAACAGGGCACGCAAGATCATGTCGTTGGCCACTCCGCAGTCGACGCCGCCAGGCCGACGGCCTCAAGTAACTCCCAGGGCAGGCAGTCGGGCGCGTAGTGTTGTCCGTCCAACCGACGCACCGGCCAGCAGCCGATCAGCGCATTGGTCAAAAACAGGCCGCGAGCCAGACGCAGATCCTGAGCAGTCAGATGGCTTTCCCGGCAGGCGATACCCAAACCGACCGCCAGTTCCAGTGTCAGGGCGCGTACGGTACCGGCAATCCCCGCGAGATCCGTGATCGGCGTGAGGAGCGACTGACCGGTCCACAAAAACAAGTTGGTCATGGTCCCGCCGACCACCCGCCCATCCTCCCGCAACATCAAGCCCTCGGCAATCTCCGGATCGTCCCATTCAGCGCGTGCCAGGACGTTATCCAGCCGATTGAGGTGCTTGATTCCCGCCAACGCGCGGTTTTGCGACGCGGGTGTCTCGCACCAACGCAGGATGACGCCATCTGTTGACCATGCGACCGGGTAACCGGGCGAGGGGTAGAAGAGCAAGACCCGGCGGGGGCAGGGTGATCGCAGCGGACGATAACCTCGCCCTCCGCAACCGCGCGTGATCAGAATCTTCAGTACGCCGTCTGCGCCCTGAGTCAAGGCGCGAGCCTCAGCCGCCAATGCGCCGCCCCCGATGTACGGAATCCGCAACCGGCGACAGCCGAATTCAAGTCGAGCGAGGTGTCTGGCCCATTGGCATGGCGCGCCCCCGCGGATCAGAATGGTCTCGAACAGACCATCACCATAGCTCAATCCACGGTCCCAAACGGGAATCCCGCGCGTCGGCAAACCGTCGATCAGTAACCGCAATGGGCCTGACTCAACCTGGGGAACATCCTGCTCCCCCCTCAGTTGAACGTCCGGGACGGTCAGCGACATGGACGCAGCCGGCGAATGATGTAAATCCTTCGATATCAGGACCTGGATCTTTCGTCAATGGCCTCAGACGCGGCGGAAGATCAAGGTCCCGTTGGTCCCGCCAAAGCCGAACGAGTTGGTCAACGCCACGTCGATCGGCATCTCACGAGCCGTGTTAGGCACATAGTCGAGGTCGCAGTCCGGATCGGGCGTTTCGTAGTTGATCGTCGGCGGCGCGACCTGATCACGAATGGCCAGGATCGTGAAAATCGCCTCGGCCCCTCCGGCCGCACCCAGCATGTGTCCGGTCATCGACTTCGTGGAACTCACCGGAACCTTGTAGGCAAGATCCCCGAAGGTCCGCTTGATTGCCATGGTCTCGGCCATGTCGCCCGCCGGTGTCGAAGTGCCGTGGGCATTGATATAGCCGATTTGATCCAGGTTGACGCCGGCATCCCGCATCGCGATCAGCATGCACTCGGACGCGCCTTCACCGTTCTCCGAGGGTGCCGTCATATGATAGGCATCGGAATTCATGCCGATCCCCACCAGTTCGGCGTAAATCGGCGCCCCTCGTGCCACCGCGCGTTCGTATTCTTCCAGCACGACCACTCCAGCCCCGTCGCTCAGCACGAAGCCATCGCGATCCTTTTCGAAGGGCCGACTGGCGCGCTCCGGATCGTCGTTACGGGTCGACAGAGCGCGCGCCGCCGCGAATCCGCCCAAGCCGACCGGGGAGGTAGCCATCTCAGCGCCACCCGCGATCATCACGTCCACATATCCGTGGCGGATCATAATCGCCGCTTCGCCGATATTGTGACTGCCCGTGCTGCACGCGGAGACGATCGAGTAGTTCGGCCCCTTGAGCCCGAACTTGATCGACAGGTCACCCGCGACCATGTTGATGATGTTGGCCGGGACGAAGAAGGGCGAGATGCGCCGAGGCCCCTTGGACCGATAGGCCTCGTAGTTGTTCTCGATCCCCGTGATCCCACCGATTCCCGACCCGATCGCCACACCGATGCGGCGACAGTTGGACTCGTCGACCACCAGCCCGGAGTCGGCGATGGCTTGACAGCCGGCCGCCATCCCGTAGTGGATAAACTTGTCCATCTTCTTGGCGTCCTTCTCCGTGATATAGAGGGTCGGATCAAAACCATAGATCGGCCCGCCGAAACGCGTGCTGAAGGTTTCCACATCAAAGTGGGTGATCGGCTTGATGCCGCTCTTGCCGGCCAGGATATTTGCCCAGGACATTTTCACGTCCAAGCCCACCGGCGCCACCAGTCCCAGACCGGTGACCACGACCCTTCTACCTGCCATTACCTACCCCTCTCGCTCGGAATGACTCGACGGGCAAGCGCCGCACCTGCGTTCCCGGTGCCGGGCGGCGGCCGTTCCGTCTTCGAAGCCGCACGCCTCAAACAAGGTGCGCGTTGATGTAGTTGACGGCCTGCTGGACGGTGGTGATCTTTTCCGCATCCTCGTCAGGGATTTCGGTTTCGAACTCCTCCTCGAGCGCCATCACCAGTTCGACAGTATCGAGTGAATCCGCACCCAGATCGTCGACGAAGGAAGCCTCCGCGGTCACCTCTTCTGCTTTGACGCCCAATTGTTCGACGACAATCTGGCGGACGCGCTCTTCAATGCTGCTCATCTGTCTGAATCCTCCGAATGGAAAAGACGGCCCGGCACGGGCCAGGCGGTATTCTAGTGACAATCGAGGGGGGATGAAAGCCGTTAAATGGCCTCGCTACCCTCAATCAACCAAATGACTTTGCTTGGGTTTGATCGCTGCATCCAGCGACCTAGACCATGTACATGCCGCCGTTGACGTGCAGCGTCTCCCCAGTGATGTACGCGGCGCTTGGTGAGGCGAGAAAAACGACCGTGTCGGCGATCTCCTGCGGCTGCCCAAAACGGCCGAGCGGGACGGCTGACAGAATGATCTGCTGCTGCGCCTCGCTGATCGCCCGCGTCATGTCCGTGTCGATCAGACCCGGGGCCACGCAGTTGACCGTGATGCCGCGCGAACCCACCTCGCGCGCCAGTGACTTGGTAAATCCCATCATACCGGCCTTGGCCGCCGCGTAGTTAGTCTGGCCGGCGTTACCCATGACGCCGACCACGGAGGCAATATTGATGATGCGCCCTTTGCGCGCCTTGGTCATCGCCCGCACGCACGCGCGCGACATCCGGAAAACGGAGCCGAGATTGGTGTCAACGACCGCCTGCCACTCTTCATCCTTCATGCGCATCAATAGGTTATCGCGTGTGATACCGGCATTGTTGACGAGCACGCTCGGCGCACCGACACGTTTCGCGAGCTGCTCCATCGCCGCCTCGACCGACACCGGATCGGCGACGTCGAGTACCACACCGAAGCCTTGGTGGCCGCCCTCGCTCAACACCTGGTCAATGCCGTCGACACCGGCCTGGGTCGTGGCGGTACCGACGGCCACGGCACCCTGCCCCGCCAGTGCCAACAAGATGGCCCGACCGATGCCACGTGATGCACCCGTCACCAGCGCGATTTCACCCTTGAGCATCTACAGTCGCCTCCAATGCCGCCTTCAGCGTCTCCGGATCGAAGACCGGCAGCGTGGTGATGTTTTTGTCGCAACGCTTGTTAAGCCCGGTCAGCACTTTACCGGGACCGAATTCGATAACCAGCGAAACTCCGGCCGCGCCCATAGCCTGCACGGTCTCGACCCAGCGTACCGGCCGATACAGTTGCTCGCACAGTCGCTCGCGCAAGGCCGCGACCGAATCCGCGGCGGCCACGTCCACATTGTGAAGCACGGGTACCTCGGGCAGCCGCAGGTCCAATGCCTCCAGGCGCGCGGCCAGTAGGGTCGCGGCCGGGCGCATCAGCGCACAATGTGACGGCACACTGACCGGCAGGAGCACGGACCGCTTGGCCCCGGCGGCTTTGGCGGCAGTCACCGCACGGCCCACCGCGGCCACCTCACCGGCAATGACCACCTGACCGGGGGCATTGAAGTTCACGGCCTCCACCACGGCTCCCTGAGCCGCCTCGGCGCAGACCGCAATCACCTGCGCATCCGTCAGACCAAGCACCGCGGCCATCGCTCCCTGCCCAACCGGGAACGCCGCCTGCATCAACCGTGCACGTTCGGCGGCCAGACGCACGCCGTCCGCCAGACTCAAGGACCCGGCGGCCACCAATGCGGCGTACTCGCCCAGACTGTGACCGGCCACCAAGAGCGGCGCCGCGCCGCCCTGCGCGTGCCAGACGCGCCACACGCTGATTCCGGTAACCAGCATCGCCGGCTGGGTATTCTCGGTCTGATCGAGAGCCTCCTTGGGACCGCCGCGGACCAGCGCCCAGAGGTCCCTGCCGAGCGCCTCGGACGCCTCCTCGAAGGTTTGCCGGACCTCGGGATAGGCCGCCGCAAGGGCATCGAGCATCCCCACGGATTGAGAACCCTGGCCGGGAAAGCAGGCGGCGAGTACAAGCAATGGTCTCATCTCGATTCAGATCGGAGTTGGGGCTGGTTCAAACCGGGTTCGCATCGGTGGTGAACTTGATGTTTCAGTAGCGCGCGAGGACCGAGCCCCAGGTGATGCCGCCGCCGAAGGCTTCCATCAACAGCAGCTCACCACGTTTGATGCGGCCGTCGCGCACCGCCTGATCCAAGGCCAGCGGGATGGACGCCGCGGAGGTATTGGCATGATCGGCGACCGTGACGACCACCCGCTCCATGGGCAGGTCGAGTTTTCGGGCGGTGGCCTGAATGATCCGCAAATTTGCCTGATGCGGAATCAGCCAGTCGATATCGGAACGTTCCAAGCCATTGGCCGCGAGGGTTTCCTCGACAATTCGGCTCAAGGTCGTGACGGCAACCCGAAAGAGTTCATTGCCCTTCATCTCGACGCGATTGTTGGCATAGTCACCGTTGCCGAGGCCGCCGGGGATCTGCAGCAGGTCCTTGTACGCACCATCCGCGTGCAGATGGGTGGAAATGACCCCGGGCGTGTCGGCCGCCTCGATGATCACCGCGCCGGCGCCATCGCCGAACAGCACACAGGTACCCCGGTCGGTCCAGTCGAGAATGCGCGAGAAGGCGTCCGATCCCACCACCAGCGCATTGCGCGCGGAACCCAGACGAATGAACTTGTCGGCAATGCTCAAGGCGTAAACGAACCCGGCACAAACCGCCTGGACGTCAAACGCAGGACAACCATGAACATCGAGCCGCTGCTGCAAGATGCAGGCTGTGCTGGGAAAATATTGGTCCGGCGTGGTCGTCGCCACCACGATCAGGTCGAGGTCCGCCGCCAGGAGACCGGCCGCCTCCAGCGCCAGGCGGGCAGCGCGCTCGGCGAGATCCGAACAGGTCTCGCCGTCGCTCACGAGATGCCGCTTCTCAATCCCGGTGCGCTCGCGAATCCAGGCATCGGTGGTGTCGACAGTGGCCTCGAGGTCGGTGTTGGTCACGACCCGCTCCGGGAGGTAACCGCCGGTTCCCGCAATGCGAGAGTAAATCATCAAGCGGTCGCCCGTAAGGAATCGGTCGCGAGATGTCGCCCGACCTGTTCGGAAATGCGCCGCGGGATGTCGCAAAGAATCTCTTTCGCGGCGATGTGGATCGCGTTCTCGAACGCAATCTCGTCTGCCCCGCCGTGGCTCTTGATCACGATTCCGCGTAGACCCAACAGGCTGGCGCCATTGTAACGTCGCGGGTCCATGGTGCGTCGAAACGCCCGCAAAATCGGTAGCGCAGCCAAGCCGGCAAGGCGGGTGAACAGGTTGCGCTTGAATTGACCGCTCAGCGTGTGTCGCACAAACTTCGCAACCCCTTCGCTGCTCTTCAAGGCCACATTCCCGACGAAACCATCGGAAACCACCACATCCACGTCTCCCAGATAAATTCCGTCTCCCTCGACATACCCGATGTAATTGAGCCCGCTGCGGGACAATAGCTCATGGGCATTCTTGACTTGCTCGTTGCCTTTGATCTCTTCCTGACCGATATTCAGCAGGGCAACCTTGGGCGCCGCTACACCATCCACGGCCGTAACCAGCTCGCTGCCCATCACGGCGAACTGCAACAGATGCTCGGCCGTGCAGTCCACATTAGCCCCAAGATCCAGCATGTGCGTGTGACCATGCAGCGAGGGCACGGCCGTGATGATCGCCGGACGATCCACGTTCGGAAGAGTCTTGAGGACGAAGCGCGCGGTGGCCATCAGCGCACCGGTATTCCCCGCGCTCACGCAGGCATGCGCCTCGCCGCTCTTCACCAGATCAATGGCCACACGCATTGATGAATCCTTCTTACCGCGCAGGGCTTTGGATGGTGACTCATCCATCGCGACCGACTCCGTGGTGTGCCTGATGCGTACCGATGGTGGGACCACACCGCCCAGACAACCGAGAATTTGTGTCTGGTCGCCGACCAGGATCAGATCGATTGAACGCTCGATCGACAGGAAGCGAAGGGCGGCAGCGACGACGACCCGCGGTCCATGGTCACCCCCCATCGCATCCAGGGCGATCGTCTGTCGACCGGTCACGGCTGGCGATAAGGCTTGACGAGGGATCTGACCGGTGCCGGGCCGGCCATCACCGCGGAGCCTGAGTCCTGCCCCGTCCGGGCTTGCAGCCTGGCCGATTCCGGGACGTAAAACGACCAAACGCTCCGCATCATCGGTCACTTAAGATCTGTCCAGGATCTTACGACCGCGATAGAAGCCGTCCGGGGATACATGATGGCGCAGGTGTGTTTCACCGGAGGTGGGCTCAACCGACAACGTCGGCTTGCTGAGGGCGTCGTGCGAGCGACGCATGTCGCGCCGCGAACGGGTTTTGCGATTCTGGGGAACGGCCATGCTTCTCTCCGCAAAGCGCCCGGGTCCTCATGCGGATCGGAACGCGTGCTCGTTATAACTCAAATGCGCGTGTTTGCCGAACGGCAGTCACGATCTCTTCAATGCTCGTCCGCCTCCGGAGCCGGCCGCCGCGCCTGAAGCGCCGCCAGTGCCGCAAACGGATTGCGCGGACGTTCGGCCGCTACCTCGGTTGCGGCCGGAGCGACCTGCGCCGCGCAGTGTCCAGCCGGATGCATCGGCACCTGAGGGATGGCGAGCAGCAGCTCGTCTTCCACCCAATCCAGGACACGGACAGACTCGTCGTCACCCAGCGGCAGTGGCTCCAGGTCGCCGGCCAGGCCCTCCACCTGGGTCAGCCCCAGGCGGTCCGGAGCGCCGCGCAGATGCACCAGACCGAGCGCGATCGGGGCATCAACCGGCACTTCGAACTCAGCCAGACAGCGCTGACAGGTCATCCGCAGCACCATGGAGACACGACCCCGCGCCACCGCCTGCCCCTGCTCATCCAGCGCAAACCGGATCTCATAGCGCGCGGGGCCGACTGTCCCGAGCACCGCCTCGGCCAAGCGCGGGAAATATCGCAACGAAGCCTCGCCGGCGAACGCGGCCTTGAACTTAACCGCACGCCAAGGATCGAGTCTTTCAGGTAATGGCGCCGACATAAGCTCACCAAAATAACCGATTCAGGGCCGCAGAGTCAATTGCAGCGATGGAGACATTCGCATCGATCGACGATGCAGCTGTTAACGACCCTTGCAGCCGAGCGAAACTCCGGCGTGATTTGGTCGATTCGTTTCCGCCGATCGCCTAACCGTTCGGTCCTGGCCCGAAGGGATGCCGCAACACCAGGGTCTCATTGCGTTCAGGACCGGTGGAGATCAGGTCGATCGGCAGGCCGGAGAGGTCTTCGATGGTCTTCAGATAGGCCCGGGCATTGGCCGGAAGGGACTCTCGCGACGCCGCGCCGACGGTGGACTCCGACCACCCCGGAAGTTCCAGGTAATGGGGTGTGCAGCGCGCCAGGGCATCGGCGCCAACCGGCGGCACGGTGATCCGGGCGCCGTCCAGATCATAGGCAGTGCAGATCCGCAGGGTCTCGAAGCCGTCGAGCACATCCAGTTTCGTGATGCACAGACCGGTGACGCTATTGATGGCGAATGAACGCTGCAGGGCGACCATGTCCAGCCAGCCACAGCGCCGCTTACGCCCGGTGGTGGCACCGAACTCGTGGCCGCGCTCGCCCAGACGATCACCGTCGGCGTCGAACAGCTCGGTCGGGAAGGGGCCGCCGCCAACGCGAGTCGTGTAGGCTTTTACGATCCCCAGGATGTAGTCGAGATCACGCGGCCCCACGCCGCTGCCGCAGGCGGCACCGCCGGCCGTGGTGTTGGAGGACGTGACATAAGGGTAAGTGCCATGATCGATGTCGAGCATGGATCCCTGGGCACCTTCGAACAACACATCCGCACCCTCGGCACGCAGGGTGTGCAACACGCCGGGCACGTCCACGACCAGCGGACGCAGTTGCTCCGCTTGGATCAGCGCCTCATCGAGCACGGCCGCGTAGTCCACGGCCTCGGACTTGAAGTAATGAACCAGGGTGAAGTTGTGATACTCCAGCACCTCACGCAGACGCTCTTTGAAGTGCTCGGTATCCAGCAACTCACCGAGCCGGATCCCCCGCCGGGAAACTTTATCCTCGTAGGCCGGACCAATACCGCGACCGGTGGTACCGATGGCCTTGACACCGCGAGCACGCTCCCGCGCCAAATCCAGGGCGACGTGATAAGGCAGAATCAGGGGACAAGCGGCGCTGATGCCCAGCCGCTCGCGCACCGGAACACCGGTGCGCTCGAGTGTGGCCATTTCGTCGAGCAGCGCCCGCGGCGACAGCACCACGCCGTTGCCGATGAGGCAGCGGACGCCCGCTCTGAGAATGCCCGAGGGTACCAGGTGGAGGACGGTCTTGACCCCGTCGATCACCAAGGTGTGGCCGGCATTGTGGCCGCCCTGAAAGCGCACCACCGCGGCGACGTGCTCGGTGAGCAGGTCGACGACCTTGCCCTTACCCTCATCTCCCCATTGGGTGCCAATGACTACGACGTTGTTGCCCATCTGCGCGATTCCTGCCCCTTGACTTAAATGACTTCGAGTTGCCAGCCGGCCGCACCCGCGACCAGGCGTCGATCACACCCGAGCGGACGCGGGTCCTGGTCCAACTGTGCGTCCCCGCCGGGGAGTGCGGTTATCACCCGGTGACCGTCCCGCCGCAAGCGCTCCACTTGCTCCAGCAGCGCCGGATCGGCAGACCAGGGTGCGTAGATTGCCGGTGCCTCCCGATAGCGCGCCCCCAGGCCCGTACCCAGACGCAACAGACCCTTGAGGTCGGTGCTGAATCCAACCGCCGGCCGTGCCCGCCCGAACACCCGCCCGATATCGTCATAACGCCCCCCCCGCGCAATTTCCTGTCCCCAGCCGGGCACGAAAGCAGCGAACACCACCCCGGTCTTGTAGCGATAACCGCGCAATTCTGCCAGATCGTAATGAACCGACACCTCCGGCAACCACTGATTCAGCGCATCGGCCAACCGGCGCAGATACTCCACCGCCGCCAGCACCGGCGCCTGCGCACCTTCCAGGACAGTCGCCGCGCGAGTCAGGGCATCATCGCCATTCAGGTCGGCCAGCGCGACAAGCATGGCAGCCAACCGCGTCGGGAGGCCGAATGCAGCGACCAGCACCTCGATCTCCGGTATTGCCTTGCGTTGCAGAGTAGAAAACAATGCGTGTTCTTGTGAGGGTTCCAGGCCGCCCTGGCGGGCCAGACCGCGAAAGATCCCGACATGACCCAGATCCAGATAACAGCCGGTGATACCGGCCATCCGCAGGGTCTCGAAAATCAGCCGCAAGATTTCGAGATCGCTCTCGATACCGGCGTGACCATAGACCTCAGCGCCGATTTGGAAGGGGCTGCGGGTGCCGGCGAAACCATCGGCGCGGGTGTGCAGCACCGTACCCAGATAGCAGAGGCGGGTCGGTGCATCGCGCCGCAGATGGTGGGCATCGATCCGCGCCACCTGGGGCGTCATATCCGCCCGGATCCCAAGCAAACGCCCGCTGAGCTGGTCAGTGAGCTTGAAGGTCTGAAGATCCAGGTCCTGACCGGTCCCGGTCAGAAGCGATTCCAGGAAGTCGATGAAGGGCGGGGCAACCAGTTCGTAACCCCAACGACGGTAGAGCTCGAGCAAGTCGCGCCGCAGGGACTCCATGATCTGGGCCTGGGGCGGCAGGATCTCCTCAATCCCGGTGGGCAGCAGCCAGCGTTCCTCATCCATCGAGCTTACTCGGTTGACCCGGCGCCAAACAGTCCACCCGCGGGACGCGGGTCGGCCGTTGGTTGACCAGCCGTTAGTTGACTAAATACAGCAGCGCGACGCCGGCCAACATGCTGATCAGCCCCGCCAGCCGGAGCGGACCATCCGCCTCCGCGACGACTGTCTGCAAGGCGCGTCTAAAGGTCGCTGGGCTCAGGAAGGGCCAAATGCCCTCGATCACCAGGAGCAGCGCGGCTGCAGCGAGGAGTTCATGCACGCCGGGGTCACCCGCGGGGTCGACAAACGCGGCACCCAAGGCAGCGGGCAGACCACCCCGTGAGCCAAAGGTCCACCCCGCTGCCGGCCTGGGTGCGCGCCGCCACCATTACGGCGCTTCACCGCTCTGCGAGCGGAAGTAGCGGAAGAACTCCGATTCGGGCTGCAGGACCATCATATCCCCTCCCGAATTGAAGGCCCCGCGGTAGGCCCCGAGACTGCGGTAAAACGCATAGAAATCCGCATCCTCGGTGTAGGCCTTGGCGTAGATCTCGGACGCCTTGGCATCACCCTCGCCGCGCGCTTGCTCGGACTCCTTGTAGGCATCGGCCAGCGTGACGGTCCGCTGACGATCCGCATCCGCGCGAATACGCTCGGCCGCCTCCTTACCCTTGGCACGCAGGTCGCTCGCCACCCGCTCGCGCTCGGCCCGCATCCGCATATACACGGACTCGCTCACCTCGGGCGGCAGGTCGATCTTCTTGACCCGCACGTCGACAATCTCGACGCCCAGTTCGTTCGCCTGCAGGTCACTGCGCTTGCGCAGTTCCTCCATCAACTCGGTACGGTCCTCCGACACCACTTCCTGAATGGTGCGCTTGCCGAACTCGTCGCGCAGACTGGTGCCGATCCGCTCGGCGAGCAAGCGGGAAGTCCGGCTGACATTACCGCCGGTCGAGCGGAAATACTGGGCCGGATCGCTGATCCTCCACTTGGCGTAGGAATCGACGATTACATCTTTCTTTTCGACGGTCAGAAACCGCTGGGGCGGCGCGTCCAGTGTCTGGATACGGCGGTCGAAGGTCTTGACATCCTGCAACACCGGAACCTTGAAGTGCAGCCCGGGCGCGTAGTCGCTGCCCACGATGGAACCGAGCTGCAGCTTGATCGCCGTTTGCCACTCGTTGACAACGAAGGTCGAAGCGTAGATCAGCAGGACCAGGGCAGCGAGTATTGCCGGCAGGAAAGGCTTGTACTTACTCATTGACGCGCCCTCCGATCACGCTCCACCGGACGTGCTGCGCCTGGCCGTGCTTCGGTCTCGACCGGAGACACGATCAACGGCTGCTGAGGTTCGGCAACGGCCTGACGTTGCCGCACCAACTGATCGAGCGGCAGGTACACCATACTGTTTGAGCCCTCCTGGGTATCGAGCACGATCTTGTTGGTGCCGCTCAGCACCTTCTCCATGGTGTCGAGATAGAGGCGCTCACGGGTGACATCCGGCGCCTTCTTGTACTCGGCCAGCACGGCGCTGAAGCGCGCGGCCTCGCCCTCGGATTCGGCCACCACTTTATCACGATAGGCTTTGGCGTCGGCGATGATCCGTGCCGCTTCGCCGCGCGCCTGCGGGAGGATTTGGTTGGAGTAGGCCTCGGCCTGATTCTCCGAGCGCTCCTTGTCCTCACGCGCCTTGATGGCGTCATCAAAGGCTTCCTTGACCTGATCCGGCGGCTTGGCCGGCTGCATGTTGATCGAGGTCACCAGCAAACCTGTCTTGTACAGATTCATCAACTCCTGGACACGCTCCTGAATAGTAATCGCGATGGCCCCGCGGCCCTCGGTCAGGATGAAGTCCAGCTTGCTGCCGCCGATCGTCTTACGGACCACCGTCTCTGTTGCATCCTTCAGGGTGCCTTCCGGATTCTGGTCCTGGAACAAAAACTGCGCGGCGTCCTGGATGCGGGACTGCACTGTCAACTCCACGTCAACGATGTTCTCGTCCTTGGTCAACATGGCTGCCTGGTGGCTGAATGAGGACACCTCATCTACATTGACCTTCTCTACCGATTCAATCGGATAGGGGATGTGCCAGTGAGGCCCAGGGTCAGTGGTGTCCACATATTTGCCAAAACGCAGCACGACCCCGCGCTCGGCAGGCGCGATGATGTAGAAACCCGTGGCCAGCCAAACCAACAGCAAGGCGCCGAGGACGATCGCCACGGCGCGCGAACCCAGGCCGCCGGTCGGCAGATTGAACCCACCGCCCCCACCGCCGGACTTGTTGCCGCCCGGCCGGTTGCCGCCGAAGAGGCCGCCGAGCTTTTCCTGAAGCTTGCGGACCACCTCGTCGAGGTCCGGCGGCCCCGATTCGCCGCCTCCGCCGCTCTTGCCGCTCCAAGGATCTTTGTTGCCGCCACCTGGCTCATTCCAGGCCATAGCTACTCCGTCTTTCTCTGCGCGTGAGACTGAAGGGGATGGAACGACCAACTCGCAAGTCGGAAAATTCCATGGTGATTGGGACCGAGCACTACACATCGCTTGTCACTCAGCTTGCCAAGATGCAGCCGCCCGGCCGCTTAATCAACCCGCGCAAGTGGTCGCCGGCACGGTCGGACAGCGAACAGGTCATTGTAGGCAGCCGGACGCGGCGGTGCAAACGCAACAGGTAGGAAAACCAGAACCGGCGACGCCGCGGCAGGCGACCGGATGAGGGACTCGCGCGAGCAACCTCAGTGCAACAGCAGGTGCCCACGCTCGGGTTCATGCGCCAGGAAACGCTGTAAGTCGGCAGGTTCGATCAGGATTTCCATAGTCCAACCGCCCTGCGCGTCCGGCGCATCGGCCAGGACGCGGGCGTGCGCATAGACCCAGGCGCGCAGACGCCCGTCACCGGGTCCGAGACGCACCTGATGACGGGTGCTCTCGCCCCCGGTCAATTCCGCGATGGCGGTCAGCAGGAGGTCGATCCCCGCACCCGAGCGGGCGGACAGCCAGACGCGCGTCGGCTGACCGACACTGTCACGCTCCAGACGCGGTGGTTCGTCCGCCAGCAGATCGAGCTTGTTCCAAACCTCCAGCCGCGGGATGTCCATGCTGCCGATCTCCGCGAGCACCGTTTCCACGTCGTTGATCAGCCGCGCCCGGTGACCAGCCGACGCGTCGACCACATGGAGCAGCAGCGTCGCATTGCGGGCCTCCTCCAAGGTCGCGCGAAAGGCGGCCACCAACTCGTGCGGAAGTCGGCTGACGAATCCGACCGTATCCGCCAACAGTGCCCGCCCGCCGTTGGGCAGAGCAAGTCGCCGCAGGGTTGGATCCAGGGTGGCGAACAGTTGATCGGCTTCGAACACCCCGGCCTCGGTGAGCCGATTGAAGAGCGTGGACTTGCCGGCGTTCGTGTAACCAACCACGGAAATCACCGGCAGCTCGGCCTTCTCGCGCGCCCGCCGCCCCTGGGCGCGCTGGGACTCGAGGCCCTCCAGTCGCCGCTTGAGCAGCGCGATGCGCTTGGCCAACAAGCGCCGATCGGTTTCGAGTTGGGTCTCACCCGGACCGCGCAGACCGATACCGCCCTTCTGCCGCTCGAGATGAGTCCAGCCGCGCACCAGGCGAGTCGACAGGTGGCGCAGTTGGGCCAGTTCGACTTGGAGCTTACCCTCGAAAGAGCGGGCCCGTTGAGCAAAGATATCGAGGATCAGGCCCGTCCGGTCCACCACCCGACATTCGAGCAAACGCTCCAGGTTGCGTTCCTGAGCCGGGGACAGCGCGTGATTGAAGACCACCAGTTCGGCCCCGGCGGCCGCGACCAGGTCCTTCAACTCGTCGGCTTTACCGGAGCCGATGAAGAGTCGGGCGTCCGGCCTGGCGCGTGTACCGCCCAGGGTCCCAACCACCTCGGCACCGGCGGCGCGGGCGAGTTGATCGAACTCCTCACGCTCGTCGAGTGCCACCGCGCCGCCAAGATCCAGTTGCACCAGTACGGCACGCTCGCCGGACGCGGGCCGCTCAAACACCAGGTCGCTAGGCATCGGGACATCCACACGCTGACTTGGGCATCGCGCCCGTGAGCCGCCTGGTCACGGAACGTTCGCGCAACTTAGCTATTACCTGGCTCCTCGATCTCGTCGCCAGCCGGCAATTTCACATTGCGTGCCGGCACCACGGTCGAGATCGCGTGCTTGTAAATCATCTGGCTGACGTTGTTCTTCAGCAGCACGACGAACTGATCGAACGATTCGATCTGGCCTTGCAGCTTGATGCCGTTGACGAGAAAGATCGATACGGGGATGCGTTCTTTCCGCAGGGCATTTAAGAAAGGGTCTTGCAGGCTTTGGCCCTTGGACATGTTGTTGCTCCTTGTTGTAGTCGTTTCGCGAAGATCGCCCGGCTCAAATGGATCGACTGACGCTGCTGGTCGGCGTGGCGCCGAACCGCCACCCTGACCTTGCTCACACCGCGGTCGCCGCGGCGGCAAGGCTCAGTTCAGACGCTCCAACACGTGGGCTGCAGCCGGGACATGCTGTTCCACGCAATAGGTCCCAGTAGTGTCACCCAGCGGGAACGAGAAAGCCATTACGATTTTCCAATGCTTGCCGAGTGTTGTACCGGATCGGGCCGAGGCGGTCACACACCGGCGCGCGATACCGGTCCAGCGGACACGGTAGCTCGGCCGACCGCACGGTGCGACGAGCGGCTTGAACCGTTCGGATCGGGCGACGCACCCTGGTCGGCCGGACCCCTGTTCAAGGCGTGCGACCACCAGCGTGAGCGCAGCGCAAGGGGTGCTGCGCCGCGATCAGTGCCAGGGCGCGCTCCAGCGCCGTCTGGTCATCGGTGAGCCAATGGCCGTCGGTCTCGGCCCGCAGCCAAGTCATCTGACGCTTCGCCAACTGCCGGGTGGCGATCGTGCCGCGGTGCAGCATTTCGTCGAAGTTGTATCCGCCAAGAACGAACTTCAAGACCTGTCGATAGCCGACACACCGCATGGCGGGCAGGTCTTCCCCCAAATCCCCGCGCCTCCACAGCGATTCCACCTCCCCGACCAAACCCTGCTCGACCATCCCGCGAAAACGCCGCTCGATGCGCCGGTGCAGGGTCTGCCGATCCGCGGGGGCGCGCACCAGCTTGAGCAGCCGGTAGGGCAGTGCCGCAGCCTGACCCTGGGTACGCCGGATCAGGACGCTCATCGGCTCGCCGCAGATGGCGTGAACTTCCAGGGCGCGCTGGATCCGTTGCGGATCGTTGGGGTGGACCTGAGCGGCCGTCGTCGGGTCCAACCGCGCCAGCCGCTCATGCAGCACCGCCCAGCCCAACCGCTGCGCTTCCTCCAGCAACGCCTGGCGCACGCGCGGGTCGGCATCCGGCAGTGATGCCAAACCCTGCTGCAACCTACGGAAATAGAGCATGGTTCCACCCACCAGGAGGGGGATACGACGCGCGGCGGTGATCGCCGCCATGGCCTCCAAGGCATCGGCACGGAAGCGCGCGGTCGAGTACGACTCACTGGGGTCCAGGATGTCGATCAGCCGATGGGGCGCCTGCGCCAACACCTCCGGACCCGGCTTGGCGGTGCCGATATCCATGCCCCGGTAGATCATGGCCGAGTCCACACTGATGATGGAGCAGGGCAAGCGGCCCACCAGATCCACCGCGAGATCGGTTTTCCCCGCCGCGGTCGGACCCATCAGCAGGATGGCCAGCGGGCGCTGGTCGGACTCCGGCGGACAGTCAGGCAGCATTCGCCGACCTCGCGTCGCGTTTCCGGCGCCCCTGCCGGCTTGCCGCCGCACCCTGGTGCCCCCGCTTCGGCACGGCGGGTCTGCCGACAGGCTGTCCGACCATCGACTGAACCCGTCGAAAGGCGTCAGAACCTGGTTTGCACCCGCCAACTGAGCGTGGCGGCGCCATCGGCGGGGACCTGGACCAGCCAGGCAGCGAGGTTGGACGCCTCTTTGGTGTGCGACTGACTCTGCTGGACCATTTTCCAGTCGCCGGGGATTTCCTCGACGACCTTGACCATCACCGCGTCGGGTTTGGCGTTCTTGATCTCCAGCGCGAAGGCCGCCTCATAGGCGTAGTTGTAGGCGCTCGCGCCGCTGAGTTTCTTGAACTCGGTCTGCTTGCGTCGAACGGTCACGTCGAAGCTCTCGCCGAGCGTCAGGGTGACCGTCTCGTTCTTCGGGGTGTGATCGATCCGATCCTCCCCGATGAATTGAGCAGTACCGCGGCTGTCTTTGGAGTAGACCCGCACCACGCCTTCCGGCAAGGGGATACCCAGGCTCCCGCCCTGGTTGGTGAAGTTCAGGGTCGAGGCGACCGGCAGTTTGTTCCAGCCGTCCGCGGATTGGGACTGGTAGCTGTAGGGCTGCCCATGGACCACCAGTTCCCGCGTCACCGGGACCCGCGGAGCTGAGAGCAGCGCCACCTGCTTGGTCTGATTGTTGAGCACGTCGGTGGGACGCGACAGCGTGTAGAGGTGGTATTCGTCCAGCGCCTCCTCCTGCGGCATCGGGGCGGCAGCCGGCATGGCCATGGTGCGCGCCATCATGGGCGGCGGCGGTTCCGGCCGGACCTGATTGACCTCACCCGCCACCAGTTGCACCTTGGCTTGCCGGTAGGCGACCCCACTGCTGTTGGTCAGCGTCACCCAGCCGCTCAAATCCATCGACTTGCCGTCGGCCGCCAGATCGGCCACATAGTCGGCTTTCCAGGACAGCCCGCCGGTGAGATAGGACAACTCGAAGGTGCCGGTGCCGGCCTGCGCGGCCTCCAGGTGCAGGACCAGGGTCGGCTGATCCCGCAGGTCCGCGGGCAAGTCCGGGAACGCCAGATGGCCGACGACATCGGTTTCGATCCGATCGGCATAGCGCAGGACCACACCTTCATTGGTGGCGAGCACGGTGGCGTCCTCGGTCGTCCGCACCCCGTCGTCGGCGGTCCGGATGGCCTGCACTTTGCGGCCGACATATTTCTTGAGCAGGCTTTGCGGAGTCAGCAAATCGAAATCGAAATTCTGCTCCAACAGGGTGACCGCGGCGGTCCCTGCGGTCGCGGCGAGGAGCGCCGTCTCGGGCCTGATCTGGCCGGAACAGTTGCGCCAGGCGAGCCGGTTCTCGCCCTGGGTCAGGGTGAGTTGGCGCAGGTCCTTCACCAGCGCGAGATTGTCGTTATAAATTGTGACGGCCAGCGCCTGCTGAGCGCTGTCATCGATCCGCTGCTCCTGGGTCGTCGCGACGATGTCATTGGTGTCCATGGCGGCTCCCGGATTGCCGATCAACAGCGCGGCCAGAGCAGCGGCCGATCGCAGTGGGCTGGTGCTGAGCGAGACAGACTGGTTGTGCTGCATGGGGCTCCTGGTGCTGGTCGTGATGGTGTGGTAGCACGTGTGGAGACCGGGCAAGTCGTCGCAGTCCTGGGATGACTTGCCCGCCCTCGTGGCCGGAAAACGCGTGCGACCTTAAGATTGTGACTCGATGAAGGCACGCAGGGTGGTGTCGTCATCCTTGGTCAGGGAGGTCTGGATCACCTTGCCCTTGCCCTTGAACTGCTCCAGCCCTTCCAGAACCTTATCCGCCGTGGCCTTGCGCACCAGGATGAAGATGGCCGCGCAGCCCGGCTGGAAGCTCGCGGCCAACTCCTTCATGAATTGATCGTTGATGCCCAAATCGGTGAAGCGTCCGGATAAGGCACCGGCGCCGGCGCCGACGGCCGCACCCAACAGCGGGTTGAGGAACAGCAGCCCGATCAGCAGGCCCCAGAAACTGCCGGTGGCCGCACCCGCGGCCGTCAGATTCATCGCCTGATGCAGCTTGACCTTCTCTTTTGCGTCCTTGGTGACGATCACCACGTCTTCCATCTCGATCAGGTATTCTTTTTGCAGATTGACGAGTGCGGCGCGCATCTCGAATGCAAGCCGCTCTTCCGGAAAGGAGATGACGATCAGATTGCTCACTGGTTCTGCCTCTTGGTTTGGGTTCGTGTGGATGGATGAGGGAACGAGGATGCGTGACGGTCGCGACTAACCCGCCTCAACCTTGGCCACCGCATCGCGCAGCGCCTGTACAATAAGGGCATGGGCGGCCGCTTCATCAAGCTCCGGGACGTCCCATCCCATGATCCTGGAGTATTTTTTCACCAGGTGGCGGACGTCGTCATCCAGTTCCGCCCGATAGCGATCCATTTCGATCTGCTCGATCGGCTGCATGTCAGTCTCCGGATGGTGGTAAACCGGCTCGCCCGCCGGACGCGCCGGTCGAGCGGGATCAGTTGAATGTGACCTTCCCGGTGATGGTGCGCACGTAGGTGGCTATGACCCCATCGCCCGGCTTGAGCTGATCAAGGATAGCCTTGTCCTTCACGGACAGAGTGACCAGCTTTTCCGGCCCGCGAATGGTGACCTGGGACGCGGCCCGATCGACCGACTCCACCTTGCCGTAGAGCTTCAGCTTGGTGGTGATGGTGCCGGCCGGCTTGGTCCCCGCATCCGGCTTCACTGTCGTCTTCTCGATCGAACCCATGGAACCCGCGTCGCGGCCCTTTTCCACGTCGACCAGCACGGCCTCGGTTTCGGTGATCGCGACCTTGTTGCCGACTTCAATGTGGTCGATCCGCTTGACCTCGGCGGGAATATCCAGGACCTCGAACGAGCCGTCCGGGGTCCGGATCGTCATCTGGCGCGACTCTCGGTTGATCGCCACGACCTCACCTGACAGGTCGGAAACAGTGACCGCACCCGCGAGCGGGGTCGTGGTATCGGCACTGACCAGGGATGCGAGGCCCGCGGTACCAAGTGACAGACAGGCCGTCAGCGCCAGCATCAGCGATTGTTTTTTCATGGGACTTTTCCTTGAATTGGATGGGTGGATCGGGGAAGCGTGGGCAGTACGGTACACAGTAAAGCCAGACGCTGCAACCGCCTTGTTCTGACCAAAATTTAACCCTCCGGAAAGGTCGAAGACGCCGCAATGTCCCACACTTCCGGACCATGACGCGCGGCCCATCGGCCCGCTGGCGTCGCTGACAACTCCGTGATGAGCCGATCGCTCGGCAGGAAAGAAACCATGTCCTCGCGCACTCCGATAAAGCATTCCCAGACAAACACCGGCAACACCCTGACCCGCACCACGGTCGCCGCCGCGGTGGCCCTAGCCCTGGCGATCGGCGGCGGGGTCGCCGCCCAAGCCCCCGCGCCCCAGGCCGCCGCGACCGGCGCGGCCGCCATCGTCGCGCCCGCCATGCCGAGCTTCGCCGATGTGGCCGAGCGGGTATCACCGGCCGTGGTC
The DNA here is from genome assembly GCA_013426805.1 of Chromatiaceae bacterium. Lineage (GTDB taxonomy): Bacteria > Pseudomonadota > Gammaproteobacteria > Chromatiales > Chromatiaceae > Thiodictyon. The sequence goes on from JACDZG010000001.1 coordinate 54,214, forward strand.
AATGTCACGGTAATCGCCGAAGGCCCGACCACCAGCCTGATGCCCCGGCAGCACCCGGGTCTGCCCGAGGGGGCGCCGCTTGATGAATTCTTCAAACACTTCTTCGACCAGCCCAACATGCCGGGGCGTCAACGTGCAGAGGGGGCCGGCTCCGGCTTCGTGATCGACGCCTCCGGCCTGGTGGTCACCAACAATCACGTGGTCGAGGGCGCCAATGAGATCACCGTCACCCTCAACGACGGCAGCAAGCACAAGGCGCAAGTCGTCGGACGCGACGACAAGACCGACCTGGCGCTGCTCAAGATCGACGCCGGGCGCACCCTGCCCTTCGTTGATCTGGCCGATGCCAGCGCCACCCGCGTCGGGGACTGGGTGCTGGCCGTCGGCAATCCGTTCGGGTTGGGCGGCTCGGTCAGCGCCGGCATCGTCTCGGCGCGCGGTCGTGACATCAATGCCGGCCCCTATGATGATTACCTGCAGATCGACGCCCCGATCAACCGCGGCAACTCAGGCGGTCCCCTGTTCGATGTCTACGGTCGGGTGATCGGTGTCAACACCGCTATCTACTCGCCCACCGGCGGCAACGTCGGGATCGGCTTCGCCATCCCCGCGGAAACGGTGAAGAAGGTGGTCGCCGATCTGCGCCAGGACGGCCGGGTCTCGCGCGGCTGGCTCGGCGTGCAGATCCAGCCGGTGACCGAGGACATCGCCGGTGCGCTCGGTCTGTCCGGGACCGAGGGTGTGCTGATCGCCGATATCCTCCCTGACGGCCCCGCCGCCGGTACCGAGTTACAGCCGGGCGACGTCATCCTCAAGGCCGGCGATCAGCCGATCAAAGATTACAAGGATCTGCCTAAGTTGATCGCCGACACCAAGGCAGGCACCCGCTTGAACCTGGAGTTGGTGCGCGGCGGCAAACCGCTGAGCGTTGCCGTGACCATCGGCGCCATGCCCGGCAACGAGACCTTGGCGAAGAACGAGATGCAACCCGCCGCGACTGCGGATGAAAGCAAGCTTGGACTCTATCTGGTTTCCGTTACGCCTGAACTACGGCAGGAAAAAGGGCTGCGTCCGGCGAGCAACGGCGTCTACGTGGCCCGGGTCCAGCCCGGCAGCCCCGCCGCGGAGGCCGGTGTCGAGCCCGGCAGTCTGATCTCGATGGTCGGCGGACAGCCGGTCGACTCCCCGGCGCAAGTGTACGAGGCCGTGCGCGCCGCCGCGGCCGCCAAGCGCAGCGCGGTCATGCTGCGGGTCGAAAAGGATGGCCGGCCAATGTTCATCGCGGTGCCGCTCGCCGCGTGAAGCCAGCCGCGGCCGTTGTGGGAGCGGCCTCCGGCCGCGATGAGGTCTCGCGAGATCGCGACCAGGCCGTATCACCGCGGCACCCCATCGCGGCCGGAGGCCGCTCCCACGGGGATCGCGAGGTGACTTTCACGGTAACATGCCGAGCTTGTGAAGCCGACGGCTGGACGCTGGCCGCTCATTTTGGAATGACTCGCCCATGCGCGTACTCTTGATCGAAGACGACCGCCAACTGGCGGATTACCTGCGCAAAGCGCTGGGCGAGGTGGGGATACTCACCGACCATGCGGCAGACGGACGCGACGGGCTGTTGCAGGCGGCCGGCGGTGTCTACGACGCGCTGATTCTCGACCGGATGCTGCCGGGACTGGACGGACTCGCGATCCTGCGCACGCTGCGCGCCGCAGGCAACCGGACACCGGTGTTGGTCCTGTCCGCTCTCGGGGAGGTGGACGACCGCGTGGAGGGTCTGCGCGCCGGCGGCGACGACTACCTGGTCAAACCCTTCGCCTTCTCCGAGTTGCACGCGCGCCTGGAAGCCCTGTTGCGACGCGGTCAGGCGGACGCCCCGCAGACCCGGCTGCGCGTCCTCGACCTGGAGATGGACCTGTTGAAGCGTGAGGTGACCCGCGCCGGCCGTCCCATCCAACTGCAGCCGCGTGAATTCCGGCTGCTGGAGTATCTGATGCGCCACGCCGGCCAGGTGGTGACCCGAACCATGCTGTTGGAACAGGTCTGGGACTATCACTTCGACCCGCAAACCAACATCATTGATGTGCACGTCAGCCGCCTGCGCGGCAAGATCGATAAGGACTTCGATCCGCCCCTGCTGCAAACGGTCCGGGGCGCCGGCTATCTGCTGCGCGCCCAATGACGGCCGCCGGCCGGCGCGCCGACGACTTGCGGCTGCGCGCGACCCAGGTGCTGCGCAGTTCAAGCTTTCGGCTGGCCATCCTCTATGTTCTGCTGCTGTCGGTGTCGGCGGCCATCCTGCTCGGCTTCATTTACTGGTCGACCGCGGGCTTCATGGATCAGCAGACCAACGCGACCATCGCGGCTGAGATCCAAGGCCTGGCGGAGCAATACCGGCAGCGCGGCTTGCCCGGACTGACCAACGTGATCCGCGAACGGATCGTTCGCGACCCCGGCGGGGCCGGCGTCTATCTGCTGGCGGACAAGGACTTCAAGCCGCTGATCGGCAACCTCGACCGCTGGCCCGCCGGAGTCCCGGACGCGGCGGGCTGGATCCGCTTCCGATTGCTCGAACGCGGGCCGCGCCACAACGACGATCACGCCGCCCGTGCCCAGGTCTTCACGCTACGCGGCGACCTGCGCCTCTTGGTGGGACGTGACGTGCGCGATCTGGAGGCTACCCGGAAACTGATCCTCGAGGCCCTCACTTGGGGGCTCGCGCTGACCGCGGCGCTGGCCCTGCTCGGCGGCTGGGTGATGAGCCACCGGGTGCTGCGGCGTCTGGAAGCGATCAACCAGACCAGCCGCGACATCATGGAGGGTGACCTCTCCCGGCGCATTCCGCTGGCCGGCAGCGGGGACGATTTCGACCAGCTCGCCGCCGGGCTCAACCACATGCTGGCGCGCATCGAGACCCTGATCGCCGGGGTCCGCCAGGTATCGGATAACATTGCCCACGACCTGCGGACTCCCCTGACCCGCCTGCGCACCAAGCTGGAACTGCTGCGGACCGACCTTGGGGAAGGCCACCCGGCCGCGGCCGCGGCCGAGGACATCATCGCCGACGCCGACGAACTGCTCGGCACCTTCAACGCGCTGCTGCGCATCGCCCGCATCGAGTCCGGCGGACAGCGCGCCGCCTTTGCGCCGCTGGACCTGGTCCCGCTGGTCGCGGACCTGGCCGAACTCTACGAACCGGTCGCGGCGGAGCGGGGACAGCAGTTGACACTAGACACCGCGGACGCGGCCTGGGTGATCGGCGATCGGGACCTACTGTTCCAGGCGCTGGGGAATCTGGTCGACAATGCCGTGAAATACACCCCGGAGGGCGGTCTGATCGCGCTGTCGGTGACCGCCGCGGAGCAGGCCGTCGTCATCGCGGTCGCGGACAACGGACCCGGCATCCCCGCCGCGCTTCATGGCGAGGTCTTCAGGCGTTTTTTCCGCGCCGACGGCAGCCGCTCCACCCCCGGCAGCGGTCTGGGGCTCAGTCTGGTCCGGGCCGTCGTCGAACTCCACGGCGCCGCCATTGCGCTGCTCGACAACCGCCCCGGGCTCCGGGTGCAGGTGCAGTTGGCGCCGACCACGGCGGCGAACAAAGAACCGCCTACCCTGGGGCTAACCCATCCTTAACATAACCCCATTGATAATCACACCTGGATGCTACCCAACCAGGCGAGACAATAAAGCCGGTGGTCGGGTACAGTTGCGCCTGAAGCCAGGCAGTCCGACCCCGTTTGCCATCCCATCAGGAGACCCCCATGGCCGGTCAGATCATCGAGCTCGACAATGGCGTCCTGGTGGAGGTCGCGGCCCCGCCCGGAGTCAGGCCGATGGACTCCGGGGCCGCGGCGCGCGTCCAGAAGTCCATCGACACCATCAAGCCCCTGCTGCTGGCCGCCAGCCGACCCGTCCTCTCCGTCCTGGAGGAACTCAACAAGGAGATGAAGATCACCGACGCCAAGGTCGAGATCGGCCTCGGCTTCGGGGTCTCCGGGGGTGTCTTCATCGCCCAAGGCGAGGCCAGCGCCAACCTGAAGGTCACCCTGACCATGGCGCCCAAGTGAGCCCGGCCCAGCGACCCACCTTCTCGGCCCCATCCCCGCTGCCCTAGGCGGGCGACGGCCGCCCAGCCAAGCCCATGGACCCAACCGGCGACCCCCTGGACCAGGCCGTTTTCCTCATCGAGAGCGCGGCGGACGGGAACCGCGTCTCCGGCAGCGGCTTCGCCCTGGCGCGCCGCGACGCCGGGACCCTGGTCGCGACCTGCGCCCATGTCGTCGCGGCAGTCGGCGGCCCCGATCAGGTGCGGGTGGCGGGGCTGCCGGCTCGGGTCCTGGCCCTGGGAGACCCCAGGGGTAACGACCTCGCCCTGCTGGAGGTCCCGGGGCTGACGGCCCCCGCGTATCTCCCGACCACCGCCCTGGGCCAGACCGACGTGGCGATTCGCCTGTGCGGCTACAGCCCCTTCGCCCAGGCCCACAAGAAGCGTGCACTCGCGGGCCGCCTGGGCCAACCCAACCAGGTCACACCCGGGGGCGGGGCGGCCGACTTTCGGCTCTGGGAGCTGACTGTCGAGGACTCCGACTTCGCCCGCCTGGCCGGGGGCTACAGCGGTGGCCCGGTGGTCGACGCTCGGGGGCGTCTGGTCGGGATCGGCACCGCCCGGGAGGACGACAAGCTCGGCTATGCCCTGTGCGTCTCCAACCTCTGGCGCCTGACCCCCGGCGACGGCTCAGCCATCGCGGCCCTGCTCGCGGGGGTCGCGCGGCCCGAGGATGACCGCTTCGCCCGTATCCGCACCGGGATCGAGGTCAAGGCCGCGGGCCTTGACCAGGCGCAGCCCGGGGTCTCGGCCCGGATTGCCGCCGAGCTCGCCCGCCTGGAGTCCCTCCCTGCCCTGGACACCGCCGAGGAGACCCGTCTGGTGCTCCTGGAAGGCTATGCCTCCGGGTCCATTCCCCTGAGCCCGGCGCAGTTTGTGACCATCTGGTCGAGCCAGAGCCCCGCCGCCCGGCCAGTTGCCGCCGCTGGCCCGGATTATCCCCGCCTGGCCAGGCTCCTGCGCGGTGGTCAGGTCGCACTCCTGCTCGGCCCGGACCTGGCCCACCAGAGCGGCTACGCGGTCACCGGGGCGGCGGACCTGCCCGCGAGCCTGGCGGGCCAACTCAGGGTTGCGGGGCTCCCCGCGGGCCGGTGTCTGGCCGAGGTCTGCGAGCGGGTGGAACTGGACCCGGACGGCTGTGGGCGGACCGCCCTGGCCAGGGGGCTCCTGGCCCTCGCCACGCCGGCCGGGACGGCCGCGCCCGCCGGCCCGGACATCTACCGCCAGATCGCCGCGATCGACCGGCCCCTGGTGCTGATCTCCGCCGCCTACGATGGGCTGCTGGAGGCAGCCCTCGCCGCCCGCGGACGCCGCTGCGTCACTCTGGCCCCGCCGCCCCGGGGCGACCGCAACCGCGACCTGTTCCTCGACTACTCGCCTCCGACCCCCGACCTGCCCCGGCGCTGCGGGCGCGAGGCATTGAGCGGCCTCGGGCTCCACGAGGCCGGCTGGACCCTGGTCTACCGCCTGCGCGGGCTGGGGTCCAACGGGACCGCGGCTGATTCGCTGCTCCTGTCCGAGCGGGACTACTTCCAGCTCGCCGCCGGCCCCGAGCCGCCCCTGCCCGAGTATCTGGTGAGCCTGCTGCGGGACCGCCACCTCTGGCTCCTGGGTTATGGGCTCCACGCCTGGGGCGACCGGCTGCTGGCCCGCACCGTCCTGGGCCGGCGGGCGGAGCTCGGCTCCAGCCGCGACATCCTCGCCGTTCACCCTGCCCCGGACGGCTTCGCCCGCCACTTCTGGCGCCAGCCGGGGCTCGGCGTCCAGCTCCTGGCGCTCCCGCTCGCGGACTTTGCCGCGAGTCTCGGGGCCGTCCCATGAGCGAGCAACCCCGCACCGCGGACCCCTTCATTGGCCTGGAGCCCTTTACCGAGGCCGAGTCCGACCGCTTCTTCGGCCGCGAGGCGCAGACCCGCATCCTGGTCCACAAGATCCGCGCCAACAAGCTCACCCTGCTGGTGGCCGCCAGCGGGGTGGGCAAGTCCTCGCTCCTGGAGGCCGGGGTCAAGCCCGCCCTGCGGACCCAGGGCGGCCATGCCCTGCTGAGCTTCCGCACCTGGTACGGCGACCCGCTGGCCGAGCTCAAGGCCGCGCTGGCCGCCGAGCTTCCGGGCACCGCGGGCCGTCCGGCGCTGGACCCAGGCCAGCCGCTCGCGGTGCTGCTGCGCCTGCACGCCCTCATCGGCGGCCAGCCGCTCATCCTGTTCCTGGACCAATTCGAGGAGCTGTTCAACTACCAGCGCCTCACCGGGCGCCTGGCGCCGCTGGTCCAGGAGCTGTCCGAGGCGATCAACGACCGTGACGGCCCCGCCGCCCTGGTCATCTCCATGCGCGAGGACTTCGCCATGGAGCTCAACGTCTTCAAGCCCCTGGTCAACTCAGTCTTCGACAACTACTACCGGCTGGAGAAACTCGACCTGGACCAGGCCCGGGCCGCCATGGTCCGCCCCCTGACCGACCGCGGCTGGGACTACGAGGTAGTCGCGGACGGCCGCTCCCTGGCCGACACCTTGCTCGACGACCTGGGTCACCGGGAGTCCCGCGAACGCCTGGGCGTCCAGCAGCTCGCCGACCCCGCCGGGCTGGCCCTCCAAGTCGAGCCCCCCCACCTGCAGATCGTCTGCCGGACCCTCTGGGACCTGGACCGCGGCGACCCCGGCCAGCGCTTGCGCCTGGCCACCTACCTGAAGACCGGCACGGCCGACGGCATCCTGGACGGGCACTTCCGCCGGGCCATGGCCGGTCTGAGTCATGAGCAGCGCCGACTTGCGTCGCGCGCGTTCGACTATCTGGTGGGCCAGCAGGGGACCAAGCTCGCCTACCCCGTCGACGAGCTGGCCGAGCGCTGCCACGCCAAGCCGGCGGCCATGGACGCCGCCCTCGCCGCCCTGGACCGGGCCCGGGTCCTGCGCCGCAGCGAGCGGGTGGACCTGGCCACCGGCCAGACCCGCCTCTGGTTCGAGCTCTACCACGACGTCTTCGCCCGCAGCGTCCACGCCTGGAACCGGGACTTCAAGGCCGGGGAGCGGCGGCGCCACACCGCCCTGGCCCTCGCCGGGGTCATCCTCGCCTTTGGCCTTGCCTATCTCGCTCTGGACCTCTGGTCCAACCGTGAGGGGCGCTACCTGGCCTTGAGCCCCCTGGCCGGGCTCTCGGACCGTATCGAGGTCCGCGGCGGCGCCTTCGACCTTCCCACCGACCTCCTGGGCCAGGGGGGATTCCTCTACGAATCCGATCGGGTGCGCGGCGACATCGAGGCCGACCGGCGCTTCGACCGCGCCCGCATCGCCGACCGACCCGAGACCGAGGCAGAGCTGATCGCGCGCCTGCCCATTGCCGACCGGCTGCCCGCCTACGGGCGGGATGGGCTATTGACCAGCGGCCTTGGGCTGGTGCACCTGGTCCTGACGTCGAAGGAGCGGCAGAGGGATCAGGTCTTGATCGACCGGGCGGTCTCGTCCTTGAGCAAGGTTCGGCACCCCTGGGTCCTCGGCGAGCTCATCCGAGTCTCTCGGGAGGCACCGGAGCCGGGGACGCGCAGCGCTGCTGTGGACTCCACCGCTGGGCTCGGGACCCCCGAGGGTTTGGAGGTCATCGCCGCCCGGCTAGAGGACCAGGACGCCAACGTCCGCCGGGCGGCCATCGAGGCCCTGGCCCGCCTCGGGGCCACCCAGGCCGCCGACGCCATCGCCGCCCGGCTGGAGGACCAGGATTCGTTCGTCCGCCAGGCCGCCATTGAGGCCCTGGCGCGCCTCGAGGCCACCCAGACCACCGACGCCATCGCCGCCCGGCTGGAGCACGAGGACTCGGACGTCCGCCAGGCGACCATTGAGGCTTTGGCGGGCCTGCGGGCCACCCAGACCGTCGACGCCATCGCTCGCCGGCTGGAGGACCATGACTCGGGCGTCCGCCGGGCGGCCGTTGAGGCCCTGGCGGGCCTGGGGGCCACCCAGACCGTCGACGCCATCGCCACCCAACTGGAGGACCAGGACTCGTACGTCCGCCGAGCGGCCGTCGAGGCCTTGGCGGGCCTGGGGGCCACCCAGACCGTCGACGCCATCGCCGCCCAACTGGAGGACCAGGACCCGGACGTCCGCCGAGCGGCCATCAAGGCCTTGGCCGGCCTGGGGGCCACCCAAACCGTCGACGCCATCGCCGCCCAATTGGAGGACCAGGACCCGGACGTCCGCCGAGCGGTCATCAAGGCACTGGCAGGCCTGGGGGCCACCCAGACCGCCGACGCCATCGCCGCCCAGGTGGAAGACCAGGATTCGGAGGTCCGCCAGGAAGCCATTGAGGCCCTGACGGGCCTGGGGGCCACCCAGGCCGCCAACGCTATCGCCGCCCGGCTGGAAGACCAGGACTCGAACGTCCGCCGGGCGGCCATCAAGGCGCTGGCGGGCCTGGGGGCCACCCAGGCCGCCGACGCCATCGCCGCCCGGCTGGGGGACCAGGACTCAGGCGTCCGCCGGGCGGCCATTGAGGCCCTGGCGGACCTGGGGGCCACCCAGGCCGCCGAGGCCATCGCCGCCCGGCTGGCGAGCCAGGACTCGGACGTCCGCCGGGCGGCCATCTGGGTCCTGGCGGGCCTGGGGGCCACCCAGGCCGCCGACGCCATCGCCGCCCGGCTGGAAGACCAGGATTCGAACGTCCGCCGGGCGGCCGTCGAGGCCCTGGCGGGCCTGGGGGCCACCCAGGCCGCCAACGCCATCGCCGCCCGGCTGGGGGACCAGGACTCGGGCGTCCGCCGGGCGGCCATTGAGGCCCTGGCGGGCCTGGGGGCCACCCAGACCGCCGACGCCATCGCCGCCCGGCTGGAGGACCAGGACTCGTACGTCCGCCGGGTGGCCATCGAGGCCCTGACGGGCCTGGGGGCCACCCAGACCGCCGACGCCATCGCCGCCCGGCTGGAGGGCCAGGACTCGTACGTCCGCCGGGCGGCCATCAAGGCGCTGGCGGGCCTGGGGGCCACCCAGACCGCCGACGCCATCGCCGCCCAGTTGGAGGACCAGGACTCGGGTGTCCGCCAGGCGGCCATCGCGGCGATGGCAGGCCTGGGGGCCACCCAGGCCGCCGACGCCATCGCCGCCCGGCTAGAGGACCAGAACTCGGTCGTCCGCCAGGCGGCCATTGAGGCCCTGGACAACCTGCGTGGCGGTCCTCAGATTGCGTCGGCGCCGTTCGATACCGACCCGCTCGTCCTGGCGCGCGCCTGGGCTGCCCTGGGACGCCCCTGGTCCCAGGAGCGGGCGAGCCGGCTGTTCGCGGCGACCGCGGCAGAATCCAAGCGATCAAGCCGGTGCCCGACCGTCGGCGCGTCCGGCGGGCCACCCGCTGCCGTCGCCTGGTGCGCCGACAGGGCCCTGTCCCTGGTCGGCGAAGACCGCCCGGACGCGGGCCAGATCGCCGAGCTTGGCGACCTCGCGACCGCGCCGAGCGCACAGCGGCTGTTTCGCGCCCTCGGCGAACAGGATGCCGACGCGCCGGAGATCCTTGAGGCCCTGGCCCGCATCGGCGCGCTCGCCCCCAACCTGATCGTCCCCCACCTGGACAACCTCCTGGCCTTGGCACGCAAGCCGGCTCAGGGGATCGCGAGATCTCAGACCCAGGCCGCCGCCATCCGCGCACTCGGTCAGATCCACGCCTTCCGCGGCCAGACCAGACCCGAGAACCTCCCGGACCTGGATCGCCGCATCGGCGAGGCACTGGCCTCGCTCCCCATCGGCCTCAACCCCAAAGAGTACCTAATGTCCCTGGCCACCCTGGACGCACTGGGCCTGAGCGGGCGACCGGAGGCCATGAATCGCCTCCGGACCCTGGTCGAGCAGCACCAGGACAGCACGGACCCGATCTGGGTCCAGCGCCTCTACCCTAAGGCCCTGTTCTGGCTGGGACGGGTTGGGTATCCGCCCGCGATCGAGCCGCTGGCGGGGCGCCTGGAGGCCCTGGCCCAGGCGAAGGCCCAGTGGCGCCGCGCGCGGGACCAGGCGGAGCGGCGCAGCCGCGAGGGGACACCCAGGGCCAACTCCGCGGCACCCGGTGGCGAGGACCGCGAGGCGCGGTTCCTCCCCTGGCCCCATCAGAACCAGGAGTTTGCCCTCGCCTACGCCATCACCCGCGCCGATCCGAGTGGCCACGGGATCGCGCTCTTGAACCACCCCCTCCATGAGGCCCGCCGCGGGGCCGTACAGGCACTGGCGAGCGGGGCCCCGCCCCCGGTCTTCGCCGAAGTCCTGCGCCGTCTCCAAGCCTTCGACGCGGACCGGTTGCCGCACCCCTTTCCCACCGCGGCCTACCGGGTCCTCGACGGCGGCCTCCACGTCCTGGAATTGGGGGACACCACGGACGAGTTGGCGGCCCTGGACAACGCTACCGCGGGTGTCTGCGACGCGGTCTCCCCGATCGTCGAGGCCGACGTGGCCCAGGCGGCGATCACCCCGGCCCCAGCCCTGGAGCAGATCCAGCGCGCCGCCTGCGACCGGCTGCGCTGGACTCTGAAGCACGCCGACTTCAACTCGCTGGTCCGCGACCGGCCGCCGCCCGCGCCCCCATCGCCCTGACCCTTTCGGGTTCGCCGGACGGGACCACACCATCAAGAACGCCGACGTCGTTCGCGGCATCTTTGAGCAGGATGGCCAGGTCGTTGCCGTGTTCTCGGGTCACGATCACCGCGGCGAGATCGCCGTCCGCAACGGCATCCACTACTTTGTTCTCGAAGGCAATGTGGGCTTGCGCCTGGACTGGAACACCGTTAGCCCAACCGACGGGCTGCACCCGACGAAGGACTCTCCGTTTACCTTCGTCGAGATCACAGAGGCGCGGGACCCGGGCTTCAACGGCAACAAGACCTACCAGGTCGAGCTGAAGGGCAACGCTCAGCAGTACCGCTTCCAGGACCAGGTGCGGTTGTCCGGGGCAAGTTACCGAATAATGACCAGTCAATTGAAGCTTGCCGCCCGCCGCTCGCTTATGCATGATTCGCTCGGGCGCCTTGATCCTGCGCCCATTCTTCACCGGGAGAGAAACATGGCACTGAAGAACTATGGCGTGCTCAAGGGACGCCCGATCGACCGCCGGCTCGGGGCCGGCAGCACGCCCCATTACCAAATCCGGATGGTCGCCGACGGGGAGGCATTTCGGATCGCGATCAACGTCAAGAGCAAGCAGAGCCCATCGGAGCTGCTGTATCTCGTCGACGACCGCTTCCAGCACCCCATCTGCGAGGGTCTTGCCAACCTCGACGAGGGCTTCCACCCGCTGCCGTCGAACCCCTTGGGCGGCGGGCTCGACTACATCCGCGGCAACCTCTTCAGGCCCACCCGGATGGTGCCGCTGCCCTACGACGTTCCCGGTCCCGACAACGACTTGAACGAGAAATTCGACGCCTTGGTGCAGCGCGCCCTCGCCGACGAGTCGGCGATCGTCTACGCCTTCGGCGAGCCCTGGGGGCCGGAGACCGCCGCCGACCGGTATTTCGGCTTCAAGCCGGGGCGGGGTATCCACGACATCCACATGAATCAGGGCAACTCCGGCCAGTTCATGGGCGACAACGGGGTCTGGCAGGACGGGGGCCTGCTGGTGCACTTCCCCGAGCAGTCCCAATGGGTGGCGGTCTTCACCGCCTTCCAGAGCCAGGCCTGGCACACCGACGACCGCACCGGGCATCCGCTCCCCGTGGCGCCCACCCAGCCCGGCACCGACCCCGGCCCGAACGTGCCCACCTCGGGGGTGCCGCCCACCGACGACCTGCCGGACGGGCTGGTGCGGATCGTCGGGGCCCTGGTGAATGCCGTGAAGACCCCCGAAGACGAATTTGTCACCCTGTTGAACAGCAGCCCCCAGGCCATCGACCTCGCGGGCTGGCACCTGGCCGACAAACAGAAGGCGCGGATGCCGCTCGCCGGGCCGCTACCGGCCGGGGAGACCCGGCGCATCCATGTCCAGGCCCCCATGGTCCTGTCCAACAAGGGCGGGATCATTACCCTACTGGACGAGCGCGGACGCAAGGTCGACGGGGTCTCCTACACCAAGGAGCAGGCCCAACAGGTGGGCTGGACCCTGATCTTCTGATCCATCCGACGGAGGGGACTGCCGATGCGCCGGAAACACACCTCGCAGGGGCTCGCGGTGCGGGCCATTGCCGGGACCCACGCGGTTCTGTTGGCCATGGACTATCCGGAGGCGCGATGCCCTGGCCTGCTCGGCTTCGGCATCCATCGCACCGACCACACGGAGGAGGAGGCCTACTGGCTCTCCGGCACCAAGGTCTTCCCCTCCGCCAACCCGGGCCTGGCGCCCGGGTCCCAGGTGCCGACCCGGGATCACCCCATCCAGGACTTTAGCTGGGGAGACTATTCGGCCAAGCCCGGACACACCTATACCTATCGGGTGGTGGCCTTCAAGGGCACGCCTGGGGCACCGGTCCCGGTCGCGCAGGTCAAGGTCAAGGTGACCGCCGAGTCCCCCGCGGGGGGCGACCACGACATCTATTTCAACCGCGGAACCGGGGCCTCACAGGCCTATGCGCGCCGCTTCGGCAACCGCAAGCCGGGGGCCTTCGGCGGAGCCGCCGACCCGGCCTGGACCTGGCTCTCCCGAGGCTGCGCCGAGTCAATCAGTGACTTCGTCGCCCGGGCGGCGGACTCAAGCTGGGGCCTGCGGGTCGCGGCCTACGAGCTGCACGAGGAGCGCGTGCTCGCCGCCCTGGCGGCGGCGGTGGGACGCGGGGTCGATGTGCTGATCCTCCACGACGCGGACAAGACGTCCCCCGGGCCGCAGAACCGGGCGGCCCTGGCCGCGGCGGGGATCCCCGACGCCCGGATCCTCGACCGACGCACCAGCGCCATCTCTCACAATAAGGCGATCGTCCTATTGCACGAGGGCGAGCCGTGCGCCGTGCTCACCGGCTCGACCAACTTTTCCCTCAGCGGGATCTACGGCCATGCCAACGCGGTGCATATCGTCGAGGACCGGGCGGTGGCCCGAGCCTATCTCGATTACTGGACTGCGCTCGCCGCCAATCCCGCCCCCAAGGATCTCAAGGCGGCACTCTCGGCCACCCCCCTGCCCCCGCTCCCGCCGAACCCAGGCACCGTAACGGTCTTCAGCCCCCGCCGCCAGGCCGACGCGCTCGATTATTACGCCGCGCTGGCCGGCCGGGCCAGCGGTGCGCTCTTCATGACCTTCGCCTTCGGTATGCACGATCGCTTCAAAGCGGTCTATGCAACCGGCAAGGCACCGCTGCGCTATGCGCTCTTCGAGAAGCTCCTGGGCCCCGCCGACCGGCAGGGCGACACGGACGCTGCGATGAGCGAGATGATCCGGCTACGCCGGATGGTCGAGAACCGCTTCGCGGTCGGTGCACGCATCCCCGGCGACCTGCTCGACGGATGGCTCCACGAGTCCCTCACCGGTCTGAGCCGCAACGTGCAATATATTCACACCAAGTACATGTTGATCGACCCCTTGGGGGACGACCCCATCGTCGTCGTCGGATCGGCGAACTTCAGTAAGGCATCGAGCGACGCCAACGACGAGAATATGTTGGTCATTCGCGACAACGGGCGGGTCGCAGACGTGTATCTCACCGAATTCATGCGGCTGTGGGAGCACTTCGCCTTTCGCGAATGGGCGGGCCGCGCTAACGCCGAGGATCGCGCCAAACCCCGGTTCTTGGACGAGACCGACCGCTGGTGGCAGCGCCACTTCGGGGGATCGGCCTTGAGTCGGCACCGCGAGTATTTCATCTCCTAAGGAAACGCCGATTGCCGGCGCTTCCCGTGTGGACCCGTGTTGGTTGGCGCGGCCTGCCCCGCCCCGGAGTTTTGTAGATGGGTTCGTCGTAACGTATTGAGCTAAAATGGCCGGCAGATGGCAGCCCCAGAAACACCACGCGGAGGCGGTACCAATGCCGGAACAGGTCAGTCTCGTTCAGAAGAAGCGGGTTCAGCTCCAGCAGGGCGTGCACGACATGGGAGCCCTGGTGATCGAAGCCCTGCACCGCTCGGTCGACTGTCTGTCCCGCCAGGACCTTGATCTCGCGGAACAGATCATCGCGCAGGACGAACGGATCAATCAGCGCCGCCGACTGATGGAGCAGGAGTGTCTGGTCGCCCTGGCCGCGTTCAAACCGGCCGGCGAGGATCTCCGCTGCATCGGCGCCTGCCTGTCGCTGGTCTCGGAACTGGAGCGCATCGGCGACTATGCCGCCGACGTGGCGCGCATCGTGCGGCGCGCCCGTGACGGGATCTTCCCGCCCGCGCCGGTGGCGGCCGTGGCCGGGCTCGCGGGCAACGCCATCGCCATGCTGAGCGAGGCGCTGGCCGCCTTCGACTCCGGCGGCAATGCGCAACGTGCCCGCGCGGCGGTCGCCCAGGAGCAGTTGATGGACGACCAGGAGGACGCGGTGGACGACCAGGTCGTGGAAATGATGCGCGCCGACCCCGAGTTTGCTCCCATGGGGACTTATCTGCTGTGGATCGTGCACAACTACGAGCGCGTCGCCGACCGCGCCACCAATGTGGCCGAGCGGGTGATCTACATCGCCTCCGGACAAACCGAGGAGTTGAGTTGACTTGGTAGCGATTTGGAGTCCAAGGCTTCAGCCTTGGCCTGCGCCGATCCAAGGCTGAAGCCTTGGACTCCAGTCGGTCGGGCCTTGCCTGACCGGAAGTATGACCAAGGCCCGGGGACGACCCCACTCAGTCGACCACCAACCGGTACCCGACCGCGGTCTCGGTGATCAGATGTGCCGGCTGCGCCGGATCGCGCTCCAGCTTACGGCGCAGATTGGTCATGTAGATCCGCAGATAATGGGTGCGCTCGACATGGTTCGGACCCCAGACCTCCTGCAACAAGGTCCGCTGCGTCAGCACTTTATCCGGATGCCGCGCCAACACCGTGAGCAGCCGGTATTCGATGGGCGTGAGATGGACCGACGCACCGGCACGGGTGACGCGGCGGTGAGCGAAATCGATCACCACCTCGCCGAAACACAAGCGCGGCTGTGCCCCGTCCTGGGACAGGTCGCGACGGCGCAGCTGGGCACGGATGCGCGCCAGCAACTCGGGCATGCCGAACGGCTTGGTCAGGTAATCATCGGCCCCGGCGTCCAGCGCCGCCACTTTCTCAGCTTCCTGAGTGCGCGCCGACAGTACCAGGATCGGCACCCCGCTCCAGGCGCGAATGTCCCGAATCACCGCGGTTCCGTCCAAATCCGGCAGACCCAGATCCAAGAGCAGCAAATCCGGCTGACGGGTGCCCGCCTCCACCAGACCTTGACGGCCGGAATCGGCCTCGAACACCGCCATGCCCTCCCGTTCGAGTCCGATCCGCAGAAAGCGCCGGATTTGCGGATCGTCTTCGATGATGACGACAGTGAGCGCTGGTCCCGCGTTCATGGCGTTCTGCAGATCAACTTCACTGGGTGGCCTCCACTTCCCGATCCGCCCCGTCGATCGCGGGCGGTTGGCCCAGCGGCAGGGTGAAGATGAAGAGCGCCCCCCCTTCCGGGCGATCGGTCGCGCGAATGGTTCCGCCGTGGACCTGAATGATGGCGCGGCAGATGGCAAGCCCGAGCCCGACCCCCGGCCGGGCGCTTTCCGCCTCGCCGCGCGTGAAGCTGTCGAAGACCCGCTCGTGCATCCCCGCCGGCAGGCCCGGGCCATCATCCGCGACCCGTACCTCCAGATAGGGACCCGCGATCCCGGCGGAGAGCATCACCAACCCGCCCGGCGCGCTGTACTTGGCCGCATTGTCCAGCAGATTCGACAACACCCGTTCGATCAACACCGCGTCGCAGGACACCAGCGGCAAGTCCGGCGGCAGACGGGTTTCCACCCGGTGTCCGGACAAAACACCGGCGGCAGCGCGCAAGGCGCTGCCCACCAGTTCTTCCAGCGGCAGCCATTCCCGCTTCAGTGTCACGGCACCGGATTGCAGCCGCGCCATATCCAGCAAATTCACCACCAGCGCGGACAGACGCAGCGCCTCGCCATGGATGGCCTGAGCCAACTCGCGGGTCTGCGGCTCGCCGGGCTCCGCCGCGGCCGCCAGATTGCCCGCCAGCCCCACCAGGCCGGTCAGCGGCGTGCGCAGATCGTGAGAGATCGCGGCCAGCAGGGAGTTCCGCAGCCGCTGCGCTTCCATACTCACCACCGCGTCCTGAGCAACCTCGACATAATGGACGCGCTCCAGGGCCATGGCGATCTGCGCCGCAAAGGTCTCCAGCAGCCGCCGCTGTTCGGGTTGGAAGACGGTGTGCGGATCGGTCGGCACCAGCGCCAGCACTCCGCGGGTGCGCATCGGTGCCCGCAGGGGCAGGTACAGAATTGGATTCGCCGGTAAGGTATCGGTGCCCAGTCCGGCCGGCGCCTGGTGATCATAGACCCACTGCGCCAACCCCACGTCCACCTCCGTGAGCAGGCCCGCGCCGCTTCCGTCCATCCGCGGCGGGTGGACGCGCTCCGTGCTGTCCGGCAACAGGATCGTCACCCGCGACTTGAACATCCCGGCCAGGCGCGCGCAGCCATCCTGCACGATCTGCCCCGCGGTCAGGGCGGACGCCAGCACCCGCCCGGCCTCGAACAGCGCCTGGGCGCGCCGCTCACGGTAACCGGCGATCCGCGCCTGGTCGCGCAGACTGGCGGTGAGACCGCTGATGGTCAGCGCAACGCTCAGCATCAAGGCAAAGGTGAACAGATATTGGGTGTCCGCCACCGTCAGGGTCAGTGTGGGCGAGACGAAAAAGAAGTCGAAGGCGAGCACGCTGAGCAGCGAGGCCAGCACCCCGGGGCCGCGCCCGAGACGCAGCGCCACCAGGACCACCATCAGCAGGTAGCACATGATCAGGTTGGCCGGGTCGAAGACCTGGCCCAACAGGGCCGCGGCCCCGGTGACCACCACACAGGCCAGGGTCGCCCACAGGTAACGCACCGGCGGGCTGCGCCGCTCACCGGACCCCAGGCCAAACATCGCCGGCGGCAGCGCCGGCTCATCCGACCGGTGCTCGTGTCCGACCAGATACACGTCCATGTCCACCTGGCTCGCGAGCCGGTCGGCCGGGCTGGGCTGGAGCAGCCGTCGCAGCAACGGTTTGCCCGAGCGCCCGACCACCAGTTTGGAGACATTGCGCCCGCGGGCATAGGCCAGCAGGGTCGGGACCAACTCGGTGCCGGAGAGCGAGACGCCCTCGGCCCCCAAATCCTGCGCCAGCTTCAGCAGCTTCAGAATCCCGGCGCGGCGCGCCGCCGACAGCCGCTGCAGCCGCGGGGTCTCCACGTAGACCGCCAGCCAGTCCGCGCGCAGGCTGGCGGCAAGCCGCGCCGCGCTGCGCACCAGACGCTCCGCGCCCGGACCCGGGCCGATGCACACCATCAGCCGCTCCTTGGCCTGCCACACCTGGCTGATGGCCTGATCCGCGCGATAGTCGCGCATCTGCACATCCACCCGATCCGCGGTGCGGCGCAGGGCCAGTTCACGCAGTGCCAGCAGGTTGCCCTTGCGAAAGAAGCTCTGTGCCGCCTGCTGCGCCTGCCCT
Source organism: Chromatiaceae bacterium (assembly GCA_013426805.1). Taxonomy (GTDB): domain Bacteria; phylum Pseudomonadota; class Gammaproteobacteria; order Chromatiales; family Chromatiaceae; genus Thiodictyon. Next base: position 71,850 of record JACDZG010000001.1, read on the forward strand.
GGGAGATAGACCTTCCCCTCCTTGAGGCGCTGGAGCAGTTCCTCCGGGGGCAAATCCACCAGCGTGACCTCATCGGCCAGCTCGAAGACCCGGTCCGGCACGGTCTCGCGCACCCGCACCCCGGTGATTTGCCCCACGATGTCGTTCAGGCTCTCCAGGTGCTGAACGTTCAGTGTGGTGTAGCAGTCGATCCCGGCCGCCAGCAGCTCCTCGACATCCTGCCAGCGTTTGGGGTGGCGGGAGCCGGGCAGATTGGAGTGGGCGAGTTCGTCCACCAGGAGCAGCGCGGGCCGCCGCGCCAGCGCCCCGTCCAGATCGAATTCCGGCAGCACCCGGCCGCGATAGGAAACCTGCTGCCGCGGCAGCATCTCCAGACCCAGCAGCAATTGCTCGGTCTCGGCGCGCCCGTGGGTCTCGACCAAACCGACCACCAGGTCGACCCCCTTGGCGTTCTGCTCGCGGGCGGCGTTGAGCATGGCATAGGTCTTGCCGACTCCGGCGCAACCGCCGAAAAAGACCTTCAGCCGGCCGCGCTGCTGCAGCGCTTCCGCTTGCTGGACCCGCTCCAGCAGAGCATCGGGATCGGGGCGGCCGTCGTTGATCATCCGCGTTGGACCTCCAGCCGTTGACGGGTTCAGGAGCCGCCGGCGAATCGCCATCAGAGATCAGACTGTAGCCGGTCGGTGACCCTCGTCAACCACGACTGCACGATCTTTACAGGATTTTGATGCGGCCTGCCCAGGATCTTTCGAGCATCTTGAGACCGCGTTTCTTAGCATGATGGACACCAAGGTCCGTCATCGAGGCACATCGTGGATCTCTTCTATCTCGCGGGTATCTTGCTGTTGTTCGCACTGGCGGTCGGACTCGCCTGCGGCTGCGCCAGGCTGGGAGGTGCGAAATGAACTGGTTGCTGATCGTCAGCGCCGTGGTCGCGGTCGCGCTCCTGGTCTACCTGATCGCGGCCCTGCTCAACCCGGAGGGCTTTCTATGACCCACCATGCCTGGCTCATCCTCGGGCTCTATCTCTTGGTCCTGCTGCTCGCGGTCTGGCCGCTCGGCCGCTACATCGCGAACGTGATGGAAGGCCGCCCGCTCCTGGGCCTGGGTTTACGCGGCGGTTTCGAGTCCCCGCTCTACCGCCTGTGCGGGGTGCGCAGGGATGAGGAGATGGACTGGCTGCACTATGCCCTGGCGCTCCTGCTGTTCAACCTGATCGGTGCCCTGGCCGTCTACGCCCTGCAACGGCTGCAACTCTGGTTGCCGCTCAATCCCCAGGGGTTGCCCAACGTCAGCCCGGATTCGTCCTTCAACACCGCCATCAGCTTTGCCACCAACACCAACTGGCAAGGCTACGGCGGCGAGACGACGATGAGTTACCTCACGCAAATGCTGGGGCTCGCGGTACAGAACTTCCTGTCCGCCGCCACCGGCATCGTGGTGGTCATCGCCTTGATCCGCGGTTTTGCCGGACACTCGGCCCAGACCATCGGCAACGCCTGGGTCGATCTCAGCCGGGTGACGCTCTATGTGCTGCTGCCGATCGCGCTGATCTTCGCGGTGGTCCTGGTCAGCCAGGGCGTGATCCAGAACTTCAGCCCCTACCAGGACGTGACGACCCTGGATGTCACGCGGTACGACACACCGCGGCTCGACGCCGCCGGCCTGGCGCTGCAGGACGCGCAAGGCGGCGTGCTCACCGCGCCCACCACCAGCCGGACCCAGACCCTGGCCATGGGTCCGGTCGCCTCGCAGGAGGCGATCAAAATGCTTGGTACCAACGGCGGCGGCTTCTTCAACGCCAACTCGGCGCACCCCTACGAGAACCCGACCCCGCTCACCAATTTCATGCAGATGCTGTTGATCTTCCTGATCCCGGCGGCGCTGTGCACGACCTTTGGCCGCATGGTCGGCGATGCCCGCCAGGGTTGGGCCCTGCTGACCGCGATGACCCTGATGTTCATCGGCATGGCCGTCGCGGCGATGCACTTCGAGCAGCAGGGTAACCCGCTGCTGGCCAATCTCGGTGTCGACCTGTCTCCCGGCAACCTGGAGGGCAAGGAGACGCGTTTCGGCAGCGCCGAGTCGGGTCTGTTCGCCGCCATCACCACCCTGGCTTCCTGCGGTGCCGTGAATTCCATGCACGACTCCTTCATGCCGCTGGGCGGCTTCATGACGCTATGGAACATGATGCTCGGTGAGGTGGTGTTCGGCGGCGTCGGCACCGGGCTCTACGGGCTGCTGGTGTTCGCGGTGATGGCGGTCTTCATCGCCGGACTGATGATTGGCCGCACGCCGGAATACCTGGGTAAGAAAATCGAAGCCTTCGACATGAAGATGGTCGCCATCGCGATCCTGGTCACCCCCATCCTGGTGCTGGCCGGCACCGCTATCGCGGTGACGACGGCCGCGGGCGTCGCCGGGATCGCCAACCCGGGGCCGCACGGCTTGACCGAGATCCTCTACGCCTTCACCTCGGCGGCCAACAACAACGGCAGCGCCTTTGCCGGCCTGTCGGCGAACACGCCGTTCTACAACGGCATGCTGGGGGCCGCCATGTGGTTCGGTCGCTTCGGTGTCATCGTCGCGGTGCTGGCCCTGGCCGGCAGCCTGGCCGCCAAGCCGCGCATCGCGGCGAGCGCCGGCACCATGCCGACCCGCGATGTCTTGTTCGTCGTGCTGCTGATCGGCACCGTGGTGCTGGTCGGCGCCCTGAACTACGTCCCCGCGCTGGCGCTCGGGCCGGTGGTCGAGCAACTGATGCTCCGGTCCGTCGCCTGAGCCGCCAATCGCGCAATCGGGAGAACACCATGTCACACAAGCAACTTGCCATGTTCGACCCGGCGCTCGTGACGCCGGCGATCCGCGACGCCTTCCGGAAACTCAACCCGACGGTGCAGTGGCGCAACCCGGTGATGTTCGTGGTCTATGTCGGCAGCATCCTGACGACGGTGCTGTGGGTCCAGGCCCTGCTCGGCCAGGGCGAGACCGCGCCGGGGTTCATCCTCGCCGTCGCGTGCTGGCTGTGGTTCACGGTGCTGTTCGCCAACTTCGCGGAGGCGCTCGCCGAGGGCCGCAGCAAGGCGCAGGCGGCCGCGCTGCGCGGGCTCAAGCGGGAGACCGCGGCCAAGCGGCTCAAGGCACCAACGATCGATGCGCCCTGGGATCAGGTCGCCGCCGCCGACCTGCGCAAGGGTGACCTGTTTCTGGCGGAGGCCGGCGACACCATCCCGGCCGACGGCGAGGTCATCGAAGGCGTGGCCGCGGTGGATGAGTCCGCCATCACCGGTGAATCGGCGCCGGTCATCCGCGAGGCCGGCGGCGATTTCTCGGCGGTGACCGGCGGGACCCGGGTGCTGTCCGACTGGCTGGTGGTGCGCGTGACGGTCAACCCGGGCGAGACCTTCGTCGACCGGATGATCGCGATGGTGGAGGGTGCGCAACGCCGCAAGACCCCGAACGAGATCGCGCTGACCATCCTGCTGGTCGCGCTGACCATCGTCTTCCTCGTGGTCACCGTCACCCTGCTGCCCTTTTCGCTGTTCAGCGTCGCGGTGGCGGGCGCCGGCACGCCGGTCAGCCTCACGGTGCTGATTGCGCTCCTGGTCTGCCTGATCCCGACCACCATCGCCGGCCTGCTCTCCGCCATCGGCGTCGCGGGCATGAGCCGCATGATGCAGGCCAATGTCATCGCCACCTCGGGCCGCGCGGTCGAGGCCGCCGGCGACGTGGATGTGCTGCTGCTGGATAAGACCGGGACCATCACGCTCGGCAACCGCCAGGCTGCGGCCTTTCTGCCGGTCGCCGGCGTCCCGGAGGCCGAACTGGCAAGCGCCGCGCAGCTCGCCTCGCTCGCCGACGAGACCCCGGAGGGCCGAAGCATCATGGTGCTGGCCAAGCAACGATTCGGTCTGCGTGAGCGCGACATCCACGCACTGGATGCACAGTTTGTACATTTCTCGGCCCAGACCCGGATGAGCGGGGTCGATGTGCACGGCACGCAGATCCGCAAGGGCGCCGCGGATGCCATCCGCACCCATATCGAAGGACTCGGCGGCCGGTTTCCGCCCGCGTTACTCGGTACGGTCGAGGAGGTCGCACGCCGCGGCAGTACGCCGCTGGTGGTGGCCGAGGGCGACCGGGTGCTGGGCGTCGTCGAGCTCAAGGACATCGTCAAGGGCGGCATCAAGGAGCGCTTTGCCGAACTGCGCCGCATGGGCATCCGCACCATCATGATCACCGGCGACAACCGCCTGACCGCCGCCGCCATCGCCGCCGAGGCCGGCGTCGACGACTTCCTCGCCGAGGCCACGCCGGAGGCCAAGCTCGCCCTGATCCGTCAGCACCAGGCTGCAGGCCGGCTCGTGGCCATGACGGGTGACGGCACCAACGATGCCCCGGCCCTGGCCCAGGCGGACGTGGCGGTGGCCATGAACACCGGCACCCAGGCCGCCAAGGAGGCCGGCAATATGGTCGATCTCGACTCCAATCCGACCAAGCTGATCGAGGTGGTCGAGACCGGCAAGCAGATGCTGATGACGCGCGGGTCGCTGACCACCTTCTCGATTGCCAACGACATCGCCAAATACTTCGCCATCGTCCCGGCGGCCTTCGTCACCACCTATCCGCAGCTTGCCGCACTCAACGTCATGGGGCTGACCAGCCCGGCCTCGGCCATCCTCTCGGCGGTCATCTTCAACGCCTTGATCATCATGTTTCTCATCCCGCTGGCGCTCAAGGGCGTCACCTACCGCGCCGTCGGCGCCGCGGCCCTGCTGCGGCGCAACCTGGCGATCTATGGGCTCGGCGGGGTCGTCGTGCCCTTCATCGGCATCAAGCTGATCGATCTCACCCTTGGCGCCATCGGCCTCGCCTAAGCTCAGGAGCATCCTCATGGCAGCACTGGTACGTCCCGCCCTTTCAGTCTTCCTGCTATTGACGCTCGTCACCGGCATCGGCTATCCCCTGGCGGTCACCGGCATCGCCAAGCTGGTCTTTCCGGAGGCCGCGCAGGGCAGCCTGCTGCGCGTCGACGGCACACCCGTGGGCTCCACCCTCATCGGCCAGAACTTCACCGCCCCGGACTATTTCTGGGGCCGTCCGTCCGCCACCGCACCGCGACCCTACAACGCCGCGGCGTCCGGCGGATCCAATCAGGGGCCGCTCAATCCGGCCCTGACGGATGCCGTCAAGGCACGGATCGCGGCCCTGAAGGCAGCCGATCCGGGCAACAGCCTGCCGATCCCGATCGACCTGATCACCGCCTCCGGCAGCGGTCTGGACCCGCACATCAGCCCCGCCGCCGCCCACTATCAAGTGGCCCGGGTGGCGCGGGCCCGGCAACTCAGTCCCGCGGCCCTCAGCGCCCTGGTCGCGGAATGCACCGAAGGCCGGCAATGGGGCGTGTTTGGCGAACCGCGGGTGCATGTCCTGAAGCTCAATCTCGCCCTCGCTTCCCGACACCCTGATTGATGTGACGAGACAGCGCAACCGACGCGCGATCGGGGGACTGGGTCGAGGCGACCCTTACCGATTTGCGCCCCAGGCGTCAGCGCGCTGCGAAAGCCGGAGAATTTACCCTACAATAGAGGTAACACCCGCCACGGAACCAACAGTGGATGCCAGTTGACCGCCGATCGAAGCATGCGCGGGTCGGGCGCGCACCGGCAGCTCCCCCCGAGCCCGGCGGCGGGCGTGACTGCCGACCTATCACCCGTCGTGGATCATTGACGCTTTGGCTTGACGCGGCCACGCCCGAAATCGACGACCTATCGAGGATCGGAGCGCCGTCATGACCCTGCATACTCGTGCCCGTATCGTCGCACTCGTGTCGGCGCTCGTCTTCCTGATGCTGCTCGGGGTCTTCATGGTGACTTACGAAGCAAGGACACGCGTCGCACGAGACCTGGCGCTGACGGGGTCACTGAGGGCTCAGATCACCCAACTCCGGACCGCCGTTTTCGACCACCTGCTGCACCCGGCGGGCGAGCGGCGCGCCCCGGTGGCGACAGCGTTCACGGCCATCGACCGGTTACTCGAACGGGAGGCTGGGACCATCGCGGTCATGGCCGAGAACAACGCGCAGGTGGCCCGGGACTGGAACGATTTACGTCAATCGGTGAACCATCTGCACCGACACTTCCCCGCGAATGAATCAGGCGTTGCCGACGGGGGCGTCGCGATCACGGACCGGATCCTGGCGGACAGCGATGCGCTTGCCCGGAGCATGAATAAGGTGTTGCATCATGCAGTGGAGCGACTGATCGCGGTCACCGCGCGGGAAAAGTTCGCGCTCGGCGTCCTGTTGGTCACCATGGTCGGGCTGGGGCTGGGATTCTATCTGACGTTCCAACGGGCGGTCCTGGGTCCCGTAGCGCAGATCCGCGCTGCCGCGATTCGAATCGCTGACGGCGACATCGAGACACGCATCAAGAGCCGACGCCGGGACGAACTCGGCGAATTGGCGCAGGCCTTCGACCGGATGCTGGATCAGCTCCAGGACACCAGTGTCACGCGTGATCGGCTCGAGGCCGAGCGTGCCGAACGGACCCTGGCGGAGCACGCCCTGCGGGCCAGCGAAGAGCGGCTGCAGTTGGCGATGGAGGTCAGCCGGTCGTTCGCCTTCGAGTGGGCGACTGTCGGCGACCAGGTGCGGCGCAGTGCCAATTCCGGCGACATCCTCGGTTTGTCGCCCGCCCAGGTGGAACAGGAGACCGGCCGGGACCATTTCGACCGGATCGTACCGGCTGATCGGGAGCGTTTCACCGCGACGCTGGCGTCGCTGACACCGGGCATGGATCGCTACCGTATCGAATACCACTATACCCGCGGCGACGGCGCCCTGGTCATTCTCGAGGAATCGGGGCGCGGTTTCTTCGACGCGACGGGCCGCTTGCACCGCCTGGTCGGAGCGGCCACGGACATCACCGAACGGCGGCTGGCGGTGGCGGCGGCGCGGGCTGCGCAGGCGCGCTACCAGGGCCTGGTAAACGCCAATGTGATCGGTATCGCTCTGTGTGCGGCATCGGGCGAGATCCTGGAGGCCAATGACTACTATCTCGATCTGGTGGGCTATACGCATGTGGAACTGGCGCAAGGGAATGCCAGTTGGCGCAACGTGACCCCGCCGGAATGGCTGCCGGCCGATGAACAGGCGCTGGCCGAGTTGCATGCGCGAGGCACCTGCACGCCCTACGAAAAAGAGTATCTGCGCCGGGACGGTTCACGCACGCAGGTCCTGCTCGTCGATGCCCTGCTGCCCGGCAACCAGGGGCACATCCTGTGCCTGGCCCTCGACGTCGCCGAGCGCAAGCGCATGGAACAGGAATTGCGCAATCTCGCCGTTACCGACCCGCTCACCGGCGCCATGAACCGCCGTTATCTGATGCAGGCGCTGGAGAGCGAGACGCAGCGCGCCCAACGCTACGGTCGGCCGCTGGCCTTGATCATGTTCGATCTCGATCACTTCAAAGCGATCAATGACACCCATGGACATGACCGCGGCGATGCGGTGCTGGTCGCGGTCGTCCAGCAGGTGCGGCGCCGCTTGCGCCGCAGCGACACACTCGCACGGTGGGGCGGAGAGGAGTTCATGGTTCTGCTTCCGGAAACCCCATTCGCACACGCCATCACCCTCGCTGAGGCCCTTCGGCGGGGGCTGCACGGCAAACCAGGTGACAGTTCGGTGACCGCCAGCTTCGGCGTCGCCGCCTACAGTCCCACGGAGACCCTGGACCAGTGGCTCAAGCGGGTCGACGATCTGGTCTTTCAAGCCAAGCACGCGGGGCGGGATCGCGTCGCCGCCTGATCGGGATGATCGGCGGGGCAATGACGACGCTAAGCTATGTTCATCGTATTTTCATCTGTGACATCTGTGGAACAGATTTCCGAGCCGGGGCCGCGACGCAATACGGCAGTAGCCTATTGCGCCCTACGGGCTGGCGGCCTTGGTCATACACCCGGCCACCGCGCGATCGGCACGGTCGTCGGTCCGCACAGCGGACCCTACGGGTCACGGTGTTACCGTAGGGTCCGCTGTGCGGACCGTCCGCGGCCGGCCGGAACGATGATCAAGGCTGGGCTGGCGAATGTAGGGGCGACTTCAGTCGCCCCGAAACGTCGGTAAATCCGTCCGTTCCCGAAAATCACCCGAGTGTCATTCTTGCCCAACCAGGATTCCACGCGTATCTGCAATGGCATTTTCGCACCCATGGCGCGGTCAACCCGCCGGAGCCGGTGATCCGCGACTTTCGCAACATCCAGTGCCGCGACGCCGTGCTCGACGCCGACCGTGTGGAGTTCGTCACCGACGCCGCCGGCCAAACTATCACCCGCTGGGACGGACGCACCACCAAGCCCCACCCGGTGACCGGCGAACCGGTCCCGGATGAAACCGCCCGCGTCGCGCTGGAACGCTATGTCAATCCGCGCCCGGCGCAATGGCCCGAGGCGGATTTCGTGGTCGGCAATCCGCCGTTCATCGGCGCGTCAACCATGCGCCGCGCACTCGGCGACGGCTACGTGGAGGCCCTGCGCGCCGCCTGGCCCGAGGTCCCCGAGTCCGCCGACTATGTCATGTACTGGTGGGAACGCGCCGCCGCCCTGACGCGTGCCGGCCACCTGCGCCGCTTCGGCTTCATCACCACCAACAGCCTGCGTCAGACCTTCAACCGGCGCGTGCTGGAGCGGCATCGCAGCGCCGCCGAACCGCTGTCGCTGTGCTACGCGGTGCGGGATCACCCCCTGGGTGGATGCCGCCGACGGGGCCGCGGTGCGCATCGGCATGACCGTCGGCCAGGCGGGGACCTTTCCCGGTGTGCTGGAGCGGGTGACGGCCGAGCGCCCCGGCCAGGGCGCGGGGCTGGAGGTCGATCTGGAGCGCACCGCGGGACCCATCCATACCGACCTGCGGATCGGGGCGGATGTGGCTTCGGCGGTCCCGCTGCTGGCCAACCTGGGCCGCTCCTCGCCCGGTGTCAAACTGCACGGGGCAGGTTTCATCGTCACGCCAGACCAGGCGGCGGACCTGGGGCTCGGCCGACTGCCGGAGCTGGAGCGGCACCTGCGGTACGACCGCAACGGCCGCGACTTGACCCAGACCCCGCGCGGGGTTCTGGTCATCGACCTGTTCGGCCTCACCGCGGATGAGGTCAGGGGGCGCTACCCGGAGATCTATCAATGGGTGCTGGAGCGGGTGAAGCCGGAGCGGTCTGGACGCGCACCGCAAACAGCGCCAGGCGCTGCATCCGGGCCTGACCATGACCGGGATGTACAACGTCCTGGAGCACCTGCGCACTGGTGCGCCGCTGAGCCCCAAGGACCGGGTGATCCATGAGCAAGGGCTGGTCGCGATCCTGCGTCAGCTCCATGACGAACTCGACGCCGCCGTGCTGGCCGCCTATGGCTGGGACGACCTCACCGCGGCCCTGTTGGCACCGCGCCCTGTAGGATGCGGTGACGCAGGAACCGCATCAGGAGAGACCGCGTCCGCCACCCCGCCCGCCGACGTTGAGGAACTCATCCTACAACGCCTGGTCGCACTCAACGCCGAGCGGGCCGCCGAGGAACGCCGCGGCCTGATCCGCCGGCTGCGCCCCGCGTTTCAGCACCCCGCGGGCACCGGCGCGGTCGCCGCGGAATTGGCGCCGGACGCCGCCGCCGCGGTCGGCACCGGACCCAAACCGGGGAACGAACCCCAACCAAGCGGACTCTTTCCCCCAGCGCGCCGCTAAGTCGGTGCCCACAGGTCATCGAGACTGATCGTTGCCGCCTCGAAGGGTGGGACCGACACCCGTGCACCGCCGGCGAAACGCCCGATTTCGCGCCAGACCCCGCCATCCAGGGCGTAGGCTTCCAGGGTGTGCGCACGCGGATCGATCAGCCAGGCGTAGGCGACCCCGAACTGGGCGTAGATGGGCATCGTGACCTCGCGATCCTTGCTCTCGGTGGAAGGCGACAGGACCTCACAGACCCAATCCGGCACGACGGTAAAGCGATGATCCGTGGGAATCAGCGGCAATCGGCTACAGCGCCAACCCGCCAAGTCGGGGACGTCGACTTCCGCGTTGTGGATGAAATGAAGTTCAGGCTCGTCGATGATCCACCAGCCCCCAGGACCGCCCCGGCCCCGCTGGAAGGGACCGATCAGGTCATATCCCAGTGACGAGGCAGTGAAACCATGCGGACCGCTTGGGCGGGGCTGGGCGTAGAGTTGGCCGTTGAGAATTTCCCCGGTCAGCCCTTCCGGCAGGGCCTCAAGCTGTTCGTACAAGGTCGGCCGCGGTTGTGGACGCGCGCTCATGGTGGGCTCCTCGTGTGGTTGCCAAGGAACGCTAGCCCCCGGTGGACGACACTGTCAACCCGTTGATCCTGGGATCATCACCAGTTGGCAGGCGCGCGACGCCATCGGGCCGTCGCCTGATCCGCCCTACGGACTGATGGGCACGCCGGTCACCAGCACGTCGTCGATGTAGGCGAAGTCGTTGGTGTCGGTGTCCCACATGCCGAAGGCGATGCCGAACGCCGGGTTATTGGCGGCGGCGGCCGGCAGGGCGATCTCGAGCAGATGCAGTTGCCCAGCGCCGGCCGGGTGGTGGTTGTCGATGGTCAACGGTTCATACCAGGTCTGGCCGTCGGTCCAATAGAGGATCAGGTACTCCCAGTTTTCAAACGACTTGGCGCCCAGATAGACCGATAACACGAGATCCTGGTAACCGGCGGTAGAGCGCCACCGCTCGACCCAGACATTGTTGCCGGTGAAGCGCATGGCATGAGTCCCGTGCTTAGGATCGCCCGCGTACCAGGCGATTTTGCCTTGGCGGTACCAACCCGCGAGCCCGGTCTCGAAGTCGCTGGAAAGCACCGTTTGGCGGGCGGCCGGCGGTACCACCGCGATCAGGCCGGTGCGGGTCAGGCTGTCGCCGCCGGTGTCGTTGCTGACCGTGAGGGTGACGCTGTAGGTGCCGGGCGTGGTGTAGACATGGGTCGGCGCGGCCAGGGTGGAGCTGCCGCCGTCACCGAAGGTCCAGGACCAGGCGGCGGCAGCGGTGGAACGGTCACTGAACTGGACGTGCAGCGGGGCGGCCCCGGTGCTCGGCGCGGCGTCGAATCCCGCCGTCGGCGGCGGCAGCGGGCCGGCCTGGAGTTCATAGGCACCACGGTCCCAGGCGCTGCCGGAGGGTCTGGGAGTCAATTCCAGATCGAGGGCGACGGCGGCGAGTTCCAGGCCCGTATCGACCGCCGGGCTGGTGGCCGCCGGGCGCAGGTCACCGGCCGCCGGATTGCGCCATTGCGGATTGGCGATCAAGCGTCCGGGCTCGCTCGCATAGGCCCCCGGGTTGGCGGCATAGAGGTTATGAGAGAAGGTGAACCGCCCGGCCGTGCCCCATTCGACGATGCCGCCGCTGCTGAAATCGAAGACGTTGTTGGCGAAACGCACATCGGTGATACCCCCGTATTGCTCCAGCAGAAGGCCGCGATTGAAGCCACGCACGCTGTTGTTGGCGATGAGCACACCGCTCGACCCGCCGCCGTCCACGTTGAATGCGTAGATCCCGGCGCCGACGCCGGTGGTATCGGCGAGTTCGTTATCGAAGATGGCAATGTCGTCGCTGCCCGCATAGAGATGGATGATGCTGTTGGCCCCGGTGTTGGCCTTGCCGATGTTGTGAACGCGGTTGTTGTAGATCAGCACGGACTGCTTGCCGTCGCGGATGTCGATGGCGCCGTTGGATGGGCTGATCAGCGCGTAGTCATGGATGAAATTGCCCGCGACCACATCGCCCAAGTTGAACTCCTTCAAGTCGACCGCGTTCTCCATGATCGCGTTGGCGGCGCTGCCCTGGGTGGAAATGTCGTTGCCGATCACATGAGTGTAATAGGCGTGATTGGCCGCCGGACCATGACCGCCGGCACCGACATAGATGCCCTCGGTCGGGGTGTTGTAAAGGGTATTGTTCCAGATCAGGTTGTAGCGCGACGGCTCGCCCTGGTTACCGGCAATGAGGATCCCGGCACCCTGCAGGTCATAGAACCGGCTGTTCATGACGACGTTGAAACTCGAATCCTGGAGATGCACGCCCCCGCCCTGGTGCGAACCGGTGGCGTCGATGCCGTCGACGATGTTCCAGTCGACCGGGTCCGCATCGTCATAGTCGCGATAACGGCCGATATAGATCATGGTGTAGATGGCGGGTTTGGTGCTTGCATCCAGCAACACCCGTTGATTGGCCGGATCCGGAGAGGCATTGCGGAAGATGATCGGCCGGCCGACCGCGGCGGTCAGATAACGGGCGTCGCCGGCGGTGCCGGACTCGTCGCTGAAGGCGGCTCCGGCGGCCCGGACCCAGGGTCCGGCCGCATCACTGCCGGTCTCCAGGATCTCGAAGACACCGTTGTTGGCGCGCCAACTGCGATAAACATAGAGCCGGTATTCACCCGGATGACCGGCCGGATCGATCCCGGACAGATCGGTGCCGACCGGGAAGCGGATGGTATCGGCCCCGGCGACCGCGACCCCGGTGGTGACCGGGACGATCGGCGCGCCGGAACGGGTCAGGGCGATCGCCTCGGCATAGGTGCCGGGGGCGATCAGGACCTGATCGCCGGGCTGCAGGGCGGCGGCGGCCGCGTGGGCGATCGTGCGCCAGGGGTAGGCCGCGGAGCCGTCGCCGGCGTCGTTGCCGGCGGGCGATACGTACCAGTTTGCGGCCAGGGCCGCGCTGGGGATGCACACCATCAAGATGGTAAACGCGGCGATGGCCGCCAGGGAACGACGCAAGCACATGAAGGGATACTCCCGATTGACGCGACTGCCGCGATCTTCCTGGGAAGAGCATGACGCAGGTCGAACCACCGTGCCCGGACGACTCCGAAGACGCTCAGCCGCCCCTAAATATTAGCCTATAAGCATTTATTGATGAGTAAAGAAATGTGTCCGATGGGCCTGCACGGGGCTGATCATGGTTCCGGCCGCGGCCCGGCGGGCGGCGCTTCGGTGCGCACGCGCGCGTCTGTGATCACTTGAGCGTCGCGAGCCAGTCGGCGATGGCCCGCATCTGCGCTTCGTTCACCATGATCATCGCCCCGCGCATGGCCGCGCTCTGACCATTGCTGCGCACCCCGCTCTTGATGTCGAGCATCTGGGCATAGGCATAATCCGCATTCTGGCCGGCCAGGCGCGGATAGATCGACATGGTCGGGGTTTTGCCATCCTGGCCGTGACAGGTGAAGCAGGTCTTGCCGGCGTAGAGTGCGGCGCCATCGAGCGCTGCAGCCGCACTGATGAGCGGCAGCAGCAGGGACGCGAGGATGACGCGACGGATCGAAACCTTCATCGGATACCTCTGGGTAGTGGGCCGGGTCGACCGGTAGGGTCCGGCCAGGACAGACATCAATGCGACGCGGTCGCCCTTGTCCAGCCCCGTGGATCCGGGTGCTCCCCGGTGGCGGCCGCGCGGGCGGATCTTGACACGGAATCCGAGGTCCGTGGCCTTCACCGGAGATCACAACCGGCGCGCCTCGCCGTGCAGCTCCACCGCCCCCGCTCCCGCGGCGCCAAGGCGCGGCCACGGCACCCAGGCCGAATGCGACGCCATTCCGGCCGAGCGGGTGCGCGCACCGGTCTCGCCAAACCGTGGGTTGGGCGGGCCTGCCCGCGCGAACCCGCCCCGCGACTGGCCGCCAGGCCGGAAAAGCCGCACAATGACCGCCGCCCCGCACAGTTGTCGAGACGGATATGCGCAATCCACAGTTGCAGTTGGCGCAGGAACTCATCCGCGGCACGGATCTGAATGTCTTTCTGACCGGCAAGGCCGGGACCGGCAAGACCACCTTCCTGCACGCGCTCAAAGCTGACCTGCCCAAGCGCACCATCGTCACCGCCCCGACCGGGGTGGCCGCGATCAATGCCGGCGGCGTGACTCTGCATTCGTTCTTCCAGCTTCCGTTCGGACCCTTCGTGCCCGGCGGAGACGGCGAGCGCCAGGCCACGGAGCGGCGCTTGCGCCGACAGAAGCGCGAGATCGTCCAGGGCCTGGACCTGCTCATCATCGACGAGATCAGCATGGTGCGCTGCGACCTGCTCGATGCGGTCGATTTCGTGCTGCGCCGGGAGCGCGACTCCGACCGGCCCTTCGGCGGCGTCCAGCTGCTGATGATCGGCGACCTGCATCAGCTTGCGCCCGTGGTGCCCGGGGCGGACTGGGCCATCCTCCGGGAGTTCTATGACTCCGCGTATTTCTTCGGCAGCCGGGCGCTGCAGGCAACCGAGATGGTACCTATTGAACTGGAGCACATCTACCGCCAGTCCGACGCGGATTTCATCGAACTGCTCAATCGCGTGCGCGACAACCGGCTGGACGACGCCACCCTGGAGCGGCTGAATGCACGCTATCAACCCGACTTCCGGCCCAGTGAGTCGGCGGGCTATATCACCCTGACGACGCACAACCAGGGCGCCGATCGCATCAATGAAACGCGCCTCGCCGCACTCGGCACCAAGTCATTCACCTTCGCCGCGAATATCCAGGGCGACTACCCGGCGCACAGCTTTCCGACCGCCGAGAAGCTGACCTTGAAGCAAGGCGCCCAGGTCATGTTCGTGCGCAACGACGCCGGACCGGCCAAGCGCTATTTCAACGGCAAGATCGGCACCGTCACCCACCTTGGCCGCGAGCGCGTCAGCGTGCGCTGCCCGGATGATGCAACCACGATCGAGGTCGAGCCGGTCACCTGGGAGAACATCCAGTACAGCCTCGATCAAGAGACCAAGGCGATCGCCGAGGAAGTCGTCGGCCGTTTCACCCAGTACCCGTTGCGCCTGGCCTGGGCGATTACCATCCACAAGAGCCAGGGACTGACCTTCGAGCGGGCCATCGTCGATGCCGCCGCGGCCTTCTCGCACGGGCAGGTCTATGTCGCGTTGAGCCGCTGCAAGACCTTCGAGGGGCTGGTACTCGGCACCCCCATCCCGCGCCGGGCGGTCATGACCGATCAGGTGGTGGCGGACTATGTCACCGAGGCGACCCGCCATCCGCCGACCCAGGACCGGATCGATCGCGCGCGCGTCACCTACCAGCAGCGCCTCCTCCAGGAATGCTGGGATTTCGACGCACTCGGCGCCCGGTTGCGGCGGCTGCTCGGCCTGCTGCGCGACAACCGGCGGGTGATCGACGCGAACGGCGCGGACACCATCGACGCTCTGGAACGACAGACCGTTGATGCGGTGGTCACCGTCGCCGCCAAGTTCCGGCGCCAGCTCGGCGCGCTGTTCCGGGAGGATCTGACCCCGGAGGACGACGCGCGCGTGCAGGAGCGCCTGCGCAAGGCGTCCGTCTATTTCTCCGAGCAGCTCGGGCAGGGCCTGCGCCCCTGGCTCGCCGCCTTCTCGTTCGGCACCGATAACAAGGCGCTGGGCAAGCAGCTCGGCCAGGCCGTCGCGGAGCTGCGCACGGAGCTGGCGGTCAAGACCGCCGGTATCGAGAGTTGCCGTGAAGGGTTCGCGACGGCGGCCCATCTGAGCGCGCTGGCCAAGGCGCGGATCGACGCCGAGCCCGACGGGCCGCCGACGGGGCCGGGGCCTGACCCGCGCCCCGACACGGCCGAGAGCCCCGGACTGCTGGGGGCGCTGCTGCGTTGGCGCGACCGCAAGGCGCAGGAAGAAGCGCGCGAGGGCGTGGAGCACTATCGCGTGCTGACCCGCGCCGTCCTGCGACAGATCGCCGACACCCTGCCGCAGGACTCGAAGATGCTGGTCGCCGTCAAAGGCATCGGCAAGCCCTCCGTCGCGCGCTACGGCCAGGAGATTCTGGCCATCGTCGCCGACTGGTGCCACAGCCAAGGGATCGGTGCCGCGGCCGCCCACCGCCCCGGCCAACCGCCCAAGGCCGCAGCCGATGCGCCGGAAGGCAATACCAGACTGATCAGCTACCACCTGTATCAGGAGGGTTTGAGCATCGACGAGATCGCCGGCCGCCGCTCGCTCCAACCAACCACCATCGCGGGCCATCTGGCGCACTACATCCGCAGCGGCAAGCTCCCTGTCACGGATTTCATTGATGAGGCGAAGCTCGCGCGGATCGCCGCCGTGCTCGAGCAGACCGGACCCGAGGCGCTCGGGCTCGCCAAACAGACGCTCGGCGATGACTGTTCCTACGGCGAGATCAAGATGGTGCAGGCGCATCTGGCGCAGGTGCGATGACCGTGCGGCGGAAGCTCAGTTGGGTAGAATTTTAACCACCTGCCACCGCGGGGGAATAAGCTGTCAGGCTCGATTTCCGGTTAACTGGCTCCTGAGAGCAGGAACACAACCTGCTCTCAGGAGCGGATTGCGACGAACGGGAACAATCATTGACGCCGGCGCCTTGTCCCATCAACAGCACTGACGCCTCATGCACAACCCATCACTTACCTATCGCCTGCGCATCCTGCACATCTCGGACCTGCACGAGCGCGGGCCGCGCGAGAGCGAAAACTGGCGGCGTCGCTGCGTGCTGGGACCTGCTTGGGAGCAAAACCTCAGACAGATTTTGGATGACGGACCTGTCGACCTGGTGTGCTTCACCGGGGATGCGGCCGACTGGGGATTAGCCGAGGAGTACGAGGCCGCAACGCGGCATTTTGTTCAATTGCTCGAACGGATTCAACTGTCGCCGGAGCGATTGTTCTTGGTCCCCGACAATCACGACGTTCATCGCAAGACCCAGAGAAACACCTGGCTCGCCCTGCATAAGGCACTCGGTCGGCGAGGTTCCGCCGGGCGGTATAGGTCGCTCTTTGAGCAGAACGGGGGCAGGTCCCAGGTACCAGCGAGCGATCGGCAAGGCCGCTCCAGACACTGTGCCCAGCCGTGCGATCTACTTTCTTCTGCGTGCGATATATTGTCTTCTGGATATAGGCCAACGAGGGCCGCGGGTGAGCGCCCAGACCGATTTCTTCGACACCAATATCATTCTGTACCTGTTAGGCAAGGACGAGGCCAAGGCCGACCGCGCCCTGGCCTTGCTCGGGTCCGGCGGCACCATCAGCGTGCAGGTATTGAACGAGGCGGCGAGCGTCGCGCGCCGTAAGTTGGGATGCGATTGGCAGCAGCTCGCAGAGCTGCTGGGCACTGTGCGCGGCCTGTGCGCCGTATGTCCTTTGAGGCCTTGGTCATAAACCCGGCCACCGCGCGATCTGCACCGTCGTCGGTCCGCACAGCGGACTACCGGTCACGGTGTTACCGTAGCGGACCGTCCGCGGCCGGCCGGAACGATGATCAAGGCCTCCTTTGACGATCCAGGTCCACGACCAAGCGTTGCGACTCGCCGCCCGCTATGGGCTGCCGATCGATGAGGTCTTGATCGCCGCGAGCGCCCTCAACGCCGGCTGCACGACCCTATGGTCGGAAGACTTCCAAGATGGGCAGATCCTTGACGGGCGACTGCTGATCCGCAATCCCTTCACTTGAGGTCCCGCTCACACTGCACCGGCGCTTGTTCCCGGCGCCGGGTCGGCTGACCCCAGGCCGCTGGACAATATAGCCTTCGGACGTGATAACCGGACGTAGGGGTGGGTTTCAAACCCGCCCCTACACGAAGGTCTGTCTGGATATCAGGTGCGAACGCTATATCACGTCCGACGGCTGCTCTGCCGATGCCCGGCGCCGACGCGCCAGGCCCAACCCACCGAGGCCGAGCAAGAGCAGCGTGCCGGGCGCGGGGATGGACTCCAAACGGATGTCGTTGCCGACCGCTCCGCCATCGGCGTTGGCAGCGTAGCGAATCGCGAACAGGTAGCCGCCGCCCGCGAAGCCGGCCATCATCCGGTCGCCCTGCGCGAAGCGGCCCACGATGGCATCGGTGCCGTCGTTCAGCAGAATGTCGAGCCACTGTCCGGAGGTGGACGCGGACAGCAGCGAGAGGACCAGATCGGCCAGATCGAGCGTGACCCCACCGCTGGTCCGCACCAGGTCGTGAGTGCCCTGGACCGGATCGAGCGCAATGGCGAGCACCGCGGACGACGCCAGGGTCAGGTCGCCGACGCTCAGGTCGCCGATGCTGCTCCCCGGCGAGAGGGTGCCGCCGTCCTCGACCGTCACTGACCCCGCGACCGCTCCGTTGCCGGCGAGCGTACCTCCCGCATGCACCGCGACCGCGCCGGTGCCGGTCGCCGAGCCCGTCGCGTTGTCCGCGCTCAAGGTGCCGCCGTCGATGCGGGTGATGCCCGCATAGTCGCTCGCCCCGGAGAGCCTGACGGTACCGCTCGCGACGGTTACTTGGGCGAAATCGGAGATGGCGCCGGCGTAGGAGAAGGTCTGGCCGGCGCCCGGGGCGAGGTCCAGCATATTGCTGCCGGTACCCCCGGAGATATCGCCTTGGACACCGGCCGACCCGCCCGCGATCCGCAGCCTGTCATCACCGCCCCCCAGGTCCATCGCCGGCCCGCTGTCGCCGATGACGGAACCCGAATTGACGACGAGGTCGGCCCCGTCGCCGGTTTGAATGGCCACGGTTGCGCCGCGGATGGTGCCGGTATTGACAAGGCCCTGCGCAACGGCAAACCCCGCGACGCAGACGCCGCAGTCGGCGCCGAGGATCGAGCCCGAATTGATGATCTTCCCCCCGAGCACCGGGGCATCGGGAAACCAGGTCGCAGTTTCGATCGCGATCCCGGGTCCGGTGTCGCTCGCGACGCTTTCGCTATTCCAGAGTAATCCGGCTGTCGGGGTCCGGCACCTGCTCGCAGTGATTGTAGACCACGAGGTTGCGACGTCGCGCGCGCGTCGCGGCGCGGACCCGGAAGTAAAGTCGGTACAGATCGTAGGGCAGCAACTCGCGCGGGGTCAGATGGTAAATCAGATCGTGAATGCGCGGGCGCAATGACGGAGCGAGGCGCCGCCCGGCATAGCCGCGGCGCAAGAGACATTTCATGACGTGAAGCGTCGCGTCATAGCCCTGCTCCACGACCGGCGGACGCGCCACTTCGAAGTGGAGATAGCCGTTCATGCAGCGCAGCCGATGCACGAAGGGCTCGCGGACCGGGTGACCGACCGACTCCAGCGCGCTCAATTCCTGGGTATCCTGATGCGGCGCGGCGTACCCGCTTTCGACTTCACCACGCAACAAGGCGCCGCCTCCAATATTGTGAAACCCATCACACTTGGTCGCCGGAGAATCTGATGAGTGTCGGGTCAGAGCGCTGGAGCCTGAGCAAGGGCCGGTGTACTCTCTCCCCAGCGGTGGGTCGCGGTTATGCCGGACGGCTGGCATCCCAGGGCGCCACATCGGGTGCATGGCGATTGCCGGAAATCATCTGAACTCATGCGAGCACTGATCCAATGAGGTCTTCTCTTCACAGGCTGTTGCCGGTCGCGGCGGCGCTGGCCGTGCTCTGCGGATCCGCCGTGACGGCGGCCCCGGCAGCAACCGCCGACCGGACCGCCCTGTCGATTGCGGATAAGCCAGGCCTCTATCAGCGGGTGCTGACGCGACCCGACGCGCGACTGCTCAGGCTGCCAGGGGGCGCGGCCGCGCCCGGTCCGGTGCTGCCGGCCTTATCGGTGCTCTATGTCTTTGACCGGCGCGCCGTCCAGGGGAAGGACTGGATCGAAGTCGGCGCCGCGGCGGACGCGGCTCAGGGCTGGATCGCGGCGGCCCAGGCGATCGACTGGCGCCAAACCCTGACGCTGGCCTTCACGCGCACGTCCAATCGTGACCCGGCGCTGTTCTTTCGCGATCATGACCGGCTCACGCACCTGCTGGAGGCCGAGGACCTGGTGCCGCAAGTCGACCGCCTGCGCGCCGCGGTCAAGACCGAACGCTTCCCGGCGGATTTTCCGGTGATTGCCAAAGAGCCGGATACCTACATCGACCCCAACGAGCAGTTCTATCTGCTGCCGATCCTCGCCTTCGAGCCGGTGTACCTGCAGAGCGGCCATGAGACCATGCTGCTCAAGGTCGCTGCGGTCACCCTTCAGGCGGGGGAGCAGGACCTGCTGGGCACGGACACCGCCGCGCGGCCAACGCCCAATCCGGCTACGCCCCCCGCGTCGCGTCCCGCGGGCTATCGCGCCGCAGTGGTCTTCGTGATCGACAGCACCACCAGCATGGGTCCGTACATCGACCGCACGCGCACCGCGGTCCGCCGCATTTATGACAAACTGCGGGGCTCGACGCTGGGCCAACGACTGAGCTTCGGCCTGATCGCCTTCCGGGACAACGTCGAGGCGGCCCCCGGACTCGAATATGTCAGCCGGGTCGCGGCAACGCTGGAGGACGGACGCGACCCGGCGACCTTTCAGGCCAAGGTGGCCGGCGTCAAGGAGGCGACCGTCTCCAGCAAGGGCTTCAACGAGGACGCCTACGCCGGCATCCAGGACGCCCTGGAGCGCATCGACTGGAGCGGCTTCGACGCCCGCTATATCGTGCTGATCACCGACGCGGGCGCGCGCGATGCCAATGATCCGCTGGGCCGCACCGGACTGTCCGCTGAGCGCCTGCGCCTGCTCGCCCAGGAAAAGGATCAGTCCGGGGGCGGCGGCAAAATCGCCATCGCCGTGCTGCACCTGCTCACCCGCGAGGGCCGGCAGACCCACGAGGGCGCGACCCGGCAATATCGGGAACTCAGCCGCTGGGGGGACGCCGGGGATCTCTATTTCCCGGTCGAAGGCGGCGCGGTCGAGGCGTTCGGCACCCAGGTGGACACCCTCGCCGACGCCCTGCTGCGGCAACTCGAGAGCGCGTCATCCGGACGCCTGATCGAGGTACCGGAGGGACCAACAGTCGATCCGCTGGAGCGCAAGGCCGCGCTGGTCGGGCGCGCCATGCAACTGGCCTATCTGGGCCGGGAGACCGGCAGCCGGGCGCCGCGGCTGATCGAGGCCTGGGTGACCGATCGGGACCTGATCGACCCGACCCAGAAGACGCTGGAAGTGCGGGTGATGCTCACCAAGAATCAATTGAGCAACCTCCAGGAGACGCTGGCAGCCATTCTTGCCGCCGGCCAGCGCACCTACATGAACGCCAAGGATTTCTTCGACCAGCTTCGCGGCGCGGCGGCGGCGCTGGCGCGCGACCCCGACAAGGTCAATCAGGTCCAGGTGAAACGGCTCGCGGATGTCGGTCTGGTGGGGGCCTGGTTGGACGGGCTGCCCTACACCAGTCAGATCATGAATCTGACCCCGGAGCGCTGGCTCGCCCGCTCCTACGCGGAACAGCAAGAAGTGCTGGACGTGATCGAGGAAAAGATCATGCTCTACCGCAAGGTCCACGACGAGACCGACCGCTGGATCAACCTGGCTCCCGCGGCCCCGCCGGGCGAAGCGGTCACCACGCTGCCGCTGGACAGTCTGCCCTGATGGCGCCCTCCCCGCCCGTCTACCTGTGTCAGGGGCTGACCAAGTGCCGCGCTGGCGGCGGAACCGCCTTTGAACTGCGGGTGCCCGAGTTGCGCATCGCGCCCGGCGAAGTCGTGGTATTGCGAGGGGCGAGCGGAAGCGGCAAGAGCACCCTGCTCGACCTGTTGGCGCTGGCCCTGCGCCCGGATCAGGCCGGCACCTTCAGCTTTCACCCGGAACATCGCACTGCGGCCGATCTGTGGCGGCTGTGGCAGCGCGACGATCTGGACGGACTCGGCCAGTTGCGCGGGACCCATATCGGCTATGTGCTGCAAACCGGCGGGCTCTTGTCCTTCCTCACGGCACGGGAAAACATCGCCCTCTCCTGCCGCCTGCTGGGACGTGATCCCGGTGGATTGATCGAACGGTTGGCGGAGCGCCTGAACATCAGCGCGCAGCTCGATAAGCGCCCAGGCCAACTCTCGGTGGGCGAACGCCAGCGGGTGGCCATTGCCCGCGCGCTGGCCCACCGGCCGGGGGTGGTGCTGGCGGACGAGCCGACCGCCTCGGTCGACCCGCTCAACGCGGCGCGCATCCTGGATCTGTTCTTGGATCTGGTGCGCCAGTCGGGCGCCTGCGCGGTGATCGCCAGCCATGATTGGCGGCCGGAGCGGCTGCCGGGGGTGCGGGTGCTGGAGCACCGCATCGAGCGTGATGGGGACCTGACCCGCTCCTTGTTCTGGGGCTGACAATCAGAGAGGTTTGACCGTACATGAATCCTGTTCCGGTTTGAATCGCGATGCGCGCCACACCCGAGATCTTGCGACTGGCCTATCGGGATTTCGCCCACGAGCAGCGGATCTCGTTGTGCTTCGTGCTGGCATTGATGGCGGTCCTGGCCCCGCTGCTGATCCTGTTCGGACTCAAGTTCGGTCTGGTCGACACCCTGGCCCAGCGCCTGGTCGAGTCGCCGGTCAATCGGGAGATCCAGCCGCTGGGGAGTCGCGACTATGACCAGGCCTGGTTCGACCGCATCGGCGCCCGCCCCGATGTCGCCTTTCTGATCCCCAACACCAGGCGCATCGCCGCCAGCCTGACCCGCCTGCTGAACACCGCCAACGGACAGGACCTGCGCGTGGTCTCCATGATTCCTACCGGGGCGGGCGAACCCCTGCTCACATCCGGACGCTCAGCGGCGCCGGCCGATGCGGCTGGCCCGGCGGTGCCGACCGGCCTGACGGAACTGGTGCTCTCGGCCGCCGCCGCGCGCAAACTGGGCGCGGCGGCGGGCGACCGACTGGTCGCGCGGGTCGACCGCCGCCGCGACGAGCGGGATGAAAATGCCGTGTGGGAGGTGACGGTGACCGGCGTCCTGCCCGATGCGGCCATGGCCGAGGAGGCGGCCTTGGTTCCGCTGCCCCTGCTGGTGGCGACCGAGGACTATCGGGATGGCCTGGCCGTCCCGGCGCTGGGCTGGGAGGGCGCACCGGTCCGCGGCGGGCCACGCGAGTTTGCGCGCTTTCGCCTCTACGCGGTGAGTATCTACGCGGTGGCCGGACTCGCCGCCGACCTGGCCGCGGACGGTGTGGAGGTCCGCACTCAGGTTACCGAGATCGCCGGCATGCAGGCGCTGGACCGCAATCTCAGCCGCGTCTTCTGGCTGATCGCCATGATCGGCACCCTGGGGTTCCTCGCCTCGCTGGCGGCCAATCTGCTGGCCAACGTGGAGCGCAAACGCCGCGAGCTGGCAGTGGTGCGGCTGATCGGGTTTCCGACCAGGAGCCTGATCCTGTTCCCGGTGGCCCAGGCGGTGCTGGTCGCCCTGCTGGGGGCGGCGGCCGCGCTGGCGGTTTACCTGCCGGTGGCCACGGCCTTGAACACCTGGTTCGCCGACAGCCTCCAGAACGATGAGTCGATCTGCCGATTGCTGCCGACGCATCTCCTGATCGCGCTCGCGGCAACCCTGCTCGGGGCCGCCGGCTCAGCCGCCTGGGCCGGCTGGCGCGCGGCACGCATCGAGCCGGCCGAAGGGTTGCGCGATGTATGATCAACGCGATGATCACGCCACACCCTGAATTCGGGACGAGGAGTTGTCCGCACATGAACGCGAAAGTGTTTCTCCTGGGCGCGACCGCGGCCTGCTGCCTGATGATGGGTCCGGCCGGTGCCGACCCGGCCCCGGCCGCGCCGGCCATCACCTGGCCTGAGAAACTCTATAACCCGACGCCCGCTGCGGGGGATTTGATCCTGCCTCTGGCCTGCGGCGGCGCCATGACCTTTCGGCCGGTGGAGATTCCGGGTGGGAACCTGCTCGATGACCGCCAGGTGGAACTCGGCCAGACCGACGCTGCGCGCGGCTACAAGGAGGGCCGGCGGCTCAGTCACCTGGCCGGCGCCTTCAGTATGGGCACGGCGGCCGCGCGCCGCTACTACATCGCCAAATACGAGACCACTCGCGACCAATACGCCGCACTCACCGCCGACACCTGTCCCCAACCGACGATGCGCGGGCGCCTGCCGATGACCGACGTGAGTTGGTTCGAGGCGGTGGATTTCACCCGCCGCTATACCGAATGGCTGCTCACCAAGGCCCCTGCGGCCCTGCCGCGGGAAGAGCAGGAACCCGGGTTCCTGCGCCTGCCGACCGAGGAGGAATGGGAGTTCGCCACGCGCGGCGGCCTCGCGGTGGATGACACGGACTTTCTGGCGACCGTCTTCCCCATGCCGGACGGCGATCTGGCGCGCTATGCCTGGCACGAGAGCACCGGTTCCGCCGCCGGTGAACTGCACCCGGTGGGACTGCTCAAACCCAACCCGCTGGGGTTGTATGATGTGCTCGGCAACGCGGCCGAAATGACCCTGGCGCCCTTCCACCTGGACCGCCGCGGCCGTCCCCATGGTCAGCCCGGCGGTTTCGTCAGCCGCGGCGGTGATGTGTTCACACCCGCGAGCCAGATCGGCAGCGCCGTGCGCCAGGAGCACAACTATTTCAATGCCACCACCGGCCGCGCCAAGGCACTCGACAGTCTGGGCTTCCGACCGGTGGTCACGGCCCCGGTCATCGTCTCGGCGGCACGCCTGGATGCCATCAAGGAGTCCTGGTCCGGGTTACCGAGTCTTACCGGCGACGTACGCGCCGACTCGGATAAAGCCCTGGCCGAGTTGCAGGAGGTCGCGCGCCAATCGCAGGACGAGGCGCTGCGGACCCGGCTGGAACTGATTCAGCGCAACGTCGAACAGGCGCACGCGGGGCTCAATGAGGCCCGCGCGCGCACGGTGCGCGCCCTACTGCGGATGGGCGCCTTCATGGGCAAGCGGGTGGTGACCGACGGCAAACGCGCCGAGGTGCTGCAGGGTCTGATGGGGCTGGCACAGAGCAACTTCGACACCTTCGCCGAGCAGGCCCAGGGGTCGCGCAATGGCGCCAAACTGATCGCGGAAGCGCGCGACGCGCTGGCCGAGAAGATGACCAAGTGGCAGGGGATGCTCGCCGAGATCGAGCAAGGCATGGCCAGCAGCCTGTCCTATTATGGGGACATGGTCGTGAACGTGGGGCGGGACTATGGGGCGGCCGAGGTCGGCGCGGAACTCAAGGTGGTCGATGAAGAGCTCAAAACCAAGGACAATGCCTATTTGATCCCCTATGCCGACCTGTTCGCCCGCCACCTGGACGCCTATCGTCAGGCCGGGGCCGCGGATAAGGCGACGTGGCAGCAGGACCTGCTAACAATCGAACCCACGGTACCGGCGGGCGGATCGGCAGGAACACAACCATGATGATCCCATCACGCGGACGCGGCACCCTCCCGGCGGCAACCACCCTGCTGCTCATCGCCTGCACCGCCGGCCTGGAAACCCAGACCGAGCGCCCCCCGGCCGAGGTTGGGGGACGCTTCTCGATCGGGGGATTCTCATTCGGCGGCAAGCCCGACACCTTCGGTTACGAGGGTACACTGAGCCCTGAAGAAGCGGCCCTGCGCGAACAGGCGCGGAAGTTCGACCGGACCGTCTGGCAAGGGGTGCTGATCGGCGCGGTGGTCGGCACCGCAATCGGCGTCGCGGCCGGCGGCGACACCGAAGACGCCGTGGGCGGCGCCATCATCGGCGCCAGCGTCGGGGCCATCGCCGGGATCTATGTCGCCCGGATGCAGGAACGCTATGCCAACAAGGAAGACCAACTCGATGCCATGATCACGGACGTGCGCAACGCCAATCGCGAAACCGAAACCCTGATCGCCGATGTGACGACCGTCATCGCAGAAGACCGG
Organism: Chromatiaceae bacterium; assembly: GCA_013426805.1. GTDB lineage: Bacteria > Pseudomonadota > Gammaproteobacteria > Chromatiales > Chromatiaceae > Thiodictyon. The sequence goes on from JACDZG010000001.1 coordinate 97,431, forward strand.
CGCCGGTTATCCGCCGTCCGGCAGCGGGTCGCCCAGGGTCAGGCCAGCGCCAAAGCGTTGGAGCAAGAGCGCGGCCGGGTCTGGGGCAATCGCCGGGTGGTGGAAAAGGCCGCGGTGGGCGGACAGGACCAGTACCGGATGTTCGAGAGCGCCATCCAGCGGTTTCAGAAGAACAACCCCGGGGTCAAGACCTCCGGTTTCGAGCAGGCACTCAAGAGCTATCAGAGCAATCTCGCGACCCTCGATCGCCTGGCAGCGGGCATGGCGAAGGCTTGACAAGAACACTGGAGGTCGAGGCTTTAGCCGGTCGACATCGCGTCTGCGCGGCCCTCGTCCGGCTAGAGCCTCGACCTCCGGTGCGCGACGCCCTGGTACCGGCCGGGACGATGATCACGGCCGTGTTCCGGCCACGAGATCAATTAGGCTGCGGTGAGGCACGAACCGCATCGTTCGCGGCCGGACTGACGGCGCCCGGCGACGCGGCGGCGACCCCTGCCGCTACCCTGCGCGCGCAGGTGGCCACCGCCGGCTGGCTGACCGTGCGGGTGGAACTGCGCGCGCCGGTGGCGGTCGCGGCGACGGATGACCTGGAGCAGACAGTGCAAGACCTGCTGTTCGCCTTGCCGGCCGGGTCCTATGACGCGGTCGAGCGCGCCGCGGGTTCGGCCAGCCTGACGCTGCGGGTCGATGCCGCCGGGTTGGATGCGCTGCTGGGCTCGCCTTGGGCGGTGAGCGTTGCCGCGGCCGACACTCCGGAGATGCAGCGGCTGGGTGCTGGCGCTAATCACCGCCTGGCCCTCCAGACCGACGGCAGCCTCTGGGCCTGGGGGGACAACAGTTACGGCAAGCTCGGCGACGGCACCATGACGGGCTACCGGGTCTTTGCCCAGCCTATCGCGGACTTCGCGGTCACCGCCATCGACCTGACGCCCAACCGCCCCGCCGCCGGCGGGACCTTCAGCGCCGCCGTGACGGTGAAGAACCGGGGCACCGCGCCCGGCGACGCCGTCACCCGACATCCCGGCGCGGAACCTCGGGTTACCGCCGCGCTCACCCGCTCGGCTCGAACGACGCGCCCAGTCCCGTAGGATGCGGTGAGGAACGAACCGCATCGCTGCGGCCCGCAACCCCAGGAGCGATAATCTCGCCGTCGAAGAACGCGTGGCGGGTGTTCTGCCGGCGTTCCCAGGCCAGAAAATCCTGCGGTGTGAGGCGTGGCCGCGGCTGTGTGCTCATGGTTTGACCCTCGGTAAACCGTCAACGGGTTGAAGGGCCTGCCTGCCCTTTCTGCCGCCCCCTGATTCGAGTACATTGACCGCACTCTTGCGCAGACTTCAACAACAATCAAGCGCGGTATCGCGATGGACCAATACGGCTTCCAAACCCACCCGATCAGGCGCCCCGGCGCGCTCCTGTCATCGGCGCCCGAGGCAGGATCGAACGACTGGTCGAAATGACCGACGGCCATTTGCAGTGCCGCCAAACGGAGGAGGACCTGCGCCGCCTGGACCGCACTCACGCCGTGCTCTCCCGCTGCAATCGCAGCCTCGCCCGCGCCCTGGACGAACGTGCGCTCCTGAATGCCTTCTGCGCCAACCTGGTCGAAGTGGGCGGCTACGGCTTCGCGTGGGTCGGCTACGCCGGGGAACGCCACGGGGCACCGCTGCGCTTGGAGGGCCATGCGGGCCGGGGCGACGCGGCCTTCGCCGCGGCCGTCCTTGCGGGCGCCAACGGTGACGACCGACGCAGCGCCTGTCGCGTCGCTTGCGAGGCCGGGGCACCGGTCATCCTGCGCGATCTGTCCATCCCCTGCGCGCTTGCTCCCTGGGCCGCTGCGGCACTGGACCAAAGCTACCGCTCCATGATTGCCCTGCCACTGCGGGCCGACCAGACGGCACCCTTCGGCAACTTCAGCATCTTCGCGGACACGCGGGACGCCTTCGACGTGCCCGAGGTGGCCTTGCTCGCCGAGTTGGCCGATGACCTCGCCTTCGGTATCCAGACGGTACGCACCCGCGACGCCCAGGCTCAGGCGGTGCGCCGCCTGCGCAACGATGCCGAGCGGGAGGCCCGCGGACACCTGGCGGCCACCCTGCACGACGGCGTCGGTCAGACCATGCAGGCGCTCAACCTGGGCCTCAAGCAGGCGCGGGCGCTGGCCGAGCACGGAGAGACGGTGCCCGTCGCGCTCTTGGATCGACTGATCGATGAGGCCGGAGAGGCCTTGCGGGAGCTGCGCGCCGTCAGTTGCGAACTGCGGCCCTTGTTCCTGGAGCGCCTGTCGCTGCTCGATGCCATCCGCCATCAGTGCAACGAGACCGCCCAGCGCACCGGCATCAATATCCAGGTCAGCGCCACCGACTGCGCCTTCACCCTGGACGACCAGGTCAAGGAACAATGCTTCCTCGCCTTCCGCGAGGCCTTGTCGAACGCCGTGCGCCACGCCGCCGCCAGTCGCATCGACGTCCTCCTGCGGGTGCGTACCAACGACCGGCTGATCCTGGCCATCAGCGACAACGGGCGGGGCTTCGACACCCACCCCACCGGCGCCGGTCCCGCGGGGCTCGGGTTGTGCATGATCCAGGAGCGCGCCGTCGGCGTCCACGGCCGCTCGTGCGTGCGCAGCAGCCCCAGCAAGGGGACCATCGTCCGCATTTGCGTCCCCTTGACCAAGGAGCCCATCCTGTGTCTATAGGCGTCATCCTCGCCGATGACCACGCCATCGTCCGCCAGGGCCTCGCCGCCCTGCTCCAGGCCGAGCCTGACATCGCCCTGCTCGGCCAGGCCGCCGATGGGGCAGCCGCCTGGAGCATCATCGCGAAGCACCAACCGGACATCGCCATCCTGGACCTGTCGATGCCCCAGGCCACTGGCATCGAGGTCACCCGCCGCGTCGAAGCCGCCGCGCTCGACACCCGCTGCCTGCTGCTCACCATGCACGACGACCCCGCCGCCGCGCTCGAGGCCCAAGCGGCGGGCGCCGCCGGCTACATCCTCAAAGACAACTCCTTTGAAGACCTGGTGTTGGCGGTGCGCAGCATCGCCGCCGGCGGGACCTTCGTCACCCCCTCCATCCGCGCCAAGCTCCGCGCCCTGCAGCGCAACGGCCAACGGTCCATCGCCTTGTCGAACCGGGAACGGGAAGTCATCCGCCTGGTTGCCCTGGGCCATAGCAGCAAGGAGATCGCCCGGGTCCTGGACATCAGTCCGCGCACCGTGGATACCCATCGCAATCGGCTGATGCACAAGCTGGGGCTGCACTCCGTGGCGGACGTGGTGCGGTATGCGGTGCAGGGGGGGATGTTGGGGTGAGCCTGGCACGCTCTGCCCACTGCTACGCTTGGGCGCGCGCACCGTCGACACGTACCGCAACCGGCTGGTGCGCAAGTTCGGCCTGCACTCCGTGGCGGACGTTTCGCCTCGCCGACGCACGGCTTGCGCTCCCATGACGCAAAGCTGCTGGCTAGCGTGAGGACCGCAGGACCACTGCTTGTCCGTATTTCCGCTTACACGGCTATACGTCGATATCCGAACAGTCAAACCTGCGTCTCCGTCCTATCATTGCCGCATCGGGTCCACCGACCGATTGATGAAGTCAGACCCGTGATTATGCGGATTTCCATCAGACTCTGAGCCCTAACGGGGTACGCGGCAGCGGGGTCTCTGCCCCTGAACAGGATCGATTCGGTCAAAATGCGCGGATCTAGCATCCGCCTGATATGACCAATAAACGTTCTGCTTGGGAAATCATTTAGGCGCTAAAGTATTATGGTATTGTTATGGAAACGCAGGTGGAAGAGAAAAAAAAATTTGTAGTCGACCGGTTGGCAATCGTATCGCTTTTTTTGATGCTGGTAAGCTGCTTTCTGATTGCCAGGATGTTGCTTGACGATAGAAGCAACATACAATTATTACTCATGTCAATGGTTTTTGCAGGAGCTATTGGCGGCATTGTCAATTACTTCTACAGCAATATGAATGAAGATATTACCTCAAAAAATCTGGTACCCTGCGTTGTTGTCGGCATTGGCGCAAGCCTGCTCTTGCCGTTTTTGTTTTCCTTGACATCCAGCACCCTGTTATCGGACGAGCTAAATGATGTTCGTTATTTGACTATCGTTAGCTGGTCGCTGTTAGCGGGGATCTCTGGTGAACCACTTATCTCCATGATGACCTCAAGATTTATCAAATCGATCGGGGATGATAGGGACCTGAAGGCAGTGGCATCGCTGAACATCACTCCCACGACGTTACCTGAAGGGACCGTGGGAGTTGAATATTCACAGGTACTCCAAGTCAAGGGTGGCAAGCGCCCGCTATATTGGGAGGTCAAACCCTCGTTGCCGGTGGGCCTGAATCTGATAAATGGGGAGATCACCGGAATTCCAAGAGCAGCGTTCGATACCAGGCTGACATTCACGGTTAAGGACAGCCTTACGCCAGACCCTCGATCAGGAGCCAGTGACATCTGGCTAAAAATTAATCCAGAAAATGCACAGAATCTCAGAACAACCAGCACCTCACTTTAATTTTTAGCCACAGGAAACGTTGAGCGACATTGCCCTCGGCAACACGGTCGCCTCCCATCCCTGTCGCGCCAGCATGATCGAAATTGAGTTCATGGATAAATTCATGATGTCGAGGCGCTCAATCTGCGCTCCTTACCGAGTTCGAGCTCCCCCGCCAACCGCATTGACACGCTGTTTCTCGGCCACCCGGTCGAAGAAGTCGGACCGTCCGTCGCGGACTTGAGCGTCCTTCCGCAAGGATGCGGGTATCCAAGGCCAGGGCGACATGAACGGAGCGCTGCCCATGCGCCTGCCGGCCGAACCTGAACGTGTTCAACTCTTAAGATACAGGCGTTGATTCCATGAAACGATCCCCCGCGATCCTCGCTGCAGTCACCGCGGTTCTAGCACCGTTCGCGGCGGTGGCAGATCCGCCCTTGGCGACTGTCAGGTACTCAGACATGTGCGACGCCTCGGCCGCCGTTGCACTCGGGGGTAATCGGTTCGTCGTTGCCAATGATGAGGACAACTGGCTGCGGATCTATCAGGGGACCGTCGGCACCACCCCGGCACCCACCAAACCCATCAGCAAATTGGACCTTACCCATTTTCTCGACATCAACAAAAAGAAGCCGGAGGCCGATATCGAGGGTGCCGCCCTGATCGGTTCGCGCATCTACTGGATCACCTCGCACGGCGAGAGTGCGAAGGGCGACTCCCGCCCCAACCGCCTCCGCTTGTTCGCGACGGAGATCGAGACCAACGGCACCGGTGTCAGGCTCAAACCAGTCGGGGGGGCGTTCAGTGGTCTGGTGGAGGTGCTTGCTGACCCCGACGATACCGTCGGGCTCAAGGGCTACCAACTGGACGTGGCGGCTACGGATGCCCCCGAATCCGCGACCGGCCTCAACATCGAGGGACTGACCGGAACCCCGGACGGTGCGCTGTTGATCGGCTTTCGCAATCCGGTTCCCGATGGCAAGGCGCTGCTGGTTCCCCTGGAGAATCCGCAAGGCGTCGTTGACAAGGCAAAGCCGCCCAGGCTCGGCACGGCGGTGCTGCTCGACCTGGGCGGCTCCGGCATCCGCAGCATCGAATACTCGCACCAGCGTAAGGTCTATTTCATCGTCGCGGGGCCGATCGGCGATCATGGTGAGTGGCATCTGTATCAATGGTCGGGCGCAGCGACCGACGCGCCCGTCGTGGTTCCGGGTATCGATTTCACTAAGCTGCGTCCGGAGGCGCTGATCCTCGACCCAGCGGCACCGGACAGGATCCAGGTGTTGAGCGACGACGGCGCGGAACAGGTCAATGGGAAGGACTGCAAGGATCCCAGTCAGAACCCTGACAAGCAGGGGTTCCGCAGCGCTTGGTTCAAGCTTTAGCCGGGTCCGGTCGGCAGCGAGGTCGCCGCTATTCCCCTGCCCTGTCCGACGGATATCGACCTCGGGTCCGGGGTATTCCCGGGGGACCGCCCGATCAGGGCCGGTTCCCTGTTCTTTCGCTCAACTTCAAGGGTATACAGTCATGAGTTCTTCATTATTCGCGGACCTGGCGGGCAAGTGGCGCCATACCAGCTTCCTGCTCGATCCGGACAGCCTGATCCCCGCCACGCCGCCGGGTGCCGCCAAGCAGTCCATGGCGGAGCTGTGGGCCACCGGCGCACTCGATTTGGAGGTATCCGCGGGGGGCGACACGCTGACGGGTCAGCTGACGTTTCCCAACCGCATCCAACTGGCAGTCACCGTGCGCGAGGCACCGGACCTCTTTGGCGACGCCCCGGGGGTCTTAATCGAGGGCTCCGGTACAGCCCCCGGACCCGCGGGCAGTGTCACCTTGCTGTACCACCTGGCGGGCGCGCTATCGCCGGACTGGCGCAAGAGCGGCAGCCCACCGGTGATCGTCGGCGCCATCCGCGCCGCGGGCTTCGATCCGCGCGGCCCGATCGGGACGGTGGGCGCGTTCATGTTGGTCCGGTAGCGACCTGACCGCGACTTCTGACTGGGGCGAGACGGTCAGTCGATGGCGCGCAGCTCAACCCGACTATTGCCCATTTCGAGCAGATCGCCGACCGCCAGGCGCTGCTCGGAGAGCACGCGCACCTGATTGACGAAGGTGCCGTTCGCGCTGTTGAGATCGGTGAGGGTCACGAAGGGAATCTGGTCCGCCGTGATGACGGTGAACCGCGCATGTTTGCGGGAGACGCAGTCGTCGCGCAGTTGCAGGTCCGCGTCGTCCGCACGCCCGATGGTCGCGGACCGGTGGACCTGGAGTACGCGCTCGCCGCCGATACCGGTCGGCAATTCGATGAACAGTCGCAGCTGCGCTTGGCGGGTCTCGCGGATGATGGTGGTTTGCTCGAGGTCCGCGTAGGGCAGCGGCCGCGCCGCGGGTTCCGGCGTCGACACCTTGCCCTCGACCAGGGCGAGCAGGTGCGCCGCCGCTTGGACGGGGTCGGAGCGAAAGTCGATGTACTGGATGGTGCCGAGTCGCAGGTGGAGTTCGCCGGGTTCGCAGCCGCGTGCCATGACCGGGATCACCCGGCCGCGCAGATGTTCCAACGCCCAGTGCGTCTCGGACTGAACCCACTCGGACTGCTGGGCATCCGGGGAGAGGACGACCACGAACCAGTCGGTCTGCGCCAGGGCGCTGCGAATTTGCCGTTCCCAGTCCGCGGCCATGGGGATGTCGGTCGCCGAGCACCAGGCAAAAACCCCGGCCCGATCCAACACCGGCTTGATGTAGGACAGCACAAAGCCGACATCCTTGCTCGAATGACTGATGAAGACCCGTTTCACGATGTCAACCCCGCGGGTTCACAACCGGTTCAAAACAGGGACAGTTTACGCCGACCCGCTGCCATCACGGTAGGGGCAGCCGGGTCGGCAAGTTCAAAACCGATAGCCGAAGTTCAACTCGAAGCCGTCGATGTCCCCCTGCCCGTAAACGTATTTCAGACCGAGACCGAAGGGATGACTCGCGAGGTTCGGTGCCAGCTTGTCGGCCGAGCGCCGGGGGCCGATGCTGATGCCGATCTCCTGGTAGTTGTCGTTGTACAGTGCATCGCCGAAAAACCAGGTGCCGGCGACGAAGAAATCGAGGCTGAACTCCCGGCCCCAATAGCGCTTCTGCAACGGCATGGACAGCAACAACCCGTTGCGGCTGATGGTATTTTTCAGATTGTAATCGACATTGAAATCGCCGATGCGCAGCGGCATCGTTTTATAGTAGCCCAGCAGATTACCCATGCTCAAAGAGAAACGGCTGTTCTCAAAAAGCAACAGGTCGCTGGTGACGGACAACGACAGAAGGTGCCCGAGCGACCCGAGGTCCGTGGATCCGGCGATGCCGTAACCAAATGACGGCGTCAGCGCCCAACGCGAGAGAATATTTTTTTTGTAGCTGAGACCCAATTGACCACGATAGGCCGCGGCACCATCGACCTCCATGTAGGTCAGCGGCAGCCGTACGATCAGACTGTCGTAGTTGGCGAACGTGTAGGAGTAAGACAGCGGCAACGTGTAGACATTCTGCGTGAAACGATCCAGGCCGTAGCTCCCGAATCGGGCACCAACGCCGAAGGCGCTGCCCGGCGCCAGGGTGTCGTAAGCGGGGTCCGCACCGGCCTCGTAGTCGCCGCCGACCATCTGGCTCAGCAAGCTGGCGGGATTGCCCGCCAGGGGGTCGACCGCGGACACCCGCAACAACTCGCGCAGGATATCTTCACCGTTCTGCTTGATGTAGTCTTCAAACAGGTCGTTGCTGGCATCACGGGTGCCGCCTTCAAAAGTCTCGTTGATCCCGAGACTCGGCACCGAAAATGCCAACTGCGTAGAGTCCTGAGCGTAGTCCAGGGTGACCGGCAGACCGCGGACGTCAAGCTGGAAGGCTCCGGCGGAAACCGCCTCTTCGTAGCTCGGGAATCGCTGCCGGAGTTCCGCGGCGTCGATGGCGTCGATGATGTCCTGGATATTGTTCGCACCGATACTCGCGACCTGACCATCGACACAAAGTGTGGCGTTGAAGATGTTGTTGTTGGCCGGCGCCGAGCAGGACTGGGCCAACAGCGCGCCGCTGTTCAGTGCCAAGCCGCTACAGATCGCCGCGATCACCAAACCCGACGCCCGACCCCACGAACAGGAAGCGCTCATGACGAAATCCTTAGTTGACGATAAAGATCGGGTGATGCGGCGATTTCTACCCAAGATTCTCGTCGCAGCAACCGGACAGTGCGTTCCGGCGTGGTATCGCACAGTCGCCTGGCGGCAACACCTCTAGACTTTACGGGTTTTCCCCGATACCGGCAACCGGCGAGCGACGACCGACTTCAGTAAGGTAACAGAGATGATTCGAGCAAATTTCGAGCGCTTGAACGGTGGACCGGTGATCATCGCCCTGGCGACCGGATTGTTGACCGCCGGGTGCGTGACGACCGGCGATATCCAGGGGCTGGCGACCACCGGGCTGTCAACGCTCACCGGGAGCATGCAACCGCAAACGCCGACCGCTTCCAGCGCGTCACTGACCCCGGCCGAGCAGCGACTGCGTCGGCAAAGCAACGCCTTCCGGAAAACGGTCTGGGAAGGGGTGTTGATCGGCGCCGGAGCCGGCACCCTGTGGGGCGTCATTCAGGGTGATGAGGCCAAGGATGTGCTGTTGAAGGCCGCGATCGGCGGAGCGGTAGGCGGACTCGCGGGTGCCTACATCGCCTCCAAACAAAAACAGTTCTCCAGCAAAGAAGATCAGCTCGACGCGATGATCGCCGACGTTCGTCGCTCTAATCAAGAGACCGAAGAGTTGATTGCGAGCGCCCGCCAAGTCATTGCCGAGGACAAGAAGCGGCTGGCCGCCGTGGAGCAGCGCTATCGCAAGGGTCAGGCGAGCCAGTCCGAGGTGGCGAGCATGCGCAGCCGCATCACCGACAATCAGGCGGTTATCGCCCAGGCGAGCAAGGGCGCACACGAGAAACAGACCATGTTCCAGGGTGCCGAACGCCGGTATCGGCAGGACAATCCAGGCACCGACACCGGCCGTATGCAGCAGGAACTCGCGGCCTACAGCCGCAAACTCAACACCTTGGACAGTCTCGCGGGCAGCGTGGCCGTCGCTTAGGAGGTAACATGATGATTGCATCGAACCCGGCGGGTGTCGGCACCACCCCTCCCCGCCGAGCGGCTTGGCGCGGGCCCACGCGCGGCCTGTGCCTGGCGACCGCCGGGCTGGCGCTCGGCCTGACCGGCTGCGCGACCAGCCCTGACCCGCATCAAGGCGGGTTCGTCAGCGGCATCGTGGGTCTGGCCGGGGGCGGCTATCAGCGGCGGATCGATGAGCGGGAGGGGACCTATCAGGGCGAACTCGACGCCGGACAACAGCTCAAGGCGCAGGCGCGCGCACTCGAACAGGAGCGGGCCGCGGTGCGTTCCGACCTGAATCGGGCGAACGCGCGGCTCGCGGACCTGGAGCAGCGTCTGGCACGGCAGCGGGCGGCTCTCAAGGCGCAGGGTACGGCAGCCAACCGAGCCGAGGCCCAACGTCTCGCCAAGGCCCAAGCGCGGGTGGCCAGCACCAAGGGCAGCTTGCGCGGCATCAGCACCGAAGATCAGTCGGTAGCGGACCTGAAGGCACGCTCACAAGCGGTGGCGCGGGATCTCGACGAGATCGATACCCTGGTTGCGTCGGTAGGCGGTAAAGGGTTCTGACCAATCTGACGAAAATCGTCTGGACCCCGTCCCGCTCACGCACAAAGGCCGCGCGCTCGGCCGCGGAACCGAGCGGTCACGGGCCTTCCGCACCGCGACCATCACCCTGAGGTAGCAACGCAACATGCTCCACGATCACCCCCTGGCCAAGGTCCTGACCGTCGTCCCGCTCCTGCTCGGTGCCGTGGCGGTCCTCGCCGCGCCGGTCACTGAGATCCGGCCGCTGAATACCGCGGTGATCAAGGCCACCACCGGCCTCTGCAACCGCGGGACCATCTGCCACGTGGACAAGGCGGGCGTCTGGACACCGCCGACCCGGGTGGCGATTGTCAGCGTGCTGGCGGCGGAGCAGGCGGAGGTCGCGCTCTATGTGGACCTGGAGGTGAGTACCCGACCGGAGATGTATCAATGCGCCGGCAATGACTCCAACGGCTGTATTTTCCGCATGAAATACGCCGGCCCCGGACTCTATGTCTATGGCGCCAACAGTGGGAACACCTATCTGGGTTCCAACGTCACCGACACCAGCATCAGTTTTCCGACCGGATACGGGATCATTGTCCCGGCCGGGTCCCCGGTCTATGTCCACCTGGACGTGCGCAACCAGAGCCTGATCGACCTGAAGGTCGACCAGGACGCCTGGATCTACTATGTCCCGGTCGAGTAGGGCTCGATGGCCAGTTCGAGCTGACCCGCCGGCCGCTCACGGCCCAGCTTGACCCGCAGACGCGTCTGGCGGCGCTCCCGCTCCGGCCCCGGCGGCAGGGATTGCGTGAGTAAGAGCGCCCGCGTCAGGTCCCCGCGATGATGCTCGCAATAGCGCGCGAGCGCCGCCCGTGCGTTCGCGTCCCCGCGCGCCGCCAGGGCTTCCCAGATACCGCTCGCCTGCACCCAATCGCCCGCCCGGCGGTACAGCCGTGCCAGGTCGTGCAGTCCCGACGCGTCCAGGTCCTGCCGATTGGCGGCCAGGATGCGCAGGGCACGCGTTGGGTCCCGGCGTTGCCAGGCGGCGGCCACCGTCCGACAGTCTGCCCCGTAGGCGGCCGGGTCCCGATAGACGCCGACCAGGGCCGGGAGCAGGCCGGCCAGCGAGAAGAGGTCGTCGCGATTGTGCCGCAGCACGGCGGCCAGCGGGGCGGTCTCGCCGCGCCGCAGCCAGCCCAGCCAGGCGGCGGGGGCGGCAGCACCCGGCAGATCGCCGCTGCGCTGAAAACCGAGCAGACGGGACTCGGCGGTGATCAGTCGGCAGTCCGGCCACCGGCGGGCGAAGGCCCGGCGCATGGGGCCGAGCAAATCCAGGTGCGGGAGACCGTCCAGGGGGTCCGCCCGGTTGGCGAGTCGGAACCGGGTGGCGAGCAACGGGGCATCGAAGGCACGGCCGTTATAGGTCAGCAGCGCGGCGGGCCGGGTCAGCTCGGCAGCGATGCGATCCAGATAGACCGGCTCCGCATCCAACCGGGTCAGCAGATACTGGCGCAGCAGCCACTGCCTGCCGTCCGCGCGCAACACGCCGGTCAGAAACGCCCAGGTACCGGTGCCGCCCGCCAGTCCGCTGGTCTCGGTGTCGAGACACAGCCAGTCCCCCGCGGCGCCGGCGTCCGGCCCCTGCGCGTCAAATAAACCGGCAGCGAGCACCGCCTCACCCCACGGCAGATCGCCCCACGCCGTCATCCCTGTCGGCAGCACCCGCTCGTGCCCCCGGCCGCCGGACAGGCGCCGCTCCAGCCGCAGCACCCCCGGCGCCAGGCACTCCGCTCCCAGGGCATTCGCCAGGGCGCCCTCGTCGGGAATCCCACCCGTAGTCCGGTCGGCCGTCCGCCCGACGCCGACCCGACGCAATCGCTCGACCAATGCCGGCCGGTCGGCCGCGGGCGTGGCCGGCGTCGGGTCCGGTGCTTGACCCCGGATGCGGCGCAGCCGCTCTTCAAACCCCATGATCCGCCGCCGCATCGGCCGCGCACGACCCTTCCAGCAACCCGAGCACGCGCAGTGTCGCCGCCCGCGGCGTGATCGCCCGCTGCGCGTCGCCGGGCAGCACCGGCCCCACGCAGGCGGGGCAGCCGCCGCTGCAGCCGCAGCCCGCCACCAGCCCGCGGGCATCCCGCACCAGGGTCTCCGCGGCGTCGTAGAGCGGTGCCGAGAGCCCTACCCCGCCCGGATAGTTGTCGTAAAGAAACAAGGTCGGTTCGAAGCGGGCGACCGCGGACTCCTCGACCAGCGCGTTGTCGGGTCCGCGCAAGTGACCGCGCCCGTCGTTGCCGGTGACCGCAAACCAGGTTCCCTGCCCGTCACCCACCGCCCGTCCCAGATCATGCAGCTCGGCCATGGAGCGCAGCGCGGCCACATGATGCAGGGCATAGGCGGCACCCAAAAACCCCTCGATCGCTTGCTGACGGTCGGGCAGCAACGCCTCCAGCGCGGCCGGCTGCGCCTGCCACCAGACGGCCGTGGTGTGCAGCTCCTGATCGGGCAGATCGATGTTGCCGTAGCCGATGTTGTCGTGGCTGTAATAGCGGATCTTCTTGTAACCGGGGTAGCGGCGCACCAGATGGACCTCCCCCTGGGCCACCACCCCGCCCGGTGCAGCGCCCGTCCCGCTCGCCCGTCCCTCGAAACGGTCCAGGATCTTGAGCCGGGTATAGTCGATGGCGTCGGTGTAATAGTCGGCCCGGGTGCGGGTCACGAAGGCCTTGCGGCCCGGCCAGTCCAGCCGCTCCACCTGATAGGGCTGCGACTGGATCATGTAGATGGCCCCGACATAGATAGTGCCGGGGGCGCTGGACCAGTCGACCTCGGCGATGATGGTCTGAGCCCCGCCGGTGGTGTCGATCACCACGAAATTGCCCTCCGCCACCGAGCGCAGCGAGACCGCATTGGCCGGATAGCTGTCCGCCACCCAGAACCACTGATCCCCCTGACGCTGCAGGACCCCCTCGTCGCGCAGATAGGAGAGCATCTCCGGCAGATCCTCGGCGCCGAACTGCTCGCCATCCCGGAACGGCAGTTCGAAGGCGGCGCAGCGCACGTGTTCGAGCAGGATCAGGAGCTGATCGGGGTGGATCCGCGCATGCTCCGGGGAAGCATCGAAGAAAAATTCGGGATGGCGGACCAGATATTGATCGAGCGGGTCGCTGGTCGCGACCAGCACGCCCAGCGACGGGCGCAGCCGCCGTCCGGCCCGCCCCAGGCGCTGCCAGGTGGCGGCGATGGTGCCCGGATAACCGTTGAGGATCGCCACGTCCAGGGCGCCGATATCCACCCCCAACTCCAGCGCCGAGGTACTCACCACCAGATCGACGCGGCCGGCGCGCAGCGCCTGCTCGGCGGCGCGCCGATCGCTCGGCAGATAGCCGCCGCGATAGGCCAGCACCCGCGGCGGGCGGCGCGGGTCCTTGTCGAACACGTCTTTGAGGTACTTGGTAATCACCTCCACCATCAAGCGGGAACGGGCAAAGACAATCGTCTTGAGCCCCGACTTCACCGCCATCCGGGCGATACGGGTGGTCTGGGAACGCGCGGAGGCGCGGATGCCCAGATCCGGATTGATCACCGGCGGATTCCACAAAAGCAGCGAGCGCTCGCCTTGCGGGGCGCCGCTGCGCGTGATGGCGGTCACCGGTTCACCACACAAGCGTTGCGCCAACTCCGCCGGGTTGGCGATGGTGGCCGAGGTGAAGATGAAGGTGGGCGACACCCCGTAGAAGCGGCAGATGCGCCGCAGCCGGCGGAACACATTGGCCACATGCGAGCCGAAGACCCCGCGATAACTGTGCAGTTCGTCCACCACCACGAAGGCCAGACCCTCGAAAAACTGCGCCCATTTGGTGTGATGCGGCAGAATCGCCTGATGGAGCATGTCCGGGTTGCTCAGCACCAGATCGCCGCGCGTACGCACCGCCTTGCGGGCATCGCCGGGGGTGTCGCCATCGAAGGTATAGGCACGGATCCCGGTGCCGCCGGCCGCCGTGAGCGCCCGGCCCAGTTCGGTCAGCTCGGCCACCTGATCCTGCGCCAGGGCCTTGGTGGGAAACAGATAGAGCGCCTTGCGTCCGGCCTGCAGCACGGCATCGAGGACCGGCAGGTTGTAGCAGAGTGTCTTGCCGGAGGCGGTCGGCGTGGCGACTACCAGATGTCGCCCCGCCCGCGCCAGGTCGAATGCTTCGCGCTGGTGGGCATAGAGCCGGGGAACGCCGCGCGCGATCAGGGCCGCGGCCAGACCAGGCGCGAGCTCGGGCGGCAGGTCGAGCCAGGCCGCCGGGGTTGCCGGGCGTACCAGGGCGCCGCTGATCCGCGCTTGATAGCGTGTCGTCAGCCGCTCCTGGAGGCGGCTCACCGCCTGGTCCGGTGCGGCAGGCAGTCGACCTGAGTCTGGCATCGTCTGGAGTCCCCGGATGATCTGGCACAACCGGCAGATTACACCGAAGATGCGGCGAGCGCTGCGCCCACCGCGACGGTTGCTTGATGAGCCTGCGGATAGGCCGACATTGCCTTGGCGTCGGGGCGGGTTTGAAACCCGCCCCTACATCCGGTTATCGTGTTGGAGGCTGATCGCCCACGCGAGTCTCCGGCGTCGCAGACCGATGTTCTCCCCGCGCCCGCAAGACTCTTCTCAGGAACCCGCTTCAGGTAAACTGCCGGGATTCAATATCCTGATCCCGGAGTTTCAATGGCGCGCTATCACGTTTACGGCATCGGCAATGCCCTGGTCGATATGGAATACGAGATCGGCTATGCCGACCTGGCAGCGCTCGGCATCGACAAGGGGGTCATGACCCTGGTGGACGAGGCCAAGCAGCTCGAGATCATGCTCTACCTCGCCGCGCATCACCATCAGCGCGGCTCCGGCGGCTCGGCCGCCAACACCCTCATCGCCCTGAGTCAGTTCGGCGGCAGCGCCTATTACTCCTGCAAGGTGGCGGACGACGAACTGGGCCATTTCTATATGCACGATCTGCGTGAGGGCGGCGTCGACACCAACCACCACACCGCGAAGGATCAGGGTCACACCGGCCGCTGCGTGGTGCTGATCACCCCCGACGGGGACCGCACCATGTGCACCTTCCTGGGTGTGAGCGGCAACCTCTCCGACAACGAACTGGTGGAAGCCGCCCTGCGCGACGCCGACTGGTTCTACACCGAGGGCTATCTGGTCACGTCCCCCGGCGCCCGCGCGACATCCATCAAGGCGCGTGAGTTCGCCGCGGCGGCCGGGGTGCGCACCGCCATCTCACTCTCCGACCCCAACATGGTCACCTATTTCAAAGACGGCCTGCTGGACATGATCGGCCCCGGTGTCGATCTGATCTTCGCCAACGAATCCGAGGCCATGGGTCTGGCCGGCACCGACAGTCTCGACGTCGCGCTCGATTATCTCAAGACCCTGAGTCGTGAGTTCGCCGTCACCCGTGGGCCCAAAGGCGCCCTGGTCTGGGACGGCCGGACGCTGATCCGCATCGTCGGCAACAAGGTCGATGCGATCGACACCGTCGGCGCCGGGGACATGTTCGCCGGGGCCTATCTCTATGGACTGACCCAGGGTTGGGACCGCCAGCGCGCGGGGGATCTGGCCTCCGCCGCCTCCGCCCGGCTGGTCACCACCCTGGGACCGCGCATCCGCCGCGAGGAGACCCAGGAGATCCTGCTGGGCTTTCTCTGAGCCCTGGTCCGTCCCCGTCCGGTCGGGGCGCGGACGACGCCGCTGAGCGGATTGCAACGCGTCGGCGCGCGGGCTCACGCCAGAGCGCACAGAGCGCGAGCAGCAGGAACAGGGTCATGAGCGCCGGAACATCCAGCAGGGTGCCGGTCAGACCCAATACCAGAAAACCGACCAGGGCCGCCGCCGACGCGGCCCCGAACAGGTGCCCCCGCCGCGCCTGCCCGAACGCCCGCCCCAGCGCGGTGACGCTCAACGCCGCGAACGCGGCCAACCCGAGCAGTCCCAGGTCGAAATAGAGAGCGACATACAGGTTCTTGAGATGCCAGGCGAGGTGCCGGAAATCGTTAAAGGCGAACCAGCGATCGCCCCCGGCCGAGAAATCGCCGTTCGCCAGCAGGTCACGCCCCGCGGGATCGAGCAGACGGACCCGCGCGATATCGATCACACTCCCGGCGGCGCCCTGGTTGGTCAAGACGAACACGGTGGTTCGCGGATCGTACCAGGGCGGGAGGGACGCCGCGTCCAAGTCGAACCGCCCCGCCAGGTCCTGCCAATCCGCGGCGCCCGCTGGGAGTGGAAAGCCGAGTTCACGGGTGCTCGGCTGCCACCGCTCCGGTTCCAGCAAGCGCCGCGGTTGCAGCTTGATCTTCAGCCCGGCCGCGCTGCGCCCTGGATTGCGCGCCCGCACCAGCACCCGATAGGACCCGGGGATCAGGCCGGTCAGGCGCTGACCGAAACACAGGTCACCGGTCCCGGCCAGACGCAGGTAGGGGGACCTGCCGGCCGGCGGAAAAAACCAGATCCCCGCGCTGTGATCGGCCGCGCTCGTGACGTTGGTCAGCGGGAAGCTGCCCAGTCCCTCCCCCAGCAGGACGGTCAGCGGGGCCGCGGCCCGCAGCGACAGACCGTGCTGCCAATGCGCCAGACGCGTCTTGAGGTCCTGGCCGGCGGTGGCCGCACGCGCCTGAATCTGATACCCCGACAGACTCAAGGTCACCGTCGCCAGCAGCAACCCCAGACCGAGCAGGAGTGTGCCGGCCGCGCGCCACCCCAGGTGGGGCCGCAGCATCCGCCCCACCGCGAGCCCGCCCACCCCCAGCACCAGAATCGAGGGCAGCACGATCGCCAACGCCGGAGCCAAGGCAACCGCGTTCCAGCGGCTGGTCAACATGGCCCGCAGTGCCAGCGCCGCCCCCGCGGCGAACAGCACGGCCAAGCCCCCGCCGAGCAGCGCCGCCGAGGCGCCGCGACGCACACTCAAACCGGCGGCCAGCCCCCCCAGGATCACCGGCAGATAGCCCAGGAGCAGCAGGCTGCCGCCCCAGCGGTAGCCGAGCAGGAACAGCGCCAGACTGACCAGCAGGTAGCCGGCCGTCGCCGCCAGGCGCCCGACCGACAGGCCGGCATGGCCGGCCGCGACCGCGCTTGTCAGTGCCGAGACCAGGGTCAGGAACGCCACCCCGACCGCCAGATAGGTCGTGCGGGTAAAGGTGACCATGAGGGCGTAGGCGGCCAATCCCAGGGCCGCGGCGCCTAAGAGGACGAGCGGCCAGCGCCGCGCCCGCAGCAGGGTCCAGAGTGCCAACGGCCAGGCCAGCACCAGCAAACCGTCCACCGCTTCACCGCCCAGGTGCATCTGCGACACCGGGCCGGTGATCCGGTAGGTCCCGGACAGGTCGAGCCAGGTCGCCGCCAGACCGGTCAGGTTGGTTGCGGTGACCAGGTCGATGAGCAGGCCCCGCTCCCAGAGCACCAAGCCGCCGAACGCGCTCAGCGCCAGCGCGCAACCGACGGCGAGCCGCGTCTCGGTCGCCGTCCGGTCGGCGCTCAACTGCGCGGCGAGCAGGGGCCAGAACACGAGTGCCCACAGCGGACCTTTGGCGACCCGCAGCGCGTTCCAACCGCTGAGATACCCATTCCAGGCATTCGCATCCAGTGCCGCCAGGGGGAACAGACCGCGCACCAGACCCACCAGCAGAACCAGTGCCAGGAACCAGACCGGCACGAAACTGCGCCGCAGCAGGTGCGCACCGCTGCCTGAAGCCTGTCCGGCCGCCCAGGCCGAACCGGCCAGAATGGCCAACAGGGCGTCTTGCTCGCCGAGCAGCAAACGGCCGGACCAGGCACCCAGGTCCACCACGGCGAGGAGCACCGGCAGGGCGATCAGCCAGGCCCGTGGATCACGCCACTGGGCGGCTCCCAGCACCAGCGCAAGGATGGCCAACCAGGGCCGTCCCAGCGGATAATCCCACAGCAGCCCGACCCCCAGCCCCAGGAGGCAGAGCCCGAGACCACGTTGCCCCCAGTGCGCGGGAGTCGATTCGGAAATTGCGCGGATCACCATCGCTTTGTGGTTCGCCTGCTCGATCGAGGATACTGTTCGTCGCGCACAACCCGCCCCGCGCGGCCTTACACCTACTCGCCAATGGTCCCAACCCATGCCTGTCTACGAGTTCTATTGTCCGGATTGTCACACGATCTTCAATTTCTTCGCGCGACGCGTCGATACCGCCACCCGCCCGGACTGTCCGCGCTGCGGCCGACCCGAGCTGGGGCGCCAGGCAAGCCTGTTCGCCATAAGCAAGGGCCGCGCCGAGACCGCCGCGCAAGACACCGAGGAACTGCCGGCAGGAGTCGACGAGGAACGCATGATGCAAGCCTTCGCCGCCATGGCCGGAGAGCTGGAGGGCCTCGACGACACCGACCCCAAGCAGGCGGCGCGCCTGATGCGGCGCCTGTTCGACGCCTCCGGCCTCAAGCTGGGCGATGGCATGGCCGAGGCGATCCGCCGCATGGAGGCCGGCGAAGACCCGGAGCAGGTCGATGCCGAACTGGGCGACGCGCTGGATAGCGAGAACCCGTTCGCCGCCTTGACCGCCGGCAAGAGCGGTGCGGACGCGCTCCGCAGCCTGCGCCGCGAGTGCTTACCGGCGGCCCGCGACGACACCTGGTATCCCTTGCACGGCGCGGATCACGGAGCAATCCGGCCATCCTGATCCGGTTGGTCGTCCGGGAGCGGGGACGCGCATCCGCCGGCGGCACCACGCGGGGTGCCGCCGCCCGAATCAGGAACCGCTGCCGCGCGCCTGACCCTGTACGACCGACCGAAGCCCCATGGTACACTCGCCCGCTCATCCGGCAACCCCAGACCGCGACTCTACGGACATGGCAACACAGAAGACTTACCTCGTGATCTCCGCCCTCGGCGAGGACCACCCCGGCATCGTCAACATGCTCTCGAAAACCATCCTGGAGCACGGCTGCAATATCGAAGACAGCCGCATGACCGTGCTCGGCGGGGAGTTCGCCGCCATGCTCCTGGTCGAGGGCAAATGGAACACCCTGGCGAAGATCGAGAACGCCATCCCCGAGCTGCAGCGCCAGCTCAACATGACCATCATCACCAAACGCACCGGTGAGCGTGCCACCGGGCGCAACCTGCTGCCCTATGCGGTAGACGTGGTATCCATGGACCATCCGGGGATCGTCAACACCCTGGCCGGCTTCTTCGCCGAGCGCAGCATCAACATCGAAGACATGGCGACCACGACCTATGCCGCCGCCCACACCGGCACCACCATGTTCTCGGTGCACATGACCGTCGGCATCCCCTCCGATATGCATATCGCCGGGTTACGCGAGGAGTTCATGGACTATTGTGACGGCCTCAATCTCGATGCAGTCCTGGAGCCGCTGAAAGGCTGACCCCGTGGCGCGGGCTTCCAAGCCCGCGCTGACCTGGACCGGACCACCGCGCGTGCGCGGGGCGCCCGGTCGCCCCCGCGCACCGACCAGGGCCGGCTAGGATTGGCGCGAGTCGCCCTCATCAGGTGGATTCACCAGCAAACCCGCAGATCAACAGGCAGCACCCCATGAGCATACAGCTTGGCGAACCCGTCCCTGACCTGGACCTCGTGCTCACCGGCGACCGGACCCTGAAGCTCTCCGCCTACCGCGGTAAGGCGCTCGTCCTGTATTTCTACCCTAAGGCCAACACCGCCGGCTGCACGCAGGAAGGCCAGGACTTCCGCGCCATGACCGGCGCTTTCGCGGCAAGCGCCACGGTGATCCTCGGCGCCTCGCGCGACAGCCTCAAGGCGCAGGAGAGCTTCAAGGCCAAGCAGAACTTTCCCTTCGACCTGATCGCCGACCCCGACGAGACCTTGTGTCGGGCGTTCGACGTCATCAAGGTCAAGAAGATGTACGGACGCGAGAGTCTGGGGATCGAGCGCAGCACCTTCCTGATCGACGCCGCCGGCGTGCTGCGGCACGAATGGCGTGCGGTCAAAGTCAAGGGGCATGTGGCCGAGGTCCTCGCCGCCGCCCGGGCACTGACCTGATCGCGCACTTGATCCCAAGCGCCGGCAGGACAGGCCGCCGCCCCATCGGCCCATCCGGAATACGGGCACCGCACGCTCAGGTGCCTTCGTATTTCACCCTAACGCATTCCCGTGTTCACGGACTCGCCTACGCCCGATGATCAAACGCGAAAACGACCAGACCTGCCTCTTCGTCCTCGACACCAACGTGCTGATGCACGACCCGACCTGCATCTTCCGCTTCAAGGAACACGACATCTTCCTGCCGATGGTGGTTCTGGAAGAACTCGATAACGGCAAGAAAGGCATGTCCGAGGTCGCCCGCAACGTCCGTCAGGCGACCCGCTTCCTGGATCAGCTCCTGTGCAACGCGGACAAGGCCGAGATCGACGCCGGCCTGCCCATTGGCCCCACCTCGGCCAACGGCGGCGGGATCGTGCTGCCCGCCTCCGGGCGGCTGTACTTTCAGACCCAGTTGCTGGAACTGCGGCTGCCCGAGTCCCTGCCCGGCACCTCGGCCGACAACAACATTCTCGGCACCGCCCAGGCCCTGCGCGAGCGGCGGCCCGACCGCCAGGTCATCATCGTCTCCAAAGACATCAACCTGCGGATCAAGGCCGCGGTGCTCGGCATCCCGGCGGAAGACTATTCGAACGATCAGGTCCTGGACGACGCCGCGCTGCTCTACACCGGGGCGGAGCCGCTTCCCGCCGACTTCTGGGAGCACCACAGCAAGTCCATGGACTCCTGGAAGGAACAGGGCCGCACCTACTATCGCATCAGTGGTCCGGACGTGGCCGACTGGTACCCCAACCAATGTCTCTATACCGCCGATGACAGCGGTTTCGAGGCGATCGTACGGGAGAAACGCGGCGCAAGCGAGGCCCTCATCGAGGTGGTGGAGGACTTCCGCCTGCCCCGTCACAGCGTCTGGGGCATCAACGCCCGCAACCGCGAGCAGAACTTCGCCCTGAACATGCTCATGGACCCGGAGCTGGATTTCGTCACCCTGCTGGGCACCGCCGGCACCGGCAAGACCCTGCTGGCGCTCGCCGCCGGTCTGACCCAGGTCCTGGACCGCAGTCTCTACCGAGAGATCATCATGACCCGGGTAACGGTGCCGGTCGGCGAAGACATCGGCTTCCTGCCCGGCACCGAAGAGGAGAAGATGACCCCCTGGATGGGCGCCCTGATGGACAATCTGGAAGTCCTGACCCGCCCCGAGGGCGGTGAATGGGGCCGCGCCGCCACCAATGACCTGATGAAGAGCCGCATCCGCATCTCCTCGCTGAATTTCATGCGCGGGCGCACCTTTCTCAACAAATACATTATTCTGGATGAGGCGCAGAACCTCACTGCCAAGCAGATGAAGACGCTGATCACCCGCGCCGGCCCGGGCACCAAGGTGGTCTGTCTCGGCAACATCGGCCAAATCGACACCCCCTATTTGACCGAGACCACCTCCGGCCTCACTTACGTGGTGGACCGCTTCAAACACTGGCCCCACGGCGGTCACATCACCCTGATGCGCGGCGAGCGCTCGCGCCTGGCGGACTTCGCCTCAGAGGAACTCTAGCCTGGGCCGGACGCGAGGCGCCCGCCATGCGGAGTCCAAGGCTTCAGCCTTGGCGCTGGTGCGGAGCGCCAAGGCTGAAGCCTTGGACTCCAGACGATCGAATCAATCACCGGAGCTACCCCCATGAACAAGCTGATCATTGCCGCCCTCCTGGCCGCCCTTGTCGCGCTGCCCACGGCATTCGCCGCCGAGAAGCAGAAGCTCAACGTCGTCTACCACGTTTCCGAAGCCGAGAAAGTTCCCTTCGTACTCAACAACATCCAGAACCATATCGACGGCGTGGGCGGACCGGACAAGGTGCATATCGTGCTCGTCGTGCACGGACCCGCCATCACTGCCTTCAATGAAGTCGAGGCCACCGAGAAAGTACGCGGCGGCCTGGCGAAACTCAAGGACGAAGGGGTGGGGCTGGAGATGTGCGGCAACACGCTCAAGGGCTTCAAACTCAGCCTGGATGAATTGCTGCCGGGCTTCGCGGTGGTCCCCGAGGGCGGCGTCACCAAGATCGCCGAACTGCAATCGCAGGGTTATGTCTATATCCGGCCTTGAGCTGACCGCTCGACCAGCGACCGGCCGCATGGCACGCCCGCATCCGCACGATCGCGGGCGCCCTCTTACAACCACAGACACGGGTTTTCACGCGGTCACGCGATGCCTATAATCCCGGAGAATAAGAGACCATCGACCGACCACGGAGTATTCCATGCCGACCTATGACTATCGCTGCGACACCAATGGCCGCGTGCTGGAGGTCAGCCATCGCATGAGCGAGCAGTTGCACACCTGGGGCGAACTGTGCGCACGCGCCGGGCAAGCGACCGGCGACACGCCGGCCGAAGCCCCGGTCCACCGCCTGGCCACCGGCGGCAATATCATCTCCAGCAGCAGCCGCGGCAGCGGCGCCGCCCCGCTGCCGGCCTGCGCCACCGGCAACTGCTGTCAGGGCGGCATGTGCGGACTGAACTGAGCGTCACCCCAACCGTGTGACGACGCGTGCCGGCGTGGCGACGCGGACTCGCCCGCATGGCACGTCAATGATTGAATATCGAACGCGGCAGCCTAGGGACACAGGAGCGAGCACAAGTGAATTCGCTGATTAGGGTTCTCACCATCACCGTCATGTTGGCCCCCGGGGTGGCCGCGGCAACCGGCGAGGCAAACGGGACGGACACCGCGTCCAGTCCGCCCGCGGCACCGGACAAACGATCCGGAGTCAGCCTCTACGGCGCCCATCTGATGCATTACACCCTGCACGAAAGCAATGCCGCGGCAGGCCATTTCAGCCCCGCCCTACCGCTCGACGAGCGCCTGCTCACCGGCGCCATGCAGTCGCTGGCGCGGGCCGCTTACGACCAGCAGCCCATCGACACGACCAATGGACCAACGCTCAAACCGAAGCTCGGTGCGGTGATCAAGCTGCAAGACCTGGAATTCGAATATCGCTTTGTTTTGGACGGCTCACCGTCACGCGGCGTCAGCACGATTCTGGTGCAGCGCAGCGCGCTCCCGCCCCCGCCACCGCCACCAGAGGGCGATGCCGAACTGCTGAAAGCGCTGGAGAAACTCTAGCCGTTATCCGCGTTCATACGCGAATTCAGGTTGAACGATCCGTCACGAGCCAGGGACTCCTCTATGAGAAGCGAATTCATTCCGACCCTCTGCGCAACCGCATTGCTGGCTGGTTGCTGTATGGCACCCGTCGACCCCGGCGTTGCGCCGGCCCCGCCGCCGGCCGAGGTCCCGGTGATCAACACCCCGCCGCTGCCCGCCGCCGAGGCCGCTCCACCGCTGTCGGCACCACCCCCGGCGCTCAGCACCCCCGCCGCCACCGCACCGGTCGCGCCGCCCGCGGCGGCGATATCAACAGTCCCACCGCTGCCACCGGCCGCGCCGGCCGGCGCCCCGGTACCAGTCGGCGCCCTGATCGCCGGAGGGTCGCAATACACCTACGAGGACCTGGGAATCACGCTCACGCTCCCGGCCGGCTGGACCCAGCAACTGATGACAGGCGGCGTCATCGCCCTGTTCTCCGAGGACTATCCCACCAAAGGCAAGCGTGAGCGGGGGGCGCTGATGCTCGTATCGCCGCACAAGGGCACCTTGCCGACGGATGACAAGGCGCTGACGCAGGTCCTGAAAGACGGCTTGGATCCGGCTGCCACACTCGAGGCTGGACCGATCCGCCTGCCGGTTGCCGACAAGCAGGCAGCGCAGATCGTGGTGCGGGCGAGCGACGCCGACGGCGTCACTTATCGGGCCTTGCACACCATCATGCAGAAGGGAGGAAAATCCGTTTCGGTCAAGTCCTCAGCCTTCGACGATCTGACCCGGCGCAAGCCCGTGTTCGACGCGGTGATGGAGTCCATTACGTTCAGCGGCGCCGGCGCCTGACACGGCGAGGACGCGCCGGAAACGCGCACAACAACAGTCGGACCTCGGTTCGACCGACGACCGTGCGCGCGGATTGATAGCCTTCGTACCTGATATCCCGACAGACCCTAGTAGGGGCGGGTTTGAAACCCGCCCCTACATCCGGTTATCGCGTCCGAAGGCTTGTAATTAAGACTCGGGTCATCGCGGCAGCGGCGGCGACGACAGGTAAGAACCCCGTGTCACCGGGACCAACGGGCCGCGCCACGCGATCTCGATCCCGCGCGGCGGCAAGCGCAGGGCGTCCAGCGCGGCCGGTGCCACCCGACCCCGCGCGGCGGCGGCCTGGTCCGCCTCCCGCCATGCCCCATCCCCGCCCGCCGGACGACTGGGGGCGACCACCGCGGTCTCCCCTTCCGCCTCCTCCAATTGGTCGGCGGGCAATTGCACACCCACGCCCTCGACCGTGTTGATTTCCTGCTCCCCGCGCAACAGCGACTCATTGACGTCTTCCGGCTCGTCCTCGCCGGTGCGCTGACTCTGCCCCGACGCATCGCGCGCCGCGCTGCTCAACACCACCAGATTACCGCCGCTCATCAATCGCCGGATCAGCGAGTCCTCGACCCCACCCCCGGGCGTCAGCGAGTACTCCGCGTAATCCGCCCGCTGGGCAATGGCATCGAGCGGACGGCCGTCGATCGAGTCCACATAGGCCTGGCCGTCGAAGGCCAGATTGATTTCCTGGGCGTTACCACCGAAACGCAGCGGTTCGGTCGGACCCGCACCGATGCTGCCGCCGAGTGCCTGAATGGTCGCCACGTCGGCATAAATCGCGGAGGTCTGATCAGCCGCAATCACGTCGCCATTGACGGCGGTCACCGTCACCGTCTTGCCCTCCAGTGTCCCCAATGTCACTGTATTGGCTGCCGCGTATTCAATGCTGCCGCCGAGGTTTCGCGTACTGGTGTCCGGCGCCATGGTGATGGCACCGCCGACGAAGGACTGGTTGATGTTGAAATCCACCAGTGTCGTGTAGACATAGATCTCACCTCCGCCCCCCGTCACCGCCAAATCCGCGTTCTGATTCACGCCCATCGCACCGATGAGTTGCAGAACCCCGCTGTTGGTGCTGAGCGGGGCATCAACGGTCAGCAATTGATCGGCCCGCAGGTCAACCCCGGAGGCGCCGCTGATGCCCTCGCCGATGACGTGCAGCAGATCGGTCGCGCTCAACTCCACGGCACCCGCTCTACCACTGACCTGCAACGCGCCTTGATTGGCGATGCGTGCCGCCCCCCCGGCGGTAAACCCCAGAGTGGACACTGCGGTATCCAACAGGTCGGCCACGCCAATCCCGCCCCCAGCGCTCAAACTCAAGTCGGCAGCGGTCAGATTGGTACCGATCCCGTTCCCATCCAAAATGTCGCCGCCCGCATGCAGCGCGACCGACTGCCCGCCGGCCGCAATGGCATTCAGTACCAGATCGCCGCTGCTGCGCAGCGCGAGCCGTCCGCTCACCTGGGAGTCCGCCACCTGCAACGACCCTGTATTGGTGATAGCCGCGGCGCCGGTGGTCAGTTGAAGCTGTCTCACCTGGGTTTCGAGCGCATCCTGGCTGGTCGCAACCGCGGCACCGCCGTTGATGACCAACCGGTCGGCGACCAGATTGGTGGCGCTGCCATTGGCATCCGTCAGCCCGCCGGCCGCAGTCAGCGTCACCTGGCCAGGCGTCTGCACCTGTTGCAGGGCCACTGTTCCAGCGTTGACCAAGTCCAAATCACCGGCGAGGTTCGAATTCAGGAAGGTCAAATTGCCGGAATTCTGCAAGAAGGCTGAACCCCGGACGTCGGTCAGAGCCAGATTGCCGACCCGCGTCGCCAATCGCCGACCCACCGCGCCGACGCCGGCGGCACCGATGACCCGCAACTCGCGGGCCGCGATGCTGCCCACCGGATCGAGGGTTCCGGTGGTTTCGATTTGAACCGTTCCGGAGTCGGCCTGCACCGTCAGGCTTCCGCCACTGAGGTTACCGCGCAGGGTAATCGCGCCCCCGCCACTGCTGAGCAAGGTGTTCTTGGTGAAGCTGACAGTGGTGCCGACGCCGCCCAGAACGATCGCATCATTGCTCGTGAGGAGGTTACCGGCCAACCGGATGGTGCTCTGGCTGGTCGCGGTCAGACCGCCGTGGAAGCTGCTGGTATCGGTCTGCGCATCACCCAAGGTCAGGATGCCCGAGTTATTAAAGGTGACTTGTTCGGTCACCTCGTTGGCGGACCCGAGCAGGGCAAGGTTGGCAATCCGGCCGGAGGTGGTCAGGG
This sequence comes from Chromatiaceae bacterium, assembly GCA_013426805.1. Classification (GTDB taxonomy): domain Bacteria; phylum Pseudomonadota; class Gammaproteobacteria; order Chromatiales; family Chromatiaceae; genus Thiodictyon. The sequence continues at coordinate 123,877 of JACDZG010000001.1, forward strand.
TATTGACCTTGAGATTCCCGGCCACGGTCAGCGAGTCGACGGTCGCCGCCAGCGTCCCGACATCCAGGGTATCGGCCGTGATGCCGGCAAAGGTCACGCTGCCGGCACTGGCGATCCTGACCGCGGCAAGCGGCATTATTGCACCGATATCGGACCCGAAGACAACCGCGTCGGTTCCGGCCGTTAGGGTGAGACTGCTGGTCGCCGCGTTGTCCTTGTCGTTTACCGACCCGCCCAAGGCGATGGCGCCATCGCCGCCGCCGACGGTCGTGTCGAGCGAGGCGTTTGCCATCAATACGATCGGCGAACCCGCATCCCCAATGGTAATTGCTTGGCCCGTGGTCTGGATGGTTCCCGCCAGTTGAATCGTACCGGGCGTCGTCGCGGTCAGACCGCCATGGAATCGGCTGGTATCGGTCGGCGCATCGCCCAGGGTCAGCATTCCGGAATTATTGAAGGTCACCCTGTTCGTGATCTCATTCTTGCTTCCCAGGAATGCGAGGTTGTATGGACTTGTCGTTGTGGTCAAGGTGTTGACCTTAAGATTTCCGGCGACGGTCAGCGAGCCGACGTGCGGCGCCAGCGTCCCGACATTCAGGGTATCGGCCGTGATGCCGGCGAGGGTCACGCTGCCGGCACTCGCGATCTTGACCGCGGCAAGCGGGTTCGTGGTACCGATATCGGCCTTGAAGACGACCGCGTCGGTCCCGGCCGTCAGCGTGAGACTGCTGGTCCCCGATCTATCCTTGTCGTTCACCGACCCGCCCAGGGTGATGGCGCCATCGCCGCCGCCGACGGTCGTGTCGAGCGAGGCGTTTGCCATCAATACGATCGGCGAACCCGCATCCCCAATGGTAATTGCTTGGCCCGTGGTCTGGATGGTTCCCGCCAGTTGAATCGTACCGGGCGTCGTCGCGGTCAGACCGCCATGGAATCGGCTGGTATCGGTCGGCGCATCGCCCAGGGTCAGAATGCCGGAGTTGAGGAACGTCACGGCCTTGGTGACTGAATTGGCGTCGCCGAGCAGCAGCAGATCGTAGCCTTTATCTGCAGTCGTCAGCTCATTGAGCGTCAAGTTGCCCCTGACCTGAATTCCGCCCTTGGTATCTTGCAGAGCGAGCTTACCCGCCGTGATTCCGGCGAAGGTTGCGCCCCCGCTGTTGGTCAGAGTGACGGTGCCGATGTCGCTGCCGATGGCGTCGACGTTCACCGTGCCGGTGCTGTTGAAAGTCAGATGGGAAACCGGGCCGCCGGCCGTGCCGGTGACCGTGCCGAGGGTCACCCGATTGGCCGCGCCGCTGCCGACGGTTAAGGTCACATCATCGGCCAGGGTCGCGTTGCCCAGGGTCAGCGCGCCGGTGCCGACACCGCCGACGGTGCTGTTGTTGGTGACCGCGACGGCGCCCAGTTCGATCCCGGCAGTACCGAGACTGGCCAGGGTCCCGCCCAGCTTGACCGCGCTCGGCGCGATGGCGGTGAGACCGCCGCTGAACGTGAAACCGTCACCGCCATCGCCCAAGGTCAGCACGCCCTTGTTCTTAATCGTGGTGGCTGCGCCGACGGTGCCGCCGCCCAGCAGGGCCAGGTTGTAGTCCTCCGCCGCCGTGATGAGGTTGGCGAGATCCAGTCCGCCGTTGACAATGATGGTGCTGGTCGTGTCCTGCAGGTCGAGCGTGCCCGCTTTGATCGCGGCAAAATCGGCACTCCCACTGTTGACCAGGGTCAAGCCGGTCAGCGCCTGGACCGCACCAATACTCCCGGTCACACCAATCCGACCCTGAGACCCGGCCCGCAGGGTAAGGGTGCGGTTCGCTGACGCGGCATCGGCATCCACCGAACGCAAATCGATATTGGCACCGCCCGGCACCCCGCTGCTGGTATCGAGGGTCAGAGCCCCGGTCAGTATCAGCGCATCATCGAAGCGGATCGCCCCACCCTGGGTCTTGACGCTCGCCCCAAGCCGCGTGCTGCCGCCGCCATCGGTGGTCAAGCTCTCCAGGGCATTGGTTCCGCCAATGATCCCGCCGAGCGTTGTCACACCCTGACTGTTCAGCGTCAAACGCTGCTGACCGGCGTCCTGGGCGTCGACCTGCGCCAGGGTGATCGCACCGCCGGCAAGTATCACGTCGGCGGTCAGCGTCAGCGCATCGTTGAATGCAATCACGCCGCCCAGGGTCGTCACGTCGGCCGCGAGTCGGGTGAAACCGCCGATCGCGGCTGGATCGCCATCGGTGATGAGCTGTTTCAGCGCCGCCTGATTCCCGATCAGGCCGCCGAGGGTGGTGATTCCGGTACTGTTGAGCGTGAGGCCCTGCTGACCGGCCCCGGCGGCGTTGATCCCCAGCAGGTTGATGGCGCCGTTGCCGGCGGCGAGGACGGCGTCGGCGGTCAAGGTCAGCGCATCGTTGAGCGTGATCGCGCCGTCTCGGGTCGTGACGTTGCCCCCGAGCCAGGTGCCGCCGCCGCTGTCGGTCGTCAGGCTCTTGAGGGCCGTTGTTGCGCCGACGCTGCCGTTGATCGTGGTCGTGCCGGTCGAATTGAGCGTGAGTGATTGGGCACCCGGTGTCGAGCCCTCGACCGCTCCGGTGAAGCGGATGGGGCCGGCCCCGGCATTGATGGTGCGATCAGCGGTCAAGACCGTGCTGGTTCTGCTCGTGATGCCGACACCGGTCACGGTATCGGTCGTGGTGATGTCACCACCCAAGGTCGTGCTGTTGGCGACGACGTTCAGGCTGGCGACGTCGAGCGTTGAACGGAAAATCACATCCTTTTCGGTCGCGATGGTGATCGCGCCCAGCGGGGTGAGGTCGCCGATTTTCGCGTGAAATTCGACGTTTCCGAACATATCGCCGATGCGTTGGTCGTCCAATGCGTCATGAAACAGATCGCCAATGGTCAGTGCCCAGGCGCCGCCGCTGGTGATGACAAGTCCCTTGAACACCAGGGCACCCTTGATGGGGTTCGTTAGGTTGCGTTCCTGGGCAAAAATCACATTGTGGATCAACCTGACGTTACCATTGAAGACCAATCCGGCATCGGGAATCAGATAGTAGGGGTCGAGCACGAGACCGATGTTCTGTACGAAGCGGATCGAGGTCGGCCCGGACTCCGCAACAGTTGGCTTGACAAAGTCGCCATCGACATACGTGAGCGTCAGTGTCCAACCGTTCGAGCCGTGCGGAGCGCCCATGGAAGACCAATCTCCTAATAGATTGATATCACTCTCTTTTCCTGCAACCGTAAAGTCCATCGAGCGCGTCAGCTCGGTGTCTCCCGCGAAGCGGATATCGGCGTGCTTGGTCGGATCATTGGGATCATTGAACGTGGTCTCGACCGAATCCATGCTCAAGATGAACTGATTGGCGGTGATATCCACGCCGCCCTCCCCACTCAGCTTGAGATTACCCGTCAGGGTTGCTGTACCCGTTGCGCTCGCCTCCAGTTTGACCGCGGTCATGGCCGCCGCAGCAAGGTTCCCGGCGCTGTCGATGTCGATAGCACCCAGTTCAAACTTGCTGCCAACTTTATTATCAAAGCGGATGTCACCGGCCCCGGCGGTGAGTGTCAGGTTCTCGCTGCCCGCGGTGCTGCCGTCCACAGTGCTCATGAAGGTGATGGCACCGCCGCCGCTGGCGAGCTGGACGTCGTCGGTCAGAACCAGCGCATCCTCGAACGTGATCGCACCGGCCTGCGTGGTGACGTTAGCGGCGAGGTGAGTCTCTCCGTCGCCGTTCACGGTGAGGAACTCAAGCGCCTTGCCCCCCCCGCCCAAGGCACCGCCGAGGGTAGTGAGTCCCTTGCCGGTCAGGGTGAGGCTCTGAACACCGGGGTTGGCGGCATCCACCGCACCGACCAAGGTGATCGCACCGGCGCCGCTATTGAGCTTCACGTCCTGCGTCAGCGTCAGCGCCTTATTGAAGGTGATATTCGCATCCGTGGTCTGAATGGTCCCCGCGAGCGTGAGCGCGCCGGTGGGATTGGCCGTCAGGCCGTTGGTGAAGGTCAGGGTCGTGCCCGCGGCGCCCAGCGTCAGGGCGCCGCCGTTGGCGATGGTGGTGAGTCCACCAACGGTGCCGCCGCCGAGCAGTGCCAGGTTGTAGCCGTTGGTCGTGGTGGTCAGGGTGTCGAGATTCAGCGCGCCGGTAACGGTGATGGTGTCGGCGGTATCCGTGAGGACGAGTGTCCCCGCCGTGATCCCGGCAAATGTCGCTCCGCCGCTGTTGGTCAACTTAAACTCAGCCAGCGCCCCGTTGGCCTGGGTGCCGATCCCCCCCGTCGCCTTGACGACACCCGTCGTACCCGCGTTCAGGGTCAGCGTGCGGTTGTTCGCCGCAGCGTCGGCGGAGACGGATGCCAGATTGATCGCGGCACCGGTCGCGGCGCCTTTCGTGGTATCGAGGAGGACGTTGCCGAGCAGTTTCAGGTTGTCTCCGAACGTGATGGCGCCGGTGGTGCTGACATCGGACCCGAGTTCGGTGGCACCGGTCCCGGCATCCGTGGTGAGGTGCTTGAGCGCGGTGGCGCCGATCACACCACCGAGCGTCGTGACGCCGGCGCCGCTGTTGAGGGTCAGGCCCTGCTCGCCGACGGCCTTGGCATTGACCGCCGCCAGCGTAATGGCGCCGCCGCCGCTGGCGAGCACCACGTCCTGCGCCAGCGTCAAGGTGTCCGCGAAGGTGATGGCGCCGGTGGTGCTGACATTGGACCCGAGTTCCGTGGCACCGGCTCCGGCATCCGTGATGAGGTGCTTGAGCGCGGTGGCGCCGATCACGCCGCCGAGCGTCGTGACGCCGTCGCCGCTGTTCAGGGTCAGACCCTGCCCGCCGGCGACCTTGGCATTGACCGCCGCCAGCGTGATGGCGCCGCCGCCGCTGGCGAGAATCACGTCCTGCGCCAGCGTCAGCGCCTTGTTGAATTTGATAGCCGCATTCGTGGTCTGAATGGTACCCGCGAGCGTGAGCGCACCGGTGGGATTGGCGGTCAGGCCGCCGGTGAAGGTCAAGGTGTCGCCGACCGCGTCGCCCAGGGTCAGGGCGCCGCCGTTGGCGATGGTGGTGGCCGTATCAACGGTACCGCCGCCGAGCAGGGCCAGGTTGTAGCTCTTGGTCGTGGTGGTCAGGGTGCCGAGATTCAGCGCGCCGGTAACGGTGATGGTCTTGGTGTCGGCGGTATCCGTGAGGACGAGTGTCCCCGCCGTGATCCCGGCAAATGTCGCTCCGCCGCTGTTGGTCAGGGTCAGGGTGCCGATGTTGGTGCCGATGGTCCCGGTGCCGACGATGCCCGCGGTGCCGGCGTTGAGCGTCAGGGTTCTGTCGAGGTCGCTGCCGCTGACTCCCGCCAGGGTGATGTCGGCGCCGTCCGTCGCGTCCTTGGTGGTGTCGAGGGTGACGTTGCCGGTCAGCCTCAGTGCGTCATCGAACCTGATCGCACCGCCCTTGGTGGTGATGTTGGCGGCGAGTTCGGTGTCTCCTTCGCCGTTCACGGTCAGGAACTTGAGCGCCGTCTCGCCCAGCGCAGCCGTGATGGTGGTAAGGCCCTTGCCGGTCAGGGTGAGGCCCTGGCCGCCGACCGTGGTAGCGTCTACCTTACCCTCTAAGGTGATGGCCCCGTCCCCACTGTTGAGCACCACATCCTGCGCCAGCGTCAGCGCCTTGTTGAATTTGATATCCGCATTCGTGGTCTTGATCGTGCCCGCGAGCGTGAGCGTACCGGTGGGATTGGCTGTCAGGCCGCCGGTGAAGGTCAGGACGTCCGTGCTCTCGTCGCCCAAGGTCAGGGTGCCGCCGTTGGCGATGCTGGTGACTCCACCAACGGTACCGCCGCCGAGCAGGGCCAGGTTGTAGCTCTTGGTCGTGGTGGTCAGGGTGCCGAGATTCAGCGCGCCGGTAACGGTGATGGTCTTGGTGTCGGCGGTATCCGTGAGGACGAGTGTCCCCGCCGTGATCCCGGCAAATGTCGCTCCGCCGCTGTTGGTCAGGGTCAGGGTGCCGATGTTGGTGCCGATGGTCCCGGTGCCGACGATGCCCGCGGTGCCGGCGTTGAGCGTCAGGGTTCTGTCGAGGTCGCTGCCGCTGACTCCCGCCAGGGTGATGTCGGCGCCGTCCGTCGCGTCCTTGGTGGTGTCGAGGGTGACGTTGCCGGTCAGCCTCAGTGCGTCATCGAACCTGATCGCACCGCCCTTGGTGGTGATGTTGGCGGCGAGTTCGGTGTCTCCTTCGCCGTTCACGGTCAGGAACTTGAGCGCCGTCTCGCCCAGCGCAGCCGTGATGGTGGTAAGGCCCTTGCCGGTCAGGGTGAGGCCCTGGCCGCCGACCGTGGTAGCGTCTACCTTACCCTCTAAGGTGATGGCCCCGTCCCCACTGTTGAGCACCACATCCTGCGCCAGCGTCAGCGCCTTGTTGAATTTGATATCCGCATTCGTGGTCTTGATCGTGCCCGCGAGCGTGAGCGTACCGGTGGGATTGGCTGTCAGGCCGCCGGTGAAGGTCAGGACGTCCGTGCTCTCGTCGCCCAAGGTCAGGGTGCCGCCGTTGGCGATGCTGGTGACTCCACCAACGGTACCGCCGCCGAGCAGGGCCAGGTTGTAGCTCTTGGTCGTGGTGGTCAGGGTGCCGAGATTCAGCGCGCCGGTAACGGTGATGGTCTTGGTGTCGGCGGTATCCGTGAGGACGAGTGTCCCCGCCGTGATCCCGGCAAATGTCGCTCCGCCGCTGTTGGTCAGGGTCAGGGTGCCGATGTTGGTGCCGATGGTCCCGGTGCCGACGATGCCCGCGGTGCCGGCGTTGAGCGTCAGGGTTCTGTCGAGGTCGCTGCCGCTGACTCCCGCCAGGGTGATGTCGGCGCCGTCCGTCGCGTCCTTGGTGGTGTCGAGGGTGACGTTGCCGGTCAGCCTCAGTGCGTCATCGAACCTGATCGCACCGCCCTTGGTGGTGATGTTGGCGGCGAGTTCGGTGTCTCCTTCGCCGTTCACGGTCAGGAACTTGAGCGCCGTCTCGCCCAGCGCAGCCGTGATGGTGGTAAGGCCCTTGCCGGTCAGGGTGAGGCCCTGCTCGCCGGCCGTCGCGGCGTTCACCTTGCCCTCCAAGGTGATGGCCCCGTCCCCACTATTGAGCACCGCATCCGCGGTCAGGATCAGGGCATCGGCAAACTTGATCTCACCGCCGCCGCTGGTGGTGATGTTGGCGGCGAGTTCGGTGTCTCCTTCGCCGTTCACGGTCAGGAACTTGAGCGCCGTCTCGCCCATCGCCTCCTTGATGGTGGTCAGTCCCTTGCCGGTCAGGGTCAGGCCCTGCTGGCCGGCCGTCTCGGCGTTCACCTTGCCCTCCAAGGTGATGGCCCCGTCCCCACTATTGAGCACCGCATCCGCGGTCAGGATCAGGGCATCGGCAAACTTGATCTCACCGCCGCCGCTGGTGGTGATGTTGGCGGCGAGTTCGGTGTCTCCTTCGCCGTTCACGGTCAGGAACTTGAGCGCCGTCTCGCCCATCGCCTCCTTGATGGTGGTCAGTCCCTTGCCGGTCAGGGTCAGGCCCTGCTGGCCGGCCGTCGCGGCGTTGACCTTGCCCTCCAAGGTGATGGCCCCGTCCCCGCTGTTGAGCACCACGTCCCCCGCCAACGTCAGCGCCTTGTTGAATTTGATAGCCGCATTCGTAGTCTGAATGGTGCCCGCGAGCGTGAGCGCACCGGTGGGATCGGCCGTCAGGCCGTTGGTGAAGGTCAGGGTCGTGCCCGCGTCGCCCAGGGTCAGGGTGCCGCCGTTCGCGATCGTGGTGGCATCAACAACGGTGCCGCCGCCGAGCAGTGCCAGATTGTAGCCATCGGTGGTGGAGGTGGTCAGGGTGCCGACATCCAGGACGCCATTGATCGTGATGGTCTTGGTGTCGGCGGTATCCGTGAGGACGAGTTTGGTCGCCGTGATCCCGGCGAAGGTCGCCCCACCGCTCTTGGTCACCGTTAGGGTAGTGGCATCGATGTTCCCATTGGCTTTAATGATTCCGTCCTGCCCGGCATGAAGGGTCAACGCCTTCGCACCATTCACTGTTCCGTTCAGTGTGATGTCGCCGCCACCGTTGCCGCTGGTGGCGACCGTGACATTTCCACCAAGTACAATGCCTCCAGTCTCGCTCGTCAGCGTGATCGCGGACTGTCTGGCGTTGGCGGTGTCCGTATAACGACCTGTCGTTGTGACTGATTTATTCAGCGTAAGAATGCCGTCAGTCGTCAAAACGATATCGCCACCCAACGGAGTCGGAGTCGGATCGGGGGGGACGGACGTGAAAACCAGACCCGTCACCGTAACACCGATCGTGGTATTGGCAGGAAGCGCAGGAAGCGAAGTAATGCCAGGGATAAATGTACCGGTGGAAGGACCGGTCACCTCCGTGACCGTAAGCCCACCGCCCGTGTTGTTGATGAAGATGCCGCCTTTGACCGTTGTAGCCGCAAAATTGACCATCCCAGCGGTTTGAATCAGCGAATCGCTGGTCCCAATGCCGCCGTCGGCGATCAGTTGAAGCTGCCGGTCCGCGTTCATCGTGATGGTACCACCGGCAGTCCCGTTGATGATCCGTCCGAAACTGGTATCAACAAGATTGGCCGCTAAAGCGAGATTGCCTGTACCAGCCGCCGAAAAGTCAATATCGGCATCGAGGATAATATCGCTGTGCGAACTGAGCGTGAGACTGTTATCACTCTCAGGTGCCGTGATCGGCGCGGCGACGGTGATGGTTCCAGCAAAGTCGCCCGGAGTGACAGTTGACACCACCACATTCGCTGTCCCCAGAGCTGTCTTAAGGGTGCCAGCCAGCGTAGCATCAATGATGACATTTCTTGGATCCAGCAACAGCGTCCCGGTCGTCCCCACCGAGGCCCGCAAATCCGCCGTGCCGGCAAAGTCCAGCGTTTCTTTGCCCGAGACCTCCGCCATGCCCCCGTTGCCGCCGCCGCTGCCGCCGGTGGCGCTGATGGCCCCGGAAAAGCGGGTGTCGCCGTCCGCCCAGACGATGACGGTGCCGCCGTCGCCGCGCGCGCCGGCATTGGCCGCCATGGTGACACCGGCGCCGACTTCGGTGTTGCGGGCGTTGCGCACCGCCGCGTTCTTGCCCTGATAGTCACCGCCGACGCGAATCTTGCCGCCGCCGGTGCTCCCGCTCGCATCAAGGCGCGCCTGATCGCGCAGCGCCACCCGCTCGCCCAGCACATCGGCGCTGCCGCCCCTGCCGGCGGCGGCCCGCACCGAGATCACCCCGCCCTTGGAGACGGTGGTGGTGTCCACCGCTTCGAGCACGGCCTGACCGCCGGCGCCACCGCGGCCCTCGGCGAGGATGCGCCCGGTGTGGTCGATCCTGAGGCCCTTGACGCTGACCTTGCCGCCGGTCGTGCCGGAGGCGTCCAGGGTGCCGCTGTTGCGCACCAGACCGCCGCTGCCGGTGAGCCGGATCTCGCCACCCTGAGTGTCGATGCTGCCGACGCGCACGATGCCTGCGTTGTTGACCACGCTGGTGAAGACATCACCGGCGGTCTTGGCGGTCATGAGCACGGTGCCGCCGGCGGCGTCGATAGTCCCGGTGTTGCTGACGGCGCTCTCGACCTGATGGGTGTTGGCGGTCAACTCACCGTCGACCGCGAAGCGGATGATGTCGTTGCCCTCGAAGTCGACGACGGCACGCCGCCCGGCCCCCAGATTGACCTGGCCGAGTTTGGCGATGATGGCGCCTTCGTTCTTGACCGCCCCGCCGACCAGCGTGACCGAACCGCCGGTGGCGGCCTCCAGCAGGCCCTGGTTGACGACCATGCCGGGTTCGATCCCCGCCGGGACACCCATTTCGTAAATGCCGTTCATGAACTTGGCCTTGTCCATGTCCATGGCCGCGGCCACCAGGCTGCCGACGTTGACGGTCGCACTGTTGCCGAAGATGATCCCGCTCGGGTTCATCAGGAACACCTGGCCGTTGGCCTCGATGCGGCCGAGAATCTGCGAGGGATTGCCGTCGAGCACGCGGTTGAGCGCGGCGGCGGAAGCCGAGGGCTGAAGGTAGCGCACGGTCTCCTGGGCGCCGACGTGGTAGCTCTGCCAGTCGATGGCCAGCCGGTGGCTGCCTTGCTGGATTTGGGTGAGGTTGCCGCCGGACTGAATACTGCCGCTGCCGCCGACCACCCGACCGCCCGCCGGCGCGGCCCAGGGCAGCCCCGGTTGCAGGGCGGCACCGAGCGCCAGGGGGACCAGGAGGCCGATCCGCACCAGTCGGGCCAGTTCACGCTCCTTGAATGCGGCCGGTACGGGCACCAGGCCGGTGGACAGGGCGGGGCTGTGGGTGCGAGGTGCGGATGTCATAGCGGGTCTCCTTGAGGTCAGTCGTTACCGTCACGTGCGGCGCGCGAACCGCGGCGCCGGGTCAACAAAAGATCGCTCGGCCTGAAGTCCAAGGCGTCAGCCTTGGCACCCCATCCGAGATTGGGCAAAGATTCCGCCCGGGCGCGCAATCAACGCAATCCCGTCGGTTGGGGTGAGGACCGGACACTGGTGGCGAAATGCCCGGACAGCCCGTCACTCCAGCCCAGGTACTCTGGCTCCCACGCTCCAGCGTGGGAGCGAGCGAACGGTCCGCACAGCGGACCCTACGGTAACACCGTGACCTGTAGGGTCCGCTGTGCGGACCGGCGACCGTGCGGATTGCGCGGTGGCCGGATTTTATGATCAAGGCCCCCAATCTCATCTGCGGCGACGCAGATCCCGAACCCGGCCCACGGATGGGTGTCGCTGCGCGCGACCCATCCAGGCTCAGAAGGGCTGGTAGGCGATGTTGAAGAAAATCTGCGGATCATGATCGTTGCTCGGCACCGGGCTGCCGACCGGGGTGGCCAGCGACAGGTTCATCCGCAGGTTGCGCGCCTCGAACTTGAGACCGACGCCGATGCCGGTCACGGCCTGGTGATCGGCTTGGCCGGAGCGCGCATCGTTCAGCCAGCCTTCGGCGAAATCGACGAACAGCGACAGGCGCAGCGCCTCGCTGAGCTTGGTGGGGGCGTTGCAGGACATCCACTTGGGAACATAGAAGCAATTGGGCTTTTTGGCTTCGAGCCGGGTGAGGAACGGGATGCCGAACTCCCACTCCAGCGAAGCGAACCAACCCTTGTCGAACAGCCATTCGGCGGTGGGATAGGCGCGCACGCTGTTGGGGCCGCCGATGGCGAATTGTTCGAGCGGCACCAGGAAATCGGCGCTCCATTGACCGTTGACCCGCAGCCACAGGTCGGTGTTCCAGGGCAGCGCTTGTTTGCGGATGACGCCGCCGACCAGCTTGTCGTAGCGCGCCCCGGCGTGGATCCCGTCGGCATTGATCCGGCTGGAGTCCTCGGCGTCACTGCCGGCCATCGAGCCGAACAGATCGCCGAATCCATGGGTGTAGTTGCCGATCAGCCGCGTCTGATTGGCGCGCCCGGCAGGGGCGAGCAGGAGGTCGGTGGTCAGGTAATCGACGCCCAGTGACAGGGGGGCGAGTTGATCGTTGGAGATTTGTTCGTTGTCTTGCTCGGTGAGGGCGTTCTGCCGCGAGAACCGCAATTCGACCGCGAGGCGCTCACGGAAGCTCTGAATGAACAGCCGGCTGAGCATGATGTAGGCCTGCTCGCTGACGCCGCTGATGCCCAGCTCTTCGATGTCGGCCCCGAGGTCGAAGGCGTTGCGGTTGATGCCGACGCCGATCTGCCAGTCGGGCGTGATGATGGGGCGCAGATAGTCGACGTTGTAATAAACGTTACCCGTGGGCTCGAAGGCATAGGTGAGCCCCAGCAGCAATTGGTCGGCACCGCCGGTGGGGTTGTTCCACGCGACCTCGGCACGGGTGCGGTACTCCCCCGAATACTGCGACCCGGCATTGTCGGCGGACAGGATCAGATTGATCGGCAGGGGGTCCTCGAACACTTCGAGATCGATATCGGTCTCGCCGGTACGCCCGCCGGGGGTAAAGGTGACCCGCGCCTTACGCTGGGCGAAGCCCAGACCGGGGTAGTCCCAGACGTTCAGGATGGCGTGGGTGATTTCGTCCTGGGTCACGGGCTCGCCGATCAGGGGCGCAAAGGGCCAGGCGAGGATGTCGCTGCGATAACGCTTGTTGCCCTTGACGTTGACCTTGCCGAGCCGGCCGGTGAGGATGTAGAGGTTGACCGCCCCGCCGGCGACCGTCTGCGGGGGAATAAAGGCGGTGTCGAGCAGATAGTCACGGCCGCGCAGGTGGCGGGTGACTTGCAGGGCGACGTCCTCCAGGTCGAAGACCGACGCACGGTGGTCGAACTTGCGCAGGAGTTCGGCAAGCAGCTGATCCAACTTCGGGTCATCGACGATCTGGCCGCACAGGTCGGCGTAGAGCACCTCATGGCAGGCCCCGCCGGGGCGCGCGCGCGGCACCAAACGGGTGACGATGAAGCGCTTGACTTCGACCTGAGCCTCGTCGGGCAGGCGGTCGCGCTTCGGCGAGACTTCCAGTGTGCTCAGCGGCGGCGGCGGCCTCTGCGGCAGCGGTACGCTCAAGGCCGGCGCGGCATCCGGTCCGCGGGGACCGAGCGGGGTGTCGATGCCGGCCGGCGCGGCCACCGCGGTCCAGACGAGCAACAGCAAGGCGATTCCCACCCAGACGGCGTGCGGCAGCGACCACCGGCGCCCGACTGGTTGACCTGCGACGGCGGATAGCCCTCCCATGCAACGATCTCCTGTGGCGATTTTACTGTTCCTGGTTGAATATCGCGGGGCGTCATCCCGCGAAGCCGAGTGCGCTGCCCGATTATAGTCAGGCAGTCCCGCTGAACACAAATACTGCGTTGCTTGTCGGCAGATGGATTTCCCCGCGGTACCGGATCGCGCACGGCCCTGATGCCTGGCCGCGACGACGATGCCTGGTGTAGCATTCACGCATGAATCGCGAGGAACGGATCAACGGGCGCGCCACAGCCGACACCGGCACCGTGCGGTGATCAGACACGCGCCCAGGAAGTTGAGATGACACAGATTCAGTCCAGTCCCGCTCCCACCCGCGCTGCCCCCGGTCCATCCTGGAACGTGCAGGGAATGACCGATACCGGCAAAGTGCGGCAGATCAACGAGGATGCCTTCCTGGTCCACCCCGACGCGACGCTGTGGCTGGTCGCCGACGGTATGGGCGGACATACCAGGGGCGATCTGGCCAGCGCGGGTATCGTGCGCGCCTTCTCGGCCCTGACGCTGCCGCAGCGGCTCAGTGACCGCGTCGATCTGGCCGAGGCGACCCTGCTCGACCTGAACGCCGAGTTCCGCGCGCTCGCCGACGCGGCGCACGCCGGCCTCACCATCGGCAGCACCGTGGTCGTACTCCTGGCCTGGGGTGCCTACGCCGTCTTCCTGTGGGTCGGCGACAGCCGCCTTTATCGGTGGCGGCACGGCCGGTGCGAACGGCTCACCCAGGATCACAGCCAGGTGGAAGAGTTGATCACTTACGGACGCTTGCGTCGCGACCAGGCTGAAGCGCATCCGGCGGCGAATGTGATCACGCGGGCGGTCGGTGCGGCCGACACGCTGTTCGTGGATATGGATTATTGCCCGGTGGAGCCTGGTGACCGCTTCCTGCTCTGCACCGATGGTCTGACCAAGGAGGTACCGGAGCAAGCGATCACCGCCATCCTGACCCAGGACCGGGACGCGGCGACCCTCTGCCGCGACCTGCTCGACCGTGCCTTGCGCGCGGGCGGACGCGACAACGTCACGGTGGTGGTCGCGTGCGCCCCCAGCACCCCGGGAGCGATCCAATGAACGACCCGATCACCAGTGCGAACGAGGCCACGGTGGTCATCCCCCGCGAGACACCGCAAGCGCAGACCGGTCCCGTGACTCCGGGGCCGGCGGAGACGGCGGAAGAGAAGACCGTGGTGATCCCGAGCACCCGGACCGCCACGACCGACCGGCGCACGGCCGCACCACCGCCGTCGGCACCGGTGTCCGCAATCGATGCCACGCGCGTCACCACCCCCGCGACCGCGGCAGCCGACGCCACGCGCATCACCGCCCCGAGCGCGCCGGCCGACCCTGGGACAACCCCCTCGCAAGTCCCCACCGGAACCGGGGCCGGAGCCGCCACGGGTCCGGCGAGCACGGCCGGCCAGTCGTCGCGGCCATCCGGCAGCGCGGCGACGACCCGTTACGACTACCCGCCGCTGGCCCAGGAACCGCGGGAAGGCGACCTCCTGCGCAATCGCTTCAAGCTCGAGCAACTGCTTGGCCGCGGCGGCATGGGGGTGGTCTTCAAGGCGCGGGATCTCGCCAAGGCGGAGGTCGACTTCGCGAAGGACGAGCAAAATTATGTCGCACTCAAACTGCTGAACGACAAGTTCAAACAGAACCGTGACTCGATCAAGGTACTGGGCCGCGAATTCACCAATACGCAGCGGCTCAACCATCCCAACATCATTCATCTGTACGACTTCGACAAGGACGATCAAGGCAATTATTTCATCGCCATGGAGTTGCTCCAGGGCGACCCGCTGGATCGGGTCATCCGCGACCAGTGTCGTCCCCACGGCATGCCGTTCGCGCGGGCCTTTCATCTGGTCAAACAGATGGGCAGCGCGCTGGGCGCTGCCCACCACCATAAACCCCCGATCATCCACTCGGACTTCAAGCCGGGTAACGTCTATGTCGGCGCCGGTGATCAGGTCAAGGTCTTCGATTTCGGCATCGCCCGCGCCACCCGCTCGACCGGCGGTGAGGGCGACCACGAGACCACCAATTACGACCCCGGCAGCCTGGGCGCTCTGACCCCGGCCTATGCCAGTCTCGAGATGCTGCTGGGCGAGGACCCCGACGCCCGCGACGACATCTATGCGCTGGCGATCGTCACCTACGAGCTATTGACCGGAACGCGCCCCTTCGGCCGCAAGACGACCGCGCTCGAAGCACGCGACCAGGGCCTGAAACCCGCCCCCATCAAGGAACTCAACAGCCGTCAATGGCGCGGGCTGCAACGCGGGCTGGCGTTCGAGCGCAGCGCCCGCAGCCAGAGCGTCGAACAGTTCATCGACGAGCTGCGACACCGGCCGGCACGCTGGCCCTGGGCGGTCGCCGCCGGGGTGCTCGGCGCCACGACCCTGGGCTGGTTCCTGGGACTCGATCCCTGGCTCGACCGGCAGCAGGAAGCCGCGTTGCTGGCGGAGGTCGCGGCCACCCTGCCGGCCGAGTTGGGGACGCTGCTCGCCCGCGCCGAGACCCTGCCGGAACAGGTGCGCGGACGCCTCACCGCCGCCTTGGCCGGACGGCTCGCCGATCTCATCGCGGGGACGGACCCCGGGGCGCGTGAGCACGCACTGAGAACGACGGCCGACCTGCCCGACGCGGTAAGAGCACAGGTCTTCGAGCGGGTGCGCGAACTGCTCGCGCCGACGCTCGCGACCGGCGCGCCGTCCGCGGTGCTGCAGCGTCTGGCGATCATCGAGGGGCTGCCGAGCGCGGTGCGCTCCGGGCTGCTGGCCGGCGCCGCGGATGGCGTGCGCGGCGCCCTGATCACCCAGGCCCGCGCCGCCTTCGACCCGGATGCCGGACACTACGAGTACACCCAGGCGCAGGCGCTGCTGACCCAGGCCGACCGCCTGTTTCCCGACTCCAAGGCCATCTTCGACGAGCAGAGCCAGCTCAAAGCGCGGTACGAACGGGTGCTGAGCAGCCTCGACGAGCGCATCACCGCGGCCCGCGAGCAGGACGCCGCCCTCTTGCCGGATGGCGGGCAGGACTCACTCCCGGCGCTGTTGGCCATCCTCGAACAGGTCGATCCCGGCCAGGTCCCCAAATACGCCTACCTGGCCAACAGCTATTACCGTGCAGCCAAGGCGGCAGAGGCGACCGACCTCGCCGCGGCGGACACTTATGTGAAAGCCGGTCTCGCGCTGTTCCCGACCAGCAGCGAACTCGCGAACCAACAGGCGCGGATTCAGGACCTGGTCCGCGGCCAGACCCAGGCCCAGGCGCTGGCCGCACTGCAGCAGCGGGTGAAGGCCGCACTCAAGACTTTGGACGCCGCGGCCCCGGCGGCGGATTTCCTGGCGGACCTGCGCGAACTGCGCGCGGTCAACCCCCAGGACCCGCTCCTGACGGACGCCGCGGGCCGTGCCGAGAAAGCGCTGCGTCCGGCGCTGTCGGCAGTGCTCGCGGCCCGCGACTGGACCGGCGCCGAAGCCCTGCTGGCGCGCTATTCCGGCATGGCGGAGCCAGGCTTTCTGAGCGTCCAGTCCCAGGCGGTCACCACCGCGCGGACCGCCTACGAGGCACGGATCGCCGCCCTCGAGACCGCAGTCCAGGAACGATTGGACGCCCGCGACCTGGCCGCGGCCGAGACGCTCCTGGCGAACCTCGCCACCCTGGACCCGGCCAACGAGTCGCTCGGCCGGGGCCGCTCCGCGTTGGTGCGCGCTTACCTGGTCCAGGCGCGCGAAGCACGCACGGCCGGCCGCTGGGACACCGCCCGCACGCTGGTCGACCAGGCCCTGGCGCGGGCCAGCGACGCCGGGCTCAAGGATGCGCTGGCCCAGGAGCGGACCGCGATCGATGCCGCCGAGACCGCCGGCCGCCAGGAAATGGCCGCGACCGAGCGCCTCCGCCTGGAAGCGGAACGCGCGGCCCGGGTCACCGCCCTCACCCAGGAATTCAACACCTTCGTCGCCACCATGGGAACCAGCGAGACGGAGTTTGCCCAGGCCCGCGGCCTGCTCGACCGACTGGCCGGGCTCGCGCCGGACGATCCGCTGCTGGACACCGGGCTGACGGCCATCGCCGCGCGCTTTACGGCCGCCGCCGCGCGGGAAGACGCGGCCGGCCACTGGGAAGAGGCGATCGCCCTGGTGCGCCGCGGACAACGCTGGCTGCCCGGGGTGGCGAGCCTCGATCAGGAACTGGAACGGCTGAGCGCGCGCGCCGCCGCGGCCCAGACGCAGCGTCAGTTGGACGCCATCGCCGCCCAGGAGAGCACCGTCGGCCAACTCCTGGATACACCGGACCTGTCCCCCGCCGGCGCCAAGCAATTGGGCGCCGCCATGGCTGAATTGGCGCGGCGCGCGGCGGCCGATCCGAGCCGGGTCAAGCCGTTCGAGAACCGCATCAATACGCTCTATGCGCAGCGGCTGGACACGCTGGGCCAGGAAAACCGTTTCGCCGAGGGGCGCGCCCTGCTCACCCAATGGGAAGCCCTGGTGCCGGGCGCCGAGCAGCCGCGGCAACAAGCCCGCGCGCAACTCGAAGCCGCCTTCAGCGCCTGGGAACAGGCCGAGGGCGAACGCAAGCAGTTAGCCGAAATCGAGGCCAATAAACAATCGCTGCTGACCCAGGCCAAGGCCGATCAGACCGACAAGGCGTTGGCCACCCTGGGCCTGCTGCGCGAGCGACTCGGTGCAACCGACCCCTTCGTCGGCACCGAGGCACCGCGGGTCATTGCGGAGGCCTATGTCCGCCAGGCCGGACAGAGCGCCAAGCGCGGCCGTAACGAGACGGCGCTGAAGCTGCTCGACAAAGCGACCGGGCTGGACCCGACAGTCGCGGTGGCCGGGTTGCGGGAACAGATCGAACTCAACCTCGCGCGCGATCGGTTCACCGCCCAACTGGGCAGTGCCGACGCCGCGGGGATGGCGAATCTGGCCGATGCGCTCGCCACCCTCAAAGCGGCGGGTGCGGACGACTACCCACGCTGGGAGCAGGACTGGATCAAGACCCTGACCAACCGGGTCAAGGCGGAAAAGAACCCGGAGGCGGCGCAACGCCTGCGCACCGCGGCACTGGGGCTGTTCCCCGCTGCGCCCGCCCTGGTGCAAGTGCAGATTCAGGAGGAACCACCGCCGCCGGTGGAACCGCCGCCATCCGCCGCCCTGGATGACGCGCGCGCCTTGCTCGCCGCCAACCGGCTGACCGCCGTCGAGCAGGCTCTGGCCCCGATCCCCGCCGGACAGCCGGAGCGCCGCCAGCTCGAACAGGCGCTCAGCGCCGCCAAGGCCGACGCGGGCAAGGCCTACAAACTCTACGAGCAGGCCCTCGCCCAGGGTCAGTTCGACAGAGCACAGAAGGCCTTGGCTATTGCCCGTCAACGGTGGGTCGACAACGCCGCCTGGCAGGACACCGGCACGGTCCAGCCGACCATCGCGAGCCCGACGGCCAAGCCGGCCGGAACGCGGCCGGAACCCTGTAACCCAAAATATGCCGGCTATGGCAATACCAAGAAAGCGCGCTGCGCCGACACCCTGAGCGGCGACGCCAAAGGCCCTGAACTGGTCGTGATCCCGCCCGCTCCCGGCAGCCAACAGCCCTTTGCCATCACCCGGTATGAGATCTCGGTAGCCGAGTTCAATCAGTACTGCACCACCACCAAGGAATGCACTCCAGTCGCCGGCCGCAATCCCAAGCTGCCGATCAGCGGCATCACCGCGAGCCAGGCCGAGCAGTACGCCGCCTGGCTGACCCGGCTCAGCGGCTCCACCTATCGACTGCCGACCGCCGGTGAATGGGAAGTGGCCGCCCGCGCCAAGGGCGAATCAGCCAGCGGAGCAACCAACTGTTTGCTGCGCAGCGGCAGCCAGATCGTCAAAGGCGGCACCCCCGATCCGGTCGGCACGGGCACCAATAACAGTTGGGGCGTGGTCAACGCCGTGGGTAACGTGCAGGAATGGACGCGCGACGGCGGGACCCTGCAAGTTCGCGGCGGGCACTATGCCGAGGACGCCAGCCGCTGTTCGGTGTCGCTGGTCACTGGACACTCGGGCAAGCCCGACGCCTATACCGGCTTTCGGCTGGTAAAAGAGATCGGAGGCTGAGACCTTGAACGCATCCGACGAACCCTCGCCCCTGCGACGGCTGGCTCTGGATTATGCCGCGGGCCGCAGCGAACGTGGCGCCTACCTGCAGGCGCGTCGCCAATTCATCGAGACACTGAGCGCCACCCCGCCCTGCCCGGCGACGACCGGTGCGGCACTCGGTCAGCCGGATCGGACCAAGCCGCCGACCGCCGAACACCAGGGCCGGAGCCTGTCCGCACCCCGGCGGACGCACCGACTGGCCTGGGGCGGATTCCTGGGTGCAGGACTCGCCCTGCTGCTGGCCGCACTCCTCTATGGGCTGTTCGGCGACGGGGCGCCGACATCCGACCCGGTGCTCTCGGAGTCGACCGCGGCGGGGGCCGCCGCGGAGCCACCCGACGGTGCCCTGGTGCTCGTCGCCGAATTTCTTCAGGAAGACGCCTGGGGTCCGGCCGAGCGTGCCCGTTTCCTGCTGGAGTGGCGGCGCCTGTCCCCGGTGATGCAGGCCCGCGCCCGTGAGGGCTATGCCTTTCACCACCTGACCGCCGAGCTGCGTGCCCTGATCGAGGCGGAGCGGGCGGCCGACAGCGGCGAACCGACGATCCGGGGCTTACTGGACTTCGGTCGCGCACTCGGCATGACGCTCCCGGAGCCGCCGCGGCCGGACGGTGACGTCGAACCTTTGCAAGGCGCGTCGGTCCGCAGAGCGGACCCTACGCTAGAGCCGTGATCCGTAGGGTCCGCTGTGCGGACCAGCTAACCATCAGCCAGCTAACCATCAGCCAGCTAACCATCAGGTTCGCCTCGATCATCGTGCCGGCCGGGCGCGTCGGTCCGCAGAGCGGACCCTACGGTAGGACCAGCGGCCTCTCTGTCGGTAAACTCAAGGCCGCCACGCATACCATCGTCAGTTGGAGTCCACGGCGTCAATTACCCAACCGCTGCAGGATGCGCGCGACATAGTCGCGCGTCTCGTTGTAGGGCGGCACGCCCCCATAGCGCTGCACCGCGCCTTCACCCGAGTTGTAGGCGGCGAGCACCAGTTCGACATCGCCGTTGAACTGCTTCATCAGCCATTTCAGATAGGCCATGCCGCCCCGAACGTTCTGCTCCGGGTCCCAGACATTGGCGACGCCGAAACGCTCGGCGGTGGCGGGGATGAGTTGCATCAGACCCTGAGCGTTCTTGGGGGACTGGGCCGCGGGATTGAACCCGGATTCCGCCTCGATCACCGCCAGGACCAGATTGGGATTCAGACGGTAGGTCGGGGCCAACTGGCGCACCAGGGAGGCGACCTTGCCCTTGGCCGGATGGGCACCGATCTGCACCGGCTTGCACTGGGACGGTGCCTTGCAGCGCGCGGTGCGGGCGGACGGCCGACGGACCACCCGCGGCGGCGGCGGCGGAAACAGGTCACTGCCATCGCTGAGGAGACAGGCCGCCCGCGCGTAGCGGCGCTTGGGGGTCAACATCAACAGCATTTCGGCGGCGCGACCATGCTGCTGCTCCGCCGCCAGGCGAAACCAGGCGGTTGCGAGATCCTTGTCCGACGGCACCCCATCCCCCTTCGCGTAGATCAAACCAAGCTGGAACTGGGCGTCCGGATGACCCTCGCGCGCAACCTTGCAGTAGAGGCGAATTGCCCGGTCGATATTGCGTGCCACCCCGTCGCCTTCGCGATAACGCAGCCCCCAGGTCATCAGCTTGGTGACGTCCGATTCGCCGACGATCTCGCGAAAAATGTGCACGTCATCGGCCGCGACCGGCCGCGGCAGCCAGCCAAGCAACGCGAGAACGCCAAGCACTGTCAGCGGTACATGCATCCACGACACGGTCTGGACCTCCTGTTGACCAAAGACTCCGGGACGACGCGGCTAAGGTGGCGGTTCCCGGACGACGCGCCGGGATTTTGTTTCAACCTCCCCTTGGATGCAAGTCGCATCCGGTCGGCCCGCGCATTCTCCCGGCGCGGCGCTTATACTTCGGCGCTGGTCCCAATCAGACACCGGGTGAGCCATGCCCCGCGCCAACCTGCTGCGACAACGCCTGCTGGCCCTGTTTCTGTTCGCCCTGTTCGCGTTCTTTTCACCCATTGCGACCCGTTTCGAGGGGGTGTCGAACGCCTTCGGCATCCCCGCGCTCTATCTCTACTTGTTCGGCAGTTGGACCCTGGTGATCGCCATGGCCGCCTGGATCTGTTCGCGGGGCCGCGAGTAATCACTCGGCCATGATCTCCGGCCCACTGATCATCGGCGTGGCCTGCGCCTATCTCGGGGTGCTGTTCGCGGTTGCCTACTGGGCCGACCGGCGCGCCGATCAGGGCCGCTCGGTGATCGGCAGCCCGACGATTTACGCGCTGTCACTGGCAGTCTACTGCACCGCCTGGACCTTCTACGGCAGCGTCGGCCGCGCTGCGGCCACCGGCCTGGGATTCCTCGCCATCTATGTCGGCCCGACCTTGATGGCTCTGCTCTGGGGCTCGGTGCTGGTCAAGATGGTCCGCATCAGCAAGGCCCAGCGTATTACGTCGATCGCCGACTTCATCGCCTCGCGCTACGGCATGAGCCAGTTGCTCGGCGGACTGGTGACGGTGATCGCCGTCTTCGGGGTGGTGCCCTATATCGCCCTGCAGCTCAAGGCGGTCGCCTGGAGCTTCACCATCCTGCTGCGTTACCCGCAGGTGCGGATGCCGGAGGCGCTGAACCTGCCCTTCTGGCAAGACACGGCCTTCATCATCGCCCTGCTGCTGGCGGCCTTCACCATATTGTTCGGAACCCGTCACCTGGATGCGAGCGAGCGTCACGAGGGGATGGTGGCGGCGGTCGCCCTGGAGTCCATCGTCAAGCTGGTCGCCTTCCTGGCCCTGGGGCTGTGGGTCACCCTGGGCCTGCTGGATGTGAACGGCACCATCGGCGGCCCCGCCCTGCCCCCGGTCGGCGACCATCCACGCGCGGCCGCCCTGCTGGACCCCGCGCTCAGTGCGCCCATCGATTGGTTCGCCATTTCGCTGCTGGCGGGGCTCGCGGTGATGCTGCTGCCGCGCCAATTCCAGCTCGCCGTCGTCGAGAACAGCGACGAGCACCAGATCCGCCGGGCCATCTGGCTGTTCCCCTTGTATCTGCTGCTGATCAACCTGTTCGTGATCCCGATCGCCCTGGCCGGGCTGCTGGCCTTTCCGGAGGGCCAAGTGAACCCGGATACCTTCGTCCTGACCCTGCCGATGGCCTTCGGTCAGCCCTGGCTGGCCCTCATGGTCTTCATCGGCGGGCTCTCGGCGGCTACCGGGATGGTGATCGTGGAGGTCATCGCACTCTCGACCATGGTCAGCAACGATCTGATCCTGCCGATTCTGCTGCGGCGCCGGCACCACCGCCGGATCGATCTGGGCCGGCTGCTGCTGCGCATCCGCCGCCTGGCCATCGTGATCATCCTGCTGCTTGGCTATCTCTATTATCGGCTGGCCGGAGAAGCCTATGCACTGGTCGCTATCGGACTGATCAGCTTCACGGCTGTCGCCCAGTTCGCACCGGCGGTCTTCGCGGCCTTGTACTGGCGCGGCGGCACCCGCGAGGGAGCGCTCGCCGGGCTCTCGGTCGGCTTTCTGGTGTGGCTCTACACCCTGCTCTTGCCCTCCTTTGCCCGCTCGGGCTGGCTGCCGCCCGTGTTCATGGAGTCCGGCGTCTTCGCCATCGATCTCCTGAAGCCCCAGGCACTGTTCGGGCTCACCGGCTGGAACGATGTGACCCACTCGCTGTTCTGGAGCCTGAGCGCGAACCTGGGCGCCTTCCTGGCCGTGTCCGCCTTGCGCCCGCCCAACGCGGTCGAGGCCGCCCAGGCCAACGCCTATGTCGACGCGCCGCGCCACGGCCGGCGCACCGACCTGCCCCTGTGGCGCGGCAGCGTGGAGGTGGCCGAGTTGCGCGCCCTGGCCGAACGTTTCCTCGGCCAGGAGCGCACCGGCCGGGCCTTCACCGACTTTGCCCGCGCGCGCGGCAGCCCCACGCCGGAGGGGCTGCCGGCGGACGCGCAGACCGTCGCCTTCGCCGAAACCCTGCTGTCCGGGGCAATCGGCGGCGCCTCGGCGCGGGTCATGGTCGCCTCGGTCACCGAAGAGGAGGCGCTGGGACTCGACGAGGTATTGAACATCCTGGACGAGGCCTCCCAGATCCGCGCCTACAGCCGCGACCTGGAGCAGAAATCCCGCGAGCTCGAGGCCGCCACCGCGGAGTTGCGCGCCGCCAATCTGCGGCTCCAGGAACTCGACCGCCTCAAGGACGACTTCATGTCCTCGGTGACCCATGAGCTGCGCACCCCACTGGCCTCGATCCGCGCTTTCTCGGAGATTCTCTACGACGATCCGGAGATCGAGGTCAGCGAGCGCAAACGCTTCCTCGGTATCCTGGTGAGTGAAACCGAGCGGCTCTCGCGGCTGGTGAATCAGGTCCTGGACCTGGCCAAGATCGAGTCCGGACATGCCGACTGGCTGATCGAACAGGTCGACCTGCACGCGGTGATCATGCAGTCGGCGGCGGCCACCGGGCAATTGATCGAGGGGCGCGGGGCGCGGCTCGTACTCGACCTGGGGGCCGCCGCCTGCCCGGCCTGGGTGCAGGCGGATCGCGACCGGCTGGTACAGGTCCTGGTCAATCTGCTCTCCAACGCCGCCAAATTCGCCCCGGCCGAAAACGGTTGCGTCGAAGTGCGACTGAGCCGGCTGGAGCGGCGCTGGCTGGTCGGTGTCGCCGACAACGGTCCGGGCATCCCGGCGGCAGAGTTGGACCTGGTCTTCGAGAAGTTCCGCCAAGCCTCCAGCAGCGGTGAAAAGCCCATCGGCACCGGGCTGGGGCTGCCCATCAGCCGCCAGATCGTCGAGCGCTTCGGCGGACGGATTTGGGCCGAGAGCGGATCAAGCAAAGGTGCTACGCTTTGCTTTGAGCTGCCCGCGGCGGAACCCGAGGTTCCGGACGAGACGATGACTGCATGAGATTCAAGCCATGAGCACCCGTGTCCTGATCATTGACGACGAGCCCAATATCGTCATCTCGCTGGAGTTCCTGTTGAAGCGCGAAGGGTTCGCGGTCAGCATCGCGCGCGATGGCGAGGAGGGGCTGGCCGCCATCCGCGACCTGCGTCCGGACCTGGTGGTATTGGACGTGATGATGCCCAAGCTCGACGGGTTCGCCGTGCTCCAGGCGGTGCGCGCGGATCCGACGCTGGCCGCCACCCGGATTCTCATGCTCACCGCCAAAGGGCGTGAGGCCGAGCAAAAGAAGGGACTGACCCTCGGCGCCGATGCCTACATGCCCAAGCCATTCTCGACCCACGAATTGATTGCCAAGGCGCGGGAGTTGCTCACCCGTGTCGACTGAGTCCACCGCACTGAGCACGGCCGCCCCGGCCGAGACCGCACCGGAACCGCCCGCCGACCCCGGCTCCGCCGCGGCGTCATCCAGGCTGCTGGCGCAAGCCGGCGGCGCGGAACAAGCGCCGCTGCGCACCCTGGCCCGCCGCCGACCACTGGTGGTGGCGCCGGGTACGACCCTGCGTGCAACGCTCTATCAGATCAGCCAGGGCCAGGAAGACGCGGCGGTCATCACCGACGCGGCCAGCGGTCTGCCGCTGGGACTCATCAGTCTGCGCGAACTGCTGCATGTCATCAGCTTTGAGGGCGGCGGGCTCGAGGATCCGGTGGCCGCCCACATGATCGGCGCCCCGCTCACCATCGCCGCGGACGCCCCGACCCATCGCGCCAAGGTGCTGATGGCCAAGCGCGGGGCGCGTCACCTGCTGCTCACCGAGGGCGATGGCCGGCTGTTCGGGCTGGTCGATCAAGCGGATCTGCTCGGCCTGCGCGCCGGCGGAGCCGAGACCCTGATCGCGGCGATCGGCGCCGCGCGCGACCTCAAGGCCATGATCCTGGCGGCGGATCAGGTCCGGCGCCGGGGCGCCGAACTGTTCCACGCCGGGATGGGGATCGAGGCGCTCTGTCAATGGCAGTCCGGGCTCGACGACCTGATCGCCATGCGGGTCATCGAACTCATGGAGGACGAGTTTGATCTGCCGGCCATCCCCTGGTGCTGGCTGGTGTTCGGCTCGGCCGGCCGACTGGAACAGACCTTCGCCACCGACCAGGACAACGGGCTGATCTTCGTCCCACCCGAAGCGGCGGCGACCGATGCCCTGCGTGCCGCGTTCCTGCCCTTCGCCCGCGCGGTGAATCAGGCGCTGCACAAATGCGGGTTCGAACGCTGCCGCGGCAACATCATGGCCGGCAATCCGAGCTGGTGCCTGAGCGCGGACGAATGGCAGCGGCGCTTCGGCGACTGGCTGGCGGAACCCGATCCCAAGGCCCTGCTGCACGGGACCATCTTCTTCGACTTCCGGCCGCTCTACGGGACCTTCGAGCCCGCGGATCAGTTGCGCGCCTGGCTGATCGGCGCGGCCCGCGCCCAGGGCCGCTTCCTGCATAACCTGGCGGAACAGGCACTCGCGATCACGCCGCCGCTGGGTTTCGCCGGCCGGTTCAGTTTCGACCGCAACCGCGACTTTCCCCATACCATCGACCTCAAGCTCCAGGGCGCCCGGCTCTTCACGGACATGGCGCGCGTCTGGGCGCTCCAGTACGGCATCTGGGCGACCAATACCGCCGAGCGACTGCGCGCCGCGGGGACCTGTCAGGAACGCGCCGACGCCGACCTCGTCGCCGAGGTCGAGGCTTTTCACCTGATCCAGCGCTTTCGCATCCAGCAGCAATTGCGCACCGCGGACCCGGATGGCGCCAATCGTGTGGACCCCAACGATCTCAACCAGCTCCATCGGTTGATGCTGAAAGAGGCGTGCAAGCAGGTCAAGCGGATGCAATCACGCTTACGTCAGCAGCGGGGACTCTAGTGAACCGGTCAGGCGACCTCGACCGGAGGCGACCCGCGGCCGCGGATGCGACCCTCCTGATCGTCGATGATCAGCCGGAAAACCTCGCGGTCTTGGCCGATTTGCTGGGCGGACGCTATCCGATCCGCGCCGCGCGCTCCGGCGTTCAGGCCTTGCGGATCAGCGGGTCGGCCCCGCGGCCGGACCTGATCCTGCTCGACATCATAATGCCCGAGATGGACGGTTTCGAGGTCCTGCACCGACTGCGGGCCAACCCCGCCACCCGCGAGATCCCGGTGATCTTCGTCACCGCGCTGGACGACCGGCAGGCCGAGGTCGAGGGTCTGGAGGCCGGAGCCGTCGATTTCATCAGCAAGCCGTTCCTCCCGGCGGTCGTCCTGGCGCGGGTTGCGACCCAGTTGGAACTGAAGCGCGCGCGCGACCGGCTCCGCGATGAGAACATCTGGCTGGAGCAAGAGGTCAACCGGCGCATGGAAGAGAACGCCCTGATCCAGGAGGTGAGCATCCGGGCGCTGGCCCATCTTGCCGAGATCCGCGATCTGGAGACCGGCAATCACCTCCTGCGCACCCAGGGCTATGTGCGTGCCCTGGCCGGCCGCCTACGCCATCATCCACGTTTCGCCGGCATCCTGACCGATCGCTATATCGAGGTGCTGGTCCGCTCCGCGCCGTTGCACGACATCGGCAAGGTCGGCATCCCCGACCAGATCCTACTGAAACCGGGGCGCCTTACCCCGGATGAATGGACGATCATGAAGACCCACGCCGCCCTGGGCAGCGACGCCATCGCCTGGGCCGAACGCAGTACCCCGCGCCGCCTCGAGTTTCTCGCCCTGGCGCGGGAAATCGCCCGCTGGCACCACGAACGCTGGGATGGAGCGGGCTATCCCGACGGGCTCAGCGGCGAACAGATTCCAGCCTCCGCCCGCCTCATGGCCCTGGCCGATGTCTTCGATGCACTGGTCTCGGTACGCGTTTACAAAGACGCCATCCCCTACCCGCAGGCACGCGCCATCATTGACCAGGGGCGGGGTACCCATTTCGATCCGGACGTGGTCGATGCCTTCACGGCCGGCTTCGAGACCTTCACCGCCATTGCCGAGCGCTTTCGCGACACGCACGGTCATACCCGTGAGCCCCTGCCGGCGTTTTGAGGGGTGACCCAGGCCGATCCAATCGTTGTCGTTCTCACAGCAACGCACGCACCGGCCCGAAGGTCCGGCGATGTTCAGGACAGGGACCAAGCTGCCGCAGTGCCGCCCGATGCAATAGTGTCGGATATCCCTTGTGCAGCGCGAAGCCATACCCCGGATACGCCTGATCCAGTTCGCACATCAGCCGATCCCGCGCAACCTTCGCGAGGATCGACGCGGCGCCGATCACCGGCACGCTCGCATCCCCCCGCACGATGGTCTGCACCGGACAGGCGCAGACCGGCGGCCGGTTCCCATCGACCAACACCAGCTCAGGCCGACGGGTGAGTCCCTCCACCGCCCGGCGCATGGCCAGCAGACTCGCCTGCAGGATATTGATCGCATCGATCTCCGCGGCACTCGCGTAAGCGACCGACCAGGCCAGGCACCGCGCTTTGATCAGCACCTCCAGCGCCTCGCGCTGCCGCGGGCCGATTTTCTTGGAGTCCCCGATACCGGGGATGTCCAGGTCCGGGTCCAGGATCACCGCCGCGGCGAATACCGGCCCGGCCAGCGGTCCGCGGCCGGCCTCATCCACCCCGGCGATCAGGCGCGCGTCGGCGGCCGTCATGGTCAGGCCGGACATGAGCACCGCCCGAGCGCGTGCCGACAGGTCTGCAACTTGATAAACCCGCGCGGTCTGATGGTTCTTTGAAGCATTTTGCCTAGAAAAATTAATTATCTGGCTCCCACGCTCCAGGGCCTTGACGCGGTCATTTTACCCATGCTAATTAAATGCCGCCAGCAAGGTTTTTGTTTGTGGATCAATCACTGGAGAGTCGATATGTTGCGTAAGCCGAACATCAGCACAGCAACCACCGTTGCTTTGACCGCCTTGGCAGCCACGCTCCTGCCTGCCGCGGCTCCGGCGGCCACACCCGCCGCCATGCTTGAAAAGAGCATGTCCTACGCGATCGGCAACGAAATAAAAGCATTTCGTGTGCCAATACGGAATAGTGCAGGGACCATCAAATATTACGACGTCACCGTCGACCTTACGGTTAACAATGACGGCACACTGAACCCGCTGGCCGACGTGACCGCAGCACTGTCGCCTTCCGTCACGACCGGCGTGATTGCTCCCGGCACCTACAAGGCGACCGGTACCGAGACGTGCAGTGTGACCAATATGACCTTGACCAACGGACGAATTCAGAGCTTTTTCACATGTAATGGAGGATATGGAGCGTATGAGATCTCGACGGCCACCGGCGGCATTACTGCCGGACACCCTTATTTGGCAGGGCTTCAGGCCAATGGCATAGACAAGCTCCCGGATGCTTCAACCTATACTTGGGGAACCACCACCAATGGCCCGTTCCGGGTCGGCTCTTGCGGCTATTATGGCACGGGAGTGGTAGGAGCAAAAACCAACGGCAAACAACTGATACTCTCGCTCTTTGGCTCGAATGCGTCTTTCCAGTGCAGTGCCACCTTCACGAAGAACTAGCGTTGGCCTTGGGGAGCAAGTTCCGACGCGGAAGCAGCGCGTAGGATGGGCAGAGCAAGAGCGATGCCCATCCGGCTGCCGCGACGCGTCAGGATGGGCATTCATCTGGCTCCCACGCTCCAGTGTGAGAGCAAGTTCCGACGCTCCAGCGTCGCGTGGCGCGCCGCTGGAGCGGCCGGACGGCATTCCCACGCCGGAGCGTCAATGCCATTAAGTTAAGCCATTCTGGCTCCCACGCTCCTGCGTGGGAGCACGTGCGGGCGCTCCGCGTCCGGCGCCAAGACCGGACGCGGAGCGCCCGCCCGGCGTTCCCACGCGGAGCGTGGGAACGAGAAGACGAGAAGAAAAAAAGAAGTCCTCTCACAAAGACACAAAGGCACAAAGAAAAGAAGACTTTTATGGCTTCTTTCCTTTTCTTTCTTTTCTTCTTCGTGTCTTTGTGTCTTTGTGAGAGAATTTTCTTTTTCTTCTCTTCCGTGCCTCCCTGAGAGATCAATGACCATTTTCTCGTCCCCGGAGCCTGGGAGCGAGAAAACCGCCTTGCCATCGATACCCGCCAACGTCCTATGACCTGCCGGGCACCAGCGCATCATAATCAGACACGAATCCGGCGGCCAGCAACCGCTCACGCAAGGGCGATTCGAGCGCCGGCCGGCCGTCGATGCGCTGGATCAGCAGGCGCCGCCGGCCGGTGCCCGGCGACCGGCACAGGGCGGCCAGCGCCACGTCCAGCTCATTGCCCGCGGACGTGAGCGACGCGGGGAAGGTCGTCAGGGTCCGCGCGCTGCTGCCCAAGTACAACACCGGCTTGCCGGCCACCAGGTACACCCAGGCGCCGCTGACCCGGCGCGGTGCCGTCGCGGTGGACTCGGTGTCCGGGGCGCCGGTTGCCGGCCAGGGTAGCAGGGCACCATAGGGATTAGCCGGGTCCAGCGCGGCCAGCACACGGCAATCCGCGTCAGTGAAGCCGTCGATCGGCGGCTCTTCCAGACGGGCGGCACGCAGCCGGTCGAGCGCGCCGGCCAGAGCGAATTGCGCACCGGAGAGCCCCTCGACGAAGTAGCCCCGACGCACCTGACCGCCCTCCTCCATCTGTTTCAACACCCGGTACAGCGGCCCGAAACCGCCCGGCAGCCCCTCGGCCTGGACCGCCTCCCGGCTCACCACGCCGTAGCGATCGAGCAGCATCCGCGCCTGCGCCAGCAGCCGCTCGGTCGGTGTCGGCGCCGCCGCCGCGCGCCCGGCGAGATCGGCGACCAGAGACCAGCGGCCACCGGCCAAGGCCGCCTCCCGCCCATGACGCCGGGTCCGGGCGCCGCCGCCGAGATGCCGCAGCGGGGCGAAAGTGTCATTGGTGATCAGCCCGGCCCACACCAAATCCCAGAGCGCGGACTCGAAGGTGTCCCGGTCCGGCCGCGGCCCCGCGCGCTCGGCCGCCGCCTGGAGTTCCATCAGGAAGCAGGCGCCGCGCTCGCGCAGATGATCGAGTAAACAGCGATGCAGCGGTGTCCGCTCAGCCACGACCGGCGGTTCGCCGTCCGTCGGCCGCCAGGCGCCGCCGGCCCGTGGATAGAGCGCCACCTTGCCGTCTTTCGGCCCCAAGGCGCCCTGCCCCACCCAGACCACCTGACCGGTCGCGGCCAGCAGATCCAGGTCGGCCGGGCGATACCCCGGCACCCGCGCGGGCAGCAGCACCCGGTCGAGCTGCGACCAGGGCAGCACCAGTCCGGACAACTGCGCCACCGCCTCCAGCAGCCGGTCCGGACCCCGAAGGTCCTCGCCGATGCCATGCCAGGCCGGCAGAAAGCGACCCAGGGCGGCGCCGTCCACCGGGGCCACGGCGTCGCGCGCCTGGGCCAGGGTGCGGCGGCGCAGGCGGCGCAGCACCTCCGGGTCGCACCAGTCCGGCTCGGCACCGCCGGGCCGGATCTCGCCGCGCACCAGACTGCCTTGCGATTCCAGGAGTCGCAGCACCGGCTCGACCTGAGCCGGCTGCAGACCCAGGCGGGCGGCGGGTTCGCGGGTGAGGAAGGGACCATGGGTGGCGGCATAGCGCCGTAGCAGCGACTCCAGCGGGGCCTCGGCGGCGACGAGGCAGGCCTCGGGCAGACCGGGGGGCGGCACCGCACCCAGGGCATCGCGATAGCACCCGGCATCGTCCGCGGCGATCCAGCGGCGTTCGCCGGCCACAGGGATTTGGACGGCGCGGCGTTGCTGGGTCAGGACGGCGAGCCAGGCGGTCGCGGCGGACGGGGCCGGGTGCGCTTCGCACG
This sequence comes from Chromatiaceae bacterium, assembly GCA_013426805.1. GTDB lineage: Bacteria > Pseudomonadota > Gammaproteobacteria > Chromatiales > Chromatiaceae > Thiodictyon. The sequence goes on from JACDZG010000001.1 coordinate 154,476, forward strand.
CGACTGGTTCCGCCGCGGCGAGGGAATCGCGGCGGGACGCCGCTCCCACGGGGGGCGGGGCTTCGCAGCGAAGGGCGATTTCGGACTCGGCGAGGTCGCCGAGCCGCCGCAGCAGGTCGTGCAGTTCGTCGGGGTCGCGCGCCTGACGGCCGGCGGACAGGTGCTGCAACTCGGCTTCCAACTCGGCGAGCACGGCGGAGTCGATCAGCTCGCGCAGCTCGGCCTGGCCCAGCAATTCGGCCAGCAGCCCGCGATCCAGGGTCAGCGCCTGGGCGCGGCGCTCCGCCAGCGGCGCATCCTGTTCGTAAAGATAGGCCGCGACATAAGCGAAGACCAGCGAACGGGCGAAGGGAGAGGCCTGGGCCGTCTCGACCTCATGGACGCGGATGGTCCGGTTGCGGATCGCGGTCAGTATCTCCTGTAGACCGGGCAGGTCGAAGACATCGCCCAGCGCCTGCCGATAGGTCTCGATGACCATCGGGAAGGCCGGGTAACGGCGCACCGCGGCCAGCAGGCTCTGGGCGCGCAACCGCTGCGCCCACAGCGGTTGGCGGCCCGTGGCCCGACGGCGCGGCAGCAGCAGCGCGCGTCCCGCGTTCTCGCGGAACAGGCTGGCGAAAAGCGCGGTATCGGCAAGCTGCTCGGTGACCTGATCCGCGACCTCCGCCGGGTCGGGCAGCAGGTCGGTGAGTGACGGCAAGTCCTCGCCGTCTGCCAGGCGCAGCACGATCCCGTCGTCGCTCGACATCACCTGCACCTCGAACCCCTCGCGCCGACTCAGGCACCATTGCAGGGCCATGGCCCAGGGGGCATGGATGGGCGCGCCGAAGGGGCTGAGAATGCAGACTCTCCAATCGCCAAGCTCGTCGCGGAAGCGCTCGATAACGATGGTGCGGTCGCTCGGGACCTGACCGGTGGCCTCGCGCTGATCGCGCAGATAGGCCGCCAGATTGGTCGCCGCCAAATCGTCCAAGGGGGTGTGCGTACGCAGCCACGCGAGCGCGTGCTCGCCCTTGAGCCCGGCCAATTCGCGGCAGAAGGCGCCGACCGCCCGCCCCAGGGCGACCGGCCGGCCGGGACCGTCGCCGCGCCAGAACGGCAGCTTGCCGGGTTCACCCGGGGCCGGCGCGACCTGCACCCGATCGCGGGTGATCCGCTCGACCCGCCAGGTGGAGGCGCCGAGCAGAATGCAGTCGCCGACCTTGGTCTCGAACACCATCTCCTCGTCCAGCTCGCCCACCCGCGGGCCGTCGGCGCCCAGGTGCACGGCATAGTGACCGCGGTCGGGGATGGTGCCGGCGTTGAGCCGGGTGATGAGTGCCGTGCCGCGCCGGGCGCTCAGGGTGTCGGTCGTCCGATCCCAGGCGAGCAGCGGCTTGAGTTCAGCGAAATCGCTGGATGGATAGCGGCCCGATAGCATGTCGAGCACCGCCTCCAGCGCCGCCCGCGACAGCTCCCGGTAGGGACCGGCGCGCGTCACCAGGGCATGCAGTTGCGCCACCGTGCAGGGCGCCGCCGAACACATGGCGGCGAGTTGCTGGGCCAGCACGTCCAGCGCGTTGCGCGGCATCCGGAAGGGTTCCAGTTCGCCCTTGAGCATGCGCTGGGCGATCACCGCGCACTCCAGCAGATCGCCGCGGAACTTGGGGTACAGGCGCCCGATGCTCAACTCGCCCACGCCGTGCCCGGCGCGCCCCACCCGCTGCAGACCGCGGGCGACCGAACCCGGTGACTCCACCAGCAGCACCTGATCGAGCGCACCCATGTCGATGCCCAGCTCCAGCGAACTGGTGGCGACGATGGCCTTGATCTCACCGCGCTTGAGCGACTCCTCGATCTGCGCGCGCTGCTCATGGCTGACACTGCCGTGATGCGCCCGCACCAGCGCCGGGACCGGCTCCGGACCCGGGTCGGCGTCCAGTGCCGCCAGTTCGTTCAGCCGTTGGCAAAGACGCTCGCACAGACCCCGGCTGTTGACGAACACCAGAGTCGAGCGATGGGCACGGATGGCCGCCAGCAACGCCGGATAGACCGCGGACCACAGGCCAGTCTCCGCCGCCGGGCGGCCGGTCTGGCGGGCATAGAGCGCCCCCAGGATCGAACCGCTGGGCAGTTCCGCCGGGGCCGGTGGCGGCGGACGCTCCATCTCGGGCACCGGGACACAGACCTTCAAATCCAGACGCGGCGGGGCGGCGGCATCCACGATATCGACCGGCCGGTCACCACCCAGAAAGCGCGCCGCTTCAGCCAACGGCTGCACCGTGGCCGAGAGCCCGATGCGCTGCGGGTCACGCGCGCAGCCGACGGCCAGACGCTCCAGCGACAAGGCCAGATGGGCACCGCGCTTGGTCGGCGCCAGCGCATGAACCTCGTCGACGATCACGGTATGCACCGCGTGCAGATGCACCGCCGCCCCTGAGCCGAGCAGCAGATAGAGCGACTCCGGGGTCGTGACCAGGATCTCTGACGGCTCCAGCAACTGACGCCGCCGTTCCGGCGCCGGGGTATCCCCGGTGCGGATCGCCACCCGCGGCACCGCGACCGTTTGCCCCAGCCGCTCCGCCGCCCGCGCGACCCCAGCCAGCGGCGCACGCAGATTCCGTTCGATGTCGTAGACCAGGGCCTTCAGAGGCGAGAGATAGAGCACCTGAATGCCGGGAGGACTGGCGCACGGGTCGGGACCGGTACCCGCCTCCCCCCGCATCAACCGGTCGATAGCCCAGAGAAAAGCGGCCAGGGTCTTGCCGCTGCCAGTCGGCGCCGTGATCAGGGCATGGTGTCCGGCGGCAATCACCGGCCAGCCGCGCGCCTGCGCTTGGGTGGGCGCGGCGAAGTTCTGCGCGAACCAGAGACGGGCGGCTGGGCTGAAGCATTCCATCCGCGCACGATAGCGCCGACGGCGGCGTCCGACTACCAGCGCGTCCGCGCGTGCGGAGCAACTGGCCGAGCGGTTGCGTGCCTTAGGGTTGGGCACGCATCTCAAGTTACTGCATTATAGGATATAACAATCCCGGCAGTTCCGGGAGAGCCAACTTGGTGCCATTCGAGCCTGGTTCCTTATTCGCCCTTCGCGACCCGCTCAAGGATGGCAGCGAAGGGCCGAAGATGGTTTTGATTCCGCCCGGGTCCTTCATGACTTGTCCGGCGTCGGTTGCCTGATCCCGCGTGCAGTCGATATTCCGCCAAAGTCGTCCGCCAGGTCGAGAGTGCCGAACGACGCCGGTCGCCGCATCCGGTGATCTTCCTGACTTCAGGCTATATACTGGGGTCTCTACTCGACACAGGACTCAACGCATGCTTGCCCAAGTATCCGACGAAAGAATGGTCGCCATCCCCGAAGAAATCGGTCGCCTTCTCGGCATCGAGCCCGGTGATCGACTGGACTGGACCCTGGTGGAGGGCAGCGATACGGTGCTGGTGCGCCGGGTGACGGATCGCGGCGCCTTGGCCAGGCGACTGTGCGGCCTGGGCAAGAACCTGGCTCCTGATCGCGATCTGGTCGCCGAACTGGATGCCGAGCGTGCGCGTGAGGATCAGGAGCGCCTAAGGTCGCTCGGCGCATGATCTACTTACTCGATACCTCGGCGGTATTGATCCATTACCGCCAGGAGCCTGGATACGAGCAGGTTCTGTCCATCCTCGATGATCCGGCCAACGTGGTCTTGCTCTCCAGCATATCCCTGGCCGAGTTCGGACGGGTGCTTCGTAGTGCCGGTCTGAATCCCGCGGAGGTGGACGGGATGATCGATGCCTATTTGCCTTTATTCTCCGAGATCGTGCCCGTCGATGATCTCATTGCTCGGGCATCGCTACGGCTCATCGCCGCCGTCCCAAATCGCATCCCGACGGTGGATTCGCTGATTGCTGCTTCGGCGCAACAACGGGGTGCCTGTTTAGTGCATCGCGACGGGCATTTCCGCGAGATTCCTGCTGCCCTGTTACCGACGATCGACCTCGCTCCAGCGGACAAGAATCCACGGACACCCGTCGATGCTTGAATCCTTGCAAGTCATTGGTGGATTCGGCTTGCTGTTGAAGCTGTTTGAGGATTGATCTCGGTAAAGGCGGGCGGCCTGGCAGGTCGCCGCGCCATGGATATCCGTGGTATGACTCGCCCGGTGTCGTCGGCACCGGACAGGTTTGATCATCCAAGGTCATGCGGTGCTGGCCGTCGGGCCATGGGAGACCGTTCTTGGTCGGTTACTGCCGCTGGCGGACTGGTGCCGACGCGCTTTGATGGACATAGGGCCATTGTAGCTCGAATCGGATGTCGTGAGGTCGTGAGGTCGTGACCGACATTGTTGTAGGCGATGCGCTGAACGACGGCCCCCCGGCTTTCCTGTGCAAGTTCTGCCGAAAACGACGCTTGCGCTCCGTTGCGGCCCGTCGATGCAGGCAGGTCCGGCACACTCGACCAGAATCGTATCTTCTTGGGTCACTGACCCGGCAAGACATTCAAGGCATAGCGGGTATGCTTACGCTCCCCGGTGCGAACAAGCGCACCCTTGGCGACCAGATCCTGAAGATCGCGGGTCGCGGTGGCCCGCGTGCTGCCGGTGATGGCGCGATCGTTCTCGGCGCTCAAGCCCCCGACGAAGCCCTCCGGTCCGGCGCGGAAGAGGCGTGCCAGCGCCTTGTCCTGGCGCGCGTTCAATTGACCCCGCAGGCGGTCGTAGAGCTTGGCCTTGCCGATGAGAAAGACCACCCGCGCACGGCTGGAGTCGAGCGCATCCAGGACGGTATGGGCAAAATAACCCAGCCAATCGTCGATGCGAGTGGTCTTGTTCGCCCGCTCCAGTGCGCTGTAATACGCTTTCTTGCGCCGTTCGATGGTGTGCGACAGGGCGATCAGCGTGGGTTGCCCGAGACCCTGCGCCAGAACCTGTTCCGCGATGGCACGCGCGATCCGGCCGTTGCCGTCCTCGAAGGGGTGGATCGTAACGAAATACAAATGGGCGATGCCCGCGCGGGTCAGGGTCGGCAACGGGTGCTCGCCGGTCGGGACGCTGCGCGCCAGCCAGCCAAGAAAGTGCTCCATCTCCGCGGGCACCTGCCCGGCGGGCGGGGCCTCGAAATGAACCCGGGGCGCATAAACAGCGCCCGAAACCACCTGGATCGGCTCTTCCAGGGTGCGATAGCCCCCGACCTCGCGCAGATTCCGCCGTCCCGCCATCAGCATGCCGTGCCAGGCCCACAGACGCGCGTGCGACAAGGGTTCCTGAAAGTGCCGATACAGATCGATTATCAACTCCACCATCCCCGCCTCGGCCGGGGCGATGCGGCGCCGGTCTTCGGTCAGGCCGAATTCGCGCAGCAGCGAGGACTGAAGACTGTCGCGGTCCAGAAATTCGCCCTCGATCCGGGCGGTCATCAGCGCCTCGTCGCCGATCAACTCGACCGTCAGCGCCCGTTGCTCGGCGTCGTTCAGATGGGCGAAGGCCCCGAACAAGAACCCGGACTCGTGCAGCAAGCGCGCCTCCAGGGGCGCGAGCCGCATGCTGTCGTAGGCGAATGCGGGCCAGTCGGGTTGCTGCCAGTTCCAGACCATGAGGCATAGAGGGAGCGGCTATCGCTCATCTTGATGGCGCTTTTTGAGCGATAAGAAAAAATGGTAACCCTCGCCACGCGGCGACGCAACGCACAACTCAGATTAGCCGGGGACGAGGCGTAACGCTGGGTACCACGCGGCCCCGTGATACACTGAAGCTGTTGGGACTTGACACGACGTCGTGACCACCCGACGGGCCAAGGCCCGCATCCATAGACATTAAAGACCTGCAAGCACGGCCGCGACAGCGACTGCAGCAAGGTCGAACACCGCTTCCGCCAGCAACCATGACCACTTCAAGCCGATCCACCGCCAACTTCATCAACGTCGGGGAACGTACCAACGTCACCGGCTCGGCCGTCTTCAAGAAGATGATCCTGAACGGCGACTTCGATGCCGCCCTGGACGTGGCGCGCAATCAGGTGGAGAACGGCGCCCAGGTCATCGACATCAACATGGACGAGGCGATGCTGGACTCCAAGGCGGCCATGGTCCGCTTTCTGAACTTGATCGCCGCGGAGCCGGACATCGCCCGCGTGCCGATCATGATCGACTCCTCCAAATGGGAGGTGATCGAGGCGGGGCTCAAGTGTGTCCAGGGCAAGGCCATCGTCAACTCCATCAGCATGAAGGAGGGCGAGGACGCCTTCCGCGCGCATGCCCGCAAGTGCCGACGCTACGGCGCGGCGGTGGTCGTGATGGCCTTCGACGAACAGGGTCAGGCCGACACCGAAGCGCGCAAGTTTGAAATCTGTCAACGCGCCTACCGCATCCTGGTCGACGAGATCGGTTTCCCGCCCGAGGACATCTGCTTCGACCCCAATATCTTTGCGGTCGCCACCGGCATCGAGGAACACAACAACTACGCGGTGGATTTCATCGAGGCCACCCGCCGGATCAAGGCTCACCTGCCCCATGCCAAGGTCTCGGGCGGTGTCTCCAACGTGTCCTTTTCGTTCCGCGGCAACAACCCGGTCCGCGAGGCGATCCACTCGGTCTTTCTCTACCATGCCATCCGCGCCGGCATGGACATGGGCATCGTCAACGCCGGCCAACTGGCGGTCTATGACGACCTGCCCGCCGAGCTGCGCGACGCGGTGGAGGATGTGATCCTCAACCGCCGCCCGGATGCCACCGAGCGGCTGACCGATCTGGCCCCCAAGTACAAAGGCGACGGTTCCGGGATCGAGAACAAACAGGATCTGACCTGGCGCGAACAGCCGGTCGAGAAGCGCATCCAGCATGCCCTCATCAAGGGCATCACCGACTTCATCGAAGCCGATACCGAGGAAGCCCGCCAACAGTTGGGCAAACCGATCAACGTCATCGAAGGCCCGCTGATGGCGGCCATGAACGTGGTCGGCGATCTGTTCGGCGAGGGCAAGATGTTCCTGCCGCAGGTCGTGAAATCGGCCCGTGTCATGAAGAAAGCCGTCGCCTATCTCGAACCCTATCTGGAGCAGGAGAAGTGCGAAGGCGATACCCAGGGCCGCATCCTGCTCGCCACGGTCAAAGGCGACGTGCACGACATCGGCAAGAACATCGTCGGCGTGGTCCTCCAGTGCAACAACTATGACGTGATCGACATGGGCGTCATGGTCCCGGCCGACCGCATTCTCGCCAAGGCGCGCGAGGTCAATGCCGATATCATCGGGCTCTCGGGGCTCATCACCCCCTCACTCGATGAGATGGTTCATGTCGCCAAGGAGATGCAGCGCCAGGGCTTCACCGTGCCGCTGCTGATCGGCGGCGCCACCACGTCCAAACTCCATACCGCGGTCAAGATCGAGCCCCAGTACGCGCACCCGGTGGTGCACGTCAAGGACGCCTCGCGCGCCGTCGGTGTGGCCGGCAGCCTGCTCTCCAGGGATCTGAAGCCCAATTATGTGGCGGCCATCCGCACCGAGTACGAGGAGATCCGCATCCGCCGCGCCGCCCGCGACGAGGCGCGCGACCTGATCCCGCTGGCGCCGGCCCAGGCCAACCGGGTGCCGATCGACTGGGAACATTACCAGCCGCCCACTCCGGCCGAACCGGGTATTCAGGTGCTGCGCGACATCCCGCTGGATGAGATCGCCGCCTATATCGACTGGACTTTCTTCTTCCACGCCTGGCAGCTCAAGGGGCGCTTCCCGCAGATTCTGGACGACCCCGAAAAGGGCGAGGAAGCACGCAAGCTCCTCGCCGACGCGCTGGCCATGCTGCACCGGATCGTGGCCGAACAATGGCTATCCGCCCAGGCCGTGATCGGGCTCTTCCCCGCCAACGCGATTGGCGACGACATCGTGGTCTATACGGATGAGACCCGAAGTGATGAGCGTCTGCGCTTCCACTTTCTGCGCAAACAGGGCAAGCAGCCCCCGGGCCGACCCAACGAGTGTCTGGCGGACTTCATCGCCCCGGCGGAGATCGGGATTCCGGACTATCTGGGCGGCTTCGCCTGCACCGCTGGCGCGGGGATCGATGCCCATGTCAAACGCTTCGAGGCCGATCACGACGACTATTCAGCCCTGCTGCTGAAGGCGCTGGCCGACCGCCTCGCCGAGGCGCTGGCCGAACTGCTCCATCACCGGATACGCACCCGTCACTGGCGGTATGCGCAGGACGAGGATCTCGACACCACGGCACTGATCGACGAGCAATACCAGGGCATCCGCCCGGCCATCGGCTACCCGGCTTGCCCGGACCACACCGAGAAGGATTTGCTGTGGGAACTGCTGGATGCGGAACGCCATACCGGCATCTGGCTCACCGAATCCAAGGCCATGGTCCCCACCGCGGCGGTCTCCGGGCTGTATTTCTCCCATCCCGACAGCCGCTATTTTGCCGTCGGCAAGATCAATAAAGACCAGGTCATCGACTATGCCGAGCGCAAGGGGATGCCGCTCGCTGAGGTGGAGCGCTGGCTGGGACCAAATCTGGCCTATGACATTTAAACCGCGCCCGGCGCGGTATGCGATGTTATTGGATGAGATCGGCCTGGGCAGATCCGACGATTGCTGGAGCTGGCGCGGTTTAAGGCGATTTCCGGGAAAAGCTGTACCACCGTGTAGGGGCGACTTTAGTCGCCCCTAGAGCCCCTACGGATCTTGCAGGCACGCGCAGTTGGGATGTTTATTCCCGGAAATCGCCTAAAAGGGTCTCGACCTCGAAGCCGATCACACCGCGCTGTTCGCGGCTGAATTCGATGCCGATCAGATTGAGCAACCCGTCGCGGGTAGCGCACGCGGTGTCGGGATCGGTGAGGTTATCGAGGATGGGCTTATCGTATTCGTCGACCAGCACCACCACGCGGTGGCCGGTCGCGGCATGGGCCAGCCGCATCAGCTCCGCGAAGCAGGCGCCGCTCCCGGTTTCGGTGCAGCGCAGCCCCAGCGCGTCCTGATTGATGCGCAGTTGTTCCCCGATCTTCTGCTCCAGTTCCGCCCGGTTGTGCACGAGACCGCCGCCGAAGCTGATCCGGATGACCGGATAGCGGGTGGTCCAGTCCCAGTGCGGATGGATCAGCAGACCGCGGAACAGCGCCTCGTTGCCGGCGAAGAGTTCCCTCAGGGTATCGAGCAGCAGCGACTTGCCGAAGCGGCGCGGGCGCGACAGAAAATACTGTTCGGAATGATCCACAGATGTCACAGATGTTCACAGATGAAGAAAAACATCTATAAAATCTATGGCATCTGTGGATCAGCGTTTCCGAACCCGTCCGTGTCGATCGGGTTAGGGGTTAGCGTGAACGTCTGGCCGGTACGTTGTGGGAGCGGCCTCCGGCCGCGACGTGGCCTTCAAACTGCGCCGCTGCGTCGCAGGTGACCGCGGCCTCGCAGCGCGGCCGGAGGCCGCTCCCACGGCGGAGATTCATCGTCTGGGGTAGCTTATGCACCCGTTAGCGCGGCGTCACCCGAGGTTCCGAGACGGGACGTCGGGTGACGGCGCGCGTCACCGCCGAACGGCGGTTTACGGCACGACCGTGTAAGGCTGCACCCGTTGGTTGTTGTTGCCGTCGTAGGCCTCCGCGGTGACGCAGGCGGCGTCGACGAAGGCGCGCAGTGACTTGGCGGCGGCGGCCCCGGCGGGGAGGCCGTCCAATGTCAAGGTGCGGCTGGCCCCGGCGGCCAGGGTGCCGACGGGGACCGCGGCGTCGCCCGCGGCGCCGCAGGCGAGGACGCCCGGCTGATCGATCCAGAGGGCGAGCGCGCCGGCGTCGCCAGGCCCGGTGCCGCGGTTCTTCACCGTCACGGCGGCGCTGAAGGTCCCGCCGGCGGTGGGGCGGTTGGGCGTCAGGTCGATGGCGGTGACCACGAAGTCCGCGATCGGCTGGGCGAAGACCCGGTAGCCCTTGGTGACCTGGTTGTTGGTCTCATTGGGTTCCGTGGTCAGGCACTGGCCGTCGATGAAGGTCCGCAGGGTTTTGTACCCGGCGGCGCCGGCCGACAGGCTGATCCGCACCGTCTGGTTGGCGCCCGCGGGCAGGTCCGCCAGGTTGATTTCAGTGTCCCCTGGGGCATCGCAGCTTTGGGTCTGGGGTTGGTTCGTCCAGACGCGCAGCCGTCCTGGGTTTCCCGCCTGGGTACCCCGATTCTTGACGGTGATCGAGGCATTGAAGGTCCCGTCGGCGAGTGGGGCGCTCGGGTTCAAGCTGACGTTGGTGACGGTGAAGTCGGCGTCGGAGGTGGATGATCCCCCGAACCCGACCACCGGCACTGGACGCAGGCGGCGCGTGGTGGTGCCGTCGCCGAGCGTGCCGTAGCCGTTGTATCCCCAGGCCCAGAGGCTACCGTCGGTCTTGCGGGCCAGGGTGAAATAATAGCCGGCTGACATGGCCGCGACCCCGGTCAGGACCTGGACCGGCGTCAAGCGAGTGCGCCAGGTGCCGTCGCCGAGCTTGCCGTCCCAGTTGCCTCCCCAGGCCCAGAGGCTGCCGTCGGTCTTGATGGCCAGGGTGTATTGATAGCCGGCTGACACTGCCGCGACCCCGGTCAGGACCTGGATCGGCGTCGAGCGACTGGTGGTGGTGCCGTCGCCGAGCTCGCCGTATTCGTTGCCTCCCCAGGCCCAGAGGCTGCCGTCGGTCTTGAGGGCCAGGTTGTGCCAAAAACTGGCTGACACGGCCGCGACTCTGGTCAGGACCTGGACCGGTGTCGACCGATCGATGGTGGTACCGTCGCCGAGCTGACCATAATAGCTCCACCCCCAGGCCCAGAGGCTGCCGTCGGTCTTGAGGGCCAGGGAGTGACCAAACCCGGCTGACACGGCCGCGACCCCGGTCAGGGTCTGGACCGGCGTCACACGATCGGTGGTGGTGCCGTCGCCGATCTGGCCCCAGCGGTTCGCTCCCCAGGCCCAGAGGCTACCGTCGGGCTTGAGGGCCAGGGTGTGATCATAGTCGGCTGACACGGCCGCGACCCCGGTCAGGACTTGAACCGGCGTCAAGTGCTGGGTGTGGGTGCCGTCGCCGAGCTGGCCGGACCAGTTGGCGCCCCAGGCCCAGAGGCTGCCGTCGGTCTTGAGGGCCAGGGAGTGACCATACCCGCCTGAGACGGCCGCGACCCCGGTCAGGACTGGGACCGGCGTTGAGCGATCGGTGGTGGTGCCGTCGCCGAGCTGGCCGTACCTGTTGTATCCCCAGACCCAGAGGCTGCCGTCGGTCTTGAGGGCCAGGCTGTGATAGGTGCCGGCGACCAGCCGCTGCATCTCCGGATTGCCAGCCGCGGCTATCGCCGCTGCCCAGGGCGAGCCCAGCAGCGCATCCAACCCGGCGGCATCGACCCGCAAGGTCAGGCTGTCTGAACCGGCGGCGCGCTCGACCGTGTCATAAGACGCGACCGGCAAGGCGAACAGCAAATCCTGGACTGTCTGCTCCAGGTCGTCCGCCGTCGCCCTTGCGGCCGATGCCGACGTGCCTAGATCCACCTGCACGGTCATCCAGCCCGCGGCGGCCACCTGTGCGCGCAGCGCGTCGGCGCTGCTCGCCGCCGTGTCACCGGGCGCCGTCAGTCCGGCCGCGGCTTGGCCCAGGGCCAGACTCAGTGTCAATATCAAACACGCGAGAACAAGCGCCGCGCGTTGGCCGCGCGATCCCCGATGGCGTTGGAGCAGTTCGAAAATCATGTGGATTTCCTTTTCGTGGGAATGGTTGAGGCGGTGCGGATGGACGGTAGCATGGACCCGCATTCGTGTTCAATCGCTGCCGAACCAGCGGGCGGGGTGCCGTCGGTCATACGGCATTGCCGTAGGGTGCGGTGAGGTACGAACCGCACCAATCCGATGGTGGGTGGAAACAGGTTTCCGGATAGCACCGAACGCCCTACAGTGTTTCGACCTCGAACCCGACCACCCCGCGCTGTTCACGGCTGAATTCGATGCCGATCAGCTGGATCGGCTGGCCCGCCGCCCGGTATTTGTCCGCGTAGCCCCGGTCCTTGAGCTGTTGCAACGCCCGCCCCGCGGGCTCCAACTCCACCACCTTGAATTCGAATAGCCAAATCCGGTCATTGAACTTCAGCGTCAGATCGACCCGGCCCTGGCGACTGGCGTCCTCCGCCGTCAAGTCCAGGCCCAGCGCGGCCAGGTGGCTGTAGAAGACGCTGGCGTAATAGCCCTCGTAACGGGCAATGGGAGTGCTGGTGTGCCAGTGATACGGAATGGCGGCGAACAGGCTATCGAGATGGGCGCGCAGGCCGTCGAAATCCGCCGCCGCCAGCAGATCGTAGAGCCGACTGGTCAGCTCGCTGGCGCGTCCCGGCTGGCCGATCAGTGCTTTGATCAGGCTGTCGTTCAGTGCGCTCTCGACTTCCAGATTGGGATAACCCAGGGTGTATTCGAGCCGGGCGCCGATCCGCCGCGCGCCGGTGAAGGTGAGATAACCGGTCTGCCACAGCAGCGCCTCGGTGGCCAGATGATCCACATCGAAAGCCGACAGCAGCGCCTCGTCGGCGCGCAGGCGCGCCAGACTGGGGGTGAAAAAGCCGCGCTGCATGAGCAAATCCACCAGAAAGGTCGGGGTGCCGGTTTCGAACCACCAGGTGCGAAACTCGCGCTTCTGGAACAGCAGCAACAGATCGAAGGGGTTGTAAACCGCTTCCCCGGTCCAGTTGTAGCCGTTGTACCAGCGCCGGATGTCATCCCGGTCCAGACCCGCCAGTTCAGGCGCGAAGACGGTTTCGACGTCTTGCTCGGTATAGCCGCAAAGTGCCGAATAAGCAGCGTCGACGGTGATGTCGTTGAGATTATTCAACCCCGAGAAAATGCTCACCTTGCTGAACTTGCTCACCCCGGTGATGAACACAAAGCGGACATGTGCATCGTTGTCTTTGATGACTGAATAGAGATCGCGCAGCCCGTCGCGCGCGGCGCGCGCGGTGGCGGGATCGGTGAGATTATCGAGGATCGGTTTGTCGTATTCGTCGACCAGCACCACCGCCCGCTGGCCGGTCGCGGCATGGGCCAGCCGCAGCAGCTCCGCGAAGCAGGCGCCGCTCCCGGTTTCGGTGCAGCGCAGCCCCAGCGCGTCCTGATTAATGCGCAGTTGTTCCCCGATCTTATACTCCAGTGCCACGCGATCCTGTACGATACCGCCCCCGAAGCTGATCCGGATGACCGGATAGCGGGTGGCCCAGTCCCAGTGCGGATGGATCAGCAGTCCGCGGAACAGCGCTTCGTTACCGGCGAAGAGTTCCCCCAGGGTATCGAGCAGCAGCGACTTGCCGAAGCGGCGCGGACGTGACAGAAAATACTGGGTGCCTTCGTCGGTCAACTGCCGGATGAAGCCGGTCTTATCCACATAGTAATGATCATCCGCGCGGATCTTGGCGAAGGTCTGGATGCCGATCGGCAGTCTGCGGCGGTGCATGGCGGGCCTCGGAAGCGGGGACGCGAGTCGTCGGGGGGCAGGGTAACGGGTTCGCGGCAGCCTGTCATGATCCGGATTTATCCACAGATGTCACAGATGTTCACAGATGAAGAAAAACATCTGTGCTCAGCTGTGGATCAGCGTTCCGAACCAGTCCGTGTCGATCGGGTTAGGGGTGAGCGTGAACGTCTAGCCGATCCCTTGTGGGAGCGGCCTCCGGCCGCGATGGGGCCTCGCAAACTGCCGCTGGGTCGCCGGTGACCGCGGCCTCACCAAGCCAGACGGGGTATGTCCCATCAGCCGCAGCGGGACGGGCATTGCCCCCGTCCCGAATGTTTGATTCGTAGCCGAGCGTTGATTGGAACCGGCAGGTTCGGGGAAAACGTTTCGGACGGGGCAAATGCCCCGTCCAGCCCAGGTACTCCGGCTCCCTGACTCTGGCTCCCACGCTCCCGCGCTCCCGCGTGGGAACGAGAAGCCGCGCCGTCGGCGCTTAACTTAATGGCATTGACGCTGGAGCGTGGGAGCGAGCGACGACGGGACGCGGTTGCCGGAGGGCGGTTTACGGAACGACCGTGTAAGGCTTCACCTGTTGGTTGTTGCCGTCATAGGCCTCCGCGCTGACGCAGCCGTGGTCGACGAAGGCGCGCAGTGACTTGGCGGCAGCGGCCCCGGCGGGGAGGCCGTCCAGTGTCAGCGTGCGGCTGGCCCCGGCGGCCAGGGGGCCGACGGACACCGCGGTGTCGCCCGCGGTGCCGCAGGCGGGGACGCCCGGCTGATCGACCCAGAGGGCGAGCGTGCCGGCGTCGCCTGATGCGGTGCCGCAGTTCTTCACCGTCACGGCGGCGCTGAAGGTCCCGTTGGCGGTGGGGCGGTTGGGCGTCAGGTCGATGGCGGTGACCGCGAAGTCCGCGATCGGCTGGGCGAAGACCCGGTAGGCCTTGGTGACCTGGTTGTTGGTCTCATTAGGTTCCGTGGTCTGGCACTGGCTGTCGATGAAGGTCCGCAGGGTCTTGTACCCGGCGGTGCCGGCCGGCAGGCTGATCCGCACCGTTTGGTTGGCGCCCACCGCCAGGTTCCCCAGGCTGATGTCAGCGTCCCCTGGGGCATTGCAGTCCTGGGTCGCGGCCTGGTTGGCCCAGACGCGCAGCAGGCCGGGGTTACCGGCCTGGGTGCCCCGATTCTTCACGGTGATCGAGGCGTTGAAGGTGCCGCCGGCGAGCGGGGCGCTTGGGTTCAGGGTGATGTTGGTGACGGTGAAGTCGGCGTCGGAGGTGGACGGTCCGAACCCGGCCACCGGTACTGGACTCCGGCGGTTCGTGGTGGTGCCGTCGCCGAGTTGGCCCAAGTTGTTGGTTCCCCAGGCCCAGAGGCTGCCGTCTGTCTTGCGGGCCAGGGTGTGATCCCAGCCGGCAGACATGGCTGCGACCCCGGTCAGGACCTGGACCGGCGTAAAGCGCCAGTCGGTGGTGCCGTCGCCGAGCTGTTCCATCCCCAGGCCCAGAGGCTGCCGTCGGGCTTGATCGCCAGGCTGTGATAACCGCCACCAGCCAGCCGCTGCATCTCCGGAGTGTCGGCCGCGGCAACGCGCGCCGCCCAGGGCGAGCCCAGCAGCGCATCGAGCCCGGCGGCATCGACCCGCAGGGTCATACTGGCTGAACCGGCGGCGCGCTCGACCCCGTCATAGGATCCGGCCGGCAAGGTGAACAGCACATCCTGGACCGTCTGCTCCAGGTCGTCCTCGCTAGCCGCCGCCGCCGGCCGATGCCGGCGCGCGCAAATCCACCCGCACGGCCAGCCAGCCCGCGGCGGCCACCTGCGCGCGCAGGGCAGTGCCATTGGTTGCCGCAGCGTCGCCGGGCACCGTCAGCCCGGCCGCGGCCTGGCTCAGGGCCAGACTCAGCGTCAGTAGCAAACACAAGGCAAAAAGTGCCGCGCGTTGGCCGCGCAGCCCGGAATGGCGTTGGAGCAGCTCGAAAATCATGTGGATTTCCTTTTCATAGGAGTGGTTGAGGCGGTGCGGATGGACGCTAGCATGGACCCGCATTCGTGTTCAATCACCGCCGGACGCGTTGTTGCAGTGCCCGCCCGGCGGGTTCGAGTTCGGCCCGATGCAGGACTCCTTATCCGGCATCAGCGTCAGACCCGCCTGACGCCCCCCGATCACGCGCCGCCCGATCCAGGGCACGCAGGCGGTCGAGCTTCTCGCGGATCCGGATCTCCAGACCGCGGTCGGTCGGCTGGTAATAGCGCCGTTCGCCCAAGGCTTCGGGAAAATAGGTCTCGCCGGCGGCATAGGCTTCCGGTTCGTCATGCGCATAGCGGTAGGCGCGCCCGTAGCCCAGGCCCTTCATGAGTCGGGTGGGCGCATTGCGCAAGTGGTTGGGGACCTCCGCGGTGCCGAATTGGCGGGCGTCGGCCAGGGCCGCGTTCCAGGCCAGATAAACGGCGTTGCTCTTGGCGGTGCTGGCCAGGTAAACGGCGGCCTGCGCCAGGGCCAACTCGCCCTCCGGCGAGCCTAACCGCTCCTGGGCATCCCAGGCATTCATGGCCAGCGCCAGGGCCCGCGGGTCGGCATTGCCGATGTCCTCGCAGGCCATACGCACCAGGCGGCGGGCGATGTAGAGCGGGTCGCAGCCGCCGTCGATCATGCGCGCCAGCCAATAGAGCGCGGCATCCGGGGCTGAGCCGCGGATGGATTTGTGCAGGGCCGAGATCTGGTCGTGGAACAGGTCCCCGCCCTTGTCGAAACGGCGTACCTGACCCGCCGCCACCGCGGCCACGGCCGCCGCAGCGATGACCCCGCCATCAGCCAACTCGGCCGCCAACTCCAGCAGGTTGAGCGCGCGGCGGGCGTCGCCGTCGGCCGCTTGGGCGAGCAGATTGGCCGCGTCCGCCGGGAGTGTCAGACCGCTCGAACCCAACCCGTTGACCATATCTTGCAGCGCACGGGTGACCACGGCGGCAATCGCATTGAGATCCAGCGGCTTGAGCACATAGACGCGGGCGCGCGACAACAGGGCGTTGTTGAGTTCAAATGAGGGGTTTTCGGTGGTGGCGCCGATGAAGGTGAGGGTGCCGTCCTCGACATGCGGCAGAAACGCGTCCTGCTGACCCTTGTTGAAGCGGTGCACCTCATCGATGAAGAGCACGGTGGCCCGGCCCTCGCTCCGGCGCACCTGCTGCGCCTGCGCCACCGCCTCACGGATATCCTTGACCCCGGCCAACACCGCCGAGAGATTGAGAAAATGCGCACCGGAGCGCACCGCGGCCAGCCGCGCCAGGGTGGTCTTGCCGGTGCCCGGCGGCCCCCAGAAGATCATGGAATGCAGCCGACCCGAGTCGATCGCCCGGCGCAGCGGCTTGCCGACACCGAGCAGATGATCCTGACCGACAAAGCCGTCGAGGTCGTGCGGGCGCATCCGATCGGCCAGGGGTGCGCCAGGCGTCGGCGTGGTCATGCGGTTTGGACCCGCGGTCTCAGTCGAACGACAGGAAGTCCCCGCCGGCCTGTTCGTCGACCTCGAACAGGGCGGCGTCGAGTGACGGGTTGCGCTTGATCTCGGTGAAGTTCAGCCGGGTGGTCTGGCCGAAGCTGTCTTCCATGATCATGCTTTCGATCCCGGTGTCGCCGAACCCCAGTTCGATCCGGATCACCTCGGTATCCGCCGCCTTGGGCGTCAGCTCGACCCACTCGCGGCCGTCGGTGCTGTCGATGGGCTTGGCGGTGAAATGCCGGTCGATCGGGTCATTGTTCGCCAGCAACAGGGCCGGGGTGCCGCGCAGGGCCTTCTCCTCGGACTGGTGCGAGACCTGATCCAGTTCCAGATCGTGTAGATAAACCCGCTTGCCGTCGGCGATGATCACCTGTTTGCCGGGGGTTTCGTACTGCCAGCGGAACCGTCCGGGGCGCTGCAGATAGAAAGTGCCCCGCCCCTCCATCATGCGCGTGCGGTCGGCATTGAACGTGAACTGGGCGAAATCCGCCTCCAGGCTAGTCAGCCCTTTGAGGTAGGCGTCCACGCGCTGCGTTCCATCGGCGCCGGCCGGCAGCCAGATCAGGCTGAGGATGGCAGTCAGAACGTACGCAATCGGCGCGGAAAGTCCGCGCCGGGCCGCGGCGCGGGGGTGCAATTGGCGCATAGAGTTCAATCCTCGTGGACAACAGGGGGGGCCAGCACCTCACGGTTCCCATTCGTCTCCGGGGGGCCGACGATGCCGATGCGCTCCATCTCTTCGATCATGCGCGCGGCGCGGTTGTAGCCGATCTTGAGCCGGCGTTGCACCCCTGAGATGGAGGCGCGTCGGCTCTCTACAACGATCTGCACCGCCTCATCGAAGAGCGGGTCGCTGTCCTCGACATCACCGCGCGGCTCCGGATCGATCCCCGGCAGCGACTCCTGGGACTCGCGCAGGATGTCCTCGATATAGTCGGGCGCGCCCTGAGTCTTGAGGAACTCCACCACGCGGTGCACCTCATGATCGTCGACGAAAGCCCCGTGCACCCGCTGCGGAATGTTGCCGCCCGGCGGCAGGTAAAGCATATCGCCGTGGCCGAGCAGTTGCTCCGCGCCCATCTGATCCAGCACGGTGCGCGAATCGATCCGCGAGCTGACCTGGAACGAGATCCGGGTCGGGATGTTCGCCTTGATCAGGCCGGTCAGCACGTCGACCGAGGGCCGCTGGGTGGCGAGCATCAGATGGATGCCGGAGGCGCGCGCCTTTTGGGCCAGGCGGGCGATCAGTTCCTCCACCTTTTTGCCGACCACCATCATCATATCGGCCAGTTCGTCGATGATGACCACGATATAGGGCAGATGGCCGATGGTGGGCACCGCCACCTCCATCCCCGGATTCTTGGCGAACTCGGCCGCCAGCACGGGGTCGCGCAGCGGCTCCCCGGCGGCTTGCGCATCCGCGACCTTGCGGTTGTAACCGCCGATGTTGCGCACGCCCAGGGCGGCCATCAGCCGATAGCGGCGCTCCATCTCACCGACACACCAGCGCAAGGCGTTGGCCGCCTCCTTCATGTCGGTCACCACCGGGGTCAGCAGGTGGGGAATGCCCTCGTAGACCGAGAGTTCCAGCATCTTGGGGTCCACCATGATCAGGCGCACGTCCTCGGGTCCGGCCTTGTAGACCAGGCTCAGGATCATGGCGTTGATGGCGACCGATTTGCCGGAACCGGTGGTACCGGCGATCAGCGCGTGGGGCATGCGCGCCAGATCGACCGAGACCGGCAGACCGGAGATGTTGTGACCCAGGGCCAGCGTCAGCGGCGATTTCGACTCCAGATAATCGGTGGAGCCCAGGATCTCGCTCAGAAACACCGTCTCCCGTTTCTCGTTGGGGATCTCGATGCCGATCACCGATTTGCCGGGAATGACCTCGACCACCCGCACGCTGATCTTGGACAGCGCGCGCGCCAGATCCTTGGAGAGACCCAGAATCTTGCTGGATTTGGTGCCGGGCGCCAATTGCAACTCGAGCAGGGTCACCACCGGCCCGGGATAGGCCGCCACCACTTCGACCTGCACGCCGAAGTCCTTGAGCCGCACTTCCACCAGGCGCGACAACGCCTCGATCTGCTCATCCGTATACCCCTTGCCGGTCTTGCGCGGCAGGTCCAGCAGATCGAGCGGGGGGCGGCGGCCCTCCCCGGTCGGCACGGAGCCGGACCGGGCAACCGGGCTTGCGGCAACCGCCGGGGTGCGCCGCACGGTCTGGACTCGCGGCGCTTCTTTGGGGACCGGCCGCTGGCCCTTGAGCAGATCGGTCAGGGTCAGGATCGGCTCCAGTTCGGATTCAGGCTCGGCTTCAGGCACCCTGACCGCGGCGTTTCCGTGCGGGGCGTCGGAACCAGCGGCAGCAGGTGCGGGCGCATCCAGCCACTCGGGATCCCGATCCGACAAAGACGCCGACAGCGGTTCCGACCGCGGCTCCGCACCGGGCTCGGGCTGCTGACGTCGGGCCACGTCGGCCCCCGCCGCGGATGGCGGCCAGTCCCACGCCGCCGACGCGTCCGCCGCATCCCGCGTCGGCGCCAGATCAGCGGCGTCGATCAGTTGGAGTTCCTTGGGGAGCTCGATCGGCACGGATTCGGCCCGGCGCCTCACCACGGCGGACAGTCCACCCGCCACAGTTGAACCCAACGAGCGCAACCCCAGCAACAAGCCGTCACCCAGCGACTCGATCAGCGCGAACCAGGAGATTCCTGAAAACAGGGTGAATCCGACCAGGAGCACGCCGGCCAGCAGCACCTCGGTGCCGGCCCCGAAGCGCTCGGCCATGAGACCGCTGACCGCGTGTCCCAGGCCGCCGCCGCTGCCGTTGGGCAGCCCCGTACCCAGCGCGACGAAGTGCATCGTCGCAACGCCGCAACCAGCGGCCAGCGTCAGCAGAAACCCGATCCAACGCAGGGCCAGCATCCAGGCGCGCGGTGCGCCTTCCGCCTCGGGTCCGCGAAACAACACCCAGGCGCTGAACGCCACCATCAGCGGCACCAGATAGGCAAAATAGCCGAAGAGATACAGACTGACATCGGCGAACCAGGCCCCGGTCCGCCCCCCCGCGTTGCTGATCCGCGAGGTCTCGCCGACATAGGACCAGCCCGGGTCATCCGGCATGTAGGTCACCAGCGACAACACCAGGTAAAGAGCGACACACATCAGCGTCCACATGGCCCCCTCGCGGAGTGCCCGTTCGACATAATCGCTGAAATTCAACTGTCCGCTACGCGTCGCCTGAGCCATAAGCACCTCCCGGAATCTGAGTCGACAGTATAGCTTTGCCCACCACAGTTCGGGTGATTTCCGGATCCTGCCGGAAACCCGTGTGCAAAAAAGACAACATGTGCTATTTTTGCATCAGGCGTTTGGATCGGGACGACCAACCCCAACCGACCGCCTGGTGACCTCATTCAGTTATCCGGGTATCGCTCCATGAAAAACCTCTATCGAAGCACAGTCTCCGCGCTCGTCCTCGCCGCTCCGCTGGCCGCCATCGCGCAAACCGACGACCAAACCGACACCCTGGCGCGGTTCGATGACCGCTGGTACATCCTGCCCTTCGCCTCCTATACCTGGGCGGACGAGAATCGCGGCACCGAAGACGGCTTCGGCGGCGGGTTCGCCGTCGGCAAGCCACTCAACGAACGCCTCAATCTCGAACTGCGGATGACCTACACCGACCTGGCCAGCCTGGATGACGCCGGCGGCGACTTCCGCATCGGCGACCTGGGCGTGGACGGCCTGTTCTTCCTGAGCCGCAGCCGCTTCCAGCCATTCCTGCTGGCCGGCATCGGCATCATCAATGACGATTTCGAGTGCAATATTGCCGAGGTGAACATCGGCAACTGCCAGTCCGGCAGCGGCTACAGCTTCATGGCCGAGGCCGGCGCCGGATTCGTGATCCCGCTCACCGAATATGCCTCCTTGCGGGTCGACGGCCGCTACCGCTACGACGACAACGCGGCCCGCCTGATCGACGATGAAGACTTCGGCGACTGGATCGTCACCGCCGGCGTCGTGATTCCCATCGGCAGCCGCGGCCGGCCGGCGCCGGTGACCCGCACCTTCGAACTGTCGGCCGACGCCCTGTTCGCCTTCGACAAGGCCACCCTCAAGCCCACCGGCGCGGATCGGCTGAACACCTTCGCCGGCGAACTCAACCAGGTCACCTTCAACGACATCCAGGTGGCCGGACACACCGACCCGATCGGCTCGGAAGCCTACAACCTGGCCTTGTCCGACCGCCGCGCCAACACCGTGCGCGACCATCTGGTCGGTCAGGGCATTCCCGCGGATAAAATCACGGCACAAGGCTTCGGCAAGAGCCAACTGAAGGTCACGCCGGCCGACTGCGCCGACGCCAAGTCCAGAGAAGCACTGATCGAGTGCTATCAACCTAACCGCCGCGTGGAGGTGACGGTGGAGGGCATGGTCGCGAAGTAATCCGCGGGGCGGGCAGCCAGGTCCTGAAGGCAGGCCGCGGTTGCCCGTTGACCCGATCCCGATCAGTGCCCGTCGAGGAACGGATAATCGGTATAGCCGTGTTCATCACCGCCGTAGAAGGTCGCCTGGTCGGGCGCGTTCAGGGGGGTGTCGAGGCGCAGACGCTCCACCAGATCCGGGTTGGCGATGAACAGCTTGCCGAACCCGATCAGGTCGGCGTGGTCCGCGGCGCGGGTGGTCAGTGCCAGTTCGCGGGAATAGCCGTTATTGCCGATGTAAGTGCCCTTGAACAGCGGACGCAGGATGGCGAGCGCAAAGCTGTGACCGGTCTCGCGCGGGCCGCCGGTGACCCCCTCGACGACGTCCAGGAACCCGATGCCGCGCGCCGAGAGTTGCCGCGTCACGTAGGTGAAGAGCGGCTCCGGATCGCTGTCGGCGATATCGTTCGCCGGCGAGAGCGGCGCGATGCGCACGCCGACGCGGTCTTTGTCCCAGACCTCCAGCACCGCGTCGGTCACCGCGAGCAACAACCGCGCCCGATTCTCGATGCTGCCGCCATAGACATCCGTGCGCAGATTGGTCTTGTCGCGCAGGAACTGGTCGAGCAGGTACCCGTTGGCCGCGTGGATCTCGACCCCGTCGAAGCCGGCCGCTTTGGCACACTGCGCAGCGTGCCGGTAGTCCGCGATGAGGCCGGGAAGCTCCTCGAGCGTCAGCGCCCGCGGGGTCACCATGTCGACCATCCCCCGGCCGGTGAACACCTGCCCGACCGCCTTGACCGCCGAGGGCGCGACGGGCAGCGCACCGCCCTCCTGCAGCTCGGGATGCGAGATGCGCCCGACATGCCAGAGTTGGCAGAACATCGTGCCGCCCTGAGCATGCACGGCGGCGGTGACCTGCCGCCAGCCGGCGATCTGCGCCTCGGTGTAGATACCGGGCGTCTGGATGTAGCCCTTGCCCTGCGGCGAGATCTGCGAGGCCTCGCTGATGATCAGACCAGCGCTCGCACGCTGGGCGTAATAGGCCGCCATCAGCGGCGTGGGCACATCGCCGGCACCGGCGCGGCTGCGCGTCAGCGGTGCCATCACGATACGGTTGGCGAGCGTCAGGCTGCCGAGCTGGTAGGGAGAAAACAGGTCGCTGGAGTCGTGGTCGGGCATGGATCGCTCTGCAAAGTGGATTAGGGTGTTCGTTGGATCGGTTGGCGCGGGAGCGGGCCGGCCGGGCCGGCGCAACAGACCATATTCTCTCGCGAGTCAGCGTCTCACCACGACCGCGAGGGCCATCGAGGGCAACAAGTATACCAACGGGGACCGCGCCCGGCGTCGTGTCGGCGACCAGGCGGCAATTCCAGGTTTGACCACAGAGCGCGAAACCGGCGGCGCGTCGACCTCGACCTGGTTCGCCAGCTCGCTGCGCGATGGCCCGCAGCGAAAAATCTCATTGCCAGATGAATCGATCTGCGATAACGTAACTTTCTGCGGGCAGAAAAAGCGCAACGATCACGGCGAAACCCTTTCGGGACATGAGAGGCGGACATGTCAGGACACGTGCATAGCTTCCTGGACGGCCAGTATCAGGAGTTACAAACGGAAAGCGTACGGCTTTGGAGTGTTCACTCACACTCCGGCGCTGCTGGATTTTTTCTACAGCATGCACTTGAGCCGCGACCTTACGTACCGGCACTCCGTCGGACCTTGGGTCGATCGTCGTACCTGGCAGGCCGGGGGAGAGAAAGTCTGCCGGCCTGTCGGCACCGGGACAGGTCCGGGCGCTGCGGCGACTATAGAACCCCGGATCGCTTGCGGCCACCCCTCGCGTCACGTTCCAACACTCCGAAACCAGCATTCAGTTTACCGATACCGCCGCGATCAATGGTGTGGCTTGCCTCGACGTCTGACAGACCCACGGGGAGGCAGACGATAACGACACGTTGCTCCGATCATGGCGATGAACGGTCCCAAGTCATTATTAGTTCTCTGCGGCAAATATGTGCCGCAATGGATCACTGCCAGCGATAGGTGACTGTCGTCATGCATGACGTTCGTCCGGAAAAGAAACCGCAAATCGGCGCAGTGGTGCTGGACGTCGATGGGGTACTGATCGGAGGATTGGCGGGGGTGAACTCCCCTGCTCCGCACCCCCAGGTCATGGATTATCTAAGACGCATGCATCAACAGGGCACCGTCGTTTGCCTGTGCACGGTAAGACCGACCTTTGCGGTTTTGAATATCATTGAAATCGCAAGTCTTGATAATGCGCATATTACCGACTCCGGCGCCTTGATCACCAATCCTTTGCGGAACAGAACCCTCGCACGTCAAGAGATTCCTCCTGAGATCACCGTTGACATCGTCTCGCGGTTGGTCGGCACGCAGGTCTATACAGAAATTTATACGGAGACCGACTATTTCGTACAGACCAATCGGGTTGGAAGGAAAACCGAAGTGCACACTGCGATTCTGGGCCGGCCGCCAACAGTGGTCGACGCCTTGGGACAGGAATGCGCCGGGAGGGCCATTACCAAGATTATGGTCATCGCCAAGGACGCCGCCGCAGCCGCCCGCGCGGAATTGATAGTATGCGAGCAGCAGGAACGCATCGCACTTTTCTGGGGTAGCCACCCGCAATCTCTGCCATGGCGCTTCGGCATCATCACGGCAAGAACAGTCTCGAAGCGCAAAGGCTTGGCGACCGCCTTGGCATTTGAACAGGTTGCTCCCGCCAATACCTTGGGGATCGGTGACAGCAGCAGCGACTGGCAATTCATGGCGGACTGCGGCTATGTCGGTACATTGAATAACGCTACCACCGAACTGAAGACCAAGGTCAACAACAAAGGCAATCACGGCTTCATCGGAAGAAGCATTGATGACAACGGCGTCATTGATGTTCTCAAGTGGTATGGACTCTAGATGAACTCAGCTTCCCGAAAGCGGCGTTCCGATTTGGATAACCAGGCCGCCTGGACACCTTTCCTGTGATGCGTATAAGCACTTCGCCGCGATCATCACCGCCTGCGGAAAACCGTCTCTTGGGCTTTCCGTCACTCCTCGCACTCGGTATCAACGGGATCGTCGGGGTCGGCATTTTCTTCATTCCCGACGACGTTGCGACGCTAGTGCCTGGTCCGGTCGGCGCGCTGGTCTACATTACCACCGCGATTGCTCTACTGCCGGTTGCCGCAGTCTATGCGCTCCTTGGCGGCCGCTTTCCTGAGGATGGCGGGCCGCAGGTCTGGGCGCAGGCGGCATTCGGGTCCGCAGCCGCCTTCGTGGTCGGGTGGATAGCCTATGTCTCCGCAGTGTTCAGTTCCGCTGCCATTATTGCAGGCCTGACCGAACCGATCGCCCGCGCCCTGACATTGTCCTCGGTGTCTCAGGAACGACTCACAGCCTTGATCTGCATCACCATATTGTCATGGGTTGCGTTCTCGGGGCTACGTCTCAGCGCGCACACCTGGACCACCCTCACCGTGCTCAAGCTCCTGCCGCTGCTGATCTTGGTTGGCCTGGGCGCACATGGAATCATGGTTACGCCACTCGCCGGATCGACCGTTACCGACACGTCAGGGTCTTTTGTTCGGGCAATGTTGATTGTCGTGTTTGCCCTGCAAGGCTTTGAAATTGTCGCTGTACCTGCCGGTCATGCGCGGGGTGGACGCCGAGCGATCCCGGCGGCGACCATCGGATCGTTGATGATCGCCGCAGTACTTTATTCCGCCATACACAGAGTAAGCGTAACCGCAGTGCCGAATCTGGCCGATATGCCGCAGCCACTGACGGCTGCAGCCGAGGCCCTCGGCGGTCAGTTCGCCGGCGCCTTGGTTGCGGTCGGTACCAGCCTCTCGGCACTGGGCATCGCCTTCGGGATGCTCGTGATGACACCCCGCTATCTGGCCGTGTTAGGTCGGATGAATGCGCTTGACTCCTGGCTGAGTGTTGAGGACGCACGCGGCGTTCCGCGTTGGGCACTCGCGATTACCATCAGCTTGGTGAGTGTACTCGTGCTCGTCGCATTGGGAGCCGCTACTGGTGAAGGTCTGCGCCGCCTCTTTCTCCTCTCCAGCATCTTGGTGCTTACCCAGTACGCTGTCAGCGTCGCGGCGCTGGTTGGTCTCGCATTGCGCGGCCGGGCCGGACTTTGTTGGCGCAACACCTGGCTTGCTCCATTTGCCGCACTCCCGCTGCTGATGCTGGCACAGACCATTACTCTGCAAGAGCTCAGCGTCGCCGCGGTGGTCCTCGCGATCGGCGTGATTGCCATTCCGGCCCGTCGCACACTTTTCCGGGACTACCCTAAAACCGCAGCTTCGACACCATCACCGACAAACAAGGTGAGTGAGGGCTACGATGAGACAAACTAACGCTAACGGCGAACGGCTCCGCGATGCAAGCCAAGACGTCTCGCCCGAGTTACTTGAGAGCGCGGATCGTGTTGACCGAACGAACACGGTGACCTGATAGCACCACTGTTTGTCGTCATTGCAATTCGCATCATTGCATATTGTTCTAACTTACCAGCAAGGCAACGGGAAATGATATGGCTATAGACCTGCAACAGTTGCTTTCACGAGCCAACTCTCGCGTTCTGGACCTCGAACGTCTACGCCAACTAGGCGTGGTCTGTCGGGAAGGAGACTTCTTCCCCGCTGTTCATTATCCGCCGATCACGATGTACGCGCCAATGACGGACGACGAGTTGTTCGCCGGCTACACCATGCCCGCAGACGGCCGGCTCGACGTCTACGCGCACATCCCATTTTGTCGGCAGCGTTGCACGTTCTGCCACTATCCACTGAAACTCGGCGCCAACCAAGCCGAGGAGAAAGACCGTTATCTTGCCGCACTCGCGACGGAGCTGGACATCTACATGTCTATGCTCGGTATCGATCGGATACCGGCCCGCTCCATTCTAGTGGGTGGCGGCACACCGACTTATTTGACCCTCGAACAACAACGACGGTTCTTCGACCTAATGGCCGCTCGGATCGACATGTCGACGTGCCGTCAGTACACTTTCGACGTTGATCCGAATACCCTGCTGGAGACCGAGGGGCGCGAACGCCTGCGCATGATGAAGGACTATGGTGTCGATCGTCTCACCATCGGCGTTCAATCGCTGGATGATCAGACCTTACGGCTGATGAATCGGCACCACAGCGCGGCCCAGGCAATTGCTGCGATTGAGGCCACACACCAGGCGGGGATGACGGTCGATATCGAATTCATATTTGGCTTCCCCGGCCAGACAATCGAAGGCTGGGCGCGCATGGTCGAACAGGCGTGTCAACTCGGCGTCGAGGAGATCCAGCTTTACCGTCTCAAGATCGACGCCTACGGCGATTATCAGGGACCGGTCAAACAACTCATCGAAAAGCACCCGGAACAGCTGCCGACCATCCCCCAGGTCATCATCATGAAGCAGGTGGCTATCGATATCCTGGCCGCTTACGGCTACACCGAGAACCTGCGCCGCGTCTTCTCCAAGGAATACCGGCACCACTCCCGCTACGCTCATAACCAGTGCTGTCGACTGCTCGATCAGATCGGAGTCGGACTGACGGCCTTCAGCAGTTTGCGGGACCGCTTTGCCTTGAATACTCAATATTTCGATGAATACTACCGCCTTATCGCATCCGGACATCTGCCGATCAATCGCGGGATCATTCGCTCTCCCGAGGAACAGATGCGCTGGGCTATTGTGCTGCCGCTGAAGAACCGCTCCGCCCGAAAAAGTGATTTCCGACGTGCCACCGGCATGGCGCTGGAGCAGCAATTCCGCGCCAAAATCACGAAACTCCAAGCCGCTGGTCTGGTCGTGGAGGACGATGAGCGGTTGGCCCTCACCGAATTGGGAGCGTTCTTCGCCGACGAGGTGGCTCAGCAATTCCAGCATCCCAACTACATGGCTTATCCACCGCACCATTACGACCAGGGGCCGCTACATCCTATGCAGGACTGCCATCCCTAGCATGCTGCCACTCAGACGTAGATCACCATGACCAGGTTTACTCAACGCGCCGACTTCGCCACCGTGACGCTGTTGGCGCTGCTCGCGCTGCCGACTGCAGCGCAGACCGCTTCGCAGCCCCCCCTTGAGCCCCGCCAATTAGCACCTGTGGCAGCTATGGCGCCAACCCCCGCGCTGCTCGATACGCCCGGAGGATTGGTCCCCGGCGCCGACCCCTTCATGTTGCTTGAAAACAACCGGGAGGTTCAGGTCGATCTAGGGCTTACCGAACAGCAGATACGCCGTCTTGGCGACACCGGGCAGTTATTCCGTGCCCAAGTCTTGGATCTCGCACGGTCCACGGACCCGGCCGCCAAAGTCGAATTAGAGCGCGCAAACTGGACGAGTCGCGGAGCGATCGCCCATCTCTTAAGCCCGGAGCAATTGCGTCGCTTACAGGAGATTATGCTTCAGATTCAAGGCCCTTGTCTGGCCATTGGGGATCAGCGTCTCGGTCAGGATTTAGACTTAAGCGATGACCAAGTTGCGCGTATGCGTACTGTCTGCGAAGAACTCGCCGGAGAGATGTCAAGAGCATTCACGGCACCCGTCAACGGAACGGATCAATGCGCTGCTCTGAACAGCAACCGGCAGCGCCTTGCGCAAATTCACCGGGAGAGCCGGATGCGTGTCGTGGCGCTGCTCTCGGAACAGCAGCAGCAGACCCTAAGAAGGCTGGAGGGGGCGGAGTTTTCCGGAGCACCTGCACCATCGACAGAATGTGATCACTGACTGCGGCGAGCCTTACCGATGGGATTAGTAATGTATATGTGAGGATAGAAGATATGCCAGCCTCGATTGATTACCGACTCTTGGTGTCGGCGCCGACGAACAAGAGCGAGATCATGCCATTGCTCACCGCCACGGGCCAGACTCAGCAGGCACTATTCCAAGCCGCGCGCGCCACCCGCCAAGCCGCCGGCGTCGATACCGTTACACTGCGCGGCGTGATAGAGATCTCCAACTACTGTCAGAAAAGTTGCGGCTACTGTGCAATCCGACCGCAGAACCAAACAATGGACCGCTATCGCATGGACGCAAACGCCATCCTCGCCATTGCTGAGCAGATTGTTGCTGAAGGCATTGCCACCGTTTTCCTGCAGTCCGGCCAGGATCCGAAATCCGACCCGATCGTCTTTGAAGCGATCCCGAGAATTCGGCGTCTGGGTGTCGGCATCTTGCTGAATCTCGGTGAGAAGTCACATGACACCTATAACCGCTATGCCGCGTTGGGGGCCGAGTCCTACATTCTGAAATTTGAGACATCAGACGCCGACATCTATCAACAGATCGTAGGAACCTCTCTTGCCAAGCGCTTGGAGTGCGCGCAAGCCATTCGCAGAGCGCCGATGAAATTGGGAACCGGCAACATCATTGGGCTGCCGGGTCAGACGCTCGATACGCTGGCCGAAGATATCCTGCTTGCCCAGCAATTGGCGCCCGCGTTCGTCAGCTCCTCGCCGTTTATTCCCAACGAACACACTCCATTGGAGTCGCTCGGTGTTGGTGACATTAATCTGACCTTGAACTCGATCGCCATCTGTCGGCTGTTGTTTCCGTCCGCCTTGATTCCGGCGGTCAGTGCATTAGAGAAGATAGTGAAAGGCGGGCAGCGGATGGGCCTTGACGCCGGCGCGAACGTGTTGACCATCAATTTCACCCCAAAGGACTTACGTGACCAATATGCCATTTACTCGACCAGCCGATTCGTCGTAAGCCTTGATCACGCACGGGCAACTGTTGCCAGCGCAGCATTGCAGATCCAGCCAGCACATTAAACAGCAGCGGCGTCGATTGCTCGGCCCGCCGCGAATCAACGATATTGCGGCGACGGCTCCAGTCGCGCACTCGGTGATCCACCGCACTCAACTTTGGGCATTTACCAATGATTCTACTCTCTCTTATGCGCTCAGGTGATATCAAGAAGATCCGCTTGACGTGGGGCGCTGCATCACTGCCGGTCATGATTGCCGCCTCGACCCTCTGCATACCGCTCGGCAACACCTATGCCCAGGAAGCGCTCAGGAGCCTACCGCCGCGTCCCGCGGCTGAAGCAATTCCCTCTCCACTGCCGGGAGCTCAGCCCACGACGGTGATCACGCGCGATCCAGTCAGCATCCAGGTCCCGGTAACATCAGCCATGTCGCTCGTACATGTGGGCAGTAGCGACTCATTCGCTATCACACCTGAAGGGCGTCAGGCTGCTACGTATCTGTTCAATGCTTTGACGGCGCTCGACAACGATAACCACGACCTGGCTACAGAGCAAGCCAAGGAGGCACTCGCACTTTACGCAATAATCGTCCCTCGAGAGAATTACGGCGGCGAATACACTGCATTGCAGTGGTTCGGTGAGTATCTCATTACCGACGACAACAAGCGGGCAGAGATGATCGCCGATCCATTCGTGCATGAGTTTTTCACGATGTTCGGCGGAAATAACTATGCCGTACTCAAGGAGTATCTCAAGCGCAAGTATCGGGTGCAGGATGTCGGTGACGAAGAAACCCATGCCGGCCAGACGCGCAAGATGTATCTGGAAGATACCATCCTCTTCAATAATCCTCGGCGCGAGACCTGGGAACACACGGACGAACTGATCAGTCTGCTTGATCTG
Organism: Chromatiaceae bacterium; assembly: GCA_013426805.1. Lineage (GTDB taxonomy): Bacteria > Pseudomonadota > Gammaproteobacteria > Chromatiales > Chromatiaceae > Thiodictyon. The sequence goes on from JACDZG010000001.1 coordinate 184,451, forward strand.
AAATCCGGTATGAGTATAGCCGATGTTGGAGCCGGCCCTGGCTATTACTCTTTCCGTTTCGCAAAACTGGTCGGGCCAACCGGTCACATCATTGCCATAGACACTGTTGAAGAGCACCTCAAATACCTTGGGCGCGTTCGTGCAGCACTCAAAGTCGATAATATCGAGACGATCCAGACCGACGGTAAGAGCCTCGGCCTCAACGGGCGAAAAGTCGACGCCGTATTTCTGTGCTCGCTGTATCACAACATTTACGCCATGTCGACCGCCGACGATCGCGATGCATTCGTATCAGCAATTAAGGAGGCCCTGACCGACGAGGGTAAACTATACCTGGCTGACAACGGCCTGGTCGAACCTGGAACCTTGCCTTATCATGGCCCCTATATCGCCAAAGAGCTGATTATTGCACAGTTGGTCAATTACGGTTTCGATTTGATACATCAGTATCAGCACATCGCGCAACGTTACCTGTTGGTCTTCCAAAAGCGACCTGAAGGTCAACCACCAGCGCCGCTACCCGAGATGGCGGCCGGACCTCAAACACAGCCACCAACCGACGTTGGGCGACCGCATGGCCGTTGATGTACACGGAATATATATGCGCCCACCATGATCGCAAACACTGGATTTATCGGCATGGCAGCAGCCTTAGGGTCAGCCGCGTCGTGGGCGCTGGGCTCGGTGCTATTTCGGCGCCTCGGCGAACAGATACCGCCGGTGGCCTTGACCTTTGCCAAAGGCACGGCCGGCGCAATACTGCTTGGACTCGCCGTCGTCGCGACCGGCTTCCAGCCGATCGCACTCGAGGATGCACTCCTGCTGATCGTCAGTGGGCTGCTCGGTATCGCCCTGGGCGACACCTTTTTCTTCTTGGCGCTGAACCATCTTGGCGCTCAGGTGGTGGTACTTCTCTTTACGCTGGGTCAGGTGCTTACCGTACTACTGGCCCTGATATGGCTCGGGGAACGACCGGAGCCCCTCGATTGGGTCGGAATTGTCGCAGTGTTGAGTGGAGTTACGGTCGTGATGTGGAGTCGGATCAGCGCAGACAACGGACGCACCAGCCTTGCGGGGATGATCTACGGACTGATCGCAGTTGCCGTCATGGCAGTGTCGATCATCATCGCAAAAGAGGCGTTGGCGAGCACCGACACCATGCAGGCCACCTTTATCCGGATGCTTGCCGGTACGGTCGGTATCTTCCTCTTCGGCAGGGTTACGGGGCAACTTGCCGGAAATCTCAAGGTATTGCGTCAGCCGCGTTTGTTTTTGATCTTCCTTGCTTCCGTAGCGGTCGTTACCTTCGGCGGATTTTGGCTGTCAATGGTGGCCATCGCTCACATTGACGTTGCTCTGGCGAATACGCTTAACGCGACGGAGCCGTTGTTCGTGTTGCCATTGGCGGCGCTGCTGCTCAAGGAGCGTATTACACCGCGGTTGCTGTTTGGCAGTCTGACGACAGTCAGTGGTATCGCCTTGATCATATCGCCATGGTAACCACTGTGACCCCGGATCATCCCGGATATGGTACGTGCAGATGACCAGCACTTACGCGCCTTTTCCAAGTGCGAGTGTCGCCGCAAACCCGCCAGCTGTTTTCGTAACCCGCGGTTTGATCAAGACCTACCAGACCGAGGCAGGCGCGGTACAGGCGTTAGCTGGAGTCGATTTGACAATTGATTCCGGCGAATTTGTCGTCATGCTTGGGCCATCAGGCAGCGGCAAGTCCACCTTTCTGAATATCCTTGGCGGTCTGGATGTACCAACTGCCGGTCAGGCGCTTTATCGCGGCGTCGATCTTGCGAGCATGACCGAGCGGGCGCGCACGCGCTACCGCCGCGAGCAAATTGGATTTGTCTTTCAGTTTTACAACCTGATTCCAAGCCTCACTGCAAAGGAGAACGTGTCGCTGGCGGCTGAAATCGCGAGCGATCCACTGAGCCCGGCGGAAGCACTGGAACTGGTGGGACTCCAAGACCGCAGCGACCACTTTCCAGCCGAGTTGTCGGGCGGTGAGCAACAACGGGTCGCCGTTGCGCGGGCAATCGTCAAGCGACCGGCAATCCTCTTGTGTGACGAACCGACCGGCGCCCTTGACTCAAGAACCGGAGTGCTGGTTCTGGAGGCGATCACGCGAGCGAGTCGCGTGTTTCGGACCACGACGGTGCTTATCACTCACAACGCGGTCATCGCCGGAATTGGCGATCGGGTTATCTCGTTTGCCGACGGATGTGTCGCGACAATCCGGATAAACACGGGTCGGCGCTCAGCCCACGAACTCTCCTGGTAATTGGACGTCATTGATGCGTGCCCTCAATCAAAAGGTGTTGCGCGACTTGCTAAGGCTGTGGAGTCAGGTCCTGGCCATCGTGCTGGTGACGGCCATCGGCACCGCAGCCTTCGTGATGTCACTGGGTACCCTGCACTCGCTGCAGCAGACCCAGGCGCAGTATTATGACCGCTATCAATTCGCCGACGTCTTCGCTTCGGTACGGCGGGCACCGGCAGCGCTCGCCGTCAAGTTGGCCGCTATTGCCGGGGTCGATCAGGTCAGTACCCGGATTATCCACAATGTTGTCCTCACGATTCCGGGCATGTCCGAACCGGTCAACGGCCTGCTTTCTTCACTACCCGAACCCGGCGACCTCAATCAACTACATCTGCGGCGTGGCCGGCTGGTACTACCGGGGTCCACCGACGAGGCAGTGCTGTCCGAGTCGTTTGCCAATGCGCATCAACTGTCCGCGGGCAGCACGTTCTGGGCAACAATCAAAGGCCACAAGCGCAAGTTGACTGTCGTCGGAGTTGCCCTGTCGCCGGAGTATGTGTTCTTCGGGGTACCAGGCGCCATGGTACCGGACGACGAGCGATTCGGCGTCTTGTGGATGGACCGCAAGGCGTTGGCGGCGGCCTTCGACCTCAAAGGCGCGTTCAACGATGTGGTCATGACGTTGACAGCCGATGCCGACGAAGCGGAGGTGCTCCGCCACACCGATGCATTGCTCGTCCCCTACGGAGGAATCGGCGCCTACGGTCGCGCGGACCATGTCTCCCACTCGACACTCTCGGGCGAGATCAATCAACTCCGCGCCTCGATCCGCATTGCCGCCCCGGTCTTTATCGGTGTCGTCGCCTTTCTGCTGCACATGCTCATGATGCGGCACGTCGAGACCGAGCGGGAACAGATTGGAGCGATGAAAGCACTCGGTTATACACATGTCGCAGTGGCCTGGCACTATACGAAGTTTGTCCTCATCATCGTCGCCTCGGGGGTCACGCTTGGTCTCATCGGTGGTGCGCTCTCCGGTCGCGAGATGACCGAGATCTATGCCGCTCACTACCGCTTTCCATTTCTGGACTACGCATTGACCCCGTTCACACTCTTTCAGGCGGCAGGGATCCAGGCGGCAGCCGCACTGATCGGAGCGATGGGCAGTCTATGGGGAGCGATCCGGTTGCCGCCGGCCATGGCCATGCGACCACCCCCCCCGCCCGTCTACCGTCGCACTCTGATCGAACGGTTGGGGCTGATGTTGATCGCGGATCAGCCGACGCGGATGATCCTGCGGCACCTGGTTCGCTGGCCGGTCCGTTCGGCAATGACGATCCTGGGCATCGCTGCCGCCACCGCCATTCTGATCGCGCCCCTCGGGGTGTTTTCGTCGGCAGCCAAGATGATCGACACCCACTTCTTTCGGGCCGAGCGACAGGATATGACCGTCGCCTTTGCGCAGACACGGTCCCATAAGGTGCTCTACGAAATCGCACGCTATCCTGGAGTCATGCAGGTGGAACTTTTTCGCGCCACTCCGGCGATGATTCGGTTTGGACCGCGCTCGCGCCGCGTCACGGTCATCGCCCGCGAGGGTTTGAACGAGCTCTCGCGTCCGTTAGATCATGAACTACGGGCAATCGCGATCCCGCAACAAGGCGTCGTCATCTCCAAATCCATGGCGCAATGGCTGCGTGTGACGGTCGGTGACCAGGTCATCATCAATTTGCTTGAATCCCACCAACCGGCGCAAACGCTGTCGGTCACGGCCATCGCCGAGTCTTATGTCGGTCTGACGTTCTTTATGGTCTTCATGGACCGCGGACTGCTGACTCATGCGATGAAAGAAGGTGATGTCATCACCGGAGTGCAATTGCGCTATGACTCCGGTAAGGCGGCATCGCTCTTCACCAAGCTCAAGAACACACCGGCCGTCACCGGCGCCGTATCGCATGCCGCTTCGCTCGCCGGAATGCGCCGGATCGTCGGGCAAAACCTGCGTATGACGATGATCAACATCACAGTGGCGGGAATCATCGTCTTCGGCGTCGTTTACAATAGCGCCCGCATTTCGCTCGCCGAACGGTCGCGTGAACTGGCGAGCATGCGCCTGCTTGGCTATTCGCGCCTGGATGTTGCCTATGTGCTGGTGGGCGAACTGGTGATCCTGATGCTGGTGGCACTTCCCATCGGCTGTGGTTTGGGTTATCTGTTCGCCTACCTGCTGACCGAAGGCACGGCCAACGAAATGTTCCGACTACCGCTGCACCTGGAACCCGGCACCTTCGGCTACGCCATCATCGTCGTCATCCTCGCCGTGGCGTTATCCGCTGCCGCTGTTATCCGCAAAGTTTTCTTGCTCGATGTTCTTGCTATTCTCAAGGCAAGGGAGTGATTCAGCAATGCGCGTGTCGTTGAACCGGACGCTGTTCTTAGGTATTGCGGCAGTTGCTATTATCGCCGCGCTGCCGCCGTTGTTGGCACCACCACCGTCATTGATCGATCTGCATCTGGTGACGCGAGGCTCGATGCAAGTGAGTGTCGCGGAGGAGGGACGAACCCGCGTCAAGGACATCTATACCGTCTCCGCTCCGATCTCCGGACGACTGCAGCGTGTCGAGCTTGATGCGGGTGATCCGGTCGAGGCGGGCGTCACGGTACTGACCCAAATCGTCGCGCCACAGCCGCGCTTTCACGATCTACGTGAGACCACCGAATTGCAGGCACGCCTCGCCTCGGCCGAAGCGCAACGCGACCTGGCCGCGGCCGATATTGAGCGGGCAAGAGCGGAACTTGCCTTTGCCGAGGCAGATTTGGCGCGCAATCAGGAGTTGGCGAACAAGGGGGCGGCGGCACGACGCGCACACGAACTGGCACAGATGGACATGCGCACCAAGCGCGCCGCGCTGGTAGTAGCGCAAAACAACCTGGCGGCAAAGACCGCTGAGGTGGCCGTGGCCAAGGCGGAGTTACTCGCTCCCGATCGGGGAATAACTGATTTACCAATTGCACTTGACCGCAATGGGATCAATGCCGCCGCACTCTACCCGGCGTCGGAATTACCGGCGAGCCCGCCGACAAGCCCGGTGTTGGCGCCGATAAGCGGGGTACTCTTGCGCAAAATCGTCGAGAGCGAGACGTCGGTCACTGTTGGCGACTCGTTATTCGATCTAGGTGATCCGACCAAGCTGGAGGTGCTGATCGAGATGTTGTCGGAGGACGCCGTGAAAGTGCAGGTTGGCGCCGTCGCGCTGCTGAACGGCACCGGTATTGACAGCGACCTTCACGGCATCGTGCGTCGCGTCGAGCCCTATGGCTTCACTAAGGTCTCCGCCTTGGGCATTGAGGAGCAGCGAGTCAACGTCATCGTCGATTTCAGCGATTACGCTCCCGTCTGGCAGCGACTCGGTCATGGCTACCGCGTCGACGTTTCGATTGTGGTGTGGCAGGCCGCGGACGTTCTCAAGGTGCCGCTGGGCGCCTTGTTTCGCCAACGCAATAACTGGTTTGTTTATGTGCTCGAAGCGGATGACTCGGTATCAAGCCGGGCGGTCGAGATCGGCCACACCAACAGCCTCGAGGCCGAGGTACTCGCGGGCTTGAACGACGGCGCCAGGGTCATTCTCCATCCCAGCGATCAGATCGCGGACGGCACGCGGGTGACACCGCGCGCGCTGCCGGATGGGGACGACACCCGGTAAACGCCGAAACCTAGCTGGTCATGGTCGTTGCCTGGATCCAGCGGCCCCCGTTGACACCGCGTGAAGCGGGCGTAGACTGAGCGCCGGTACTCGTTCAGACCCCCCACCTCAACACAGCGATCTGCGAGACATTGGCGAGCGATCGTGGCAACATAGTGCACCAAGACCCTAGGTTTCTGAGACCGCCTGCGAACGCGCGAGACGTGACGTGAAGCTCAGCCAGCACGATCTGCGACAGCTAGACGACGGGTACCTGCAGCGCCTGCCAGAGGCGGCGTTGCGGGCGCTGTCGTTGACGTTGTTGGCGGATCTGAAGGAAGCGCAAGAACGCCTGCAGCAGAATCCGAACAACAGTTCCCGACCGCCGAGCAGTCGTGCGCCCTGGGATCGCCCGGGGGTGGACGCGACCGCGGCCTCGGACACCGACGCGGACGAGGACGACGCGGTCGCGCCGTCGCGCGACGCCACCGCGCGGGACGACGACCGTGCGGCGGACGCCGCCGCTGAGCCACCGGGCGCCCCGCCGTCGGGCGACCCCACACCACCGCCCGAGCGTCCGAAGCGCAAGCCGGGCAAGCAGCCCGGGACGCCGGGTGTGGGGCGCACGCAGGTCTTCACCGCGCACGCCACTGAGGAGCATCGTCCCACGGCCTGTCACGGCTGTCAGGCGTCGCTCGCGGCGGCCGCGGCCGTCTGCTACACCGGGTTTCAATCGCTCGATCTGGTCTGGGGTGACCCCAAGGAGCCGGGTGTGCGGCTGCGCGTGGTCGATCACCGCTTCTTTGAGGCGGGCTGCGACGCCTGCGGGCACCACACCCGCGAGCAGCCCATGCAGGTCGCGGACGACCCCACGCTGGAGGGCGTCCAACTGCGCGAATGGCGGCTGGTCGGCCCGGGGCTGGCGACCTTGATCGTCGCGTTGAGCCTGCGCTTTCGCCTCTCGCGGGCGCGCATCCACGAATTCCTTGACGACTGGTTGGGGGTGCACCTGAGCATCGGGACCATCCACCAGACGCTGCACGAGGCCGCCGCGGTGGTGGCACCGGTCGAAGCGACCCTGCTGGCCGACATCCAAGACAGCGGCTTGCTGCACGCGGATGAGACCTCCTGGCCGCAACAGGAGCAAGACCGCTGGCTGTGGGTCTTCCTCACGGCGACCACGACCCTGTATGTCATCGCCGGACGCGGCAAGGCCACGGTCACGCAGGTGCTGGACGGCTTCACCGGGTGGCTGATGAGCGATGGCTGGTTCTCCTACCGCGGGTATGCGCGCCGCCTGCGCTGCTGGGCGCACCTGCTGCGCAAAGCACAAGGACTGGTGGAATGTTACGACGCCGACGGCCGGGCCTTTGGTCACCTGGTCCGCACCACGCTGGAAACCTTGATGGCGGCGATCTACGCGGCCCGCGAGGACCCACCACCCGACGGCGCGGCGGTGGACCTGCCCCGCGCCTATGCCCAGGAGCTGCAGACCTTGCGCCGGGCGGTCGCGGCGCATCTCGGGCATCGCCATGACAAGACCAAGGCCTTGGCCGTTGAGTTCTTCAACGACTGGGACGCCATCTTCCGCGTGCTTGAGCACCCGCAACTGCCGTTGACCAACAACGCGGCCGAGCGTGCGCTGCGCCATTGGGTTATCGCCCGACGCCTTAGCCATGGCACCCGCACTGCTGTTGGCTCCCGGGCCTTCACCCTGCTGGCCAGTGTCATCGACACCTGTCGGCAACGCCGAAACTCGCCCTGGACCTACCTGGTCAAGGCGATCACCGACCGGCGGCAGGGATTGCCACTGGCCCCCCTGCCGCAGGTGGGGGTCTGAACGATTACGAGCGCCGCACCGCATTTGCGGCGGTGTATTCTCCGACCTCGATCAGCCTTCCGGCCAAGCCCGACAGGCACGGGCGGGGCTGCCCTGGTCCCGCATCAAGGGGCTGGCCCTGATCGAGCCCCCCTCTTCCATCATTGCCGCAGGACGATTGAAATGACTATGAACCACCTCGCCGCCGCACTGCAACGCTTCGTCGTGATCGCGCTCCTGGCGCTCGCCGCGGGCTGCGCCAGTGATTTTTAGGAAAAAGAGAATCTGGCCGTCGCCGCCGGTTTCAAGGCGATTACCCCCACCAAACCCGATCAGGCGGCACTGCTCTCGACGCTGCCGGCCGATCAAGTCACCCAGGTCACCTATCAGGGCAAGATCTATTACGTCCTGCCTGACGTCAAGAACAACCAGGCCTTCGTCGGCGGACCCAAGCAGTATCAGACCTACCAGCAACTGCGTCTGGCCAGACAGATCAGCAACGAAAACCTGGAGGCCGCCGAGATGAATCAGGCGGCCGCGATGAACTGGGGTGCCTGGGGCGGATGGGGCGGTCTGGGCGGCCCCGGCTGGTATTGATCGGCACGGACCGGCGATCCTGACCTGCACTCGGGCCAGGAGCGCCGCTCCGGCCGGATCGATCGGAATTGTCCACAGATGACACAGATGTTCACAGATGAAGAAACATCTGTGGCGATCTGTGGATTATCCAAAATCCGGCAATTGGTCGCGCAAAGACACGAATGACACGACGACCCTTCAGGTCTTGCGCCGCCGTCCGGAGCGCGCCGCGCGCGGCTCCTCGGCCGGCGGCGGCGCCAGCACGAAATCGATCTTGCGATCGTCCAGATTGACCGCCGCCACCTGAATCCGCAGCCGGTCGCCCAGGCGATACACCGTACCGGTGCGCTCGCCGGCCAGCCGGTGACCAATCGGGTCGAAGTGATAATAGTCGTTGTCCAGCGCGGTGATGTGCACCAGACCATCGACATGGATGTCATCGAGTTGAACGAAAATGCCGAAGGAGGTCACGCTGGTGATGAGCCCCTCGAACTGCTCGCCCAGCTTGTCCTGCATGAACTCGCATTTCAGCCAGTCATTGGCGTCGCGGGTCGCCTCATCGGCGCGCCGCTCGGTGCCTGAGCAGTGCTCACCGATCTGCTGAAGATCGGACTTGGCGTAATCCAGATCCGCCGGCGCGCCGCCGTCGAGCAGGTGCTTGATGATGCGGTGGACGATCAAATCCGGATAGCGGCGGATCGGCGAGGTGAAATGCGTATAGGCCGCATAAGCCAGGCCGAAATGACCCAGGTTATCCGCGCTGTACATGGCCTGCTGCATGGAGCGCAGCAGTACGGTCTGGATCAGTTGGCGGTCCGGACGATCCTTGATCTCGAGCAGTAACTGGGCATAGTCGGCGGCGGTCGGCTTGGCCCCGCCCGGCAGCTTGAGCGCGAGCTGACCCAGAAACTCGCGCAGATCGTTGAGCTTCTCCTCGCTCGGCAGGTCATGGATGCGGTAGAGCGCCGCGATCTTCTTGCGCTCGAACAGCCGCGCCGCCGCCACGTTGGCGGCCAGCATGCACTCCTCGATCAGCCGATGGGCATCGTTGCGGATCACCGGCACCACCGCGGCGATGCGCCCCTGCTCGTTGAACTCGAACTTGGTCTCGATCGAGTCGAATTCGATGGCGCCGCGCGCCGCGCGGGCGGTATGCAGCGCCTGATACAGAGCATAGAGTTCGTGCAGATGCGGCAACAGCTTGGCGTGACGGACGCACAAATCCGGGTCGCCGTCCACGATCATCGCCGCCACCTGATCATAGGTGAGGCGCGCCTGCGAGCGCATCACCGCTGCATAGAACCGGGTGCGGGTGACCTTGCCCTCGAAATCAATGTACAACTCGGCGGTCATGCACAGCCGATCCACCTCCGGGTTCAGCGAGCAGAGCCCGTTGGACAGGATCTCCGGCAGCATGGGGATGACGCGGTCCGGGAAATAGACCGAGTTGCCGCGCGCATAAGCCTCGCGGTCCAAGGCGGTGCCGGGGACCACATAAGCCGAGACATCGGCGATCGAGACCAGCAGCTTCCAGCCCTTGGGCTTGCGCTCGCAATACACGGCGTCGTCGAAGTCGCGGGCATCGGCCCCGTCGATGGTCACCAGCGGGAGTTTGCGCAGATCCATGCGGCCGGCCTTCGCCGCCTCGGGCACCTCCGGGGTCAGCGCCGCGATCTCGGCCTCGACCTCGGCCGGCCATTCCACCGGTAAATCGTGGGCGCGGATGGCGATGTCGGTTTCCATGCCGGCAGCCATATGGTCGCCCAGCACCTCGGCGATGCGGCCGATCGGCGGCGTACGCACCGTCGGCTGATCGGTGATCTCGGCAACCACGATCTGGCCCTGCATCGCGCCGCCCAGACGGTCACTGGGGATGATGATGTCGTGCGCGAGCCGCTTGTTGTCCGCCGCCACGAAACCTACGCCGCCCTCCTGATAGAGCCGCCCCACTACGGTGCGGGTGTTGCGCTCCAGGGTTTCGACCAGCGACCCCTCCAGACGCCCGCGCCGGTCGCGCCCGCTCACCCGCACCACCACCCGGTCGCCGTGGAACAGCGCCTTCATGTCCTTGGGATACAGATAGAGATCATCGCCGCCCTCATCGGGGCGCACGAAGCCGAAGCCGTCCGGGTGTCCGATCACCCGCCCCACGATCAGATCGCGGTGATTGACGATGCAGAAAGCGTGCTTACGATTGCGCAGGAGCTGACCGTCACGGACCATGGCCCCCAGCCGACGTTCGAGCGCCACCAGATCCTCGGCGGCGGTCAGATCCAAGATCCGGGCGAGTTCCGGCAGTTCCAGCGGGGTGCCTTGCGCGGCGAGGGTTTCGAGGATGAACTCCCGGCTCGGGATCGGGTTCTCGTACTTCTTCGCCTCGCGTTGGCGATGCGGGTCCTTATCGCGGGCGGTCCGGCTCGGGGGCGGGGTTTCGGTCTGCTCGGGGGTCGTTTTGCGTCTTGCCACGTGGTGTTACTGACTCTGCGCTGAATATTGTCTAAGCCTCGTAGTGTACCGTTGACACGGCGCCCTTGTCTCACTAAGATGCGCGCTCCCGGTCACAGTCAGCCTTCGGGCCGATCGACCGCCGGGATAAGCCGAGGTGGCGGAATTGGTAGACGCGCTAGTTTCAGGTATTAGTGGGGCGACCCGTGGAGGTTCGAGTCCTCTCCTCGGCACCAATCGTTGATCAGCCATCCAACTGATCAAAAAACAAGAAAAGGCGCTGTTTGCACAGCGCCTTTTTTTGTTTCCGGCGGACCGTCCCGGTCCGCTTTCCGAGCACTCACCGCATCCTACGTGCTCCGGGCGCAGATACCGCCGCGGTCCGCACACCCCAGGAGGTTCAAGGCTCGAAGCCCAGGGCACGCAACCGCTCGGCCAGTTGCTCCGCACGCGCGTGTTCCTGCTCGGCACGGGCACGCTCCTGCTCGGCACGCGCCGCCTCATCGCGCAAGCGCGCGGCCAGTTCGACCGAGGTCAAGAACGGTTGCCCCTGCGGATCAAAAATCTCCAGTGTCTCGCCGCTCAACGCAAAGCGGATACCCAGCCGCGGGCTGACCCAGCCCTTCAAGTGCGACATCCGCCGCAGCCGCCCCTCCTGGCGCAGCCAAATCTCCAGCGTGTTGGCGGACGGATCGTAGACGTAGTATTCCTCGACCCCGTAGGTGTCGTAATAGGCCAGCTTATCGGCCATCTCCTTGAGACTGTTCGCCGGCGAGAGGATCTCGAACACCACCTGGGGGGCGATACCACCCTCTTCCCACTGCTTGTAACAGCCCCGGCGGCCCTTGGGCCGGCCGATGGCGACCATCACGTCCGGGGCCACCGGGCCGGCGATCCGGCGATCCGGGACCGGATACCAGAAGAGATCCCCGGCGACAAAGACCCGCGGGTCCTGCGCAAAGCGAATCTCAAGGTTCTCTTTGATCTTGACCAGCCACTCATACTGCTCGGTGTTCTCCGCCATGGGCTCGCCGTCGCTCTCCGGATAGGGGTCATCGGGGTCGAAATGCGCGAGGGGATTCATCGCCGCGGTCCTCCTCTGGGGGTTGGCGTCAGTCGCAAGTGTAACCGAAGGCCGTCACGCGGCAGACCCGTAGGATGCGGTGAGGAACGAACCGCATCGCAGGTCGTGCGGTCGGTGATGCGGTTCGGGTACTCACCGCATCCTAACGCGCTGCGGGCGCAGATACCGCCGCGGTCGGCGCACCCCAGAAAGTTCAAGGCTCGAACCCCAGGGCACGCAACCGCTCGGCCAGTTGCTCCGCACGCGCGTGTTCCTGCTCGGCGCGGGCTCGCTCCTGCGCGGCGCACGCGCGCTCCTCCTCGGCACGCGCACGCTCCTCCTCGGCACGCGCACGCTCCTCCTCGGCGCGCGCACGCTCCTCCTCGGCGCGCGCACGCTCCTCCTCGGCGCGCGCACGCTCCAGCGCGGCACGCGCCGCCTCATCGCGCAGGCGCGCGGCCAGTTCGACCGAGGTCAAGAACGGTTGCCCCTGCGGATCAAAAATCTCCAGTGTCTCGCCGCTCAACGCAAAGCGGATACCCAGCCGCGGGCTGACCCAGCCCTTCAAGTGCGACATCCGCCGCAGCCGCCCCTCCTGGCGCAGCCAAATCTCCAGCGTGTTGGCGGACGGATCGTAGACGTAGTATTCCTCGACCCCGTAGGTGTCGTAATAGGCCAGCTTATCGGCCATCTCCTTGAGACTGTTCGCCGGCGAGAGGATCTCGAACACCACCTGGGGGGCGATACCACCCTCTTCCCACTGCTTGTAACAGCCCCGGCGGCCCTTGGGCCGGCCGATGGCGACCATCACGTCCGGGGCCACCGGGCCGGCGATCCGGCGATCCGGGACCGGATACCAGAAGAGATCCCCGGCGACAAAGACCCGCGGGTCCTGCGCAAAGCGAATCTCAAGGTTCTCTTTGATCTTGACCAGCCACTCATACTGCTCGGTGTTCTCCGCCATGGGCTCGCCGTCGCTCTCCGGATAGGGGTCATCGGGGTCGAAATGCGCGAGGGGATTCATCGCCGCGGTCCTCCTCTGGGGGTTGGCGTCAGTCGCAAGTGTAACCGAAGGCCGTCACGCGGCAGACTCCTAGGGGGTGCGATCCAAAGTGATGTGGTCGCAGATGCGCGTAGGATGGGCAGAGCGAGAACGATGTCCATCCGGCCACCGCGACGCTTGAGGATGGGCATCGCTCTCGCTCTGCCCATCCTACCGAGAGGCCCGGCCCCATCAGTTCTGCTCACATCCGATGCGGTGAGGAATCGGGGACCAGGACATCGAAGGCCTCGTCGGCCATGGCGAGCTTGGTCGGCAACAGGCGCTGATGGTCTCCGCGCAGCAGCACGGCGACCGGCGGACCTGCTGCAGTTGCTGATGTTGTACAGCGGTCTGGACCAAGCGCTGCGCACCACTGCCGGAACGTTCACGTTGTGGCAGGAACGGCTCACGGATACCGCGATCCGCCAGCGCCTGATGGCGTTCCGTGGCTGAAGGCGTTGTTGCACAGCATGTTGCCGGCAGCGGTGACGGCCTTGACTTCCTTTCGACTGTTGGTGGTGGACGGGTCGTCGCTGCCAGGACCGGATGCGAAGGGCACGGATTACCGGGTGCACTTGGTCTTGGACTTGACCAATCCGACCCTGCATGTAGTGCAAGTGACTGGGGTCGAGGGTGCGGAAAGCCTGGCGCGTTACCCCTGGCAGGCCGGCGACATCGTGCTGGCCGATCGGGGCTACAATCAGCCGCAGGTGATCCTCGAACTGAGCGCCCGTCAGGTGTGGGTGGTCGTGCGTCTGATGCCGACGGCCATGCCGTTATCCCTGCGTGAGATGGGCGAGGAGCAACGCGATCCCGCCGCGGCACGGCTGGACGTCGCCGCACACCTGCGCGCGGCGACGAGTGATACGGTCACGGTACCCGTATGGCTGCCCGGCCAGCAGACCAGTGGTCCGGGCTGGCTACACGCCGTGCGCTTGCCGCCGGCCGCGGCCGCCGCGGCGCGTGAGCACTGCCGGAAAGTCGCCAAGTGCAAGGGCTGGACGCCGAGCGCAGCGGCCCTCTTTCTGACTGGCTGGATGATGGTGTTCACCGCCGTGCCGCCGCACGCCGTGGATGGTTGCGCCGTACTGGCGCTCTAGCGTTGCCGATGGCAAGTGGAGTTGATGTTCAAGCGGCTGACAAGCCTGCTCGACTTGGACCACCTACGCACCCCGCAGAACAGTGCGCTGGGCACCGTCTGGATCGTCGGCAAGTTGCTCTATGCGTTGGTGATCGAACAACACATTCAGCACCAGCGCCCGGGGGATTGGGACCGTCTGGACCAGCCCCGCCGGGTAACCCCTTGGCGCTTGGTGGCACTCGCCCGCCGCCAGGTCGATGCCTGGATTTTCGAAGTCCACCGCTGGCACCCAGCGCGCTGGGCGGCATGCCTTGAGGTGATGACGGAACGCCCACGCCGACGCCGACGCCGACGCCGACGCCGCTTTCAAACGCTCCCGGCCGCCGTCATCGCGCTCCTGAGTACGCCCGGAAATCAACTGGTTGTTTAAGTTGGCGCCTATGGGCAAATGCCCCGTCCAGCCCAGGTCATCGCGGATTCCTACTCTGGCTCCCACGCTCCCGCGCTCCTGCTCTCCTGCGTAGGAGCACGTGCGGGCGCTCCGCGTCCGGCGCCAAGACCGGACGCGGAGCGCCCGCCCGGCATTCCCACGCGGAGCGTGGGAACGAGAAACCTGAATCAACGAATCCAGCACTGACCGCACACCGCCTCCGGCGGCCGACACCTGACCACAAACCCGAGCAAATACGGCATCATTCTTGCTGACTCGCGTGCTTTGATGCGGCCCAAGGCCCTGCGCCCGGCCGCCCTGCGCAATGGTGTTTTCAATCTTGACCAAGTCCTTCGATTGGCCCGGCGCTGCCGTGCGACCCCTCACCCAGCGGCCCGTCGTGGTCGCCTGCCCCACCGGATCAGCCTCCCGGCCACGGCCCCGCCTTGTCGGGAGTTCGCGCGGGGTGTCCGATGGCGTCTGAGACCTTGGGTCTGCTCGGCATCGTGGCCGGACTGGCGCTCCTGATCTGGCTGGCCTACCGGGGTTGGAGCGTCCTGCTCGTCGCCCCCGCGGCGGCTCTGCTGGCCTCGGCCTTCGCCGGACAGCCCTTGCTGGCGTCCTGGACCCAGATCTTCATGGGCGGCGCCGCGGGCTTCGTATCGCAGTTCTTCCCGATCTTCCTGCTCGGTGCCGTCTTCGGCAAGCTGATGGACGACAGCGGATCGGCGCTGGCCATCGCCCGTACCCTGACCGATCGGCTGGGACGCGAACGGGCGGTGCTGGCCGTGGTGCATCGTCCTGGGTCTGACCTTCGGGGCCTGCTGAGCCGTCGGGTGGTTCAACGGGACTCCTCCTGGGCGAACTGCACTGTGCCGCGGCGGCGCGCGGCGCCGAAACGTTCAGCCAGACGCTCCATCAGGACGAAGGCCGCCGGCATCAGCAGCAGACCCACGATCACCGACAACAGGATACCGCCGAAGATCGTCAGACCGATCGACCGGCGCGCCATACTGCCGGGACCCCCGGCGATGACCAGCGGCAAGGTCCCGAGCAGAAAGGCCGCGGCCTGCATCAGGACCGGGCGAAAGCGCAGTCGGCCGGCATGAACTGCCGCCTCGACGATGCCCAGACCCTCTTCCTCGCGGCTCTTCTTGGCGAACTCGACGATCAGGATGGCGATCTTGGTCGCCAGCCCGAACAACAGCACGATGCCGACCTGGGCATAGATGTTGTTGTTGATGACCGGCAGCAACTGATTGACCAAGAACAGCACGATCAAGGCCCCGAGCACGGCGACCGGCACCGCCATCAGCACGGCGAACGAGAGCGTCCAGCTCTCATACTGGGCGACCAGGAAGAGGTAGATGAAGACCAGGGAGATCGCGAAGATGTAGAGTGCCGTATTACCGACGATCACCTCCTGATAGGACATGCCGGTCCAGGTGAAGTCATAGCCCGGCGGCAGCGACCTGGCTGCCACCTCGGCCAGCGCCGCCATGGTTTGCCCCGAACTATAGGCCAACCCGGACATGCCGTGCAGGGTCACGGCCTCGATCATATTGAAGCGACTGAGCTCGTTGGGGCCGGTGCGCCGCTCCACCTGGATCAGGGTCGTCAGCGGCACCATCTTGCCGTCTCGCGTGCGCACCTCCAAGCGGCCGATATCCTCGATCTTGCCGCGCGATGACGCGTCGGCCTGCATAATGACTTGGTACACCTTGCCGAACTTGTTGAAGTCGTTGATGTAGCGCGACCCCAAGGCATCCTGGATCAGCGTGTAGATCTGCTCTACCGATACGCCCATCTGCTCGGCCCGATGCCGCTCCACCGTGATGAAGATCTGCGGCACCCCGACCTGGAAGGTGGTGAACAGGTGCGCCACCTCAGGCCGCTCACCGGCGGCCGCAATGAACGCGTCGACCACCGAGCCGAAGGTCGCCGGCGGAGCACCGGCGTGGTTGCGGATGACCATCTCAAAGCCGCCGGACATGCCCATGCCGGGAATGGCGGGAGGAATGAACGGCATCACCTGGGCCTCGGGGACCTCGGCGGCGAAGCGCCCGCCCAGTGACTTCAGCATGCGGAACAACATGGTATCCGGGGTGGTGCGCTCCTCCCATGGCGAGAGAATGACGATGATGAAGGCATTGGTCGCGGAATAGGACTGGGTGAGGCCGTTGTAGCCGGCCATCGTCATGAAATGACCGACCCCGGGCGTTTGGCTCAGGATGCCGCCGACCTTGGCCGCCACCGCCTCGGTGCGCTCCAGCGAGGCGCCCGGCGGCAGTTGCACGTTGACCATGAATTTGCCGGTATCCTCCGGCGGAATGAATCCGGTCGGCAGACGCAGATAGAGCACGACGGTGGCACCCAGGACCAGGATGAACAGGACGACCATGAGCGGCACCCGCCGCCCCAGCCGACTGACGGTGCCGCCGTAGCGGTCGCCGAGCCGATCGAAGCCGGCATTGAACCAGCGAAAGGGTGCCCAGACGCGGCCGGTTGGCGGGCGCAGGAGGTGCGAGCACAGGGCCGGGCTCAGGGTCAGCGCATTCACGGCCGAGAGTGACACCGCCGCCGCGATGGTCAGCGCGAACTGCCGGTACAATTCCCCGGACAGCCCCGGAAAGAAGGCAATGGGCACGAACACCGCGAGCAGGACCAGGGTGGTCGCGATCACCGGTCCCGTGGTTTGGGTCACGGTCTTCCACGCGGCCTCGCGGGGTGACAGTCGCTCGTGTTCCATCAGCCGGTTATCGTTTTCGATCTCCAGAATGCCGTCGTCCACGACGATGCCGATCGCCAGTATCAGGGCAAGCAGCGTGATGACGTTGATCGAGTAGCCCATGACCAGGATGAAGGCGAAAGTCCCGATCAGCGCAATGGGAATGGTCACGGACGGCACCAGGGTCGAACGCACGTTCTGCAGGAAGATGAAGACCACGGCCACCACCAGCACCACGGCGATCAACAGCGTCTCAGCCACCTCGGCGATGGACGCGCGCACATAGACCGTGGTGTCGTAGTACATCGAGGCTTCCAACTCCGGGGGGAAGTCGCGGCGCAATTCATCGAGCCTGGCCTTGATTTCATCCACGACGGCCAGGGCATTGGCCCCCGGCCGCTGATTGACGATCATCAGCGCGGCCGGAGATTGACCATCGAGCCGGCCGGTGGAATCGTAATTCTTGGCGCCGAGTTCGACGCGCGCCAGATCCCTGACCCGCACGGTGGCGCCGGTCGGCAGGGTCTTGACCAGGATGTCGCCGAATTGGGCGGGGTCCGACAGCCGTCCGGGCAATTGCACCGTATAGGTCAATTGCTGACCCTGGGGCGCCGGCTCCGAGCCGATGCGCCCGGCCGCCACCTGGGTGTTCTCGGCCTCGATGGCCGCGGCCACATCGGCCGCGGTCAGGCCGACCGCGGCGAGCTTTTCGGCCGCCAGCCAGACCCGCATGGAGTAGGTCCGATCCCCGAAAAGTTGCAGCGCCCCGACCCCAGGAATGCGCCGCAGGGCATCCACCAGGTGGATGTCGGCATAGTTGTCGATGAATATGGGGTCATAGGCCCCGGTGGGTGAGGTCAGCGAGATGACGCACAGGATATCGGTGGACTTGCGTTCGACCTTGACGCCCTGCCGCTGGACCGGCTGCGGCAATTGCGCCATGGCCCCGTAGACGCGGTTCTGCACGTCGACGGCGGCGATGCGTGCATCGGCGCCGATGCGGAACGTGACGGTGATGTTGGCGCTGCCGTCATTGAAGCTCGACGAGGTCATGTAAAGCATGTCCTCGGCGCCGTTGATGGCGTCTTCCAAGGGAGTGATGACGCTCTCGGTCACCGTCTTGGCGTCCGCACCGGGCCAGCTCGTCGTCACCACGACCGTGGGCGGGCTCACGTCCGGATACTCGGAGATCGGCAGGAACCGCATGGCGATCAGTCCGCACAGCACCGTGATGATCGCGATGACGATCGCAAACCGCGGGCGGTCGATGAAAAAGTGGCCGATGTACATGGCGGCTAGTCCTTGCGTCCGTCGGCGGCCTGATCCGGGTGAGCGGCCGGCGGGGGCGCGGCGGGGCGCGCGGCTTGCGGTTGCGGTTGCGGTTCCGCGGCGGCGCCCGCAACGACCTCCACCGCCACGCCGGGCCGCAGCCGTTGCAGACCTTCCGCGACCACCTGATCACCGGCCGCGAGACCGTCCAGAACCACGATGCGGCTGTCTACGGGGTCCCCGAGGGTGACGTTGCGTCGCTGGGCTTTGCCGTCGCCGTCGACGCTATAGACGTACTGGCCGAGCTGGTCGCTCAGCAGGGCCGACTGCGGGATCAGGAGCGACGGGATCCCGAACTCACGCTGGAGCAGCACCTGCACATACATCCCGGGGCGCAGCCGGTTGGCGGGATTGGGCAGGATCGCATAGGCCGCGATGCTGCCGGCGGCCGGGTCGACCCGGTTGTCGAAGAACTCGATGCGTCCGGTCTGATCGAACGGCTCGCCGTCCGACAGGCTCAGCCGCACCACCACCCGGCCGATCTTGTCCTGGTCGGTGAAATGGGCCAGATAGAGCCGCTCGGGCAGTTCGAAACGGACACGAATGGGGTCAATCTGCACCAGTGTCCCGATCGCCTGGCCGACGTTGAGCCAGGTGCCGAGGCTGACCGTGGAGACACCCAACTGGCCCGCAAACGGGGCATTGATATCCGTGTCCGTGAGGTTGATCCGCGCCACGTCGCGATCCGCCTCCGCCTCGGTGACCTTGCCCGCGGTATTGTCGCGCTGGGCCCGGGCGTTGAGCAGATCGGCCTCGCTGGTGTTACGCTTTTTCCACAGTTCCTCCTGGCGCGCCAGGGACACCTCCGTGTTGGCGAGCTGGGCCTTGGCGGCCGTCAGGGTCCCCTCGGCGTGCGTGAGATCCGCCTGATAGCGCGCCCGCCGGATCCGGTACAGCGCCGCGTTGGCCTTGACCATGGACCCATCGGGGGCCGGTTGAGCGTCCAGGAATCCCGCCACCGGTGCGACCAGTGTGATGTCCTTCAGGCTTCGCGTCTCGCCGGGGAAGCGTCGCTGGAAGGGCAGCGTTTCCTTCATGACCGGGGTGATGACGACCCGGGGTGGCCCCTGGTCGCCGCCGAACATCGCATTGTTCTGTTTCCCACAGCCCGCGACCACCGCGGTCACCACCAACCAGAACAGCACCGTTTGCAAGGTTGTGAACTTCATCGACGTCTCCGCATCGTGCGTCGCAGATACTTGGCGTGGGGCAGGATTCTACGCGCTCCACAAACAACGCGAAACCGCGGTTCAGCGATCATCCGCAAGCCTGATACGATGGCGAACCGCCGCCGTGCGTGATCGCGCGGTGATCACATCGGTCTCAGGCGCGAGCGCGTCGCGGCCAGCTTCTTGGATCGCTCCACCGAATTCCCCATGCGCACTCACAATCGCCTCAGCATCCAGTCGAAGCTCATCATCCTGCTCCTGTCGGTGAGCCTGGGTTCGATCGCGGTGACGGCCTGGATCGGATATTCCTCGGCACGCCAAGTGCTGGCTCAATCGGTAGAGCATCAGCTCCAGGGCGTGCGGGTGGCGAAGACGCGCACCATTCGATCCATGTTCGAGTCGCTGCGCGAGCGGGTGCTCGGGCTGGCCGACAGCAAGGTCACCATCGACGGTCTGCGCAACTTCCGGGACGCCTACCGGGCACTCGGCAACCCCACCCTGAGCGCCGCGGAGAACGCGCGACTGGATGCCTTCTACCGCGACTGGTTTCTGCCGCGCCTCGACGCGAACGTCGACGGCGTGCCGATACTCGAACAGTATCTGCCCGCCCGGGCCGCCGAACGCTACTTGCAGTACCACTATCTCGCCGCGAAGCCCCGCCCCGATGACGATGGACAGGACCTCGACACCGCCGCGGCCGATACCAGCGTCTATGGTGCAGCCCACGCGGCCTACCACCCGTCTTTTGCCCGCGCGATCCGGATTTTCGGCTTCAAGGACGTGCTGCTGGTGGACGCCGAGACGCTCGACATCGTCTATACCTACCAGAAGACGCCTGAATTCGGAACCAACCTGGAGACCGGCCCCTATGCCAACAGCCAGTTGGGTATCCAGGTCCGGGCGCTGCGCAGCCAGAAGGAACGGGATGCGTTTCGGGTCTCCGACTTCGAGCCCTATCGGCCGAACCTGGGACAACCGATGGGATTTGCCATGAGCCCCGTGTTCGACGGCTCCCAGTTGATCGGCATCCTCGTACTGCAATTCCCGATCGACCGGATCAATGCCGCGTTGACCGGCAATTATGGCTGGCGTGAGGAAGGTTTCGGCGTGAGCGGGGAGTGCTATCTGGTTGGCGCCGATCGGACGGTACGCAGCGAGCGGCGTCTAATGCATGAACATCGCGACGAATTTCTCGCCGGGCTGCGGAACAGTCCCATTTCGACGCGCATTGTCGATGAAATCGAGCGCCGCAACAGCACGATCTTCACCTTGCCGGTGGACACGGCCAGCGTCACCGCGGCCTTGAACGGCCGCTCCGGCATCAACACCATCACGGACTTTCGGGGCGAGCGGGTGCTGAGCGCCTACGGCCCGCTCGACCTGGACTCGATGCGGTGGGCGGTCATCGCGGAGATCGACGAAAAGGAGGCGGATGCACCGCTCTTCGCGTATGGCCGCAAGGTCATTGTCGTGGTCACCGGCACCGCCCTGGTGGTCACCCTGATCGCGCTCCTCTTCGCGTATGTTCATACCCGGCGGCTGCGCCAACTGACCGAGGGTGCCCGGCGCCTGGGTGCGGGTGAGACCGGCGTGCGGGTGCCCGTCGATTCCAACGACGAGTTCGGTGAACTCGCGCGGGTCTTCAATGAGATGGCCCAGAGTATGCAGCAGCAAACCGAGCGGCTGGAGGGGCAGGTCCGCGAGAATCTGGAACTGCTTCACAACATCCTGCCCGCGTCGGCGATCGCCCAACGCCAGGATGGAGATCGGACGGCGCGACGCGAATTCGCCGATGTCTCGGTGCTGTTCGCCGATATCATCGGCATGGAGGCGTTCAGTGATCGGGTCGGCGAGACGCGTTCGCTGGAGATCCTCGGCGACCTGATCGAGACTTTCGACGAGGCGGCAGAGGAGTCCGGGATCGAGAAGGTCAATACCATCGGCGCCTCCTATCTCGCGGTGTGCGGCCTGTCCGTGACGCGCCCCGATCACACCCGCCGGGTCATCCGGTTCGCGCAGGAACTGGTGCGCATCGTCGGCGTCTTCAACCGCGATCACCAGGCGGACCTCGCCCTCGCGGTCGGCGTCAATGCGGGGCCGGTGGTTGGCGGCGTGATCGGGCGACGCAAGTTTCTGTACGACCTCTGGGGCGTCACGGTCGCGATCGCCCGCCGACTCGCGGCGGACCAGGGCAGCGGCATCCATGTTACCGCCGCCGTCCGGGAGCGTCTGGCCGGACAGTTCCAGTTCGCCGGACCCATCACGGGCGGCGACCTGGGCAAGGGGCCGATCGAATACTGGGAAGTCACCCGGTGAAAGGACATTAAGGACCGCACCATGATTGACCTGCCGGCTGGACCCGTATCCAACTTCTGGCCGGCGGTCCTGCTCGCCTTGGGCTTCCCGCTGAGCCTGCTGCTGCTCAATGAGCTCATCGCCGCCCTGCGCGCCGGCGGCAACCCCTTGGTCCGCAGCCTGGTCACGCTGCGCAACCTGGTCGCCCCGGCGCTGGCGCTCCTGATCTTCGTTCTGCGGGTCCTCGAATTGCCGCGCGACGACCCCGCGGTGCGCGTCATCGCCACGGCCTTCTGGCTCCTGCTGCTCTATGCGCTGCTGGGGGCGGTGAACGATCTGGTGTTTCGGCTCAGCGGCGCCGGAACCTGGCGCCAGCGCGTCCCCGAACTCTTCCTCGACCTGCTGCGCGCGGCCCTGGTGGCAGTCGGGGCCGTCATTATCTATTCACAGGTCTGGGACGGCGAGATCACCGGCGCGCTCACCGCCCTGGGGCTCGGTTCAGTCGTCATCGGCTTGGCCCTGCAGGAACCGCTGGGGAATATCGTATCCGGGCTCATGCTGCTCTTCGAGCGGCCGATCTCGGTGGGTGACTGGATCGAGACGAACAAGATCAAGGGCCGGATCATTGAAATCAATTGGCGCGCCGTGCATATCGAAACCGCGACCCGCGAATTGTATATCGTCCCCAACGTCTCTCTCTATAAGGCGGCTTTCAGCAACCTGTCGCGGCCGACCTCGCTGCGGACCGAGCAAATCGAGCTCGGCTTCAGCTACGATGACCCGCCGAACCGCGTCAAGGAAGTGATGCTGGACCTGCTGAGAACCACGCCCGATGTCCTGCACGATCCGCCCCCGCGGGTTCGTACCTTAAGCTATGGCGACGCCGCCATCACCTACCGCCTGGTGTTCAGCGTAACCCGTCAAGATCAGGTCTCCGCGGTCCGTGACGCCGTCATGACCCGGCTGTGGTATGTCGCGCGGCGGGCGGGACTCACCATCCCTTCTGCCATCAGCCAGCCCGGCCGCGCGCCGCTCACGCCCGCACAATGGCTCGCGGCGGACCATGCCCGCTTTCTGCCGGCGGTCACCGCCGGCGCGGACCGCGAGACCCCGATCATGGACTACACGAAGGGCGAGGACGTCCAGCACCTCGGCACCCGCTTCCAGGGCTTTGCCCTGATCCTTGAGGGCCGCGCGGCGCTGCTGGCGGGCGATGCCCAAGGCCGCGCGGTCGTGATCGGCGAGCTCGGCCCCGGCGAATGCTTCGGCAGTCAACTGACCGCCGGGGGCGCGAGCGACGATCTGGGTATCCGCGCGTTGGAGGATGTCAAGATCATGGTTTTCAACAGCCGTGCAATCAGTGACTTGCTGAACCGTTCGCCGACCCTGGCCGCGGAGATCGGCGACGCCATCGAGTCGCGCCGCCGGGCCGCGCAAGCGGCGCGCCGGCGCGGTTAGGACAGCGCGAATCGCCGGCCCCGGCAACGGGTCGAACGGCGGGTCAGTCAGCGAGTTTGCGGGCGAGCGCCTCGTCGCGCGCATCATTGATCTCGCGGAGGATGCTCTCCAGATCGGCCTCCAAATTGCGGCCTTTGAAATGGCCGGTGAGTTTGGATTCAGGCGTCAGCTTGCCGCTCTCGTACAGGTGCCAGATCTCTTTGCCGTAACTGGTGCTCAGCAATTCCGGAGCGAACTGGCCGAAATAGAGCGCCAGATTGCCGACATCGCGTTCCAGCATCCGGGGCGCATGATTGTTCGCCGCGGCATCGATCGCCTGGGGCAGATCGATGATCACCGGGCCCTGGGCGTCGACCAGCACATTGAACTCGGACAGATCGCCGTGCACCAGACCGGCACAGAGCATCTTCACCACTTCCCGGATCAGTTGGTCGTGGTACTGCAGCGCCAGCTCACCGTTCAGATCAAGATCATTCAGCCGGGGCGCGGCAACCCCGTCCTCATCGGTGATCAACTCCATCAGCAGCACGCCTTCGAGGAAATGATAGGGCTGCGGCACCCGCACCCCGGCCGCCGCCAGCCGATATAAGGCATCGACCTCGGCATTCTGCCAGACCTCTTCCTGCTCTTTGCGTCCGAACCGCGTGCCTTTCTCCATCGCCCGCGCCTGCCGGCTATTGCGCACCGTACGCCCCTCACGATACAACACCTGCTTATGGAAACCGCGCTTATTCGCCTCCTTATACACCTTGGCACAGCGGACCGCGCCTTCGGACAACACCACATAGACCGCGGCCTCTTTGCCGCTCTTCAGTGGACGGATCACCTCATCGACAAGACCGTCGCGCACCAGCGCTTCGAGACTTTTTGGAACTTTCATAGTCGCCCTTGTAGGCAGTGCCGACCGGCCGCCGCATCATCAGGTGGCAACCGGCCGACAGTGCGAATGAATCAACAGGAAAAGACAGGACGAGCCTTGATCATGGCTGCCGCGATGCAGTCGACGGCACGGTCGATCATGCGCGCGGCGGACCCTCGGGGCGCCAATCGATTCTTCGGGTCCACGGCCCGGACCGGGCACCGCAAGACCGCGGCACCCAGGATCCGCTGACCTTGGATGCCCCTATGGTAAACGTCGGGGCGCACCGGCAGGCTTCAATTTGAGCGACAGCGAAAAATTCGCCACCAAGGTCTTGATCACGATGCCGGGGCGTGGCGCGGTCGAGGCTTCCCGTGAAAGTCGTGCAGCGACCCTGTGGGAGCGGCGTCCCGCCGCGACGGCCGGGCGCGTCGCCGCAGCCTGAGAGGTCACCGCGGCACCCCATCGCGGCGGGACGCCGCTCCCACGAGAAACATTCCTGTTTCGGGAAGCTGATCTTCCTTCCATGGCCGTCAGCAGGACCAAGGCCGCGCAGACCCGAGGGCGACCGGATCGCCAACCTAGCCCGCAGCACGCTCCAAGCCCGCGTCCGCGATGATCGTCACCACCACGCGGCGCTCCCCCCGCGGACCGTCGAATTCACAAAAAAACAGATTCTGCCAAGTCGACAACCCCAGTGTGCCGTCGATCAGCGGCACCGTTTCCGCCGGCCCCACCAATCCGGCCTTGAGATGCGCATCCCCGTTCCCGTCCTGCCGGTCATGCAGCCAAACGCCTTTGGGAATCTGCTTGGACAGAAACGCTATGACATCCTCCTGAACACTGTCGTCCCAGTTCTCCTGGATCATGATCGCCGCGGTCGCTCCCTGAGCATAGACATGCACCAGACCATCGCGAATCCCGCTGCGCTGCACCACGGCCCGCACTGCCGGCGTGATATCCACCAACTCCTGGTCACGGTGTGTAGCTAATTGAATCGTTTCGCGCATCATCTCGGCTCCCGCTCAAACCTCAGGGTGCGCCAACGGCCGCTTCATGCTCGACAGTGGCTGAAAGGGCGCTGGTACGCGCATCCGCGCAAGAGTAAAGCACAATCCCACTTTCCGACTGGTGGACTGCGGATCGGCGGCTTGATTCTCCGCGGTGTCGACCAAGGTCACGGTCGCCACGTCGACCAGACGCGCCGGTCGGTATTGCCAATATCGGCACGTCGCGGCCCCGGCCGCCGCGATCCCCCACGCGCACCCTGCCAGGGTTGCGATCATCGCCAAGGGCAACTGGATGGCTCTGTCGCGAGTCTATTCCATTCGACGTGACGCTGTTTCCAATGCTTTTCGATGGCTTGAGAAAAGCTGGGACGCACCAGTTTTGCCCGATCGTTGAGCCAGTTTCCGTCATCGCGCCGCACCACGATGCCTTCGATCAACTCCGAACCAAAAGAACAAGATCGCCCATCCATCAACGCCGTCAAATCCCTGAGGCCAAGGCAACTTTGATTTAAAAGCACAGGGGCCTGTGGTAACCCGGCCGCCGCACACCAGGCGCTCCGACGCTGCATACTCCAGAATCGCCCGCTCTCTCGATCATAGATATCGAAGGCAATGAACCAGCCAGGCAAATTGTCGTAACGAATCGAGTGGCGTGCCGCGCACCACTCGCCGAACAGGATCAACCCAGGGTTTAGTGTTGCCACTAAGGGTTCAGTGTAGCTGGAAAGCCAAGCACTCAGACGATTGAACTGACCGCGGTAGGGCGGCACCAGATACTGGCCCCGATTCTGCGCGTGCAAGCGACCCCCATGGTCGAGTGAGATGCCGAGGTTAGCCCCGTCCACTTTTTCTTCGACTGCGACCGGGGCGGCCAAGAACGACGACGCCTGCGCCGCCGTCATCACCTTGTCATCGCGGGGACTGCCGATACCGAGCCAGGTGAGATGCGGCGTATGCGGAAAGCGATAAAAGCCGTCGTTGATCACAGCCCTTTTCTCGCCGCGAACCGCCGTAAATCATCGGGGCACAGGAACTCGACCGCGATACCCTGGTGCTGCAGCGCACCGGCTACGCTTAGCCACTTGGAGTCGGCCGCCTGCAAGATCGGTGGGTGCGCACTGCAAGCAACTGCCGCCGCAATGAATTTTCGATCCGCCGGGTCGAAAGCCGCTAACTCAGGAGCACTCGGAAAGGCCGCGTAGCCCCGCTCCGGATGGCGCTCAAGATGCACGGTGAACCAACGGCCCGGGTTGCGCCACAGCCACTTCAAGAACACCTGCGCGACGGTCTTGCCACGATTGGCGTCGGTCTTATGCTGATACTCCTCCAGGATCTCAAAGCCATCGTCAAGGACGATTTCGCCCTCGATCTGTATCGCTTGCAGGCGCAGCACACAGGCGCTGACGCACTCCGGGGAGATGTCTTGATGACGCAGGTCCGCGACCAACAGGACATTGGTATCGATCACCCAGGTGCCCATTCTAGCCGCGACCATCGCGGGTCCGGTGCCGCATCGCCGCCAAGGTACGCCCAGCAATGTCGGCCATCTCGTCACCAAAAAAATCCACCGGCCAGTTTGCGATCTCGCCGTCCTCATCCATCCGCAGGCGCTCAATCCGCGCACCGTTGCGCCCCTGGGAGCAGAAGTACACGGCCGCCTCATCCGGATGCAATCGCCGCTCCGCAATCCGGCGCTGCAGGCGGTTCAGCAGGTGCTCCGAATGGCTCTCTATGATTAACTGAACCCCACGGGGACAGCCGTTTTCATGAGCATGGATCGCGTCGATGAAAAGGTCCGCCAGATTCGCCTGCACCTGAGGGTGCAGGTGCAGTTCCGGCTGCTCCATCCAAACCACCGAATGGGCCGGGCAATAGAAGGCTTGAACCACCGGGGCGAGCAACTGAGAGACACCGAATCCAACATCAGTCAGACGGACCAGACTGGCATCGGCGTGGGTGCGAATGAGTACCTCGTATTCACGCCGGCCGGGTGCGACCGGGGCGACCGAGAAGGCTGAAATCACACCGAGCTGCTGCAATTGCGCGGCGATCACCTCGGCGAAAGCACGGGGCATCTGCTCTGAAGCCAAGGCGATCGAACGCCGCTGGGATCCGGCCGCCAGGATCGCAGCGACGGCATACTCACCCCGCGGCCCAAGGTCTTCGGGTGCATCACCCGACCAGGCGTAGATGCGCCGGGGCGCCTCCCGCAAGGGCCCGAGATAGGACAGGCGCCCAAGTATCGCCTCCAGTGCCAACGCGAAATCCGACACGAAACCCGCATTGGAGAAACGCGCAATCGTGGACTCACCGATGCGATAGAACTTCTCCGGCGCGTCCAAGGCCCCGTCCCTGCCGGGGGCGCGGACCAAGTCATACCCAGCCGCGGCCAATTCCAGCCCACCATCGGCGCCCGGCTCCAGCATCACGCTCAGGCGCTCGGCATGGCCGTCCAACAGTCGATAGCGCAAGGCCCGCATCTCTGGCTGTCCCATGGCATCGGCGCCGAGCGAGGCGTCGAGCCCCAAATAGTCCCCCCGGAACGTCGTCTCGGTCAGCGGATCACGAACGCTGAGGGCATCCGGCAGCGACCAGCGCAGACTGAACTGGAGCGGCTGGGTCAGGTCGTGGCGGAAGATGCAATCCTCAAAGGTACCCAGGTCCACCAGCGAGCGCTCATCCCCGAGATTCAGCGCGCGGCGCCGGTCCGCCGACTGGGCCGTCTGCTTCAGTGCCAGCAACCAGTGCCCCAAACTGCTTTTCCCGGCACTATTGGCGCCGAACAACAGCGTTAAGGGAGCGAGCGCGACGCGGCCGGTGTCACGCCAGCATTTGAATCCTGCAATCCGGAAATCTTGGATCATGGGAACATCACAAACCGATCAACCCGCTACGCACTTTGCCGATCGCTTCAAGCACACGCGGATTATTCGAGCTCGGACCACTATCGCAGCCGTCATGCAGCGATTTTAACAGGTATTCCATTATTCGCGCCGTCGGCTGCCAACACTCTGCACGTAACCGCTCTTCGTCACTATACGCCGTCGATCTGCTATCCGCCTGGGTTCCCTTGAATACGCGAATGTCCAAGAGTAGGGTTTCCGCCCGTCCCGTGACAGCGTCCGCCGACACCAAGTGCGGCTCTGCCACCCATTGATGCAAGAGAATCAACAACCGTGAAAGCCGCGCGCAAACCGACGCTGCGAGGGTGAGCATTCGTGCCATCTTCGGGTCCAGCCCTCCTACCCCCGCCGACCGCTCCCAAAGGTCGGCGGTTTGGGCGCGCGCGACCTGGGCCAATTCAAGCAAGCGACTGGAGTGCAGCACCCGCAGCATGTCCGCGTGGGCCTGCCGGGCCTCGGCGCGGGCCTCGTAGGCGCTTTTTTGAGCAAGCAGCGCAAGTCCGGCAAGCACCGCGCCAAGAAAGGCGGCGAGGACATTAATCAAACCGAACGGGTCGCTCTCCTTTGCGCCGACTGAGCTGCCGGCGGCCGGATTCGGCTCGACGGAGAGCCTCACCCCCAGCGACCCATCGCTCAACAAAATGGCGATCAAGCCAGCGACCAAGCCCACTGCAAGCGCGACGCCCACACGATCCCCCGCACCCGGCAGGCGATGCTGGCCAGGCCATACTGCCATCGTCAAGGTCGCAAGCAAGTACGCAACAGTCGCTATCAATAAAGAACGAAATTGCGCACCAATAAAATGGCAACCAATCAGAGAAAAACTGTGCCAGGCAGCAGCACAGGACCACAGCAGGAGCAATACCAGGAGTGCAAGCCAGATCTTGCGATCAGCCCTTGAATCTGAGCTAGTCGGATGTATCACTGAAGATCCCTGATCAAGGTGGTCTGATAGTGTTGCGCCGCAAAGTAGAAGGCGTCAGGTATCTCCGCCAATCCATGCCTTTATCACCCATTCGCTGCGAGCTACTTCAAGACGCTCCGCGATGTTATCCGGCCATAAGGAAGACTTATCGATGATCGTCGGTAGACTGCCTGCCATTCGGTTATCGCCGAACTCCGGATCAGCCCCCCCGAGACCCTCGATCCATAGGTTGGCATGGTTGGTCACGTAGCAATACGGAAATCTTAGGGCGTGGCGTCTGCTCCACAGTCGCAGCCCAAGCGCCTGTCCCGACATCGACAGGCCGCCAAATCCGCGCTTCCGCAGACCGTCCAGGAGCGCAGACTGTTCGGCTGCAAACTCAGCCTCGTAGGTGTCGAACGCGATATCGATCACGATGAGATCCAACTCAGCGCGACGATGCAGAAAGCGCCAGGCAGTCCCCAGGTCGTGAACTACCGTCAGCTCTATCTCATCCTTCAGCAGCCTATCGCGGAACGGCCGGATATACTGAGGGACGTCATCGACCAACAACAGCTTCATATTATCAATTTCCAGTGCATTATTGGTCGTCCGACGCTGCCATCTCTCTTACCGGCCAAGTCAAAGCGGTTGACACTTCGATTTTCGCCTCACCATCAGCAACGCGTTCAAATTGCAGGGGGCCGAGATCCGCGCCCGCTTCAGCCGCTAGTTGCCTTGCGATCGCGAGGCCAAGTCGGCCGCGGGCGAGTGCCGAGGTACCGAGGCCGCCCTGAACAGGGCTTAGGTCCTCCGCCAGACCCACCGCAATCTGTTGCTTTGCGAGATTGGCAACGGTCAGTTCTAATCGCGATAAGCCGCCGGGCGATTGCGGTGGCCCGACTCCGACAGTCAGTTTCACCCAATCCCGACCATGTCGGAAGGCGTTGTGCAGTAAGCCCCGTACGACGCGTCGGAATGCGAGCGCGTGCTCGACCTCGATCCACCGGTGTTCCGCGTCCATCGGCAGAGCAACGGTGAGAGCAGTCGTGTCATAGAGTTCACGCCAGCCCGCCGTCAGGCCGTCAACAAGCTTATCTAGCCGGTATTGCTGCCTTTGCTCTCGGTGTGCGCTGTCCTCAATGCGGTCCGAGCGCCCCATCTGGAACAGATCGAGGCTGTCCTGCCCAAGTAGGGTTAACCCATCCAGATAGTGAGTCAATGCATTCAAGGTCTCCTGGCTTGGAGGCAATTGAGGCGAGAGTTCTTCCAGCAGTATGCGCGCAGTGTGCGCATCATTCTTGACCTCATGCATAACTGCGGCGGTGAAGGCGCTCCGGGCGCGAGTCTCGCGCCGGGCCGCGGCCAGGAGCGGCAACAGGCGTTTCGCCGCCTGTTCCAGGAGCCCTACCCTGACGCGAGTAAAGTAATGCGGATGTGGCGAGTGAACGATCATCAAAGCGCCGATTACGCCGTCTACTTTCATGGGCACCGCGCCCCAACCGCCGATCTGGCCGACTCTTTCGGTACCAAGGTCCGGGTAGGGGGTGGTTCCCGATCGCTTGATCCAGTCTTGAAAGTCCTGGATCACCACCGCTTGCCAGGCTGGCCGCTGCAAGCTGGTCAGGTGGGGCTCTGCCAACGGACGCTCGCCCCCGTGGCGTAGTCGACGATAGGCATCGCCGCTGCCCGCCACTGGACACCAATGACCTTGGCTGGTCTGAATGGCAATGTACCAGGCATCCAGGGGAGTCCGCCCTTGGTCGTCTCTCCATAGGGTCGCGCCCATGATCCGTCCGCTGATCTTAGGCTCCCTCCAGCCGTCTAACAACATTGCGCAAACTTGGGAGATTCCGTCATAGGTCATCTCCGGTGACCGGGGATCCTCGGCGAAGGTCTTGAGCAGCGCCCGGTCGATCTCATGGTGCCAATCCTGAGATTGCCGGGTTTCGTCACCGGCCAACCGCTCCGTAAGGCGCTTGCCGATATCAACCACTAGCCCTTGCATCAGTTGCCATTGATCATCATTGAGCTGGCCGGCCTCATCACTGGCCATGCGTCGAGCGATCTCCACCACGTCACGATCCGACCCCGCCAGGGACGCGGCGTGATCAAGCCGGCGATCAAACTCAAACAAGGCAACCGTCCCCCCCCACCAGCTTACGGGCAATACGACCTGATAGGTGCCCTCTGAGCCATAGCGAATCTCGGCACAACCGGTGTTGGGATGCTGGTCGCTGACGTGCTCGGGCCTAGCGGAGAAATCCGGTAATAGCGCGGCTCTAATCAGGCCATTGGACCGTGCGAGGAATCCGGACTCGATCCACGCGTTCTCGCTGGCCCGAAAACCGCCGCCAGACTGAAACAGCGGGATGACCAGCGGTCCGGCGCCGTTTTCAAACGTCGGTTCATAGGGTAACTCAGCGATCTTGTAGACACGAAAGCGGCTGATCGCATAACGCTGAGCAAGCAGTTCCGCAACGCCCTTGAGCCACTTTACACGGGTGGGATTGCTTTCCAGGTTAAGCAACTCGTGGTCGTGGGGCCGATCGCCCTTAGGTCGCCAGTCCCGTTCAACCCACAGCGCACCACTCGAGGAAACCCGGAACATTCGCGACTCCAGGAAGCGGCGTTTCTCGCCGTCCCAGTCCAAGCGCCGTGCTGCACCATGACCGGTTTCGTTCAACGCCGCGTACAACCACTTGATAATGAGAAACTGGGCAGGAGTCAGTGTGTCGGAGGCGGCCTTCGTGTTACGCCAAAGGCTACGGAGCTTGTCATCGAAGATGTCCACTGCCACATCGAGTCCATTGACGACCGCCTCAATGCCGGGCCAGGGCGACGGGTGCTCCTGCGTCGGCAGGCGAATCTCCTCGTCCAGCCGGTTCAGGTCCAGCGGCTTGGGTCGATAGCCGGCCAGCCCCGCATCTATTATCAATGCCTTTCGTTCGTCATCCAACAGCCCGGACGACAGCAGCAGTGTACTTGCAGTCAAGTCCCGGCGTTTGAGCTCATCAACGTAGTCCTCGCGCTGCTGGTTAACAATGTTCCAATCCAACAGAACAACATCCGGCTGGTGCAGGTCCAGCCATTCCCTGATCTTTCCGAGATGATCGGACGCCATACACACCCAGTCGCGGTCCTCGGCCGCGTACCCAATAGACTCTCGAAAGGCAGCACTGTCGTCAATGACCAGTAGCGTTTTCATTATATTCCATTCAGCCCAGATTGATCGGCAATCGCACTTGAAAACAAGCGCCCACGCCGCGCCAGTTCTCCGCGAGGCGCAGGGTGCCGCCCGCCTCGGCAACCAGTTGGTATGAGAGCCAGAGACCAATCCCGTGACGTTGGTCGAGCGCATCGGCACTCGAATAGCCGGGCTCGAACAGGCGCTCCAGTGTCGTTTGATCCAGGCCGAAGCCGTTGTCGCGGACATCGGCGATCAGCCATTGGCGGTCGTCCTCCTCCGCGACATCAAACAGGAGTTCGATCCGGCGGTTCTCCCGGCGGCGCTGATGCTTGGCGGCGTTGACAATCAGATTGACCAGCGGCAGCACCAGTGCGGCATTGGGCAATGGCAGGGCCAGCGGCGGCGGCGGCGCGACGTGCAAGGCGACCTGCGCCTCCTGGCACTGGACTTCAACGATGCGCCGAACCGTGCTGATAGCGTCCGGCAGGAAAACCTCGCGATGACGGAAGGCTTCGGCGCGCAACTGGCCCTTGGCAAACTCCAGGATCTGTTCCTTGACGATAATCAGTTTCCTCAGTGCGTCGTCGACCCGTTGGCGCTCCTCGGCGCTGAGCTTACCCTCGGGGCGCAGCCGATCGAGATGGCGACGCAGGATGCCCAGCCGACTGCCGAATTCGTCTTGCAGATTGAAGATCTCGTGGGTCAATCCCTGGTGGGCGAGTCCCAACTGAATGAAGGCGGAACTATGCCTGGCGGCGTCACGCCAATCCTGGGCCTCCAGGGCGGCGGTTAGGGCGAAGTGCCAGAGCGGCAGGCAATGTTCAAAGGCTACGCCCTTGGTCAGACCGACGCCGAAAACCCAGCGGGCCTTGCCCAATTGCAGCACTTGCCAATGTCCCGCATCGTTCCAGGCAATTCGCAGCAGCCCATTCCCCGGGTCGTCGCTACCGATCGGGAGCGCCGTGATGCGCCCGGACAGGAGCAGTCCGAGGCTCGTCTGTTCCAACACCTCATCGTAATTGCGCTGCGTAAACGGGAGCTTCCCGAACCCAATGAGGTCGGCGGACGCGAGGCGGTGGCGCGCCCGCAGCAGCACGGCAAATTGCACCCCCGGCTGCGCGGCAATGGCGGCAAGGACCTGATCCGGCGTGGTGATCGCCGGGATCGCATCGCGTGATTGCGAAGCCGCGGTATGAACGAAGGGCTCGGTGAGGTCCCAGACCTCTTCGCCGGCCAGCAGTCGTTGCAGGGTGCGGTGTGACATCGGTCGGTGAACCAAACCGGTGATGCCCTCGACTTTCAACGTGGGCACATCGAGGTCGCCGCCGCCTTTTGCCGCGTTAGCCGACAGCAGGATCAAACGGGCACCACCGGTGCCGTCGAGCCGCTCGCAGACTTGGCGGATCAGCACGCGGCCCAGACCCCGGCCGGGCAAATGGTTGTCCACCAGTACCAAGTCAAAGGGGGCTTCCGCGAGGGCCGCCATGAGCTCGGCGACTGCCTGCCCAAAACCCCCGCCATGGACCAGGATGCGGTGGACTTCGGCCCCCATCCGGCCCAGCAGTTCACTCTGGGACGCGGAGGCCGGTTCGTCGTCATCGACTAACAGCAGGCGCCGACCCGCATAGGGACGCTCATCAGCGGAGAACAGGGGCACCGCGGCATCCGGGACAGGGCTTGCCGTCACACCGCCGAGCAACCGCCTGAAGCGCCAACGAGCGAGGGTTTCGCAGTGTTCAAAGGCGCGGTCCGAGGTGGCGTCCTGGTGGTTGATCAAGCGGACCAGGCTGACCCTGGGGTTCTTGGGCGGTTGTTGGACCTCCAGTACCAGGGCACGAATCCGATCGCCGATCTCGATCCCCAGGCGCCGGGCGTCCGGCCGCTTGGGTTGCGAGGCCAGGCCCCCGTCGGCCCAGGGAATCTCGTTGATTGGGAGAAATGCCTCGATATCGGGCTGCTGCACCTCGGCAGGCTCGGTCCCGACGCGTACGGCCCGGTGCAACGCATCTTGGGTGTCGAGCTGAATGATGTAGCCCGCCGGCTCCGGCCTCTCCGCAGACATAACGCGACGGACAACCGTGCCGGAGACCACCGAATCGCCGTCCAGGGTCAGGTCCGGCCAAGGATTACAACGGCCCCAGCGCTCATGGACATACCACAACGGGTCACCGTCTTGCTGCCGCTGGTTGTTGACGTAGACCGCGGCAAGCACTTTCCCTTTACCGTAGGCGTCAATGTCGTGCAGCAAGCGCGGGTCATTGGCACACAGGCTTTCGGTCTGATACAAACGACCCTTGGCCAGGACCCGACCTTGCGGATCGAGCAGGTCGAGATCGCAGTGGTCAAGCCAGGACTGGCGCACCCGTGCGGGGAGGATCAGGCCCGAAAGATGGGCCTTGTCGATCAGGCTGGGGCCGGCTGACTCGGGTACGTCGGTCATCTGTGCGCCTTCAATGACGGGATCATTTCCATTACTTGGATGGTGATGATCCCGCAGTTGCGGACGGTGCGCAAGATTGAGACCGGGTCCGGAAGCGGGATGAACCAATAACGCGCGGGGACCGACGCTTCTTGAGGTCAGTCCATTTGGCGACAGGCGCTTCGCGCGCCAAACCGGTCCACCCTCAGCACGCGCCGCGGCCGGGATGACACAGCGCCGGGGCCAGACCGGCCGCATCGGCCAGGGACGCCAGGGTGGCGGGTGCGGTCGGATCGGCGGCGCCCTCGGCCGCGGCCAGGGCGAGCAGCATGGCCTCGGCCACATTGGTGCCGAAGCTGCGCCCGGCCAGGCGCGGGGTACTGGTGACCAGGGTGTCGAGACCGCGCCGGGCGAGGAGCTCCAGGTCCGCGGCGGTGGTGGTGTTGGTGACCATGACCCGACCGCGCAGATCGCGCGGCAAGTATTGATGCAATTGCAGGAAGTCCCCCGCCAAAATCTCCACGTCGGCCAGCAGGGACTCGAAGCGGGGGTTCGGCGCGCGACCCTGGGCCGCCCCGGTGGGATAGAGCAGCGACACCGGCAGGCGCAGCAAGAGCGGCAGCAGGGCGGCGGCCAGGCGCTCCACGCTGCGCAGTGAATGCAGGCGCAGGGGCAGGCCGAGTCCGAACATCAGATCACCCAACACCAGGCGACAGCCCTGGTCCCTCAGGGCGAGCGCCAGGTCGTAGCGGTCGACGGCGGCGCTGACCAGCGCGGTGCGCCCGGCCGGCGCGTAACCGGCGGCCGTCAGCGCCGCCAGGGCGCGCCGCTCCAGCAGGCCGCGGATGCGGCTGCCGTCGGCCAGCGGGGTGTGGCGCACCACCCGGCGGATGCGCCGGCCGTACGCCAGGGGATAGGTACGCCCGCCCACCCGCAGGTCCAGTTCGGCCCCGCCGACACCGAAAGCATCCACCCGGCCGTCGTACTGCCGATACAGGTCCAGGGCGCGCCGCGGGTCACCGTCGCAACCCAGGCGGCGCACCCGCAGGTGTCGCCCGAGCAGCGCGAGCTCCACCGTATGGTCGCGGGCGGAACTCCCCAGGCTGACGCTCAGTACCTGGATCATGGCAGCGTCTCCCAGCCATGGCGGCGGGCCAGTCGGGCCAGACGCGCCCCGGGGCCCACCACCACCGGATGCCCCACCAGGGCCAGCAGGGAGCGGTCGGACCAGCCGTCCGCGTAGGCCCAGCAATGATCGAGATCCAGGCCCTCGCGGCGCATCAGGCCACGCAGCAGGCGCGCCTTCTCCACACCATGGGGACAGACTCCGACCAGGCCGCCGGTGAGCCGACCGTTCCGCACCTCCAGGCCGGTGGCCAGCACCCGCGCGATGCCCAGGTGGCGGGCATAGGCCCGTACCACGGGCTCCAGCGAGGCGGACAGCAGCAGCAGCGCGTCGCCGCGGCGCCGATGCTCGGCGAGCCGCGCGCGCAGGGCCGGCCGCACCCTCAGGGCCGGCCGCTCCGCGAGCCAGCGCGCCGCCGTCTGCTCCAGGGCGGCCGGTTCCCGGCCCGCCAGGGCGCGGGCCAGCAGCGCCTTGATGGGGCGGTTGCCCACCAGGCCCAGAAGGTGGCCGCAGCCCCCGAGCAACAGCACGAGACGGCCCCCAAGACCGAGCCGGCCCCGGGTGAGGCAGTGCAGAAACAAGTGCCGCTGGGTGTCGCCGGGGACCAGGGTGCCGTCCAGATCGAGTACGACGGTGGCACCTGGCGCGCTGGTGATCATGGGGTACCGGTGCGCGTCTGCGTCATGGGGCTGTCCTCAATGGTTTCTACGGCGGCGGGCGGTCGGCACGGCGGAACCTCTGCGAGACCCTGGCGCGCAACCTGGTGAGCCAGGGGCTCACGGTCTTTCTGGAGTCCGATCAGGCGGCCATCTCCGGGGCGCCGAGCGCGGCGCTGGCGAGTACAGCGAGCGCGCTGTCTGCACGTTGCTCGCGACTGAGCTCGGGCGCCAACGCGAGGACGCGACGCATAAAGGCGCCGATCGGGTCCGCGGTACTGTCGCCGGGCTCGCCGTAGCGGCGGCTCCAATTCTCCGCTTTTCGGACACGCTCGCTGTCGGGCAATGGCGTGAGGAGATGCAGAAAGCCCGTCTCGCGGCGCCGCTCCGGACAGTCCCGATCAAGCCCGTCCCATTCGTTCATCGGCGCTTCGGTCTGCCACAGTCGAGCGGCACGCCAGGCCCAGGCATGGGGCGGCGACTCCGGGGCATCTTCCGGTTGGAGCCACTGATAGTACAAACCGGCCAGCGCATCGCCTGCGAGTGCCTGCGCCGCGATGCGCTCGGACGGCGGAACTCGGGCGGTGCGGTCCACGCCAGCCAACGAGCGTGCAAACTCGGCGCCCAGCCGAGCCCGACGGGCCACCTCCGCGAGAGCGCCCGCCGCTGGCAGCGACTCTTCAAGCCCATCGGGTGTGGCTGGAGTGCTCGGGGAAGAGGATGTTGGGTGGGCATCCGGGCCGGCGGTCGGGAAACCGGCCGGCGCGTCCTCGTGGAGCGGGTCGTCCGAACCGGCAAGATCCCACCCGCCCGCGTCTGCCCGCAGCCGTTCGAGCGTCTGACGGGCTACTGCATTGTCGGGGTTGCCAGCGAGAAAGGTATCCAGCAGGTCCAACGCCTCCGGTTTGCGGTTTCGGCGCACGAGCAGTCGGGCCAGGACGACGCGCGAGGGCTCGTGGCTCGGGCTGCGCTCGGCCGCCTCGCGCAGCCAACGCTCGGCCTCGTCCCAGCGGTCCTCGCCGCGGCGGATCAAGAGCCGGGCAAGTTCGACGCGCGAGGGCTCGTCGTCGGGAAAGAGACGGACCGTCTCACGCAGCACCCATTCGCGAGCGTCCCCATATCCCTGGGCCGCGAGCCAGTCCGCCCAAAGCGTCCAGCAGAAGGGGTTCGTCGGCTCCCAGGCGATGGCGCGCTCGATCGGTTGGCCGAAGCGCGCCAGCACATTGCCCGGCAGATCGGCACGGGCCATCAGACGGCTGCCAAGGTTGTGCAGGGTGCGCACGAAGAAATAGCTGTCGCCTGTGGTCTCGGCATAACGGCGGTGCTGCTCCAGCATTGCGAACAGACGCTCGGCCAGCCGTTCCACGGGCTGACTTGCGGCCTCGATATCTCGCTCGAGTGCCTCCCGAGTTTCTTTGGACGCGGGCTTGAACGCGCGACCGCGTCGCCCTTTGGCCGCAAGCCCTTTCGCCTGGGCGTCGCGAATCAGCTCGGCAAGCTCGCGCGCCTTGGGGTCCTCGGCACCCGTGTTGCGGTCTTTGGAATTGGTCACAAAGCTATCGAGCGCCTCGGCTAAGACCTGCTGCCAATGGTTCGGTGCGCGTGGGTAGGCTCCTAGACGCCCGCGCAGCGCACCGAATTGCCGGTTGAAAAAGGCGCGCCCCTCGGCAGGCGTCGCGTAGCCGGCGAGGGCGTGGCGCAACAGCCCGTGCAGCATCAGGACCTGATTGGCGCGGGCGTCCCCGGAATTGGGGAGACCTTGGAGTCCGGCGAGGGCGACGATCAGGTACTCTGGTCGGGGGTCGGCCGCCAGATGCAGCCAGGCCGCGGTCTGGGCACCATCGCCCTGGCGACGCGTGAGGACGCGCCGGCATTCGAGCGCCGGGTCGCGCTCGGGCGCGAGGCGCAGTGGCAGCAGCCAGCGCAGCCAACCGTCCAGCGTCTCGCGCACCTGACGATTGGTGCGCGGCAGATCGAGCAGATGGACCGCGGTCAGCGCATCGCATAACCGCTTGCCGTAGACCGCGTAGCCCAGGCGCCGGACCTGAGCGGCATAGTCGCGACGCATCGCATGAAGCCAGGAGAAGAGCGCGCCGTCCAGTCGCTGACGCGCTTGCGCCTCGTCGGGCCGGTCCGGAAATTCCTCGTATAGGAGTTCAGGCACGTCCAAGCGCAGGTCGGAGCCGAGACCGGCCCGGCCGCTCATCAGGTCGGCGACTGCCCGCTCGGGGTCTCGCTCGAAGCTCTGGCGCCAGTGCTCAATCATGTCCTGCCCATCATTGGCTCGCCGAAGTCGGCCCGGTTACAAGCGTCCTGGACGGCCAACAAGTGCAGGTCCCGCGCCTCGCGCAACGGGTCGTCGCACAGGCGGTGCGGACGCTCGATTGTGCCGAGCTTCCACAGGTGCTCACGCCGGTAGTCGATGCGGCAATGGAGGATCTCGGCGGTCAGGAGATCGGCCTGGGTCCCGTCCAGATGGAGCGTTGCCCCGAAGGGGTGCTCGCGCGGCGCCGGAAAAAAGAACTCGTGCATACCGCCGTCCAGCACGGTCGGCAAGGCGCAGGCAGTGGCGAGTTGTCGGCTCGACCGCACCGCCAGGACCTCGGCGAGCGGATAGCGCATTAGCGCCACCCAGATCGGGTCGGTTCCGCGTGGGCTTGGCCGGCCGTAGTGACCCAGACCCAGCCGGTCGCGCAGCGCGTGAGGCCAATCGTCGGCATCCGCCTCGGCCTGCACCTCGTCGTAGAAGGCAGCAAAGGTTGGCCGACCGTCGCGGCGCAGGTTCCAGCCCGTGAAAAACTCGTCGATGGCCTTGCGCGCGTCCGGGTCACCACTGTCGGCGCGGCGCAGCATCGCGTCAAGCTCGTCGAGGGTCAGGGTGGCGGATTTCACCGGACGAACCAAAATTTCGAATCGAACCAAGTCCTGGTTGCCCGCTGGATCGAGCCAGGCGCCACGATTGATCGGCAGGAAGGCATCGGGTACCGACACGCTGGGCACAGTGCAGGTCGTTTCGTAGTGCAACCTGTCCGCCTCCGACCAGTCTGCCGTAACGATCGGCGAGGGGGCGGCGACTACACCGCGCAGGATGTCCTCGAAACGCTGCCAGCGCTCAGACGATGTCCGCTCGTCGAAGCGTCCGTTATCCGCGATAGCCGCGCGACTCGCCTCGGGCGAGCGGCTGAGCTGCGTCAAAAATGTCAGGGTTGTAGGTTGCATACGATTGCACTGTTGCGCCGCGAGCATTGGTCCGCGACGCCGTTCCGTTTGATCCTGTGCCGAGATGCTGGAGCATACATCAAGACGACGCGACGGGCTTTCCCGATGCGCGCGCTCGCGGGCTCCACCCGGGTGCAAGTGCGCTATGGCGCGCTGGGCCTGCAAGACGGCCGCTATTGCTACCGGGTCCCGCTGCAACAACGGCTCATCCGGCAGGACGCCCCGGGGATACGGCTGCGGCAGGAGGTCGCGATCCAGAACGGTTCCTGACTTGCCTCATGCTGCCGATCCTACGCGCTTGATCATGGCCGACAACGGCCTTGATCACCCGGTCACCGGCGACGCCCGCCGGCGCCGATCCCGCCCGCTTCGTGCTAGGCTTGAATTCCTGCGATGCCAACACCGGACGCCTGCCGCCATGTCCTCCAGCGCCGCCACCCAACCCGCACCCGCGCCGCAGGTCCCGGCCCCGCCGCCCCGGCGCCTGCCCGCGGCGGGTTCCGTCGACGGTCTCCTGGTCTCGGAAGCGGTCTACTGGACCACGTATTACCTGGAGTCGGACCACCATTACGAGTGGAACAACGGCCGCCTGGAGGAGAAACCGGTGTCCGATTACGAGACCTTTCTGGTCTATGCCTGGTTCGGCGAACTGGTGCGGCACTTCCTGCGCACCCACCCCTGCGCGCAGCTGGTCGGCCTGGAGATGGGTTTCCGACTGCCGCTGCCGAGCGGCACCGTCATCCGCAAGCCCGATTTCGGCGTGGTCCGCAACGACAATCCCCAGCCGCTGCTGCCCCTGGCATGCTCCTACCACGGGGTCTTCGACCTCTGTATCGAGGCCCTGTCCGACCAGGAGCGTAGCGGCATCGAGCGTGATACCGTCATCAAGAAGGCCGAATACGCCGCCGGGGGCGTGCCCGAGTATTACATCCTGCACAAGCATCCCGACCACCAGGCCTTCTACACCCGCACCGCCGCCGGGTTCTATACGCCCATCGCACCGCAGGCCGGGGTCATCTGCTCGCGGGTGCTGCCGGGGCTGCAATTCCGCCCGACCGACCTGGCGCGCCGACCGGACCTGGAGACGTTACGCGACGATCCGGTCTATGCCGGCTTCGTCCTCCCCGGCTGGCGCGCCGACCGGGAGCGCGCGGCAGCCGCGGCGCGGCGGGCCGATGCGCAGGCGCGGCGGGCCGATGCCGAGGCGCAGGCCAAACGCGAGGCCGTGGACCGCGCCAACGCCGAAGCGCGTCGGGCCGACGCCGAGGCCCAGGCCAAACGCGAGGCCGTGGACCGGGCCGAGGCCGAGGCCCAGGCTAAACGCGAGGCCGTGAACCGGGCCGACGCCGAGGCACAGCGGGCCGACGCCGAGGCCCAGGCACGGCAACGCCTGGAGTACGAGCTGGCGGCCTTGCGGGCACGCCTCGCGCAGGGTCGGATGCAGTGAGGAACGGACACTGGCGGCGCACTGCCCGGAGAGCCCGTCACCAATAACATCTTCGGGAGGCCCTGGACTTCCATGGGTTAGCGAATGCGCCACCCGTGTTCGTGCCTCACTGCATCCGACGCACTTCCGATCACACCCGACGGGCGGGCGGTTGCAGGTGATCGGGGTTGGGTGATGCGGTTCGAGTACTCACCGCATCCTACGCGCTGTAGGGTCCGCTGTGCGGACCGACGACCGCGCAGATCAGGAGACGGCCGGGTTTATGACCAAGGCCCTAAAGCCGCTCCCACCAGGCGCGCTTGTGGTCATGGGGTGCCCGTGCTGAAATGTCCGCCCGGTTCATTGCCGATTGCCACGATTTTTGGAGCCCCATGGACAGCCAGGCCGTCGTTACGCCCCCCGCCCCCGCCACCCCCCCGAAGGCCCGCACCGACGGCCTGCAGCAGCGTATCGCGGCCTTCGCGGAGCGCGTGGCGGGGCTCTTCGGGATCTCAGTAGGTTGTGATATACTTATATTTCAGCATCTTGCG
>JACDZG010000109.1 GCA_013426805.1 Chromatiaceae bacterium
GCTTTGAGCGGCTCACGATCGAAAGCCCCCGGCTTTGCCGGGGGATTGTTACTGGGCTGGTGGGCGATCTTGGCCTGAGTGGCGAACGAACGGTAGCTCGCCGCGCCATCAGAACACAAGACGGCATCGGGGTCGAGGATCGGGGCGAGCACCGTGCTGATGCACTCGGTCGTCGCCTTGGGAAATACCGCATCGGCGTTGATGGTCAGCTTCGCGGGCGAGGTGGAGTAGGCTTCGATGGGATTGGCCAGTATCAGCGCCGTATCATCAACGGCGTCGTACGCGTACTCACAGGTCGCCTGTTGGTTGCGGTCCGCCGTTGCAAAGCGCACCGTCACGGTCGCGCCCTGGTAGCCGCGAAGCTGCACCGCGCTCCCCTGCCAGGATGGGACTGCGCCAAGTTCGACCGCGACCATGTCCTTGCAGAGGGTCAAGCGCACATCCTCCCGCGGGTTGGCGCAACCAGCGACAGCAGCGCCGATCAGGATCGCGCACATCGGGAAGCGTCGGAGGGAGTCAGTCATGTGGATGCTATCTCCTGTGATTGCAGCGAGCATTCGATCTGTGGCGCCACCCAGGATAGGGTCAGCTCGCGAACGCGCATCCAACCCGCCGGCCCCCTTCGCGGACCGACAATTGCCATCCACACCCACTGTAACCGATCCTCCAGCGCCGCGCTTTTGTCGGAGACACGACAGACCTTATCGCGCGAACGCCTTATATAAGACAATCATTTAGAAACTGGCACAAGGTCTGCATAAGCTATCGCAAACTTAAGACACCCCACACCGGAGACACCGGCAGTGTCCATGAATCGCAAAGACATCGCCGCCCTGCTCGACGAGCCGGCCTGCGCGCATAATCAGAAAGCCAAGGCTGGCTGCTCGAAGCCCAAGCCGGGGGCCACCGCGGGCGGTTGCGCCTTCGACGGCGCCCAGATCGCCCTGTTGCCGATCGCCGACGTGGCCCACATCGTGCACGGCTCCATCGCCTGTGCCGGGAGTTCCTGGGACAGCCGCGGCACCCGCTCCTCCGGTCCGACGCTGTTCAAGATCGGCATGACGACGGATCTCACCGAACAGGACGTGATCATGGGCCGGGGCGAAAAGCGTCTGTTCCATGCCATCAAACAGGCGATCGACTCCTACCGGCCGGCGGCGGTCTTCGTCTACAACACCTGCATTCCGGCCATGATCGGCGACGATATCGAGGCGGTGTGCAAGCAGGCCCAGGCGCGCTGGGGCACGCCGGTGGTGCCGGTGGACGCGGCCGGTTTCTATGGGACCAAGAACCTGGGTAACCGCATCGCCGGCGAGGCGATGG
Source organism: Chromatiaceae bacterium (assembly GCA_013426805.1). Taxonomy (GTDB): domain Bacteria; phylum Pseudomonadota; class Gammaproteobacteria; order Chromatiales; family Chromatiaceae; genus Thiodictyon. The sequence goes on from JACDZG010000109.1 coordinate 1,324, forward strand.
TCAAGTATGTCTGCGGAACCCGTGAGCCCGATCCGGTGCCCGCGGGGATCGAGCGTCCGGACTTCAAGGTGCACGACATCGCCCTGGTGGGTGAATACAACATCGCGGGTGAGCAATGGCATGTGCTGCCGCTCTTCGATGAGTTGGGCCTGCGCGTGCTCTGCACCCTGTCGGGGGATGCCCGCTTTCGGGACGTGCAGACCATGCACCGCTCGCGGGTCAATATGATGGTCTGCTCCAAGGCGATGATCAACGTCGCCCGCAAGCTCGAAGCGACTTACGGGACGCCTTGGTTCGAGGGCAGTTTCTACGGCGTCGCGGACGTGTCGCAAGCCTTGCGTGACTTTGCACGCATCATCGCGGACCCGGACCTGACCGCGCGTACCGAGACGGTGATCGCCCGCGAGGAAGCGGCCATCAACGCGCGGCTCGAACCCTGGCGCGCCCGGCTCAAGGGCAAGCGGGTGCTGCTCTATACCGGCGGGGTCAAATCCTGGTCCATCGTCTCCGCCTTGCAGGATTTGGGCATGAGCGTGGTCGCCACCGGCACCAAGAAGTCCACGGAAGAGGACAAGGCGCGCATCCGCGCCCTGATGGGCGAGGATGCGGTGATGATCGACGACGGCAACCCGCGGGCCTTGATCAAGATCGTGCACAAACAGCGGGTCGACTGTCTCATCGCCGGCGGACGCAATCTTTACACGGCACTCAAGGCGCGCATTCCCTTCCTCGACATCAATCAGGAGCGGGAATTCGGTTACGAGGGCTATGTCGGCATGCTGGAGCTGGCGAAACAGCTCTGCCTGACCATCGAGAGCCCGATCTGGGACGCGGTGCGCCGACCAGCGCCCTGGGCCATCGGCGGGTCCGCTGCCCGCGCCGCGGCCGCTGCCGAGTCCATCATTGCGGATACGGGCGACGCATCCGCCCCGGAGGTGGCCCGTGCCTGACGTCATGAAACCAGAAATCCTCAAGCGCAACAAAGCGCTCTCGGTCAACCCGCTGAAGACCAGCGCGACCCTGGGAGCCGCCCTCGCCTTTCTGGGGTTCCGCCGGGCGATCCCCATGCTGCACGGCTCGCAGGGCTGCACCGCTTTCGGCAAAGTGTTCTTCGTGCGTCACTTTCGTGAGCCGATTCCGATCCAATCCACCGCCATGGAGCAGGTGAGCGCCATCATGGGCGCCAACGAGAACGTGGTGGAAGGACTTCGGGTCCTGTGCGAAAAGAATCAACCGGACCTGATCGGGGTGCCGACCACCGGATTGGCGGAGACGCAGGGGACGGATATCCACATGGCCGTACGGGAGTTTCGCGCCAAGTACCCGCAGTACGATGCAATCCCGATCGTGGCGGTCGCTACGCCGGACTTCACCGGCTGCATGGAATCCGGATTCGCACTGGCCGTGCGCGCCATCATCGACGACCTGGTGCCGGACGCCGCGACCGCCGGCACCAAGCCCAGCCGGCGCCGCCGCCAGGTCAATGTGCTGGCCGGCTCCGCCCTGACACCGGGCGATCTGGAACATCTGAAAGAGCTGATCGAAGCCTTCGGGCTGCGTCCGGTCGTCCTGCCGGACCTCTCCGACTCGCTCGACGGGCACTTGCCGGCGGAAGAGTTCAATCCGCTCACCATCGGCGGTGCCCTGGTGAGCGAGCTGGCGACCCTGGGCGACGCGGCGGCGACTTTGGTGATCGGCGCCTCGATGGATGCGGCGGCGGACCTGCTGCGGGACCGCACCGGGGTCCCGGAGCATCGCTTCCAGCACCTGATGGGTCTGACCGCGGTCGACGCGCTGATGCAGACCCTGATCGCGATTTCAGGCAATCCGGTGCCGGAGCGTCTCGAGCGGCAGCGCGCGCAGCTTCAGGACGCCATGCTCGACTGTCACTTCATGCTCGGGCTGACCCGTTTCGCCATTGCCGCAGACGCGGATCTGCTGATCGGGTTCAGCCAATTCCTCGCGGGCGTCGGGGCCGAAACCGTCGCGGCGGTGGCTCCCGCCACGGCTCCGGCATTGGAACACGTGTGCTGCGACCGGGTCGCCATCGGCGATCTGGAAGATTTGGAGTCGATGGCTCGCGAACGCGAAGCCGAAATCCTGATCGGCAGTTCCCATGCGGTGCATACGGCGCAGCGCCTGGATATCCCGCTCCTGCGTGCCGGCTTTCCACAGTATGACCGGGTCGGCGGCTACCAGCGGATCTGGATCGGCTATCAGGGTGCACGCGCCGCACTGTTCGACCTGGCCAACCTGCTGCTGACGCTGGAGCGCGGTGAGATCCATCCCTATTACTCCCGCCTGTCGCCACGGCCGGACGAGCCGCGGCAACACACGCATTAGTCAGGCGCAGCCGGGGTGGACGGCGCTGTCGCTTGTCCACCCGAGGGTCGGAACGATGATCAAGGTCCAGGTGGGATCACAGCAGCCGGAGCGAATGCAATGACAGTGGAACGACGTCTCAAGATCGTGACTAACGGGGCCAATACGATGGATGACCAGACAACAGTCCAGGTTGCCTTTGCCACCGGCGATATGCGTCATGTCGATCAACACTTCGGTGCCGCCGTGTCCTTTGCGGTCTATGCCATTGACCCCGACAGCGCTCACTTGGTGGAAGTCACTCAATTCGATCGGATGGTCATGGACGGCAACGAGGACAAGCTGGCCGCGAAGTTCGCCGCATTGGATGGCTGCATCGCAATCTACTGCCAGGCGGTCGGGTCCTCGGCAGTGAATCAGTTGCGGGCCAGAGGCATACAGCCGATCAAGGTCACTCCCGACGCCAGGGTGAGCGACCTGATCGAGACCCTCCAGGAGGAACTGCGTGCCGGACCTTCGTCCTGGCTGGCGCGGGCACTCGAGGCGCGGCAGCGGCCGCGCGACGAGCAGCGCTTCGATGCGATGGAGTCGGAGGGCTGGAGCGAGTAAATCATGGGTCGGTCCGCTGTCAGGACCTCACGCATTCGTTTTCAACAGATTTCAAACTCAAACGCGAGGCCAACCAATGAGCGTGGCAGTTGCCGCAGTGACGGAGAACGACCCGGTCCTGAAGACCGACTTTGCCGTGGAGATGGTGCGCCAGATGCGGGCCATCGACAGCTATGGCACCTTCGACAGTTGGCCGGTGGAGCGTATTCTTGAGCCCTTCGTCCTCACCAAGGAAAAGAAGCGCGAGATCCCCATCATCGGCGACCCGGACGAAATCGTGCTGGCGCGGGTCAAGGCCTTCTACAACGCCATCTCCGCGATGATCGAGAAGGAATGCGGACTCATGGCCGTTCCTATGCTGAATCTCACCCACGAGGGTTTCGGCCGGGCGCTGATCACCGTCGGCCGGCTGGTCGTGATGGATCGGACCTTGCGCGATGTCCACCGTTTCGGCTTCCCCTCGCTCTCCAAGATGAAGGATGAGGCCGATAAGATCCTGTCCGTGGCCCTGAACATGATCGGCGAATACCCGAAGGTCGCCGGGCTCTAGGCGGCGGCTCGGGATGGGAGACACCGCATGACAGAAGCAACCATCGGCGAACTGGAGAAAGCCGTCAAGAAGGCGAAGCGGATTGCCAGCGAGCGGGCCGGCGAACTGCACGATCTGGTGGAGGAACGCCTGCCGGCCGCCTATGACGAGATCCCCGGCATCGCCCAAGCCACCTATGACGCCTGTCGCGCCTGGGCCGAAGCCGAAGCGCGCTTGAAAGCCGCCACGACGGCCGGCGCATGAGTTTAGACGTATCAAGAGTTTACCAGTATGAGCACCATTACCGGAATCACCCGCGGCGGCCTCGCCTGGACCCCCGCCTTTGTCACCAACATCAACCAAACCCGCTGCATCGGCTGCGGCCGCTGTTACAAAGTCTGCCCGCGGGACGTTTTCGAACTGGTCGATCGGGACGACCTGGATCTTGAAGAGATGGAGGCGGATGACAGCGATGACGATGACGATTTCGAAGAAGCACCGGGCATGGTCATGAACCTCAAGGACCTGCTGGACTGTATCGGCTGTGAAGCCTGCGCGCGGGTTTGTCCCAAGAAGTGCCTCACCCACGAACCGGCATCGATCGCGGCCTGAGTCTGTAGGGTCCGCTGTGCGGACCAACTGAGTCTGTAGGGTCCGCTATGCGGACCAACGATCACGCAGATCGCAAAACGGTCGGGTTATGACTATGACCAAGACCGGATGCGCAGCCCGCCGCCTATCGGGTTTCGATTCGCCAGGTTTCCCGCCATGCCAGGAGAGTTTGTCCACGATGACCCAGGCCCAAGCACGCTATGATCAAATCGATCCACTGGCTCAAGCGATCCATGCGGCCCTGTTGGCTGAACTGGACAAACTCGGCTTCATCCCCGGCACCATCACCATCGCCGACCCGGCGCAGGTCGGCTACCGACTGGAGCGGGATCCCGCCTCGGGAGAGCACAGTCTGGTCGGCGAATGGCGGGACCCACGGGGCCGGAAACTCGGCGGGCTGGTATTTCATGAGGACGGCAGTTTTTTCGTCGAGCACGATGTGATTCGCTCCCATCCGCACGACAGCCGCTGGTTCGTCGAGGCGGTGAACGCCTGGGGCCGGGACTTCGACATCCGTGCCGAGCCGCGACTGCTGCCGGTTTCGGAGTAAGCCTCATCCTGCGGAGCAATCATTGGTCCTGCCACTTCTGCATCACTGCTCGTGCCTCCGGCAATAGCTCGAGTAGCACCGCAATCAGCGTGGGGTCAAAATGCTTGCCGGCTTGATCCTGCAGATAATCGACCGCTTGCTCCACCGGCCAGGACTCCTTGTAGGGACGTCTGGAGGTCAATGCGTCGAACACGTCGGCCACGGCGACGATCCGTCCGGCGATGGGAATGTCCTCACCGCACAACCCCGCCGGATAGCCCGAACCATCCCACTTCTCATGGTGGGTCAAGGCGATGATTCTTGCCATTTCGAACAGCTTCGACTCCCCCTCGCACTCTCCGATGATCTTGGCGCCTGAAACACAGTGCTGCCTCATGATCAACATCTCTTCAGCGGTGAGCTGACCCGGCTTGCGCAGGATGTGATCCGGCGTGCCAATCTTGCCGATATCATGCATGGGGGCCGCATTGAGCAGGATATCGCATTCTTCTTCTTGCCAACCGCTGGCGCGCGCCAACAGTTGCGCGTAATGCGACATCCGAATCACGTGCCGGCCGGTCTCGTTGTCCTTGAATTCAGCCGCGCGCCCAAGCATTTGCAGCGCCGTGAGCCGCGACTCCAGCAGATCCGCATGGATCACATGGATTCTATTCTGGAAGGCATGATTTTGATCGCTCAAGGCGAGTTGGGTCTTGACGCGGGCCAGGACCACCGCCGGACGCACGGGCTTGGTGATGTAGTCCGCGGCCCCTAAACTGAACCCCTTGACCTCGTCGACTTCGTCGCTCATCGCCGTGCAAAAGATGATTGGAATGTCGCTGGAACGGGGGTCTTCCTTAATGCGTTCGCACACGGCGTAACCGTCCATACCCGGCATCATGACGTCGAGCAGCACCAGATCGGGTTTTTGCTTGAAGACGTTGTCCAACGCGTCCGCCCCGGACTTGGCGAACGCCAGGTCATACTTTTGCTTGAGGATTTGCCTGAGCAAACTCAGGTTTCCCGGCTCATCATCCACGACCAGTATCTTTTGCTTACTCATCGACTGTGCTGCGTTCCAGAATGCTTGCCTTCAGTTGCGTCGCGCAGGCGCCGGCTTGCGCAAACTCGAAGCGATCCAACAACTCCTCCAACGGTTCGAAGGTCGCCGGATCAAGGGCCTCGCGCAGACCATTGACCGCATCATCATCAAATTCGGCTTTGTCGAGCGCCAGGATCAAGGCATTGAGCAGCGCGATGACGTGTTCGGCATTCATGGGCTTGACACCCGCGGGATGGCTGTCCGTCACGGTCTGCGCCGCGGCGACGACTCGCAAATCCGCCTGCAACCGGTCCATGGTCGAGCGCAATTGCTCCAGTAATTCGGAAAACACGTAGTTGCCCGCTTTGATTCTCACCTCGATTTCATTGCTGATGACGGGCACTTCGCGCACACCGAGATTCGCCGTGACCCCTTTGAGCGTATGCAAGAGATTTTTCGCATCCTCGTACTGCTCGGCCGCCACCAGCTTGACCAGTCTCGGGTGCGCATCGGCGAAGTCATTGCCGAATTTGATAAGCGACTTGCGGTAAACCGCCGGGTCTTTCCACAATTCCAACCCGGCTCGTCCATCGATCATTCCCAGACCCAAGCCTTCAAGGCGCTCGTTATACGTGTCCGTGATACTCGGCACTTGCGAGAACGAAGGGAAATGCCGGGCGATCTTGCCATACAGATCGTCAAAGTTGATCGGTTTCGGAACGAAATCATCAGCGCCGGCGTCCAAGCAGAGCTGCTGATCGCTTTCCAGAACGCTGGCGGTGAGCATGATGATGGGGACATGTCCGCCTGTCTGGCTTTCGCGTGCACGGATGGAGCGAATCGCATCGAAGCCGTTCATGACCGGCATGTGGGCGTCCATCAATACGAGATCGAACGGCTCCTGGTCGAACCGGTCGACCGCCTCGCGGCCGTTTTCGGCAATGGTCATCAGATGATGACGCTGGGTCATGCGCATCACCACCAGTTCCTGATTGAGCTGGATGTCTTCCACGAGCAGGATCTTGAGCGGACGCGTCCAGCGATCGGCCTTCAGCCGCCGGTCGTCCTGGCTGCTGCAGTCGGTGATCCCCGAGGCCGGGGGCAAAGCGACGAGGAACTGGAACGTGCTGCCGACGCCCTCCTCGCTTTCCGCCCAGATGCGCCCGCCCATTTCCTCGACAATCCCGTGACAAATGGTGGTGCCCAGGCCGGTACCGCCGAATATCCGGGTTGTCGATTGATCCGCTTGGGAAAAACGCTCGAAGACCCGGGCCAGGTTGGACGACGCGATGCCGATACCCGTATCGATCACGGAGAAGTGAACATCGTCATTGCACGGTCCGGGTTTGATGTCGAGGGTGATGCTGCCGACAGGGGTGAATTTGACCGCGTTTCCCATTAAGTTGATCAGGATTTGCCGCAGCTTGGTTGGATCCCCCAGACTACACGGCGGGAGCCGGTCGTCCACGCGCACGAAAACCTCCAATCCCTTACGTGTCGCGTTGATTTCAATCAATTCCGCAACGCTGGTCGCCAGCGCCAGAATGCTGAAGGGGATCACCTCGAGTTCCATCCTGCCGGACTCGAGCTTGGATACGTCCAGAATATCATTGAGGATCGTCATCAGCGACTTTGCCGCCGTGGACACGGAGCGCAGCAGCTTGTACTGCTGATCGTCGAGTTGTGTCTCCAGGACCAGTTCGGTCATCCCCATGATCGCGTTCATCGGGGTACGGATCTCATGGCTCATGTTGGCCAGAAATACCGACTTCGCCTGGCTAGCCTGCTCCGCCGCCTCCTTGGCCCGCACCAGTTCGGCCATCAGCCGGACACGGTCCGTAATATCCTGGATCGTACCCACCAGCCGTGCCGGCCGGCTGTCCTCGTCGTGAAACATCTGACCCAGCGCCATCAGGACCCGCTCCTCGCGCTCGAAGCGAATGATCCGATATTGAATCTCGTACACCTTGTCGGGGTGTGCCGCCAGATCTTGAATCACCGCCTGCAGCGCAGCGCGGTCGTCAGGATGGGCGAGCGCAACGATCGTGTCCTTGTTCGGGACGAAGGTCTCCGACTGGAGGCCGAAAATACTGAACATCTGCGGCGACCAGGTGACCGCATCGGTCAGCAGATCCCAGTTCCAACTGCCGACGGAAGCAATGCGTTGCGCACTTTCCAGGCTCGCCCGGCTGTATTCGAGATCGCGGGTCCGGTGGCGGACGCGTTCCTCCAGTTCCTCGTTGAGCCGCTGCATGCGCAGCGCATAGGCGCGCTGCTCGGAAATATCTCGCGTGAGCACAACGCTACCCAACCAGTCGCCGTTGGGTGCACACACCGGCGTGATTCGGATCTCGAAGACCTGGTCCGGCAGCCCCTTGAACGCGGTCGCCTCGAAGACGTATTCCCGGCCCTCATGGACGGCCTGCAGACCCTGACGAAGGTGTTCGGGGTCCAGACCCAAGGCTTCCCGCAGCACCTCCAGCGGCCGACCAATGGCATCCTGTTTGCTGAGACCGAAGATAGACTCTGCCGCGGGGTTGAAAAAAGCGATGCGATGCTCGCCGTTGATGGCGAAGATACCGAGATGGCGCGAGGAGTCGAGGATGCTGTTGAGAAAGGTGCGCTGCTCCAGGAGCGCCAGTTCGGCCCGCTTGAGCGCGGTGACGTTCTGTCGGACGATCAGCGCCCCCTGGAAATCCCCTTGCAAGCGGGTGGCGACCAGATGGAACCAGTGGGTGTCCCACGCCAACGCGGAGGCGACCTCGATCTGGAACTGGCCGCGCTCACCCGCCAAGACCTCGCGCACCCCCGCCGAAAAGGCGCTGCCACCCAGCGCGGTATCCTGGTCCGCGGCGACGATGGCGTGAAAAATGAGGCCTTGCCAGGCCGCCGGTGTCGTCCTGGCGTGGCCGCGGGCCAGTTCGTAATCGAGCCAGGCGTGGTTGACCATCAGAATCTGCGCGTCACCATCGAGCACCAGCACATGGGACTCCATGGCCTCGGTGATGGAGTGCAGCAGGCCGCGGCTGCTGTTCACTTCCTGCTGCAGCTTGGTCAGGCGCTGGTTGGTCCGACGTTGCTCCGTGATATCGGCGATCAAACCCTCGCGGGCGACACACGTGCCCCCGTCACGCAACCCCCGCCCGGCATCGCGCACCCAGACCTCGGCGCCGTCGGGCCGCAACAGACGGTACGAAACCGTGTAATCGTCACCGCGGCGGAGCTGATTGTCGCGTTCGCGTTGGACCCGCATCCGGTCGGCGGGGAACATCAGATCATCGAGACTGAGCGCTTGCTCACCCGTGAAGGCACCAAGAGCATGCCCCAGCAGACCTTGAGTATCACCGCAGACCCGTTGCTCCGGGCGACTCTCGATGGTCGACACCCGATAGTAAACGACGCGGCCGAGATGACGCGCCGGCAATTCCAGGGGCGGGCTGACCCAGTCGGTGGTTGGCAAGGGGTGCTCCTTGACAGGTTGTGAACGATTCTTTATGGCGAATGGCGCAATGACGAAGGCGAGATGATGTTCCGATAATCGCCTAAAGCCAGGTCAGGAGCTGTTCGCGCAATTGTGCGGCCGCAAACAGACTATCCTCATCCCAGGCCCGGGAATAGCCGTGGCGCACCTGCACCCATTTCTCGAATGAATGACGCGGGGACAGGCGTTGGCCGTCGGGAGTCAACTCCAGGGGTTTTTCGGGATTGCCGGCCCAGGCGATTTCTCCCGCCTCCTGCGGGCGCAACAGGTAGATGTTGATCGGCAGGTTACCGAGGCGCTTGGCCCGCAGACTGATGGCCAAGACCCCATGCACCTGGTCGCCGCCGGACTGGAGCGCCGGCACCAGGGCCTCGGGCAAGTGATCCAATGCAAAGACGGCCTCGCCCTGATTGCGCAAGCACCACTGGTGCAGGGCTTGCACCGTCCCAGGGTCTTGAGGCGCGCCGAACAGGGACGATGCGTTGTCGATAAAGAGGGCGCCGCTGGGTGCGCCGAACAACCGGGCGAGCGCGGGGAATTCGCGTGCGACCGCCGCCGGCAGCGCCATCCCCAAGCCCACATTGGTCTTGATCGGTAGCAAGCAGGTGGTCAGCGCCTCATAGATCGCCCGTCGGGTCGTCTTGCGAAAGGTCTGCAGCGACTCGACGAATTCCGCGGCGAGTTCCTTGCAACGCTGACGGCGCTGGAGCGAAATGATTCTCGGCTCGGGGTGATGACAGGCGATCAGCCCCCATAGCTTGCCGTCCACGCTGATGGACACGGAGAACGATGAGCGCACGTCCATATTATGTAGGTACTTCGCGTGTACTGTCGAGACGGACCGCAGGTCCGACCAGGTCTGCTCGAGCGCGGTCGCGTCACCGCCGTGACTCACCAAAGCAATCGGGGCCGCTGCCGCATCCGGAATGTGTCGATACGGTGTCTGGGCATAGAGCGCCCGGGCAATGGCGGGGATGTCGGACGCGGGGAAACGCAGCCCCAGATAGGTACCCTTGGACAGGTGCACGGTTTCGGCCAGCACCTCACCCGACCAATCGGGGTGAAACTGGTAGAGCATCACCCGGTCGTAATCCGTCACCGCACTGACCACCTCCACCAGATTTTGCTGCAGTTGCCGGAGTTTTTCGGTATCGATCGGCGGTTGGAGCGCTAAGAGCCGGTGCGCACTGGGGTCGCTCTCATCCGGAATCGTGGGTTCGAACTCCAGGTGCCAGCCGGCGCTGGTCGGGGAGATCAGCACATCGAGTTCGCCGCAGCCCAGGTCCACCGCTCCGATCAGGTGGATACGCTTGCCCGCGCTGGTCGGCAATTCCACCAGGTCGGGCAGATAGTGATCCAACCAGTCCCTGCCATCCTGACCCAGCAGGGTTTGCGGATCTTCACCGAGCAGTGACGCCGAGTTGGCGCTGACATAGCGGAACGCACCGGACTGCTTGTCCATGAACAGCAGCACACCATAGGATTGGATGAGCCCCGAGTTGGCCAACCGCTCCCGTTCGCACTCGAGCACCTGAGATGGATCGGCATCGGTCATGATCTAAGTCTCCACAGGCCGTTAACCAATGATGAGGAGGCTGACTGCGTGTTTCAGGCTCACCGCACCCCTGCGCCGGACCGCAGCGCCTCGATCAAGCCGCCCGCCGCCGTGCCTTGGGCCGTCAGTTGCAGCCGTCGACCCTGATCAAGATAGTCGATGGCGATCGTTAGATCGGGTGCGGGCAGGAGTCCGGCACCGCGCTCGGGCCATTCCACCAGCCAGAGCGCCGTCTCTGCAAGCAGATCGCGCAGCCCCAGATATTCCAGTTCCTCGGGGTCGGCCAGACGATACAGATCCAGGTGAAAGACCCGCATAGCGCCGATTTCATAGGGTTCGATCAAGGTATAGGTGGGGCTGCGCGCGGCTCCACGGTGGCCCAGGCCGCGCAGGATGCCGCGTGCCAGGGTGGTCTTGCCGGTCCCCAGATCGCCCCGCAGATAAATCACCAGATGTTCGGGCAAGTGCGCGGCCAGGGCCGTGCCAAACGCGGTCTGCCACTCGGCGTCGGGCAGCCGGATCTCGATCGACCCAGGATCGCCGGTTGAAACCAAAAGAAACTCAAACGCCGTCATGCTGGTGCCCAAGCTCCGCGTCAGCGCACGCCATTGGCGACCGGCCGCAGGGCCGCCAGGATGTCACCGGCGAGCAGACCCTTTTCGCCGTCCCGTGCCGCCTGGTCGCCCGCCGCCGCGTGCAGGCAGACGCCGGCGGCGGCGGCGGCTTCCGCGTCCAGACCCTGGGCGCGCAACGCGGCGATGACCCCGGTCAGCACGTCGCCGGCACCCGCGGTGGCCATGCCTGGATTGCCGTCTGAACACAGCGCCGGTGGACGCTGCGATTGGCCCTGAATCAGGGTGCCGGCACCCTTCAGGACCGCTGCTCCGCCATAGCGTTGTTGGAGCATACCCACGGCGAGAAAGCGATCCTGGCCGATCTGCGTGGTGCTCAACCCGAGCAGCCGCCCGGCCTCCCCCGGATGCGGGGTCAGGACCCAGTCCGGACCGGCACCGGGCTGCTCGGCCAGGAGGTTCAGCGCATCGGCGTCGACCACCAGCGGTTTGCCGCAGCCGCGAACCCGCTGCCAGAGTGCGCGTCCCCAGGGACCACGCCCCAGTCCGGGACCGATGGCGATGACGTCGACCCGCTCGATCAAACGATCCAGTGTCCGCCGGTCCGCGACCGCGCTGACCATGAGTTCCGGCCGGGTCAGATTGAGTAAATCGGCATGGGCCGGATGGGTAGCGATCGTCACCAGGCCGGCCCCGGCGCGCAGGGCGCCCTCGCCTGCCAGCCGCGCCGCGCCGGACATGCCGGGCGCTCCGCCGACCACCAGCACATGACCAAAGTCGCCCTTGTGAGCGCTGCGCCGACGTCGACCCAGGCGGGTGGACTGCTGTGCCCAGTCGACCCGCCGGGCCGCGAGGATCACCTGGGAATAGACCAGCGGGGGCACGTCCAGCGTGCTGAAATGGATGGCTCCGCAGTGGTCCGGACCGGCGCCGGTGAAAAGTCCCTGCTTCAGACCGATGAAACTGATGGTGGCGTCAGCCTGCACGGCGATTCCCAGCACGGCGCCGGTGTCCGCGGCCAACCCCGATGGCAGGTCGATCGCCAGGACCGGGGCGCCCGCACCATTGACCGACGCGATGGCCTGGGCCGCGAGACCGGTTACCGGTCGATCGAGCCCGATACCGAACAGCGCATCCACGATGACGCCGGGCCGACGCGGCAGGCCGCCGAATGGTTCGACCGCGCCGCCGGACGCACGATAGGCCGCAAGGGCCAGTGCCGCATCGCCGCCGACACGCTGCGGATCGCCGACCAGCAAGACCTGCACCTGAAGGCCGTCCGCCCGGGCCAGGCGCGCGACCACGTAGCCGTCCCCGCCATTGTTGCCCAGCCCGGCCAGCACGGTGACACGCTCGGCCGTCGGCCAGCGGGCGCGCAGCAGATCATAGGCCGCGGCCCCGGCGCGGGTCATCAACACGATTCCCGGAATGCCATGCGTCTGGATGGCCGCACGGTCCAGTGCCCGGACCTGCGCGGCCCGATAGAGCGCATGCGGCAGTTGATCGGTCGCGGTCGGCGGCATCGCAGCGGTCCTCACCCACGCAGGTGATGGTAGATATTGAGATACTGCTGGCCGGGTTTGTTCCAGGAGTTGTCGGCGCGCATGCCGTTGGTCCGCAACTGCCTGAAATATTCCGGGAAGCGGAACCAGAGCCCGATGGCGCGGTCCATCGCGGCTTCCAGACTGGCCGGCGTGAGCTCGTCGAACAGGTAGCCGTTGCGCTCCTCGAACGGCTTGTCCGAATAGTTGGCGTCGAAGACCGTATCCGCCAACCCGCCGACCCGCCGCACGATCGGCACCACGCCGTATTTCATGGCGATCATCTGCGTCAAACCGCAGGGCTCATAGACGCTGGGGATCAGGATCATGTCGGCGCCGCCATAGATCAGGTGCGACAGCTCTTCATTATAGGTCAACTCCAGGTGGCAATCGGGATTGGCGTCCAGCTCGTGCTTGATGCCCCAGAACAGCTCATTGACTTTCGGCTCCGGGGCTGAGCCGAGGAGCACGAACTGACAGCCGCTGTTCAGCGTGTGATAGATGGCGTGACGGATCAGGTCCACGCCCTTCTGCCGATCCAGCCGACTGACGACCGAGATGATCGGCTTGAACACGTCTTCCAGCCCGACCCGTTCGCGCAAGGCGCGCTTGCTTGCCGCCTTGTCGGGCAGACTGTCGGGGCCATAGGGCTTGGGCAGATGGGTATCCAGCTCCGGATTCCACACCGAATAATCGATGCCGTTCAGAACGCCGCCGAACTTCCGGTCATAGTACTGGAGCACCCCCTGCAAGCCCATCCCCTGATCGGTATGCTGGATCTCCCAGGCATAGCGGGGCGACACCGTGGTGACGAAGTTGGAGAAGACGATCCCGCCCTTCATCAGGTTGCCCGCGCGGTGACTGACCGGGTCGAGCAGCCGCTCCATGACCAATAGGCGATCGGGCCGCAGGCCGACCTGACGCAGCACGTGCTCGCCCACCACACCCTGATGGCCCATGTTATGGAGCGTGTAGCAGACCCGCGAATGGGTCATCCCCAGCGCCTGATAAATCTCATACAGGAGGACCGGCACCAGACCGGTCTGCCAGTCATTGCAATGGATGACATCCGGATGTCGGCCGGACTTATACATGAACTCCAGCACCGCGCGGCAAAAAAAGGCGAAGCGATTGGGATCATCCGGTTCACCATAGATCTTGCCGCGCCGAAAGAAGTTCTCGCGGGCATGCTCGTCGATGAAATAGCACTTGAGTCCGTCGACCTCGCCACATTCGACGTCGCAGTGAATCCATTGGTCATAATAGGGCACCCACAGATCCCGATGACACGTGGTCAGACCCCAGATCCGATCGAAACGCAACACGTCGTACTTGGGGAGGAAAATCTCGACCTGGTTGCCGCGGATGGCGAGTTCCCGCGCCAGGCCCTGGACGAAGTCCCCAAGACCGCCGGCCTTGGCAATCGGCGCGCACTCGGCGCTGACCATCGCGATGTACATGAGCCCTACCCCCTTGATTCGCTCGTGTGTCGGCAGCGCTCCGCGTCGCCACTCGTTGAGGCGCTCCCGGTGGCTGCTGCGCGGACGGCAGGTCGCGAACGCGGCCAGGGATGCGAGGCTGGAAGTATAACCGCCGACGGGTCGCCACCGATGCCCCGCGGGGCTCAGTCGTCACGCTGCTCGCGCAGTTCCGGCGGCGGATGCAGCGCCAATGCCCGGCGCAGCAGTTCGGGATCATCCACCACCACGACCAGTTGGAACCGACCGCCGGGCCCCACCCGATACGGATGACCGAACAGATCGATCTCGGTCCCGGGCGCCGCCTGACCAATGATCCGCAACTCCGCCAGGATCTGAACACCTGTGGACCGGACGGGTTCCTGGCCGTAGGACAAGGGTGCGATTGGTCCATAGGTCACCGGCTCGGCGGCTTGCGGTTCCGGCACCGCCGACAACTCCGGAAACACCGGGCGCACCGGTAACGGCGGATACTCGGGCAAATCCGCCTCGTCCCCGTCCGCGGCCGGCGCGCCGGCCTCCTGCCGCACCGCAAACCCTTGAGCGTCGCCATGCAGCATGACCCCAGGGGTCACAGCATCCCCGGTCGTGCCGACAGGTGAGGTCGGCGCTGATGGGGCGAGCGGCGCGACCGGCGCCGGACCGGCGGGTTCGGCAAACGCGGTTGAACCCGCGCCCGAAGGCGAATCGCCGGTGTGCTCCGCAATCAGGCGCAGTGCGAGCGGAACGATCGGCGCGACCCGCGCGTCAGTCGACTGCTGGTTGGCCGGTTTCCCGGCTGATTCAGCCGTGTCGAGCGGGATCGTGGATCGCAGCGCGGCGCGCGGCACCGCCGCGGCCAGGTGGGTGAGATCAACCCCGACTTTGGCGACATTGTCCAGGTCGTTCGAGCGGGCCAGCATCAGCCAGCCGCCGTCCCCATTGGTAAGACCCAGATCCGCGCGGTAGCGTCCGTGGTCAACCGGCACGCTGAACTCGCGAAACCCGCTTCCCGACCGGGCGACTGTTGCCAACCGGACCTCATCGAGTTGATCCGAGCCGCCATCCGGCCGCAGGCGCCGTAGCCGCAGCGCCAGGTTGGGGCGCGCGCTGGCCGCGGGAAAGGAACCGACCACCTGCTCCAGCGTGTCGGGTTCCAGGCGCCACTGAACCCGCAGGACACCGCGGGCCGCACCGTAGAGCACGACCCCTGTGCCGCGCTCCTCGCCGGGGAAGTGCGGCGCCAGAGCCGCGACGACAGCGGCCTCGGCAGCGGGCGGACTTGGGTCGTCCGACGCCGGATGAGCGGGCGGCGATCCTGGTTCAGACGATTCTCTGCCCATGCTCATGCCGGTCCCCTGGACCGTCGCGCAGCACTCCCGGTTCGCTTGCTGATCACCGGGCGCGACACGGCCCGCGTGCATCCGCGGTCAGGCACGGTTCACCCGGTCAGCGCCCCGGTGTCCGCTTGGGCGCGGGTCGACCGCCGCTGGGGTGCACCCCGGCCGGCGGTGAGCCCTGACCCGTCACCAGAGTGGCCGTGTCCGGCAGGGTATCCATCTGGTCCCCGGCCGCTTCGAACGGGCTGGTCGTGCCCGCGACCTCCCGCGGGCCGGCACTTCGCGCCCCGGCGACACTGGTCACGGCCATCGCGCTCGGGCCGCCAGATAGCGGCGACTCCTCCGGGTCGGGCGGCCGAACAGGTGACTGTTCCAACAGCAACTCGCCAGGCGGGCCACTCGGCCGCTCGGACGGCCGCTCACCCGGCAGTTCCGGCGGCGGGTCACCCGGCAGTTCAAGCGGTTGCTCACCCGGCAGCTCAGGTGGCAGTTCGCCCGGCAGCTCCAACGGCTGTTCAGGCGGCAACTCGGTCACGGCCTGAACGCTCTGGGGGGGCGGCACTATCCGTTCCGGTTCCGGCGGCCCCTTCGCGACAACCGCCGGGCTCAGTGCGGCCTCCAGGGACGCCGCAACCGTGTCCAGGTCTTTGAACGCCGACACGGTTCGTTCATGCAGGAGCGGAATCCAGGAATCGCCCCACACAAAGTAACAACTGGTCTCGGCCTCCAGGAGCAGTCGGCGGGCACGTTCAAGCGCCTCCCAGCAATGATGGACGCGCCGGGTCGCATGCAGCCGCGTGTGCAGATCCCAATAACGCGCGCTCAAACGGGTGACCTCCTCCACCGCCGCTTTCTGCTGCGCGCTGCCGGCCCATTGGGACAGATCCGGCACGAAACCGGTACCGACGTTCCAACTCCCGGTCTGCACCTGGGCATGGGCCTGCGGCGGATGCTGTTCAAGATAGGCACTCAGCGAAACGGGGTTGATCGGGTACTCCCCGCCCCGGTAATGCTCCATGTAAGGGGCGAAAAAATAGCCGAAAAACCCGGATCCCTCATGGGGCTCACGAAACCAGTTGCCGTTCTCCCCATCGGACCAGGTGGTGACCAACCGCGGCTCATGTGGCCGCGGCGAGCCCCCGGTGCGCCAGCGCACCTCGTTCTGGAACCAGGTGGCGTCGAGCCCGGTGTGCTGGGCGGCGGACACATCGCGGTCCCGCGGCACCACGGTAATACACACACCATTATGGCAGGCCAGGTAAGGGCGGAAGACATCACTGATGCCGTCCTCGGGCAGCACGTGGATCCCGTCGGCCACCACGTAGTCGAAACCAGCCTCGACCAGGGCCGGGATCATCTCCATGGTGAAGGCCAGTTCCGGCGGCCAGAAGCCGCGAGGCATGCGGCCGAAGGCGCGCTGCATGGTGAGGCGTCCCAGTTCCAGTTGCTCTGGCCAATCCTCCCGCGGAATGAGCGGAAAGATTGGATGATGCTGGCCCATGCCGATCAGCTCGATGTTGTCCGCCTGGGCATAACCGTCGAGCATCGCGGGAATATCCAGGATGTGACGGTACAGATCGACGACCCGCTGGTCCAGCAACTGATCCAGCAGCCCGCCGGAGAAACCGACGTGCAGCCGGGCCACGTCGCGATACCGCGCGGCGTAGCGAACCGGACGCTCGTAACAGCGGATGATCTGCTCGGCCTCCCAGGGGTTGGCTTCGATCAACAGCCGCAGATTGCCCGGCGGCTGATGCATGTGCAGCCCAAGGGCGTGAAAGAGAGTGCTTGTCATCGGTTCCCACCGCGGCTCCGGCCGGCCCCGAACGGGGTCGTACCCACAATGGTGATCATCGCACGGCCCCAGGATCAACGCCAGATCGGCGCCGGAGCGCGGCGGCGCCTCGGCCTGGACCGCCTTCAAAAAAACCTGGTGGACCTTGAGGCCATGAGGCCGGAACCGTGATCAAGGCCCCCATCGCGTCCGCAAGCCGCGCCTAACCCGACTTGCCCGGCACCTCCAGGACGGCTAAGATTCAGAGTCATATTCGCTCTCGGGTGGATGAGTTTCCCGTCCGTCACTTGCTCTGGCCGCCACGGCCTCGGTCACAGTCCCGCGATGCTTCCCAATTTTCTCGTCATCGGCGCCCAGAAAGCCGGTACCACCTGGCTCGACCGCAACTTGCGGGTCCATTCCGGAATTTGGCTGCCCCGGAGAAGGAGATCCATTATTTCGATCTTCCGCCGATCCCGTTTGTGCTCTGCGCCTTTGCCCCCAACCGCGGCGACCGTCACTGGGTCATCACGCGGATCGGGGCCGCCTATCGGAAAGCCAAGGCCCAGCCGCAACATGCGGCCTGGTATCGGCGCTGTTATCTCCAGCCGCGCACTGATCACTGGTATGCCTCGCTGTTCTCACCCGGTGACGGGCAGCTTGCCGGAGAGGTAGCCCCCCAGTATGCGCCGCTGCCCGAGCGCAGGATCGCGGCGATCCATCGGCTCTTGCCGACAACCAAGATCATCTATTTGCTGCGCAATCCGATCGAGCGCATGTGGTCGCAGGTCGCCATGTATCATAGCGAGCGCTTCGGTTTTCAGGGAGTGCAGGCCGTCGATGAGCAAACCCTGCTGCAGTCCAAACACCTGCGTCACTCGCAATATGTCACCAACCTGCAGAACTGGGCAACACACTATTCGCCGGAACAGATGTGCGTCCGATTTTTTGAAGAGATCCGCGACACCCCCGAGACTTTGCTCAAGGCCATCTTTGCGTTCCTCGGTGTCGATCGCGCGGACCGCCACATCTCCGGCCTCGCATCACAGAAGATTTTTGCCCGCGACTACCCGAGTTTACCGGATCAGATCGCCCGTGAACTGGCGCGCCTGTTGATCGGTGAGATCGAGGCGCTCCATCGCCGTTTCGACAACCCCTACACCGCCGACTGGTTGGCGTCCGCACACCGGTATCTCAGCACCGCTTGACTGCCGCCGCCGACGCGGGGGTGAAGCCGGGAGGCGCGATGGATCAGGGCCGGTCGCCGCCCGGCCCCGCGGCCCCGGCGCGCAAACCGGCCGCCCCGTCTGAATGCAGCGTGATCCGTTCAAAGGCATGGGAGCGGCTCATCAATCGCTCGACCAGGGCATAGTTGAAGTCATGCCCGGGCCGCAGCGCGGTGACCCGACCGATGATTGGGGCACCGGCGAGGGCCAGATCGCCGAGCAGGTCCAGGACGCGATGTCTCACCGGCTCCTGCGGCACGCGGGCGCCACCCAGGATCCGGTTGCCCCACAGCAGCGCCACGTTGTTCGGCCGCGCCCCACGCAAGATCGGCTGCCGTCGCAACAGGCCGAACAGCAGCGTCGGCAGCGCCCATTGGGGCCGACCGAAGCTGCGCGCCGGCGCCAGTTCCGTCGTGAAGATCTCGGCGTCGGGCGCGCCGTCCCAATGCAGCTCGCCAAAATCGCGCAGATCCATGGTGACGGCGATCGAGAAGCGGCTGGCCGGCGCGATGCGCAGGCAACGGCGCTCGGCTACGAACTCCACCGGTTCCAGCACGCGGATGGCCTGGCGCGGCACTGCCAAGGCGACGCGACCTGCTGCCTCGAGTGCCCGGCACCAGGGCAGCGCGCTGCCGTCAAAGATCGGAAGTTCTTCACCCTCGATGTCGACCAGCACATTGTCGAGCCCGAATGCGGACAGACTTGCAAGCAGATGTTCGACCGTCCGCAGCAGGCCCCCGTCGGGAAAACGCAGCGCCGTGCAGAGCACCGTCGGCACCCGGTTGCTCCAGAGCGCCGCCACTTCCGTGGCGCCACCCCGGGCATCGGTACGCCGGAAGCGAATGCCACTGCCCGCCCTGGCCGGACGGAGCGTGACGCGCGCCCGGCGCCCGGTATGCAGACCCGAACCGGCCAGGGTAACAGCGGTCGCAATGGTCGTCTGGCTTGAGACATTTGCGTTGCGGCGTTTTTCGCGGACGCGCCGGGACCCGGGGTCGGCGCCAGGCGGGCTGACGCACAGGCATTTTCTGGCGGACACCGGCGAAATCGGGTCGCCACGGCGTCTATTTGAGAATGATTCCCAACAACTCTTTCCGGTGGACAGCCGCGCCCGCAGGCGACGCGTGGGCGGCCTGGCCGAACGCGGCAGTCGGTGAGGGGCTATCCGGTCGCGGGGATGGGCTGAACCAGCGAACGCATCTGCTCGAGGCGACCGGCTTTGACGTGTCCCAGCGCCATAGCCATCATGACCGCCAGCGCCAAGCCGACGCGCGTCTGCATCTTGGCCAGGCCGCGAATGAAATGCCGCTCGAAGCCGAAGCTGTTATCGATGCGGTTATTGATCCGCTCCAAGGCGCTGCGACGGTTATAACCGCGCTTCCAACTGGGACTGCCATAGGGCGTCGGCACGAAGATGCGCCGATCATGGTCGGCGAGGCTAATGCGCACGATGCGCCCGTCGTCGCCGGGGGTGACCCCACCCGCCTGATGGCACCGTTCACGACCCTCGCACTCAAGCCCAAAGGCCGCGGCCGGACAGCGGTATTTGAGGGTGTCGCGATCGGTCTCGAACCCCTGGAAGGCCAAGTCGCGTTGCACGCCGGTGACCGGACAGATGCAATGAACGCTGCCTTTCTCCGTATGGACGATGGTATCGACCCGGGTGGGGAACAGGGGACGCGTGATGGGCTTGCTGGGGTCGTAGTCGGGGTGTTGCTTCTCCTCGCGCCACAGTTCGCGGGTGTCGATGAGCGGGCGGATGTCATAGATGTCCCACAGCAGGGCCTTAGTCTCGGCGCTGTCGAGGCCGCGATCGGCGCTGAAGTCGCGGCAGCGCGCGGCCAGTTCGGGAGTCTCGGCGAAGGTCTCCTTGAGCATCACGCGCAGTTCGACCTGTTCGGAATGGGAGGCCGGGGTCAGGTGCAGCGCCACCGGGAGTTCATACTGGGTGTCGGCGATCAAGTGGATGCCGTAGCCGAACCAGGTTTTGATCTTTTTCCAGGGTTTGCCGGTGCGCGCGTCGACCCCGCTGGTTTCATGCTTGCCCCAGTCGGCATCCGGATCGGAGGTCTCCCCGGTGGTGCGGTTGACCCGTCCGGTACTGTGGCTGTCGATGGCCTTGCCGTCGTAGCCGAGGTGACGCCCGAACTCCGGCAACACCTCCATTAATTGTTCGCGCAGCGTCGTGATCATCCCGGTCACCATCCCCAGCGTCTCTTCCAGTTCGACGACGTTGGCGAGAAAGCGTGAGAAATTCCAACTGTCGGGCACCGCGTAGTGGGCTTCTTCCGGCGCCGCATAGACCACGGTCATGTGCCCGGTCACGGGATCACGCACCAGGTGCGCGGCCGGTTTCTTCTGCACTGGCAAGACCGCGAAGCCGCACGCCTGCAACAACGCCGGGTTGCGCCCGAGTTCGCGAATCAGGGCCTCGATCGACGGGTGCTGGAACACCACCCCGGCCAGCACCGCATTCCACATCGCTGCGACCGGATAGTCGTCGCGTCCCGGCCCGCGCATCACCTCCAGGTAGTGCACCAATTGCGCGTCCGGGAGATGATCGCGCACCAGATACAACCGCTCCAGGTCGCTGCGCGCGTCAACATCGCGCCAGTCAAATAAGCTCGGTTCAATGGCTGCCATGGGGTCCTCCTGCAAAGGATCGTCTCGATAACGATAGGATCCCTTGGCGGCCACCTTTTTGCACGACCCCGCCGCCGCGTTGGGGTGAATTTTCGCCCGCCGCCCCAGCCCACGCGCGCAACTGACTGATTGTTCGTTCCGGGCTGGGGTAAACGAAAGTTTTCCACCGCCGGGCGGCTTTTCAGTTCAGGGGGTTGCCGACACCGCTAAAGACTCGGCTTACAGGGCTTCGCGTCATGGGGTCCTCCGGTCCGCGCCGGTTCAATGCCTGCTTTCGTGCCTACGCAAAGACGCGCCTGCTACCAGGCCGCGCCGCAAGGCTCGATGCTGGGCGCGTGGCGCACGGTGACCCAACCCATCTTACTCCCCTATTGCCCGCCTTTTATTGCACTTTGCCCCTATTGGCTTAGCTTTCAATATTCATTAGTGCTTGTCGTATATAATTGAAATTTAGAACGTCTACTCCGGCGGCTCGGGCGGGAGCGACCATTTTGAAGTCATCGGAGATTAGGAGGTACTTAGATCCGCACGCCCATATTGCACCAACATCGGTAATGCCATATTTTAGGAATCCAGGCTGTTTCATCGCAAGTTTGCTTTGAAAGTATCTTTCGTCCGAATTTTCGATATAGCGAGAAAACACTAACATGAAGGCGTCTTTGTGCTTTCCAGCGAGCGCTCCGGCAAGATTGTTTACTTCGGTCAGCACGTTTGGCGTGGTAACAATCTTCCTGAAATTCTTGAGAATAGCGACCAGGGCTAGATAGTCTTCTACTGTATATGAACTCGTACGCTTGAAACGGGATATGTGATTTCGGTCAACTTGGCCAATCAAAAGCAATAGCGCCAAGTTGGCATCCAGCAATGCACCATTTTTCTTGTGCTTATTAATTAGAACGTCTAGATAATCTTTCATGCGTCGCGGATCTTCATCGAAACGAATTGGCCGCCGGAATTAATACGCATGATCTTATATTTCCGCTCTGTTTCCGGTTCCGGCCCATTAAGAAGCAGTGCGGACATAGGGCTTAGCCTTTTTTGAACTGCCCTTGGAGTGTCGTACCCAACGGTTATCAGCCAATCGCGGCTTGCAGAACTTTCTTTCTCAATTTCCTCAAGGGCAACATTGCGGATTTGATCATTAGCAAGCAGCTCTTTCACTGTGCTAATAGCACGTCGAACCGCCTCATTCATTGATATTTCTTCGCTCATGATTCCTCCAAGAATGATTTGCAAGCTAACGAATTCGCTTTTGTTGGACTCATCCGATCCTAGCATGGTGCCGCTGCGGACGCCGCTTGCTTAGAGAGAGGGGATTGAATCCTCGGGCGCGGGGTCGCCAGCCGATGCCAGGCGGTACCTTACGGCGCAAAGCGAGCATCCTCGGGAACCACGGAGCTGACACGAGGCCGACTGTGGGTTGATTGTAGACCATTGTCCGACGGGTGGGCGAGCGCGAGCGCAGGCCTTTAGCGGCCTGTCCGGCATGACGAGTGTACTCCAGTGCTCAGGCTTGGGGGCGCCGGGGTCAGTTCTGGGGGGCGCCGGGGTCAGCGGGGACGCCGGGGTCAGTTCTCGCATTGTAGCATGCAACAATGCGAGAACTGACCCCATGTCCCCGGACCCCATGTCCATGTGCTAATAGCCCGCCGAACCGCCTCATTCATTGATATTTCTTCGCTCATGATTCCTCCAAGAATGATTTGCAAGCTAACGAATAAGCGCTTGTTGGACTCATCCGATCGTGGCATGGTGCCGCTGCTGGCGCAGCCCCCATTTAAGAGAGTGGGGATTGTATCCTCGGGCACGAGGTCGCCGGCCGATACCGGGCGGTACCTTACGGCGCAAAGCGAGCATCCGCGGGAACCACGGGGCTGACACGAGACCGACTGTGGGTTGATTGTATCAGCCCTTTTAACGTGTCACTTTCGGTCTACCACGGCGGCGGCGAGCAACTTTGC
>JACDZG010000110.1 GCA_013426805.1 Chromatiaceae bacterium
CTCAAGATCGGCACTGATCAGCGATACTGAATAAACGCTCGCCGGGAATTGCTGTTATCTCATCGTGTTCACACGCAGTCTCCGGTTCACGGCGATCCGCTGTCCGCCACCGGTCGCCCGGCCTGGCGCCACTCCGGCAGTCCGTCCTCCAGGCGACGGGCACGAAACCCAGCCGCGCGCAGCCGGGCGACTGCCTCGAACGACAGGACGCACCAAGGCCCCCGGCAATAGGCGACGATCTCGCGGTCGCGCGGGAGGTCGCTCAACTGCGCCTCCAACTGATCGAGCGGGACGTTGAGCGCACCGACGACATGGCCCTGGGCGAACTCCTCGGCGGGGCGGACATCGACGACCGTCGCCAGTCCGTCGCGCACCCGCTCCAGCAACTCGTCGGCCCGGACCGGCTCCAGGTCGTCGCGCGGCTTGAGATAGCTCGCGAGCAGCTCAGCGACCGCGCGGCTGCGGGTCTCGGCGAGCACCCGCAGCGCCGCGACCGCGTCCAGGACCCGATCGTCCGCCAGGCCATAGCGGATATGTTTCCCGTCGCGGCGCGCCTGCGCCAGGCCGGCGCTCTTGAGCTGTTGCAGGTGCTTGGAGGTATTGGCCACGCTGAGTCCGGCCACCCGCGCCAGATCCTCGACGCTGCGCTCGCCCTGAGCCAGGAAATCCAGCAACTCCAGCCGCGCCCCGCTGCCCAGGGCACGGGCGATGATGGCGAGCTGCTCGAAGAGGGCCTGTTTGGGTTCGGTGGGGTTGGCCATGATGTCGGTCGATTCGAGAGTCTGGTCGTGATTCAACCCAAGGGTTGAGCGGATCAGTACGAGCCATCAGTATAGGGAACTCAAAACTGTTCCGTATATTCCATCGGCGACCCTTGAACCATGCGCGATCCGCTGCCCCACCTGCGACCGACCGACTTCCCATCCCTGTCCAGGACCCGGCCGCAGACCTTGCAGGTCAATCTGGGACGGCGCTGCAATCAGCAATGCCTGCATTGCCATGTCGCGGCCGGGCCGAGTCGTCCGGAGGTCATGAACCGGGCGACGCTGGAGCTGGTCATGGCCACGCTGGAACGCCTGCCCTTCCAGACCCTCGACCTGACCGGCGGCGCCCCGGAGCTCAACCCCGGCTTCCGCGATCTGGTGCGACAGGCCCGCCGTCTGGGGCTGCGCGTGCTGGATCGCTGCAACCTCACGGTCCTGGCCGAGCCCGGTCAGGAGCATCTGGCCGACTTCCTCGCCGCGCAGGGCTGCGCGCTGATCGCCTCGCTCCCTTGCTATCTGGAGACCAATGTCGACGGCCAGCGGGGCCACGGGGTCTTCGCCGCCAGCCTGGCGGGGCTATCTCTATGACTGCGACTTCAATCAGATGCTCGGACTGCCGCTGGCGGCGGGCGCCGGCCGCGCGCATCTGCGCGACCTGGCCGCGCTCGTCCTCGAGGGCGCACCGGTCGCGGTTGCCGATCACTGCTACGGCTGCACCGCCGGGCAAGGGTCGAGTTGCGGCGGCGCCTTGACCGGCATAACGTGACGCGACGCCCCATGCGGCTTTCCATCATCATCCCGGCCCTGAACGAAGCGGACCACATCGGCGCCCTGCTCGCCGACCTGGCCCCGGCGCGCGCGGCCGGACATGCGCTGATCCTGGTCGACGGCGGCAGCGGGGACGCGACCCCGACGCTGGCCGCATCCGGGGTCGACCGGGTGCTGCGCGCGCCGCGTGGCCGCGCCGCGCAGATGAATGCCGGGGCGCAAGCGACCACGGGGGAGGTCCTCTGGTTCCTGCACGCCGACACCCGCAGTCCGCCCGGCGCGGCCGAGGCGCTGCTCGCGGCCTGCCGGGATGGCGCTTGCTGGGGGCGTTTCGACGTGCGGCTCTCCGGCCGTCACCCGCTGCTGCGTCTGGTGGAATGGGCGATGAATCGGCGCTCGCGACTCACCGGCATCGCCACCGGCGATCAGGGCATCTTTGTCACCCGTGACGCCTTCGCGCGGGTCGGCGACTTTCCCGACATCCCCTTGATGGAGGACATCGCCCTGTCGAAACGCCTGCGCCAAATCGCCCGCCCCGCCTGTCTGCGCCCGCCGCTCCTGACCTCCAGCCGACGCTGGGAATCGCGCGGCCTGTTGCGCACCATCCTGCTCATGTGGCGGCTGCGCCTGGCCTACGCCCTGGGTGCCGACCCTGTCCGGCTGGCACGACGCTATGACGGCTGAGACCCCGCCCGGCGGCGCACTGATCGTCTTCGCCCGCGAGCCCGTTCCGGGACAGGTCAAGACCCGCCTGATCCCGGCCCTCGGCGCGGCCGGGACAACACGGCTCTACCGCCATCTGCTCGACATCGCCCTGCGGGCGGCGGGCGCGACGCCCGCGGCAAGCCGACGGCTCTGGTGCGCCGGGGCACCGCCCGCTGGTGGGCACTGCGCCCGCCTGGCGCATCAGCACGGCCTGACCTGGCGCCATCAGCCCGCGGGGGATCTCGGGGCACGCATGGCGGCGGCCCTGACCGCAACGCTCGCCGAAAGCGACCGCGCGGTCCTGATCGGAAGCGACTGCCCGGACTACAGCCCGGACTATCTCACCGCCGCCTGGACTAACCTGATGCTGACCTGGATCGACCGCCTGCCGCTCTTCCTGTTCGTCGTCATCGCCCTGACCCTCGGCCTCGCACCCTTCGTCCCCGAGCCGCACCTCTGGGAGAAGCTCAAACTGCTGGCCGCGGGCAACCTGATCCGGCCGATCGACCTGTTCGACCTCCTGTTGCATGGGCTGCCCTGGGTGCTGTTACTCGTGAAACTGGGCCGGCTTGCCGGCCGGCGCCGCGCATGAGCAGCCTGCTGTTCGTCTACAACGCCGACAGCGGTCTTTTCAACACCCTGGCGGATATCGGACACAAGATCTTCTCCCCGGCGACTTACGCCTGCGCGCTCTGCGCGATCACCCACGGCGTGCTCGCCGAGCGCACCGAATGGCGCGCCTTCATTCAATCGCTGGGCGCGACCTGCGAATTCCTCCACCGCGACCAGTTCAGCGCGCTATTTCCAGACGTCCACGCGGCACTTCCCGCCATCTTCCGCCGGCACGCGGGGCGGCTCCGGCTGTGCGCCGATGCGATGGCGATTGGCGCCTGCCACGGGCTGGCGGACTTCCAGACACTGATCCTTCGGGGCTGCATGGACAAC
The DNA here is from genome assembly GCA_013426805.1 of Chromatiaceae bacterium. Taxonomy (GTDB): domain Bacteria; phylum Pseudomonadota; class Gammaproteobacteria; order Chromatiales; family Chromatiaceae; genus Thiodictyon. The sequence goes on from JACDZG010000110.1 coordinate 3,183, forward strand.
GCCATGCGGGATGACGATGGCACGGCGAGGTGGCCTTGATGACGATCAGGCCGGCCGAGGCGCGCCGGGCGTAGTACTTCGCCATCAGGGCCTTTGGGGGGATTGCCCTCGACGGCGCGACTACGCGTCACCGGCGCCATGACGATGCGGTTGCTCAGTATTGCGAACGCGCGGCGGGTGGGGGCCGCTCTCCAGGCCCTGAGCACAAGCCCGCGGCGTGAAGACTGGGAGATCAAGGGTCCGTGACCAGCAGCGACATTGACGCGGCAATGCATCTGCATTACCATTTTATGTGCAAGCGCTATCTGTCATCGGAGCCTGTCATGCCCGCCGCCCTTGAAACCGAATCGACGCTGACCGACCGTTATCAGACCACGGTTCCGGAGAGCGTGCGCCGCGCCCTCGGACTTGGCAAGCGCGACAAGATCCGCTATAGCATTCGCCCCGGTGGTGAGGTGGTGATGACGCGCGCCGAGACCGACGAGGCGAATGATCCGCTGATCGGTCAGTTCCTCGCCTTTCTCGCCCGGGACATTGCCGACCACCCGGATCATCTTCGCGCGGTGGACGCCAACCTCCTGCGTCGCATCCAGTCGCTCGTCGGCGCAGTCGTGGTCGATCTCGATGCTCCCCTGACGGCGGACGATGAATGAGCGGCGAGACACCATCGCCATTGATGGTGGGCGGCTGGACGCTCTTCGCCCATCCCCTGTTCCTTGAACAGCTTGACGTCTTGATCCAACAGGTTGAAACCCTCAAGCAGAAAGACCCCGTCGGGTTCGTCAAAAAGAACCCTGTCAAGCGCCTCACCGCGATCAACAAATTGGCCTTTGAGGTCATTCCTGCGGACCCGACCCGCCCCGAGTATCGTCAAGGCGGCACGCTCGGCAACGCGCACCGGCATTGGTTGCGGGCCAAGTTCTTCCAGCAGTACCGCCTGTTCTTCCGGTATCACGGGCCGAGTAGAGTCATTGTCTTTGCCTGGGTGAATGACGAGGCGACCAGGCGAGCCTACGAAAGCGCGGACGATGCCTACCGGGTTTTCCGCAAGATGCTGGAGAGCGGCCACCCACCTGGCGACTGGGATCGGCTGCTTGCCGAGGCGCGGAAGGAGTCCGGCAGATTTCGGCAAGTCGTTGCCGCGGCGAGCAAAGTCGAACCTTGAGTCAGGGTGGGGTCGTCGTCCGGCCGGCCGCGGACGGTCCGCACAGCGGATCCTACGGTAACGCCGCGATCTATGGGGTCCGCTGCGCGGACCGCCGACCTGTAGGGTCCGCTGCGCGGACCGACGCCCGTGCAAAGCGCACGGTGGCCGAGTTTATGACTAAGAACCTAATTCGCGACAGTCGAGCGGGTAGATTCAGTCGGCGACAGGGGAAGATACAGGTCGTGGGCGATCGACCGGGAGCCCGGTATACTGTCGGACAGGCTTCCTGGGACTTGGGTGCGCGTTCGCGCGTGAAGCACAAACAGAGAACGGGGGTACTGACCATGGGTTATGCCGAACTGATCGAGAAACTGGAGGCACTGCCGGACGAGAAACGGGCCGAGGTTTTCGATTTCGTGGATTATCTGGCCGCCCGATTTTCCACCCACCGAACCTCCGCTGTGGATCAGTGGACGGATCGCGAGTTTACTGACATGGCGATGCAACAAGCAGTGCGCGGCTTGGATGACCCCGAGAAGACTTGGAGTACATTGACTGGTCGGACGTGGCAGACGATTCCGCTCTCTGCCTCCCGTCACGCCCGGCGAAATCCTGCGCGATGATTTCATGGAGCCGTTTGGCCTGTCCGCCACAGCCCTGGCGAAAGGGTTGCAGGTCGCACCGAACCGCATTACCGCGATCCTCAACGGTACCCGGTCCATCACCGCGGATACCGCCTTGCGACTCGCCCGCTACTTCGGGACATCACCCCAATCCTGGCTCAACCTGCAACAGAACTTCGATCTGGAACTGGCCAGGCGTAAAGTCGGCGAGACGATTGCCGCCGAGGTTCAGCCGCGCGCGGCTTGAGCCGTCATATTGGGCTGGCCGGGTTGGGAGTTGGGATAAGTCGCCATTGAGGAAACGAAACACTGGGGGCAACCCCGGTCTTGCAGGGCAAGATGAAAACAATGATGAGCGGAGTCGCACAATGAGGCAGTCCAGGGGCATCGTCAAAGTCTTGCGCGTGGTCCTTGCGCTCGCGCTTGTCGCGGGCTATTGGCCCGAGGTGTTCGCCGAGCGAGGCGAGCTGGCGGCAGCGGCTCCGCGGGCGAAAGAGTCCACGCAGTCACAAGTTCCTGTGAGTGCTAAGCAAGCTAAGGCCCTGCTGGAAGCCGCGAAATCGGTCGGTCTTGACGATAGAAAAGTGATCCAATGCCGTTTGAACATCCCGGTCGATGTAGTTGGCGTTGTAGGCGTTCCCCGGTCTCTGCTATCTTACGGATATGATGGCGAGTACCCCCCAGTTTTCTTTAATGGTTATATCGGGTACTGGAACTGCCACGCCGAATCGGGTAAACCCCCGGTGTTATTCGACGTCCTCGCCGCCAACCCCTCGGTCAACCAGACCGTCCCCCTGCTCTATGACCAATTCAAGAGCCTCGGCGAACGCCTGACGACGCTCCACACGAAAAGGGCGGAGCTCAAGAGAAAGTATGAGGGCTACGACGAGTCATTCCTCGCGGACATCGACTCGGATATCGTCCGGCTGTCCAAGATGGGGATGCAGCTCGCCAGTCTGACCATCCGCTTCTACGACGCGGTGGAACCGGGGATCATCAAGGCCTCACAGAACCTCGACGTGATCGGCGCCCGCACCGCCGCACTCACCGGGCTCAAGGACTTCACCGCCGACATCGACAAGGCCAACCGAATGGTCGCGGCGGCCGGGTCCGATACCTCGCTGGCGGACGTGCTGCGTCAGGTCGATCAGGCGGTACGCGAACTTGAGCGCGCGGTGGGGCAGTCCGACCGGCGCCCGAGCCGTTAGGGCGGCAACCGTGGTCTGTCCCTTCACCGCCACCGTGCGTCGCGTCTGTCTGGTCCTGGTCCTGACCGGGTGGAGTTTGGCTCCGGGGGCCGAGACCATCGAGATCCCCGCCGACCTCGTCGCCCAGCTGTTTGCCCAGCAGACGCCCAACGCCACGATCCCCAAGCGCGCCTTCAACTTGACTGAGTTGGAGGCGGTGATCGGCCGTTACGCCCCCACACCGAAGGCGCAGGAGGATTTGACCAGACGCTACCTGAAGCTCAGCTATCCAGCGGGCACACTCGACTTGATGCAGTTGGCCGGGTCTGGTTTGCCGCGACCGGCGAAGCTCGCCGTGCTCCGCGCCCCGGAGTCCAGCGTGCGCCTGTCCTGCACCGCGTCGGTCGGCGAATTGCTCGGGCAGGTGCCGCGCGACCTCCTCCTGGCCCTGCTGGAGTCCCCGGCCGCCGCCAACGGCGTGATGCCGCGGACCATGGATGCCGCGGAACTCCTGCAAATCACCAAGACCCGCTATGCCAAGGAGAGCGATTACGACACCCATGTCCCGATCCATGATACGTCCGGCGAGTCCTACGTCGTGAGCTCGCCGCGACTGCGCACGCACCTCCTGGGCGCACTGCTCGACAAGACGCGAAACCAGCAGCGGACGATCGCGTTGCAGGTGGCCGAGTGTGCGGACGCCATCTGCAAAAGCGTCGCCGTGGGTGAGGGGTTCGCGTCGTTCGCGTTCATCGACGGCGGTGCCGATTATCTCGCCGCCGGACAGGCGGCGACCGCCAAGTGCCGCTACGATGCGGGTTATCGGCGCGTTTACGATAATCGTACTGAGATCGAGTTGGCCTTCACCGGCTGCACGCTGGAGACCGTGGCGGGCGGAGCGCCGCACCGCGAGCCATTGCTGGATGACCTGCGGAGGGTCCGGTGAGGCGGGTGCTGGCGGCTGGCCTGGCCTTGACCTTGCTGCTGCCGCTGGTGCCGCGCCAGGCCGATGCCTTCGCGTGGTTGATCCGATTCTTCATCGGGACCGAGGTGCGGGGAGCAGCGTTGGGCGGGGTCGCCCGCGGGATCGTCGGGAACGGTTTTCGACAACTCGCCGCCGGAGGCGGCCGGGCCCTGATCCGGGCCGAGGCGTCGGCGGGATTGCGCGCGGCGGCGGCCCGGCGGGTGGTGGTGCACCGGGGTCAGGAGCGGATGCTGAATCTGTTCGGCCGGAGGACCTTCAGGATCGGCGGCGCCGCGGGCGAGGCGACGGGCTCAGCGGTGGTCGAGGGCGACTTACTGGTCTTTCGCGCTGGGACCACGCGGATCGGCTTCGCGCAATGGGAAAGCGAGGGATTGGTCCTGTACCGCGCCAATGGGGTACGGGTGGCCCGGCTGGTCGACGAGGCCGAACGCGTGGTGGCCTACGATGCCGAGGGAAACTACCTGGGACAGTTCATCAAGGAACAGGTCGAGGATGCGCTGAAGGATGTCTTCATTGATGCCCTGGGCAACCGGCACACCGAGTTCGTCGTCCCCGACCCGCGCCCCGGTCAGGCCATCCCGGAGGCCGAGCGCGACTATAGCTATGCCCCCGACGGCAGCACGCTCGGGTATTCCGCCATCACTGATGGCACCCTGCGGGTATTCGCCCCCGACGGAGGGGAACTCGCGCGCGGTGTCATGGAGCATGGGGTTCTTGTGATCTATGACCAGATGGGCGAGCGGCGGGGTTCGTTCCGGCCGGAAGGTGCCGACATTCTCGCCCTGGATGCGGATGATCAGGTGATTGGGGCGATCCGCCAACAGGGCGGACGGGCAGTCTATTTCGAGCAAGGGAAGGAAGTCGCACGAGCCGCGGTCGAGTTGGTTGGACCCTCGTCGACGCGACCTTGAAGCGAGACCTACGGAGACCGCCTACGCCATTCTCCCAGTGAGCCCGCGGGTCGCGTCTTGCCGACCCGGGACCGAAACGTTCTGGTTGGTGACAATCGAGCGTTCCAGCGGGCCGCCGATGCCGGGTGCTTCGCTCCGGCCCGCGGACGTCAAAGGGAATGCCGAGCGACATCATCGCGCAGCACGGCATCCATTCGCGACTGCCGGCCTGCTCCGGTGGATCAGTCTCGTGACCGCGTTCCGAGAAGCGAGACGTGTTAACGGCCAGCCAATATTCAACTGATCAGTTGAAAGATACCCACCGATCTGCCAGCATACCGAGGACCTCACCCGCCAACCCAGCCCCGGAGGCAGACCCGCTTGGACAGCTTCATCCAGAGCCACGAGGCGACGCTGCGTCTCGGCGCCTTCCTGAGTATTTTCGCCGCCATGGCGCTGTGGGAGCTGCGCGCCCCGCGCCGGGTGCTCGCGGTGTCGAAGGTCCGGCGCTGGAGCGCCAACCTGGGGCTGGTGGTGCTCAATACCCTGCTGTTGCGGCTTCTGTTTCCGGTCGCGGCCGTGGGGCTGGCGGCGACCGCCGCGACTCAAGGGTGGGGACTGTTCAACCAGCTCGCGCTGCCGACCGGGGTCGAGATAGTGCTGGCGGTCATCGCGCTGGATTTGGCGATCTGGGCGCAGCATGTCTTCTTCCATGCGGTGCCGACGCTGCTGTTGGCGGTCGGCATCGCCCTGGTCCTCAGCTTCCGCGGGGGAGTCGATGCCCAGACGCTCGAACAGTGGATCGACGCGGCCGGGCTGGCCGGACCCCTGATCTTCATCGGCATTTATGTCATCGCGACCCTCTTGTTCCTGCCGGGATCGCCGCTGACGCTGGCCGGCGGCGCCCTCTTCGGGCCGGTGTGGGGCACGCTCATCAACCTGGCGGGGGCGACGCTCGGCGCGGCGCTAGCCTACACCTGGCTGGGCTATGCCGGGCGCGAGGCGGCGGCCGGCGGCGCAGGGCTGATCCGCAAGGGCCTGATCGCGCTCGCCCTGCTGGCGGCCCTGGCCTTCCTCCCGCGACTCGTCGTCCGCCTCGGCAAGACCCACAGCAATCCCCACCGACAACCCGACGACTGAAGAACGCCCATGACAATGCTCATCATCCTCAATCGCGAGCCCTACGACAGCACCGATGTCACCTGGAACGCGCTGCGGCTGGCCGGTACCCTGACCGACGGCGGGCAGGAGGTCCGTCTGTTTCTGATGAACGACGCGGTCGATCTGGCCCGCGAGGTCTGCCGTCCACCCGAAGGCTACGACCAGGATCTCTCCGGGATGCTCAAGGCCCTGATCGCGGGCGGCGTCGCGGTCAAGGTGTGCGGTACCTGCATGGCGCGCTGCGGGATCTACAAAAATCATCCCTATTTCGAAGGTGCCGAGCACTCGACCATGAAAGCACTGGCTGAGTGGGTCGTCGACAGCGACAAGGTGCTGACCTTCTGAGCCGTTGCATCGTCCACCACAGGCACTAACCCGAGACGGACGGCGAAGTTTGCCCGACTAAAACACCAGGTTGAGCATACCAAGCGCCACCATCAAAAACAGCAGGGTCATGATGCCCCCGGCGCGCATGAAGTCGACCACGCGATAGTCGCCCGGCCCCATCAGCAGGGCGTTGACCTGGTGGGTGGGAAGGAAGAATGAGTTGGAGGTGCCGATGGCGACGGTCAGGGCGAAGACCGCCGGATTGGCGCCCACCCCGAGCGCGATGTTTACGGCGAGCGGCACCAGGAGGACGGTGGCGCCGACGTTTGACATGACCAGGGTAAAGCAGGTGGCGAGCCCCATGAGCGCGGCCTGGACGACCCACACCGGCTGGTCACCCATCACCGACAGGGTTTGATCCGCAATCCAGGCGGCGGTGCCGCTCGATTCGACCGCGAGCCCCAACGGAATCAGCGAGGCAAGCAGAAAGACCGAGCGCCAACTCACCGCCTTGTAGGCTTCCTCAATGGACAAGACCCCGGTCAGGATCATTCCCAGTGCCCCGACAAACAGGGCGACCGCCAGGCGCAGGTCCGTAAACAGGAGCAGGAACAGCGTGATGACAAAAAACAGCAAGGCCGCCGGCACCTTGTGAGGACGCAGGTCCTCGTGAGGATATTCGGTGGTGACGACGACGAAATCCCGGTCGCGCTCCAGCCGCGCCAGATCCGCCCAGGTGGTGTGCACCACCAGGGCGTCACCGATCCGGAACGGGGTGTTGCGCACCCCGCCGGTCGCCACCGTCAGGTTACCCTCGCCGCGCTGGATGGCGAGCAGCGAGAGTCCGTAGGTCTTGCGCATCCAGACATCGCGGGCGGTCTTGCCGATCAGACTGGAACCGGGGGCGATGACGAGTTCGGCGATACCGGCTTTGGTCTTGGAGAGTGCCTCGGCAAACAGATCCAAGTCCGGCTTGAAGGTCACTCCATAAGCCGCGGCAAACTGCTCGAAGGATTCCGGCTGCCCGAGCAGCGCGAGCGTGTTGCCGGCGGCGATGCCGAGCGTGCGGTCCACGCCGTCCGCGCCCAGACGCAGCCCGTCGCCCTTCTCCACGGCGACCACCCGCACCCGCCACTCCCGCTCCATGGCGTCTACGCCGACCCCGACCAGGGGGCTGGAGGCCGGGACCCGCAACTCCCGGACCTCGACTGGGCCGAGACCATAGGTCTCGGCGAAGTAGCGCATGGGGTCGCGTTCGTCAAGCTTGGCGGCGGCACGAACCGGCAGCACGAAACGCCCGGCGACCACGAAATAGATGATCCCGGTGAGCAGCAGGGCCACCCCGATCGGGGTCACGTCGAACAGCTTGAAGGTCTCCATCGGCGCCACCCCGGTCGGGAGCGCCTGATTGGAGGTCAGAATCAGGTCGTTGAGCAGGATCAAGGGGCTGGAACCCACCATGGTGATGGTGCCGCCGAGCAGGGCGCAGAAGCCCATGGGCATCAGCAGGCGCGACATCGGCAACCCGGTGCGGGCGGAGATGCGACTCACCACCGGCAGGAACAGGGCGGCCGCCCCGACGTTCTGCATGAAACTGGAGATGATCCCGACGGTACCGGAGATCAGGGGGATGATGCGCTTCTCCGTGGTGCCGCCCACCCGCATAATGAAGCCGGCGACCCGCGACATGAGGCCGGTGCGGTCCAGTCCAGCCCCGATGATCATCACCGCGATGATGGAGATCACCGCGTTGCTGGAGAACCCGTCGAACAGGTGCGCGGTCGACACCAGGCCCTGTTCCAGGCCCATCCAGGGGGCGAGCAGACTGGTCAGCCCCAGCAATACCATCACGGTGACCGCGGCAACGTCCACCCCCACCACCTCAAAGGCGAACAGATACACGGTCAGCACCAGAAAGCCCATGACCCAGGCGATTTCCACACTGGGGACCACCCCCGCCAGCCAGATCGCGCCGACGGCAAAGAGGACGGCGGCCAAATCCTTCTTGATACGGGACCAGAAAGTCGGGTGCATGGGTGCCTCGTGTACATTGTGGTGCGAGGTGCAATCACTGGGGAATCACACGGGAACATGATACCCCGAGCGCGGCCCGTTTGACCCCCCCCCCCTCGTCAACCGACCGGCCGCCACCCGCCGACCTTCGGCGAACGCTGTCAATCGCCTTAAAAAACACCGGTAACCGGAAGGGAATAACGGAAGACGATGCACACAACCGCCCGAGAGTTCATGATAGGGCTAACTTCCTAGGAGATTCTCCCCCGATGCTGTCGAAGACCACCACGCAACGCCGCCACCGCTTCGAGCATCTGGTCGATGAGGCGGAACGCGCGTTCCGCGAAGATCCGCGGCGCTACAAGCGGCGCCTGCTGTGGCTGGGCCTGCTGGGTTACGCGGTCATCGGCGGCGCGCTGTTCCTGATCCTTGCCCTGATCGGCGGAACCCTCCTGGCCGCGACGCTCAGCACGGCCATGCTGGTACTGCTGATCAACTGGCAGTTGGTCATCGTGCTGCTCCTGCTGGGATGGGTGCTGATCAAGGCCCTGTGGATCAAGATCGAGGCGCCGGAAGGCTATCGTCTGGAGCGTGCGAAATTCCCGGCCCTGTTTGCGGATCTCGATGCCCTGCAGCGCACCCTGGGAGCCGCGCCGATCCATCGCGTCATCCTGACCGACGACTTCAATGCCGCCATCGTGGCGGTACCGCGAATCGGCATCTTCGGGCCCTATCGCAGGACCCTGTCGGTGGGGCTCCCGCTGCTGCTGTCGATGGCGCCGGAACAGGCGCGGGCGGTGCTGGCCCACGAGTTCGGCCATTTATCGTCCAACCGCTCGGGCTTCAACGCCTGGGTCTATCGGGTGCGCGCCAGTTGGGGGCGCATCCTGGAAGCCGTCGCGCAAACGCGGGGGATTGCGGCGGGCACGCTGCACCGTTTTTTCGATTGGTACACCCCCTATTATTGGGCCTACAGCTTCGCTCTGGCGCGCGCCAATGAGTACGAGGCCGACGCCGCCGCGGGTCAACTGACCTCCAGCGAGGACGCGGCCGCGGCCTTGGTCGCGGTGCACACCTACGGCGATCTGGCGGGGGAGCATTTCTGGTCGCCGCTGCTTGCCCGGGCCGATCACCAACCGCAGCCCGCGGTTCGTCCCTACACGGCGCTGCGCCAGTTCTTCAAGCAGCCGGTCATGGAAGCGGACGCATTTCAGGCGCGCATCGCGCCGCTGCTCGAACGCCGTACCGACCGCAGCGATACCCACCCCTGCCTGCGCGATCGTCTCGCCGCGCTCGGCCAACCGGCACGGCCACCTGGCCCGGTTGAGCAGTCCGCCGCGGAAGCCTGGCTCGGCGAGGGACTGCTGCCGATCCTCGCCACCTTCGACCATCATTGGATCAGCCGCAACCGGCTGCGCTGGCAGGGCCGCTACCGCAAGACCCAGGAGACGCGCGCCGCGCTGGCGCAGCTCAAGGCCAAGCCCGAGCGGGAGCTGACCGCGACGGACCGCTGGAACCTGGCCTCCTGGAGCGAGCGTCTGGAGCCGGGGCTGGACCCGCTGCCCCTGTATCAGGCGTACAAGGATATGAAGCCCGACGACGCGGACGTCGACTTCATGATCGGCAGACACCTGCTCGCCCGCTCCCAACCGGAGGGGCTCGCTTATCTGGAGCGTGCCGCCGGCCAGCGTTCACTCACCCTCGACGCCTGCAACCTGGCCATCGCTTACCTGCGGCGCACCGGGGACGAGCCAGCCGTGGAGCGCTGGCGGATGCGCGGGGAGCAACATCAGGATCGGGAGGAGGCTGCCCGCCGGGAGCGGACCGGGGTCTCGCCGGACGACATCCTCATCCCGCCGCAGTTGCCGGGCGACGCGCTGCGCGACCTGCGGGTGCAGTTATTGGAGATCGGCAACATTCGGGATGCCTGGATCGTCCGCAAGGCGGTGCGTGAGTTCCCGGAGGACCCGGTTTATCTGATCGTGGTCCGGCTGCTGCCGTTTGCCAGCCACCATTTCACGATGCAACGACTGGCCACGGAGATCCTCTGTCCAGGTTCCACCCTGTTCATCCTGCGCCGGAGGCTGCATCGCCGCTTACGCGGACAGGTGCGCGATCAGGGGCAACGTCTGCTGTAGCCTTCGCAGCGGATATCCAGAGATGGAGTAGGGGCGGGTTTGAAACCCGCCCCTAGCAGCCTGTCGGACGTAGGAGCCCGCTTGCGGGCGACGGGTGGGGGTACAATGACGCGATTCCGGCAGGTCACGTCGCCCGCAAGCGGGCTCCTACGGATTGAGCGCCCGCACCTGATCCAACAGCTTGGGATCGTCCCAGGCCCGCTCGCCGGCGGCGCTGTAGACCAGGCGGCCCTGCGGATCGATCACATAGGTCGTGGGCAAGCCCTTGAGTGGATAACTCTGGGCAACCTTCGAGTCCAGGTCCATGGGCAGCGGGAAGTCGACCGGCGTCTCTTCCAGGAACTCACCGATCGCCTGCGCATCATCACCGACGTTGACGGCGATCACCGCGATCCCATCCGCGGACAGCGCCTCGTGGGCGCGCTGCATCGACGGCATCTCCGCCCGGCACGGCGGGCACCAGGTGGCCCAGAAGTTGAGGATGACGGGCTTACCCCGGTAATCCGCGAGCCGTTGCGGGCGCTGCTCCGGGTCCTTGAGATCGAAAGCCGGGGCCATGGGCTGATCGGGCACGGGGGTCAACGTCTGGTTGTCCTTGGCCAGGATCCCGCCGAACGGGGCGGTCAACAGCATCGCCGTCAGACTCAAGAGCATCACGGGGCGCGACGGTCGCGCCAGGGGTTGCATGGCTTTCATAGGATTCGGGTTGCACGGAACTGTTGGGGTTTACGGCTCTATGGTACCGCTATACTCGCACCTCAACCGCCGCCCGCCAGTCCAACGACCGCAAGCCCCGCCATGAACCAAGCCAACCCGTCCCCGTGGCAGCGCCTGGACACCCTGATGTGGTCCAACCGACTCGACCGCTTGCCGCGCTGGCAGCGGCGACTGGTCTGGTTGGCGCGCCTCGTTTATGCCCTGTATCGCGACGCGACCCAGGGTTATCTGTCACTCCAGGCCATGAGCCTGGTCTACACGACCCTGCTCTCACTGGTGCCGCTGCTGGCGGTGAGCTTCTCGGTACTCACGGCCTTTGGTGCCCACAATGCATTGGAGCCGCTGCTGCTGCACCTGATGGAACCGCTGGGCGATCAGGCACCGGAGATCGTGCGGAGCATCATCGGTTTCGTGGACAACACGCGGGTGGGTGTGCTCGGCTCAGTCGGCTTGGCAGTGCTGATCTACACGGTGGTCTCGATGATCCAGAAAATCGAGCAGGTGCTGAACAACACCTGGCGGGTCGAGGAGTCGCGGCCCTTTGCCCAGCGGGTGAGCCAGTATCTGAGCATTCTGCTGATCGGCCCCGTGCTCATCGTGACGATCCTGGGCCTCTCGACCGCGGCACGCCACACCGCCGTCGTGGAATCCGTGCTGGCCGTCGAGCCCTTCGGTACCCTGATCGATGCCGGCGGCAATCTGGTGCCCTTCTTCCTGATCACCTTCACCTTTGCCTTCATCTACAGCTTCGTGCCCAATGCCCGGGTCAATTTCTACTCGGCCCTGATCGGCGCGCTGACGGCCGGGACTCTGTGGCAAACGGTGGGCTGGCTGTTCGCCCATTTCATGGTCAGTTCCACCAAGTACACCGCCATCTATTCGAGTCTGGCGATCCTGATCCTGTTCATGTTCTGGCTCTACATCGCGTGGCTCATCGTCCTCATCGGGGCCAGCATCGCCTTTTACCATCAGCATCCGGAATATCTCAGCAGCCGCTCGCGCGACCTGCGCCTCAGTAACCGCCTGCGCGAGCGCCTGGCATTGCTGGTGGCCGGTCATATCGGGCGCAATTTCCTCCTGGGCACCAACGCCTGGACCGCTGCCGGCCTCGCCGCCGCCCTGGGCCTGCCCAAGACCAACATCAGACGGAGCCTGCACCTGCTGGAGCGCGAGGGCTTCTTGCTGCGCACGGCCGATGAGCCGCCCTGCTTCATCCCGGCCACGGCGCTGGACAACACGTCGGTCAAGTCCCTGCTGGATGCGGTGCGCTGCTACGAGGAGCGCGAAAGCGGCTGCCGTGACACGGTTGCGGATCGGGGCGTCCAGGAGGTGGAGCGGCAGATCGATACGGCCATCGGCCAGGCCTTGGGTAAGATGACGCTGCGCGAACTGGCCGCGACCTTGGACGACCCAAGTGGGTCAGCGGCGAAAGGAGCGGCCGAACAGACTGCTCAGGCGGCATCCGGATAAGGAACCGCGCACTCCGCGTCGATCAGTCTTTACGCGCGCCTGTGCACGGACGTGCGGCGGCGATGTGACTAAACTAGACTCAGGGAGTGATAAAGCCAGCCGTTGCACAAGAGGCCCCGACGTCCGTGAGCGACCAAATCAGTTTACCGGCCCTGTCGTATCCGCACGGTAGCAATGGCGCCGCCGTCGCGGCCACAATTCTCGCATCGTGCTCGCGCGGGTTCACAAGCAGCTCGCACTCAAGTGGGCAGGCGCTCTGCTGCGCGACCGCAACGCCAGCCTGGAGGCACAGGTGGAGCAGCGTCTCGGCGAGAACCAACTCATCCAATCGCCTTCCTGACCCTGGCCAAGGATATCGCCCACTACCACCACGAGAAATGGGACGGCAGCGGTCACCCCGCCCTGCTGATCCACGGCGACGTCGCGGTGCGGGAGACACTCCGGCGAGACCGTATCACGGTCGAGGCGCTCCTGGGGGATTCCGTCCGGACCCTGGCGCGTCAGATCGCCGACCGGCGGGACCGGCAGACCATCTGGGTCTCGATCAACGCCCTGGCGATGCGCGATGCCGCGGGCGCCATCTGCATGTACCAGGGGGCCATGCTCGACATCACCGAGCGCAAGCACGCGGAGCAGGCACGCGACGTTGCCTTGACCAAATACAGGACACTGTTCAACAGCTTTCCCATGGCGATCACCGTCTCGGACGAGACGGGCAAGATCATTGAGGCGAATCCGACCGCCGCGACACTCCTTGGCGTCACCCAGTCGGAGCAGCGGCAACGCTCGATCGACAGCCCCGCCTGGAGCATCTTACAGCTCGACGGGACACCCATGCCGCCGGACGCGTTCCCCAGCGCCTTGGCCCTGAAGGGACGCCAGGGCTTACACCGCGCCCCGATGGGCGTGGTCAAGCCTGACGGGGCCATCGCTTGGATCAGCGTGACGGCCGCGCGGTTGCCGCTCCCGGGTTATGGTGTGGTCGTCACCTATGGCGACATCTCGAGGCAGGTATGAACGACCACATCGCCAAACCGGTGGAACCGGACAGAGTCTTCACCCAGTTGCTGCGCTGGCTGCCGCCGACACCAGCGCAGCACCTTGGTGGACGCTGAACAACGCTTCCCCAGGCGGCGTGTCGATATTCAGCCACCTCACCACGTACCGGCGCCCCAACCCGGTTTCACAAGGCAGTTGCGAAGTCATCGTCCGTTTCCGGTCCTGGCACGACACCCCCGCCCGTGCACCCGCTCCAGCGGCTCGGGAACAGGCTTTCGATAACCCCGGAGCGGTGCAGCACCGCGACCCCCAACACCTGCCCGCGGTACGTAACCAACACCTGGCCTGGCGGATTGGCGCTGAGCTGGTCGGGGGTCGGATCGAACTGCTCCCGACGTAAGTAGTGGTCCCGCTGACCCAGGGTCAGCGCGAGCCGGCAGCGGGTGGCCAGCGGGCCGAAAACCATCGCCGCACCGGTGGTCGGCTTGGGCGGCCGGCAGTTGGTACGGTGGAAGAAGAGTCCGCTTCCCTCCGCCTTGGGCCAGGCCGGCGGATGGTGGTCCGCCGCCATCAGATGCAACCCGCGGCGGGTTTGGCGATGGGCGCGGAAGCCCGCCCAGTAGTCGTGCGGCAATCCGTAATGAGCGGCCAACTCCGGCAGCCAGGCGTCACCGTCCGCCGGATCGAACCCGGCCGGCTCGGGTTCCGGTCCGGCGGCGGTCCCCGCGTCCTTCTCCAGCACGGCGATGAAGAAACCGCCGCTGTCGTTGTGGTGTGGCCAGATGCGCAGGCAATGGGCCAACTCGGCGGGCAGGCCGCGCCCGGCCCAATGGGTCAGTCCGGGGGCGGTCATGAGCCCGGCAATCTTCGCCGGAACCACCCGGACCACCCCGGAGTATTCGGCCAGTATACCCGCCACCGTAAGTTCGTTTTCTTCCGGAGCGAAGGTGCAGGTGGAGTACACCAGGCGCCCGCCGGGCTTGAGCCGCTGCACCGCCTTGCGCAATAAGGCACGCTGACGCGGCGCAAGACGCTCCGGGGAGCCGGGGTCAAGCCGGCCGATCAGTGACGGATTGCGACGCAGGGTGCCCTCGCTCGAGCAGGGCGCATCCACCAGAATGCGGTCGAACTGACCCCCGGCCGCGGGCCAGTTAGCGCCGTCGGTACAAGTCGTGGTGCAGTTGACGATGCCGAGCCGATCCAGGTTCCCCTGGAGCGCCTTGATCCGGACCGTGGCGATATCGTTGGCGATCAGCGTCCCGCGATTGCCCAGGGCCAAGGCGATCTGCGCCGTCTTGCCGCCGGGCGCGGCGCACAGATCCAGCACCCGGTGGCCGGGAGTCAGATCCAAGAGCAAGGCCGGGAGTTGGGAAACCGTCTCCTGGGCATGGGCGAGGCCGGCGCAATACCACCAGTGCCGACCGGCACGCGTCTCCTCCGGCAACCGCAACGCACCCGGCAGCCAGGGCACGGGGTCGGCCGCAATACCTTCCTCGGCCAGCAGGCTTGCGAGATCTGCAACGCCGATGCGCGCCGGATGCGCCCACACACAGGTCGGCAGCGGTCGGCACAGCGCCGCCGCAAAGGCATCCCAATCGTCCAGCAGCGGACGGTAGCGGGCCAGCGGCGAGGCAGCGACCTGGGCAGGCGTCGGCAATGCGGCGGTACTGCCGCAGGGGGCACGTTGGTTCATAAGCTCCAGGGGGTCGTAACAGATTGAGTCGTCGGACGTGATATCGCGTTCGCACCTGATAGCCAGACAGACTTTCGTGTAGGGGCTGGTTTGAAACCCGCCCCTACGTCCGGTAATCACGTCCGAAGGCGATAAGCGGACCTGGAGGTGGGTTGTAAACCCGCTCCTATCCCAAGGGTCTGTCCGGATCGCAGGTACGAAGGGCGCTACGGGGCGAGTGACCGATGAATGACCGCTCGGATGCCTGCCGAGCAGACCGGCCCCACGGGGAGGTCACAGGCCGTGCTGGATTCTAACTTGAACCGACATTATTCTTAAAGCTGACTATTAAACTGTGCCAACACCTCAAACTGCTCGACCCCTGCATCCATGACCAAACCAGAATCCCCGTTGGTTGATCTGGACCTGCTGGAGCAGATCCATGATGTTGCCTTGGGCCGCGCGTCCTGGAAGGACGTTCTCACCTGTCTGAAGTCCGAGTTCTCGGCCGAAGTGGGCCTGCTCGCGGTGTATGACGTCTCGCCCGATCAGGCGCGCGGCTTGGCGACGACTGACCCGGACGGGAGCCGGTGGCATCAATACGCCGAGCACTTCGCCGCGATCGACCCCTTCGCGGCACGCATCCGCTCGGGCCAGGTTCCCCCAGGCATCATCATGACCGGAGAAGACCTGGTGTCGGCGCGGGTCTTCTGCGCCTCCGAATACTTCAACGACTGGTTCAGGCCGAACGGCCTGCGTCATACGGCCCGCGCTTTTCTGCGCATCCGCGACCAACTCAACCTGCAACTCGGGATGCCGCGGGCAGCGACGGCCGGCCCCTACACCCCCACTGAGGTCGCCCGCCTGCAGCGCTATTTCAACCACATCAGCCGGGCCCTGCAGATGGCGGATGCACTGGCGACCCGGACCCTGCAACCGGACTTCGACCAGGTCGCCCGCACCTACGGCCTGACGCCCGCCGAAACCAAATTACTCGAAACGTTGAGTGAATGCGGTTCGCTGCGACGTTCGGCGGAACGCACCCATCGCTCGTACTATACCCTGCGGGCACAATTGCGCGCGGTCTTCCTCAAGATGGGGACACGCAGTCAGACCGAACTCATGCGCATGATTCATAAGGTCACGAGTGACTCGCCGGAGGCTGACGGGCGCCGCTCCAACGATGCATGAGCCGGTGACTACCGACCCGGATCACCCCGATTTAGTCCATTTGGACGATAGGCGAACCTGCGCTCAAGGAAGACACTACGTCCACTTGCACGGAAGCATGAGGCTGACAATACACCTCGGACATGGAGCCCCCGATGGACCTCGGGGCACGGAGTCGCGCACATCCGACGCCGAACTCACCCAGACTTCGGACTGGACCAGGTCCCGGAAACGCCCTGTTCCCCTGTACCGGACGGGATTTTGCCCGTCCGGTGTCTTTTCATGCGTCACTGTGACGAGCGATCAGGATGGCGCGCGTCGGTGCCGGCAAACCCTCGCGGGTGCGGCCGGGATCGTCCGGGTCCAGATGATCCGGCAGGGACTGAAAGCGCATCCAGGCCGTGCCGTGCTGCTCTTCGATCCGGGTGCGACTGCAGTCCACCAACCGGATGTCCGCGAACCCACAGCGCTGGAGCCAGACGGTCAGTGACTCCACCGTCGGGATGAACCACACATTGCGCATGGCGGCGTAGCGCTCCGGCGGCACCAGCACCCGCTGCCCCTCACCCTCCAGCACCAGGGTCTCCAACACCAGCTCCCCACCGGGACGCA
The DNA here is from genome assembly GCA_013426805.1 of Chromatiaceae bacterium. Taxonomy (GTDB): domain Bacteria; phylum Pseudomonadota; class Gammaproteobacteria; order Chromatiales; family Chromatiaceae; genus Thiodictyon. The sequence goes on from JACDZG010000110.1 coordinate 20,294, forward strand.
GAAGCCGACGTAGATCCAATAGATGATCGAGCGGCGAGCGGCGGTGGTAGAGCACCCCCATCGAGAAGACGGTATCGAACCCGTCGGGCGCGAGCCCGGCGGGCAGATCCTCGATGCCGAGCGGCAGGACGCACAGGTCATCCCGGCCCAGATAGCGGTTGATGGCCTGAAACTGAGTCACGAACACCCAGGTCGGGTCGATCCCGACCACCAGTCGGGCCCCCGCCCCGATCATGCGCCAGGCGTGATACCCATTGCCGCAGCCCACGTCCAGCACCAGCCGGTCGGCGAGCGGGGTCAAGGCCCCGGCCAGCCGGTCCCATTTCCAGTCGGAACGCCACTCGGTGTCGATGCGCACACCATGGAGGCAGAACGGACCCTTGCGCCACGGATGCAGGGCCAGGAGCGCGGCCCGCAGGCCGTTCATCTCCGCGGCCGTCGGCGACTGGGCCGCGGTGCAGCCGACGCAGGCCGCCGTCAGTTCGACCGCCCCGACCGGCAGCGCCGGCAAGGCCGCGAGGGCTGCCTCCCAGCGCGCCAGATCGCCATGGGCACCGGCCGCGAGTCGCGCGCGAACGGCCCCCTCCAACCCCGCCGCCCAGGGTCCGAGTCGGGTCGCCGTCAGCCGGTCGAGGAAGGGCCGGAAAGGCGTTAAGTCCATGCGACCCAAGCAACGAAGTTGAGTGACTGATACCAGCGGGTATGGCCCGCAAAGCCGGCCGCCAGCAGTCGCTGCTCGTGGGTCTCAATGGTATCGGGTACCAGCACCTGCTCCAGGGCGGCGCGTTTACGGCTGATGGCCAGTTCGCTGTAGCCCTGCGCCCGCTTGAAATCCTCGTGCAGGGCGGTCAGCAGGTGCCCCCCGGCCCCCGGCGCGACCTGGATTTTCTCAGCCAGAATCAGCACCCCGCCCGGCACCAATCCGGCCCGCAGCCGCCGCAGGAGTGCGAGGCGCGACTCCGGCGCGATGAACTGCAACGTCAGATTGAGCACCAGCACGGACGCCTCGGTGACGGTCAGGCCGCACAGATCGGCACACCGCGTCTCGACCCGCTGCGCCCCCGGCACGTCGGCCAGCCGGGCCTGCAGGCCGGCGATCATGGCCGGGGCCTTATCCACCGCGATGATGCGCACCCGCGGGTCCACCTGGCGCAGGATGGAGCGGGTGACCGCCCCCAGCGAGCAACCCAGGTCATAGCAGCAGGTTCCGGGCTGCGCCAGACGCCGGGCGAGCAGCCCGATCAGGTCCACCAGTTCACGGTAGCCGGGCACCGAGCGCCGCACCATGTCTGGAAAGACCTGGGCGACGGCGGCATCGAACTCGAAGGGTCGAACCGGGGCCGCCGGCTGGTCGAAAAGCGTATCCGGAGCACTGCCGGACTCGTTCGGGAACTCGCTCATGGGGGCGCCGTGCTGTTCATCGCTCGCGTCACAAATACACCATCCTTTCCGGCCGTGTCGTTGCTAGAATCAGAAGTCGATCCGCCCTCTTGTCAGTCGCCACCGGGAAACCACCATGAACGACAGCCTGGCTCAGTCAATCCTCGACGACGATGATGATACAGACCTCGCCGACCAGCCGGCGTCGACGCCGGTCGCGGATGATTTCAAGCCGGACGACCCGACACTCTACCTCAACCGGGAACTGACCTGGCTCGCCTTCAACCAGCGTGTCCTGCACGAGGCGGATGATCCGCGCACCCCGTTACTGGAACGGGTGAAGTTCCTGGCGATCGTCAGTAACAACCTCGACGAATTCTTCATGAAACGCATCGGCGGGCTCAAACAACAGATCGCCGTCGGCGTACACAAACCCAGCATCGACGGCCGCACCCCCACCGAACAGCTCAAGAGCTGCCAGGCCCAGGTCCGCGAGATGCACGCCGAGCAGAACCGCATCTTCGACGAGTTGATGGTGCTGGTGGCCGAGCATGGCATCCGCATCCTACAGATCAAAGATCTGGCGCTGGATGCCCGCGAGCGCCTGCGCGACCACTTCCGCGCCAACATCTTCCCCATGCTGACGCCGCTTGCCATGGACCCGGCCCACCCCTTCCCGTTCATCTCCAACCTGGCCCTGAATCTGCTGGTGACCCTGCGTTATCCGGCCGGCAGCGAGAGCTACATGGCCCGCATCAAGGTCCCGGTGCATCGGGACGTCTCCAAGCGCCTGGTCGCGCTCGACGGCGGCACCACCTTCGTCACCCTGGAAGACCTGATCGTCGCCAACCTGGACATGCTCTTTCCAGGTATGGTGATCGACTCGGCCGAGCTGTTTCGGGTTACCCGCAACGCCATCGTCGAACCCGACATGGAAGCCGCCAATGACCTCCTGGAGTTGATCGAGACCGAGCTGCGTGAGCGCCATTTTGCCCCGATCGTGCGCCTGGAGGTGCAGGAAGGCTTCGATCCGGTCCACCGCGGCATGCTGGCGGCGGAACTCGGACTCAATGAGGAGCAGGACGTCGTCACGGTCGTGGGCATGATGCAGTTGCGCGATCTCTTCGAGGTCGCCGGGCTGGACTTCCCCGACCTCAAGGATGCGCCGCACCGCCCGGTCGACCACCCGCTGCTCGCCAATGATCGGCGCAACATTTTCCATATCATCCGCGAGAACGGGCCCATCCTGCTTCAGCACCCCTATCAGCCCTTCAGCACCTCGGTCGAGCGCTTCCTGCGGACCGCCGCCGACGACCCCAAGGTGCTGGCCATCAAGATGACGCTTTACCGGACCTCCGCCGGGGCCATCCTCGACTCGCTGATCGAGGCCGCCCGCAACGGCAAGCAGGTGGCCGTGCTGGTCGAACTCCAGGCGCGCTTCGACGAGGCCGCCAACATCGGCTGGGCGCGCCGGCTGGAGGCCGAGGGCATTCATGTCAATTACGGCGTCCTGGGGCTCAAGACCCACAGCAAGCTCATCTTCATCGTGCGCCGCGACTACGCCCAACTGCGCCGCTACTATCATATCGGCACCGGCAATTATCATCCGGGCACCGCCAAGCTCTACACCGACCTGGGCATGCTCGGCTGCGACGAGGGGATCGGCCAGGACCTCACCGAACTCTTCAACTACCTCACCGGCTATTCCCCGCCGCCGAGCTACCGCAAGATCCTGGCCGCACCCTACAACCTCAAGCGCTGCATCATCGACAAGATCAACCGCGAGATCGAGCACCAGCGCCGTGACGGCTCGGGTCTGATCCAGATGAAAATGAACGCCTTGGAGGATGTGGAGATCACCCGCGCGCTTTACCGTGCCACCCGCGCCGGGGTGCGGGTGGACCTGATCATCCGCGACACCTGCCGTTTCCGCCCCGGGCTGCCCGGTATCAGCGAAAAGGCGAGGGTGATCAGTATCGTCGGGCGCTTCCTGGAGCACGGGCGCATCATCTATTTCCGCAACGGGGGCGATGAGGAATACTACATCGGCTCCGCCGACATGATGGGTCGTAACCTGGACAGCCGCGTGGAAGTCCATGCCCCGGTCGAGAACCCGGAACTGCGCCAGGAGCTGCGCCTGATCCTCGACGTGCAGTTCGCCGACAAGCGGTCAGCCTGGGATATGGACAGCGACGGTCATTACACTCAGCGCACGCCGACCGAGGAGAACGCCAAGGGCGCCCAGGAGACCCTGATGGCCGTGGCCGAGAAACGGCTGGCCGCTGCGGGAAAGCACAAGGAAAAAAAGATCCGCTCGCGGCTTTTGAGCCACTTTCAGTGGCGGTTGCGGGGTAACGATTAGGCGATTGCCGGAAATCGCCTTCGCCGGGTGGCTGCCGATGTGCTAGCCATCGGACGTGATAACCGGACGGGGCGGGTTTGAAACCCGCCCCTACGTCCGGTTATCACGTCCGAAGGCTCTATCTGACGCTGGGGAAAGCGACGCTCGCGCCGCCGCAGCCGGTTCGCCGACGCGATCCCTGAGCGACGCGACCAACGGGGATCTGCTTTGGGCAACGATCGCTGCCAGCGGCCGATCGCCGCGATGGTTGGTCGGCGTACATGACCCGGCAAATCGGGGCAACCGAAACAAGAGCCCCCGGACGGGACGCTCAAGTTTGGTTGTCACGTACAGCGTCCTCTCGGCGTAGGGCCGTGTGTCGCTCTGGCCTTGATCAGCGTTCCGGCCGGCCGCAGACGGTCCGCGCAGCGGACTACGGTAACACCGTGACCTGTAGGACGGTCCGGGAGAGTAGACCGGCCCCTCCC
>JACDZG010000111.1 GCA_013426805.1 Chromatiaceae bacterium
TTTTACTCAAATTATGTATATCTTTCATGACTTTAAATTTAACGAAGTAGAATTAGTGGTTAGTGGTTAGTGGATAGAAATCGCCGAAGGAACCGTTCGCGAAGTGGCTTAACTGAATATCCGACTTGTTACCGACGGAGCGCCGGACCTTTCACCACCAGCGGCAAGCCGGCGACCATGAACAAGACCTGATCACAGCGGGCGGCCAGGTCCTGATGCAGGCGTCCGGCCAAATCGCAGTAGCGGCGCGATAATTCCCCCAAGGGAATCACGCCCATGTTGGTCTCGTTCCCGACCAGAATCAGGCGGCCGGGCGCCGCGGCGATGACCTCGGGCAGACGTTCCAGCGCGTGCTCGATCCGTGAACCGTCAGCCTCCATGAGCAGGTTGGTCAGCCACAGGGTCAGACATTCCACCAGGACACAGCGCTGTGCGGCCGCCTCGACGCTGATGCGTTCCGCCAAAGCGAGCGGTTCTTCAATCAGACGCCACTGCGCCGGGCGGCGACGGCGGTGCGCCTCGATGCGCCGCACCATCTCCCCGTCGCCCGCCAGCGCGGTGGCAAGATAGGTCACCGGCAGCCCGCTGCCATGGGCCAGACGCTCGGCCAGTCGGCTCTTGCCGGAGCGCACGCCGCCCAGGATCAGGGTAAGCCGCGGCGGGACCTCGGTCATAGCTCGATGCCCTTTTGCGCCATCACCCCGGCGTCGAACGCATGCTTGATGGGCCGCATCTCAGTCACGGTATCGGCGATTTCGATCAACCCCGGCGGCGCACCGCGACCGGTCACTACGACGTGTTGATGGTCGGGACGCGCGTCCAGTGCATCAATGACCCGATCCAGCGGAACCAGACCGAGCTTGAGGGCGATGTTGAGTTCATCCAACACCACCACCTGAACGCTCGGATCGGCCAGAAAACCGGCTGCCAGCGCCCAGGCCGCCTGAGCGGCGCGGCGATCCAGATCCGGATCCTGGGTCTCCCAGGTGAATCCCTCGCCTATTACATGATATTCAACCTCGGGGAACCGCCGGAAAAAAGCCTCCTCCCCGGTCGCGAAACTCCCCTTGATGAACTGCACTATGGCGACCTTCATGCCGTGACCCAGAGCGCGCGCCACCACACCGAAGGCCGAAGAACTCTTCCCCTTCCCGTTACCCGTATTGACCACCAGGACCCCACGGTCGATAGTGGCGCCGGCCACGCGGGCGTCGACGATTTCCTTGTGACGCTGCATGCGGCGGCGATGGCGCTCGCGCGCGGTGTCCTCGGTCATCAGGAACCGACACGGCCGGCCACCTGACGCGGGTTCAGCGTCAGGTGCGCGACCGCCGCCAGACCGACATAGCCGAAGAGCGCGGCCAGGGTGCCCGGCAGGTAGCTGACCAGGCTATGCCCCAGACCGACCAGGCTCGGCTCGAAGCGGCCGGACAGGAGATAGAAGCCGCCGCTGGCAAAAGCCTCCGCCGCCACACCGCCGGTCCACAAGACCGCCCCGAGGAGCGGCAGCGTTGCCAGGTCGGGGCGATGACGCGTCTGGTACCAGCGCCCCAGTGCCCACAGGCTGCCGTAGGCCGGAACCAGCATCGCGTAGGCCGGGCTGAGGCAGTAGCCGCTGACGCCGCCCCAACCGATGGCCGACAGGTCGATGACGGTGGCCAGGGCAAACAGGCCGAACGGCACCCAGCGGGCGCGCAGATAGAACCCGGCCAGAAAGAAGACGGCAAGTGCGGCATCGGGCAGGTGGTGCCCCAGCGGGGCGAACTGTTGACCGCGCGTGGCGGCCATCAGCCCGGCGAGGGCCAGCAGGATCAGGATGCGGGAACGGGACTCAGTGGTGTCGGTCATTCAGGGCGGACTCCGGTAAGGATGCGCGGGCGAGGGAAATTCCGGGGGATCACCCGGATCACCTCCCATTGTAGGGCGTCGCGCGCAAAGTCACTAGCCGGTTCCCATCCACCCCCAGCAATCCGTGTGGGCGCCGATCCGCATCCTGGCGACCACGCTCGAGCCGCGGTGCTTTCAGCCACGGAACCACCCGGATGGCACCGGAACAGCAGCGTTCCGGTGTCCGCGATGCAGCTCCGCCGACGGGGCTCAGAAATCCAGCCGCCGCAGGGACGCACCGGTTTTGGCATCCACCACGAACGCACGCAGTTGCGCCTCGGTGCCGCACCGACCCAGCATCACCAGTTCCGCGGCGCCATTGCCGTTGACATCACCGATGCTCACCAAGTCGAGCGGCGTACACTCTTTCTTGAACCAGATGCGCCTGACCAACGCGGAGTTGGCACCGTCCCGAATCTCGGCCGTCACCTCGCCGGTCGCGGTACTGCGGCCCAAGAGCGCGAATTCCTCGACGCCGTTGCGTGTCAGGTCAGACACCGCGACCAATGTCTCCGGCGTAACGTCCTTGCGGTATCCGACCACCTTCGCCAGTAACGCATTGGTCAATGCGTCAGCGACCCATACCAGGGTCTCGCCCGTCACCGGGTTGCGCAGCAGCATCGCCACTTCCCCGGCGCCGTTGTGGTTCCGGTCGGCGACGACCACCGCTTCCCGCAGCGTCAAGGCGCGATAGGCCGTACCCGGCATGACAACCCGGATCTGCTGTTTCGTCAGCGTGTCGCTGATGATGACACGGTCGGCCTCGTCGGCCCTGGACAGAACCACGCCCACCTCGGCGCTGCCATTCCCATTGAGGTCGGGAACCGAAAGCACCTGCCGGGGATCGAAGCGTGACGGGAAAGTCAAGCGCTTGTGGAGCCTCCCCGTGAACGCGTCGCGCACCTCAACTTGGGTCGGAGCAGCAGTCAGCAACCCGAGTTCGGGGACACCGTTGCCGTCCTGGTCCGGGAGAACCGTCATGTCGACCGGGCGGGCGCCGGGATTGAGCGCGAACCATCCAAGCAGGTCGCCGGAGAGCACTGCCTGCGTATTCGCGGCGACGGAATAGGACACCGTGTCCTGGTTGGAACTGGCATAGGAACCCAGTAGCGCCAGGCTAGGGCCGGCGTCCGGATCGGGCATCACCGTAACCGCCAGCAAACGTCCGGAAGACGTGCCGTTGAAGGTGCTGACCAAGGACCCGGAAGCGGCGTCTCTCACGCTGACCAGATCGCGACCATAGGTGTCGCGCTTGACGACGGCGACTTCCGGCGTTCCGTCGCCATTGCTATCGCCTAGGGACCGCAGCCAGGCGCCCCCCTTGAGGACCTCACCGGCCCGTAACTCGCAGGCACCCATGTCGATGCGGCCATTGCGCACGCGCGCGAAGCCTTCCCCCCGCTGATCCCAGTCGGGAGGCGTCAAACCACATGAATCGGATGACAATAGCCACGAGCAATCGTAGAGAGGCGGGAACAGCGAGCTTGGATCGCCGCTGTCGAGCGCGGGACTGCCGAGTCGCGGCGCATGGGTCTTGGTGGGACCGCCGTTGTCCTGGAGGAGTCCGAGTTGCGGGTCTTCACCGAAGCGGTTCGAACCGGGGATCGCGTCGGTGATGTAGGCGTCCCCTGGTTCGCCGATCAGCGAATAACTCAACGCGACCGGCAAAATAAACTCCCACGCGGAAGGCAAGCCGCTGCGCAGATCCGGATCACTTGTCGCCGCATTTCCGGCAACAATGGTATTGTGAATCCGCGTTGCCTCGACCAATATATCGTCACCCCAGCCCCATTCGTCGTAGAAGCGCTTAAAGAGCCCGCCGCCGACGACTGCCGTGTTACCGGTGATGGTGCTGCTTTCTATCACGGTAGTACCCGTGTACTGGTAGATACCACCACCGCTGCTTTCCGCCTCGTTTCCGGAAATCGTGCTGTTGATCACGGCAAGATGCCCGCCAGTGCCATGGTATGAGTTGGCAATACGGATACCTCCACCGTCGCTGGCCTGATTGCCGAATACCGCACTATCCACAAGCACAACAGAATCCGCCGCGATCCCGCCGGCCCTGTTTCCCGACAGGGTGGATCTGAGGACGGACGCGTTACAGCCTAAACCGACACCTCCATTATCAGTGATCTGCGTCGCCAGTACGGACGCTCCCCGGTACCCCCCACAACTGACCCCATCCCCGACGTTTCGAGCGATCACACTGGTATCGATCGCGACCGGCCAACCGGCGCGCGAAGCGTTAGCTACAGTGTGTATACCAGAACCAAGGTTGTCAGCAATGACGCTCCCAACAATCTCAGTGTCTCCCCCAACGATCACTATACCGGTTCCGCTATTGCCGGAGATCACCAGGTTTTCGAGCTGGACGGCCCCCCACCCAGTATAATACCAATCATAGATCTCGATTCCTGCTTCAGCTGTTCCGGTAATAATGGAGTCGGTGATCGTTATCGCGGTGGCCACACCGAAACTTCCGCTGATGAGCAGACCGCGATCCGCATTCTTAAGCGTCAGCCCGGAGATCGCGAGGGAACTGTCATCGCCGTAAAGGCAACTTGCGATCACGGAACTATCGGCGTTGCCGTCGATGGTCAGCCGCTCCGCCCCCGGACCGGTAATAACCAATCGATCAGCCGCGTTTTCATAATAGTAGCTCGCGAACCCATCGCTGATCAGTGGCCCGGAGGTGAGGACGATGGTCCCGGTGACACTCGAGTCGAAGAGGATCTGATCGGACCCAGGACTGGCGTTTGCATCAATGATCGCCTGGCGCAGGCTGCCGACACCCCCGTCCGCGGTGCTGGTGACGGTGAAGGTCGCCGCCTGCACCGGTGCAGCGACACCGAGGGCCGCACCCAGCCCCAGCACACAGACTAGCGGGACACGACGCGGTCTGAGACATTCAGCGATCACCGTCGCCAGTCTGTTACGATGAGGCAAATAAGAACACGTTTTGTACTCTGCGCGTGCGGCGCGGTGCTGCATAGCAATCTCCGTCAAGCTGACAAGGCTCGGTGCGATTTGATTGAGAGAGATCCTGCTTCCAGGACCTCGATCATGGAGCAAGCTGAAAAAATCCCAAAGACTACAGATATCTTACGGTAATCCAACGACCGCTCTGGGCAGTCCTAACTATGGACGCCTTTTCTCAAATATTTGACGAAGATCTCAGCGCGGAGACAAACGGCATGTTTTTCCCGACAAGCGGCGCTCCGCTCTTGCCTCGATTGCGACGTTGCGTTGGTACCCGCGGCCATGCCCAAGCTGTACGTCTCGTGTCCGCACGTCTACGGCGGTGATTCCGGCAAGATCGCGCAATCCAGCACCGATTCACGCGACGCGCGACCGCCGCTGCCGCCGGCAGGCCGACGCCACGGGCAGCGCCGCAAAAGTCGCCGCCCCCCCCCTTTAACCAACTTGGGGGCTGCGATTTTTGTCAATGCGGGCGACTCGGGGAATTTTTAAACTGCATGTCAATCCATCCCGCCCTGCCCGCCATGGCACCCGCGACCGACAGCCGGGAGCGACGACCCCCATCGGTTGCAGCAGACCTACACTAACTGGAGTCCTTGATGTCGAACCAATTGCTTCCCGCCGCTGCACCGCGTCGCGCACCCTCACGACGATCGTCCCTCTGGCCTTGGATACCGGTCCTCTCGACCGCCGCGGCACTGAGCGTCCTGCTGATGCTCACCTCGCCCCTGCCGCTGCATTGAGGCAAGTACGGAGCCCCCATGACAACGCCAACACATGAACCCCGCCTGGTTCATCCCGGCGGTCGGCAACGTGTTGGTGCCGGTGGCCGGGGTACCGCTGGGATACATCGACGTCTCCTGGTTCTTCTTCAGCATCGGCATGCTGTTCTGGGTGATGCTGATGACCATCATTCTCTACCGGGTACTATTCCATGACCCCATTGATGAACGCCTGATGCCGACCCTGTTCATTCTGATCGCTCCGCCTGCCGTCGGCTTCATCGCCTACAGCCGGCTGGTTCCCGAACTGGACGCCTTCGGACGGATTCTCTATTACGCCGGTCTGTTCCTCACCCTGCTGCTCTTCACCCAGGCCGCCCGCTTCCTGAAGCTGCGCTTTTTCCTCTCCTGGTGGGCCTATTCCTTCCCCCTGGCGGCGATCAGCATCGCGAGTCTGGTGATGTTCGAGCGCTCGGGCAATGATCTTTACCGCTATCTGGGGCTCGGCCTGCTTACCCTGCTGACCGGCATCATCCTGATCCTGCTCACCCGCACCGCCAATGCGGTGCGGCAGGGCGGGATCTGCGTGCCCGGTCACTAAGGCCTTTCTGACCCCTTACCCAGACCGGAGATCCCATGTCCGAACCCACACCCACCGAGCGCCCCTGGCTCCCCTTGGCACCCATCGCCCTGGTTCTGCTGTTTGGCGCCGGACTGCTGCTTGCGTACCTCGTCGACCCCGCGCCGATTGAGCGGCACCCGACACCAGAGACAACGGATGCCCGGACCGGCGCCGCGCTCCCGCCCTGCCAGCCGACCACCGGGGATACCGAGCTACCGACCCTCAGACAGCGGATACTGGACCTCGAGCAGACCATTGCCGATCTCGGAACCAGCCACGCGGCCGCCTTGGCAGCCGCCCGCGACGAGACCGCGGCGGCATTGGCCACGGCCGAGGCGTCGGTCAACCGCTGTCGGGCGGAGGCGGGGAAACTGCGTCAGGGCACTGCTGAGCTCGGCGCTCGGGTGACCGACCGCGGCTTGCAAGTTACCCTCGCCGAAACCGATCTGCGCTTCAAACCGGGTCAAGGGACCCTGCCGTCCCCGGTGCCTGATGGCCTGAAGCGGATGGCCGCGTTCCTTGAGCAGAATCCGCGGATCCAGGTCCAGGTCGAAGGCCACACCGACAGCACCGGCGATGCCAAGGCCAACCTGCGCCTCTCGACCCAGCGGGCCGAATCGGTCAAGGCCGCGCTGGTCGGGTCGGGTATCGCCGCGGACCGGATCACGGCCACGGGCAAGGGCGAGGCACAGCCCATTGCCGGGAACCAATCCGAGGACGGACGCAGCCGTAACCGGCGGGTCGAGGTGCTGCTCATCGAGCCCTGACCGTCACTCGCGCGCGACCAGGTCCCGATAGGCATGCCAGGTCCCATGGCCGACCAGGGGCACGGCCACAAAGAGCCCGACATAGAAAGTCATGAGCCCGGCACCCCCGATCAGCACCAGGAGCGCGGCCCACAGCAGCATGGGCGCCCAATTGAGGCTGACCGCCCGCACGCTGGTGCGCATGGCGGTGAAGCCGTCCACCTGCCGATCGATCAACATCGGGATCGTGATCGCGCTGATGCAAAAAGCACAGACGGCGAAAAAGGCGCCGACCAGGGTGATCACGGTCAGCAACCCCGTGTACTGACCCGACAGCACGACCACCGGGATGAAGTTCTTCCAAGTGGGAAAAGGATCCTGGAACAACATGATGAAGAGAAACACCGACGCCAGGATCCAGAGCTGCATCGTGATGAACAGAAAACCGGTCGCGACCCCCAACTGACCCTGGTTGCGGCGCACCGCTTCCAGCGCCTGACAGTGCCGCGGCGACTCACCCCGTTCCAGGTGGGCGCTCATCTGATAGAGACCGATCGCCAGGAGCGGCGCCATCAGAAAAAACCCGGCCGTGAGAAAGGGCACCAGAAAAGTCAGATGGCCAAGCACGGTGAGCAGGACGATCAGCGCGCTGATCACCACAATCCCCGCACCGTAACGCAGGCTGTAGGTGGGCGCAGACTTGATATCCTGCCAACCTTTCGCAAGCCAACGCCAGGGATGCCCGAGGGTCACCCGGTTCACGCGCGGGTCCCTCCCGCCGGGGACCGGCGGCATGATCGTCTCGTTCATTGCGGATCGTCCTCTTTATTTTGATGGATCAGTGAGCCCATGGGGCTGACCCAGTATAGACCCGCCTGAGCCCGGCGCAGCGGATTCCACCCTGTCGTCTGCTGAAACCTTGCGGTCACCACGGCACCGACAGGCGCTCCACCACATCGCGTCGCGCCAGGGTCCGCGAACACAGATCCCACCGCGCAATGTCCTCCGCGCCGCGGGGTATCCTCCCACAGAATCTCGTAGTTCCCGGCGAAGGCGCGCTTGGTCTCGTTGATCGACCCCAGAAAGCAAATCTTGGCGCCGTCCGCCGCCTCGATGACCCCGGTCTTACCGTGCAGAAAGACCCGCTCCTTGGGCACCACCAGAATCTCCACCCGCCCGCTGGTCAGCAGGTCATGCAGTTTCAGCGCTCGGGAACCAGGACCGCCTGTTCATGCCTCGCCGCTGTCGCCAGGAAAAAAATCCGAGGACAGCGACTGCTCCAGGGTATATGGACACTGGCTCGGAAACGTCCGCCGATCGATTCCGGTCTCATCCTCTGCCTTGAGCTTCGCTTTTTCATAAGCCGTCTGGATCTTTTCCGCCACCAGCGGCTGCAAGCTGGGGCTGTCTTCAAGCAGATCAGCGATGTCCATGCGTTGCGTCAGTATCGTATTGCGCCAACCGCGCGTCCTCCTGGGCGCCTGGTACTGCCACTTGAGTAGGTGCATCAGCAAGACGGCGAGGCGATTCAAGAGTTCACGCTTCTCGCTCCTCGCCATCGCCTCCAACTCCTCGGCAATATGCTCGACATCGACTTGGTCGAACTGATGGTTGCGCATCAATTGCGCATTCGCGTTCAACCAGCCGAAAAAATCATGGTCGTAACTCTGCGCAACAGTCATGCTTCGACACTCCTAAATACGCTTCAGTTCGCTCATCCGATCCGTTGGTTGAGCACCAGTTCACTCAGCACCCGCGCCGCGCTCGCCTCGTCCGGTCGCAGGGTCTTCTGACTCAAGCCATCGAAGAGACGCCCCGGATCCTCAACTTAGCCTTTGCGGGATCAGGGGTCAACCGGCGGCCGCGCTACGCATCCCGCGCTCAGCCCCGCACACCAAGTGATACGATGACGAAGGCCCGCGCGGCCTAGGCTTCGCTCACGCGGCCCGCATCCACCGCCGCAGCCGACCGACCGGGCTCGGGTCCCGCCGCATCCGCCCCCTGCCGCCGCGGCATCAGCCGCTTGAGCAGGCGCAGCAGATCGTCCACATAGGTAAAGACCACCGGGATGACCAGCAGGCTCAGAAAGGTGGAGGTGATGAGCCCGCCGATGACGGCAATCGCCATGGGGGAGCGGAAGCTCGGCTCGGCACCCAGACCCAGGGCGACCGGAAGCATGCCGGCCCCCATGGCAATGGTCGTCATGACAATGGGCCGGGCGCGCTTGCGGCAGGCATCAAGGATGGCACCGCGCCGGTCCAGGCCATACCGGCGGCGAGCGGTGATCGCGTATTCCACCAGGAGGATCGAGTTCTTGGTGACGATGCCCATCAGCATCAGGATGCCGATGACGGAGGGCATGGAGAAGCTGTTATGCGTCAGCAGCAGGGCAATGAAGGCCCCGCCGAATGAGAGCGGCAGCGCGGCGAGGATGGTGACCGGCTGCATGAAATCATGGAACAGCAGCACCAGCACCGCATAGATGCACAGCACGCCGATCAGCATGGCGGTCCCGAAGGACGTGAACAACTCGGTCATCCGCTCGGCATCGCCCTGCTCGATCCGCATCACGGCGGGCGGCAGGTTATTGAGTGACGGCAGGGCATTGGCCTCGTCGAGCACGGCGCCGATCAGTCGCGCGCCCAATTCAACGTCGATACTGACGTTGCGCATCCGATCTACCCGGTTGATCTGGGCCGGACCGCTGCCCAGTCGCAACTCGGCCACCGCCGACAGGGGCACCGACCCGGCCTTCGCCGGGACCCGCAGCTGGGCGATGGCGTCCAAGTCCTGACGCAGCCCCGGGTCCAGACGCACGCGGATGGGAATCTGACGTTGCGGGAGATTGAGCTTGGGCAGATTGACCTTGAAATCGCCGGAGGTGGCCACCCGCACCGCGCTGGCCAGGGCGGCGGTGGTCACTCCCAGGTCGGCAGCGCGGGCGAAGTCCGGACGGATCTGGATCTCCGGACGCTGCAGGCTGGCTCCCGAGACGATGTTGCCGACCCCCTCCAGGGTGCGCAGATCGCGTTCCACCGCCTGGGCGGCAGCCGCCAGGGCCAGTGGATCGTCGCTCGCCAACCCAACCTGGAGTTTGCCGCCGGGTTCGCTGCCGCCGATGGAGATGCGCACTCCGGGCAGGGCCTGCAAACGCTCGCGGACTTCCTGCTCCACCTGGGTCTGGTTGCGGTCGCGGTCGCGGCGATAGACCAGTTTCAGGTTCAGGGTGGCCAGGCGGACGTCCTTGGCGCCGCCCTCCGCCATCGGACCCTGGCCCGCGACGCTGCCCACCGCGGTGAAGCTGCCGGTGATGTCCGTCATGGGTGCCAGCAAGGCACGCGCCCGCTCGGCCGCGCGCCGCGTGTCCGCCAGGGCGCTGCCGGGGGGGAGTTCCAGCTTGACGATGGTCAGACCGCGGTCCGCGGCAGGCACGAACCCCTTGGGCAGCAGGGGCAGAATCTGCAGCGAACCGATGAAGAAGAGGATGGCGATCAGCGCCGTGGTCCGGCGATGGTTCAGGCACCAGCCGACCGCGCGCAGATAGCGGGTCATGATGAACCCGTCGTGGTTGCCCTCGGGGTGTGCCTTCAGGAAATAGGCCGACATCATCGGCGTCAACAGCCGCGCCACCAACAGCGAGGCGACCACTGCCACCGCGGCGGTGATGCCGAATTGGACGAAGAACTTCCCCGGAATACCGCCCATGAAGGCGGTCGGCAGAAAGACCGCCACCAGGGTGAAGGTGGTCGCGATGACCGCCAGCCCGATCTCGTCGGCCGCCTCCATCGCCGCCTGGAAGGGCGGTTTACCCATCCGCAAATGCCGCACGATGTTCTCGATCTCGACGATGGCATCGTCGACCAGAATCCCCACCACCAGGGCCAGGGCGAGCAGCGTCAGGATGTTGAGGCTGAAGCCCAGCCACAGCATGACGGCGAAGGTGGGAATGATGGACAGCGGCAGCGCCACCGCCGCGATCAGCGTGGCCCGCCAGTCGCGCAGGAACCAGAAGACCACCAGGATCGCCAGCACCGCCCCCTCCCACAGCAGTTCCATGGACCCCCGATAATTGTCCTGCACCGGGTCCACGGTGTTGAAGGCTTCGGCGATCCGCACCTGCGGGTGCAGAGCCCCAAGCCGCGCCACCTCGGCCTGCACGGCGGCCGCGACCGCCACCTCGCTGGCACCCCGGATGCGCGTGACCTCGAAGGCAACCACCGGGGTTTCATCCAGCACGGCGTGCGAACTGCGTTCGGCGAAACTGTCGCTGACCGTGCCCAGATCGCCGATTCGCACCCGCCGCCCATCGGCCAGCGGGACCTCCAGGTCCGCGATGCCGGCCACGGTGCCCACCGCGCCCAGGCTGCGCACCGACTGGACCGCCCCGCCGATGTCGCCGCGCCCGCCGGAAGCATCCTGCTGGACGCGCTTCAACTGCGCCGAGAGATCCCCCGCGGTCACCCCCAGGGCCTGCATCCGGGCGCTGTCCAGATCGACGTGAACTTCCCGGTCCACCCCGCCGAGCCGCGCCACTCGCCCCACGCCCTTGACCGACAGCAACGCCTTGGAGATCTCGTTGTCGACGAACCAGGACAAGGCCTGCTCGTCCATCCGTTGTGAGGCGACCGTGTAAGTGGCGATGGCCGAGCCGGAGGTGGTGACCTTGGAGACCACCGGATCGGTCAGATCCTGCGGGAGGTCGGCGCGCACGCTGTCCACCGCATTGCGCACCTCGTTCAAGGCGACCTCGGAATCCTTGTCGATCTGGAACTCGACCCGGATGGTCGCGGACCCGTCGGTCAGCGTCGTGCGGATATGCTCGATACCGCCCAAGGTCGCGACCTGATCCTCGATCTTACGGGCGACCTCCGTCTCCAACTGCGTCGGGTCCGCCCCTTCGAGAGCGGCCGTGACGGTGACGGCGGGCAATTCGATATCCGGGAAATTCTGAATCCCCAGACCGCGAAAGCCCATGATCCCGATGACGGTCAGCAGCGCAAACAACAGGATCGCGGGGACCGGGTGACGAATCGACCAGGAAGAGACGTTCATTGTGGTGTTGACGTGAGGGTCGATACTGAATCAGGAGGTAATAGGGTGAGTCCGTCCGCAGCTGCAGCGGCGGGCGCAGGCTCGACCCGCACCCGGTCGCCGTCGTTCAGGAAGGCCCCACCGCTCGCCGCTACCTGAGCATCCGGCGTCAAACCGCCGAGGATCTCCACCCGACCCTGGGCGCGACGCCCGGTCTCGAGCTTGCGCTGGGCGACGCGGCCATCGGCCAGGACCTCGAAACTGAAACTATTGCCGTCGCGCAGCACCACGGCGGACTCCGGCAGGCTCAGCGCGGCCGTCACCCCCAGGCGGATACTGCCCCGCGCGAACATCCCCGGCCGGGCCGGGCTGTCCGGCGGGATGTCGACATAGACCAGACCATAGCGGGTGTTGGTATCCAGGGTCGGGGCCGCGATGCGCACCCGACCCGCCACCTGCTCCCCGCCGGGGAGTGCGAGCGCCGCTTCCTGGCCGGGCACAACCTGCGCCAGTTGCGCCGCGGTGACCTCCGCCCGCCATTCGACACGGCCCTGACGCACGATGCGGAACAGCTCGGTGCCGGGTTGAACCACGGTTCCCAGCGTGACGCTGCGAGCGGTGATGACGCCATCGTCGACCGCCAGGATATGCGTCTGTTCCAGGCGAATCCGCTCCATGTCCCGCGCCGCCTCGGCCGCCGCCAGATTGGCCTGGGCCGCCTCTTCCCCGAGCAGATACTGGGTGCGCTGCTGCTCCGGCATGGCCCCGCGATCCTTGACGGTGCGCGCGCGGTCGGCGTTGGCGCGCGCCTCCGCCAGACTGGCCCGCGCCTGGGCCACCTTCGCCTCCTGCTGGGCCAGTTCCGCCTTCACCGTCTCCTGGGCCAGCCGCGCCAGTTCCTGACCGCGCCGCACCCGATCCCCCACATCCACCGCCACCGCCACCACCCGCAGGCCGCCGGTTTCAGCGGCGATCACGCCCTCCTGCCAGGCAAAGAGCCCGCCGCTCGCCTCGATCTCCCGCGGCCAATCGGCCGCTTGCGGGGAGACCAGGGTTACGGCCAGCGACGGACGGGGCTCCGCCGCGCGGGACGGTTCCTGGCCGGCCTCGTCCGCGGCCCGGACCGGGTGCTCCAGCCCCACCACGACAGACAGGCTGGCCGCGGCCAGAACGGCGCGCATCGCCCACGGGGATGACGTCGGTATGATCCTCATATAACGACTCCAGGATCGGCGCGCGGATGGTCCTGAGATTCCAGTCCGATCGCCCGGTTGATCAGGTCAATGACGGTGCGGGTGAGCAAGTCCAGGCGCGCGGGGGTGTAGTCTTCCCAGTCGACCTGTCGCCACAGGATCGGGCGCGAAAAGACCAGATGGCCCACCTGCCCGTAGAGCACATTGGCGGTGAGCCGCACGGACTCCGCCTCGGGTGCCAATCCTTGGGCAGCCCCGACCACCCGCGCCAGCAGATCCAGCAGGGGGGCGGCCCGGCGGCGGTAGAGCAGCTCGAAAAGGTCGCCGGGAAAGGCGAGTTCCCGCGCCAGCAGCACACTGAACCAGCGGAAATTCTCGTACGTGGAAATCCGCTTCACCATCCCGCCGGCCAGGATCTCGACCGCGGCCGGCAGTTGTGTCCGATCCACCGCGGTGTGCCCCAATAGCCGGGCGACCGTGGCCAATTGCTCCGCGAAGCGCGCCTCATCGTCGTCCAGCACGGTCTCGAAGATGGTCCGATAGAGCCCCTGCTTGCCGCCAAAATGGTAATTGACGGCGGCGACATTGACTTGCGCCGCGGTGCTGATGTCGCGCACGGACACGCCCCGGAAGCCATGTTCGGCAAACAGACGCAGCGAGGTGTCGATGATGCGCCGCCGGGTCGCCGCGGTGCGGGGATCGGGAGCGCGCAGGTGAGTCGAGGGATGGATCTCGGGCATGGGCCGCCGTGGGCATGGATCAGAGGCCGCAGTCTAACCGATCGCCTCATTTTTTCAAACAATCGTTTGATACCGACAGTGACACATTTGGACACCGCCGGGACCCGCGCGGGTGTCATCAAGGGTTGACGTTGCGTTAGACTGACACCCCATCAGCCGTCCCATGCCGCCGATGCCCAATCCTGGGATCAAGGCCGCGGCACCATGCGCACGGCGTTACGCTTCCGCCAGGTAGGTCACCAGATGCTCGCACCCCTTGCGCTCTTGGAGCAGTTGCAGGCCCGACTCGACGAGGCGATCGGACTCATCCCGACCGACCGGACCCCAGGGTTCGCCTCGCTTGTTCTCGAACTGCCGGAGGCGATCACACTGCCGCCCGAGTTGGACTGCGCGAGCTTCAGCTTCTCGCATGGCCAGGCCGGTGAACTGCGCGCGGGCTACGGGGTGGCGGCACAGTGGACGGCTCAAGGATCGGACCGCCTGCGTCTGTTGAGCGCCCGCGCACGGGATCTCACCCGCCACTGGCAGCAGTTCGACCCGGATGAGACCGGGTTTCTCGGCTTTGCCATGCTCGGTTTTGCCGCCGCGCCGCATCCGGCGCCCACGCCCGTCCCGGCGCGCCCCGCGGACAGGATCGCGGACGCGTCAGCGGATCTGCCCGATGCCCTGCTGTGGCTCCCGGAACTCGGACTCTGCACCCGCCGCGGCCAAGCGGCGCTGGTGCTGACGACCCGACTGCCGGCGACCCACGCCGACCTGCGGCGCCGCTGGCGCGACTGGCTGGCACGGCTGGTACCCGCGCTCGATGCCCCGCTGCCCGAACCGCTGACGTCCAGCACACTCACTCATCTCGGCAGCCTGCCGGACCTGCGCGACTGGCAGATCCTGGTCGAGTCCGCCCTGACGGCGATCCGCCGCGGTCCGCTCGACAAGGTCGTCCTGTGCCGCCGCATCGGGCTGCGCGGCCGCCGGCCCTTCGACCTGCGGCGGCTGCTGGCCGCGCTGACGTATCTCTTTCCGTCCTGCCAGGTCATCAGCATCGAACGCGGTGAGACCCGTTTCGTCGCCGCCACGCCGGAACGTCTGCTGCGGGTCCATGGCCGGCAGGTGGAGGTCGACGCCATCGCCGGCACCGCGGCGCGCTCGGCCAGCGCACCGCGTGACGCCGCACTGACGGCCGCGCTGCAGGCCTCCGGCAAGGACCAGCGGGAGCACGCCATGGTGGTGGAGGCGGTGCGCGACGTGCTGGATGGCTGCTGCGATGCGGTCCAAGTACCGGCCGTCCCCCGGGTCATGCAGTTGCACAACGCACAGCACCTGTGGAGCCCGGTGAGCGGCCGACTGCGCGATGCGACCGACCTGTTTACCCTGGCCGAACGCCTGCATCCGACCCCGGCGACCAACGGCAAGCCGCAGTTGGAGGCGCGGCAGTGGCTGCACCGTATGGAGCCCCTGGAGCGCGGCTGGTATACCGGCGTCGCGGGCATTCTCGAGGCAGGCACGCGTCCCCCATTGGACGGCGAACTCTGGGTGCTGCTGCGCTGCGCGCAGATCCAGGGAGATGAGGCACAACTCTACGCCGGGGCGGGGATCGTGCTCGGCTCGGATCCCCTGGCCGAATGGCGTGAGACGGGACACAAACTCGCCGCCATCGCCACCGCCTTGCAGTTCGCATGACCGGCTCCCCATCCCCATCCGTCGCTGACCCGGCCGCCGCCGATCCGGCCGCCGGCGGGGTGCGCTGGTGCCTGGCCCTGCTCGACGGCCTGCTGGCCGGCGGGGTACGGGAGTTGGTGCTCTCGCCCGGCTCACGCTCCACCCCGGTGATCCTGGCCGCCCAGCAGCGCCCCGGCCTGACCCTGACCCCGATCCTGGACGAACGCAGCGCCGCCTTCTATGCACTGGGTCTGGCGCGCGCCCAGGGCCGACCGGCGGCGCTGCTGGCCACCTCCGGCAGCGCCCCGGCCCATTGGTATCCGGCGGTCATGGAGGCGAGCGAGTTCGGCATCCCGCTGATCCTGCTGTCGGCGGATCGCCCACCCGAACTGCGCGGCTGGGGGGCCAACCAAACCACGGATCAGACCCGACTGTTCGGCGCCCAGGTGCGCGAGTTCCATGATCCGGGGGCACCGCTGGACAGCCCCGCCGCCCGCGCGGCACTGACCGCGCTCGGACGACGCGCCGCCGCGGTGAGCCAGGGGCGACGGCCGGGGCCGGTGCACATCAATCTACCCCTGCGCGAACCGCTGGTGCCGCGCGGGGGCGGCGCTGCGGACGTTGTGGCCGTGGAGGTGCCGCCGCCGGGGGACTGCCCTGCCGGCAGCCTGACCGTCCCGGCCATCCCGTCGGCACTGCGTGAGCGTCTGCACGGCCGCGGTCTCATCTATTGCGGCCCCGCCACCGACCGACCCGGTTTCGCCGCGGCGGTCCAGCGCTGCGCCCGCGCCCTGGGGGTCCCGCTGCTGGCCGATCCATTGTCCGAGGTACGTTTCGGTCCGGTGCCCGCGGCCGCGCGGCCGGGCACCAGCCCCCGCATCACCCGCTACAAGACACTGGCGCGTAACCCGGCGGCCGCGCACGCCTTGCGACCGGACTGGATCCTGCGGTTCGGCCGCGCACCGATCTCCAAGACCGTGCTGGAGTGGCTGCCGGGTATTCCGCTGATCCTGGTCGACCCGGCCGAGCGCTGGTCCGATCCATCACACGACCTGGCCCAGGAGCGGTCGCTGCATCTGGCGGTCGACCCCGGCGCACTGTGCGACGCCCTGGCCGCCGACCCGCCCGGCCGCGCGGATGCGAGCTGGCTCGCACGCTGGGTGCAGGCCGAGCAACGACTGGCGGTTCTGGCCGCCGACTACCTGGCACAGGCCCCCTGGTGCGAGGCCCAACTGATCACCGACCTGGTGGCCGCCCTGCCGGCCGGTGACGGACTGCTGTGCGCCAACTCACTGCCGATCCGCCAGTTCGAGACCTGGTCCGGCACCCGCGCGGCGCCGCTGCGGGTCTTCGGCAACCGCGGTCTCAGCGGCATCGACGGCCAGTTCTCGACCCTGACGGGCCTCAACGCCGGGGGAGTCCCCACCACCGGATTGCTCGGCGACCTGTCGTTCCTGCACGATCTCTCCGGCCTGCTGCTCGCGACACGGCTCGACCGGCCCTGCATCGTCCTGAATAATGGGGGCGGCCGCATCTTCGATTATCTGCCGCAGTCCGGCCTGCCGGATTTCGAGCGGCTGTGGCGCACGCCGCGCCCGGTTGATCTCGGCGCCCTGGCACGCACCTTCGGGCTGCACCACCAGCGGGTCAGTGACGCCGCCGGCTGGCAGGAAGCACTGGCCGCGGGACTCGCCGGGCGCGGCGGGCAACTCATCGAGGTCATGATCGACGCCGACCGCAGCCGGGAAACCCATCTGGCGTTCCGCCAGCGGATCGCGGAGGCGGATCTGCTGGGGTAGGAACAGCAGTCGTCGCTTGGGGCCACCGGCCGCTGGAGCGGCCGGACAGCATTCCCACGCTGGAGCGTCAATGCCATTGAGTGAAGCGCCGACGGCGCGGCTTCTCGTTCCCACGCTCCGCGTGGGAATGCCGGGCGGGCGCTCCGCGTCCGGTCTTGGCGCCGGACGCGGAGCGCCCGCACGCGCTCCCACGCAGGAGCGTGGGAGCCAGAATGGCTTAACTCAAGGACACTGACGCTGGAGCGTGGGAACGAGAAACGAGCCGATTGGTGCTCATTCGCGGCTAAACTTTCATCTCTGAAATTCTCTCCGGAGTCATCTGTAATGCAGCAGCAAGGCGACCAGCCGGCCGTTCAATGGGAAACACCGCCGGGGCCGGTCTATGGTGACATTCTCTACCACCACTGGGCCGGCGTGGCCAAGATCACCATCAACCGGCCGGAGGTCCGCAATGCCTTCCGCCCCGAGACGGTGCGGGAACTCATCGACGCCTTCCACCGCGCCCATCTGGACCCCTCGATCGGGGTCATCGTACTCACCGGTGCCGGCGACCTGGCGTTCTGTTCCGGGGGCGATCAGCGGGTCCGCGGCGACGAGGGCTATCGCGACGGCGCGGGGGTCGAGCAGCTCAACGTCCTGGATCTGCAACGCCAGATTCGCACCCTGCCCAAACCCGTGGTGGCGATGGTGGCGGGCTACGCCATCGGCGGCGGCCATGTGCTGCATCTGATCTGCGATCTCAGCATCGCGGCGGACAATGCCCGCTTCGGTCAGACCGGACCCCGGGTCGGGAGCTTCGACGGCGGCCTCGGCGCCGGACTCATGGCCCGCACGGTCGGCCTCAAGCGGGCCAAGGAGATTTGGTTTCTGTGTCGACAATACGACGCGCAGGAAGCCCTGCAAATGGGGCTGGTCAACACCGTGGTACCGCTGGCCGATCTGGAGACCGTCACCCTGGACTGGTGCCGGACCATGCTCGCGTTATCGCCCACGGCCCTGCGGATGCTGAAAGCGGCCTTCAATGCCGACACCGATGGCCTGTCCGGTATTCAGGAACTGGCAGGCAACGCCACCGCACTCTTCTACACTACAGAGGAGGCCCAGGAGGGGCGCGACGCCTACTTGGAGCGCCGTCCGCCTGACTTCGGCAAGTTTCCGCGGCGGCCCTGATCAGCGATGGTCCGCCAGGCAACGCACGTGAACGCGACTGTAACAACACGATGCAACAAGATACCGACACCTTGACCGTGCCGCTCGACCTGGAACCGACCAACCGGGCCGCTGCCGGGGCCTCGGCCATCGACCGTTGGGTCGCCGCCGCACGCCCCAAGACCCTGCTGCTGGCCGCCACGCCGGTGCTGGCGGGCATCGCCCTGGCCGCCATCACGACCGGGACCCTGGCGCCGCTGGTCGCCGCCGCGACCCTGCTCGCCGCGCTCGCCATCCAGGTCGGCACCAACCTGCACAATGACGCGGCCGACTTCGAGCGCGGCACCGACACCCCGGAGCGGGTGGGCCCGCCGCGCGCCACGGCTCAAGGCTGGTTCACCGCCCGCCAGGTACGCACGGCCGCCCATCTGACCTTCGGGCTCGCTTTCGCGCTCGGGCTGCTGTTGGTGGCACGCGGTGGTTGGCCCATCTTCGTGGTCGGTGTCGCCGCCCTGGCCAGCGGTTATGCGTATACCAGCGGCCCCAGACCCATTGCCTACGGCCCGTTCGGCGAACTCTATGTACTGGCTTTCTTCGGGATCACCGCGGTCGCGGGCAGCTACTACCTGCAAACCCTGACCCTCGACTGGCCGGCAGTGACGCTCGGCCTCGCCCTGGGTCTGCCGGCGGCGGCCGTGCTGCTGCTCAACAACTATCGCGACCTGGAAACCGACATTGCCGCGGGGCGGCGCACCCTCTGTTACGTGCTGGGACGACCGCGGGCACGGGTCCTGTACGCACTTCTGATGCTCCTGCCCCTGCCGCTGCTGCTCGGTGCCGGACTCCCTGGGGCGACCTGGCTGACGCTGGGTGCCCTACCCCTGGGGCTGCTGCTGATCGCCCGTCTCTACCAAGGCGCTCAGGGCGCCCAAATCAACCCGCTGCTCGGCCGGACCGGGCTTTACCAGGGCCTGCTGACCCTGCTGATGATCGTCGGGTTCGCCTTCGGAAGCAGCGCATGAGCAGTCCCCGCGTCCCGTGGTCCGAACCATGACCGCGCCCCTGATCGAGCGCGTGGATCTGGTGCCCTACCGGCTGCCGCTGTCCCGGGTCTGGGCCAGCGCCCGCGGCAACTTCCGGGAGCGGCGCGGCTGGCTGGTCAGCGTGGGGTGCGGCGATCTGCGCGGCTATGGGGATTGCGCCCCCTTGCCCGAGGCGGGGACCGAAACCGCCGAGGCGGCGGCGCAACGCCTGCCGGAACAACGCGCCAGGCTCACCGGCATGGCACTCGACCAGGCCCTGGACACCCTGCTGACCCACGCCGATCACCGCACCCCAGCCGCCGATTTCGCGTTGGACTGCGCCCTGTCGGACTTGCGCAGCCGACTCGCCGGGACCAGCCTGCGCTGCTGGCTGGCGGCCGACGCGCCCGCCCAGGTACCGGTCAACGGCGTCCTGGGGCCGCTGGTGGAGACGACCCGCGCCGATCTGGAGCGCGCCGCCCGCGCCGGCTTCCGGGTGGTCAAACTCAAGGTCGGGATCGCTGCTCCGGACCGCGAACTGGAACGACTGGACACACTCGCCGCAACCTTGCCCAACGGGCTTGGTCTGCGTCTGGATGCCAACGGCGCCTGGGAGCCGGGGACCGCCACCCGTATCCTCAGCGCCTTGCGCAGGCTGCCCGGACAGCCCGTAGAATCGCTCGAAGAGCCTTTGCGGGAACCCGACTGGGCGACGCTGGCGCGGCTCCAGTCGATCGCCGGGTTCCCCCTGGCCTTGGACGAATCCATCCCGCCATTGGGCATCGACTTCGATCCCGCCGGCTTCCCGGTCCGGCGCGCCATCCTTAAGCCCGCCGCCATCGGCGGCCTGCGCCGCACTCTGGCCCTGGCCCGGCGCCTGTCCGCGGCGGGGATCGAAGTGGTGGTCACCAGCCTGATCGAATCCGCGGCCGGTCACTGGCCGACCGCGCAACTCGCCGCCGCCATCGGCAGCCCGATTCCCCAAGGACTGGCCACCGCCGACTGGCTGGCCGAGAACCTGGGTCCGCCGCCCCGCCCGGTGGCCGGATACCTGCGGCTGCCCGATACGATTGGCTCCGGGTTTGCGCCCTATACAACCTGAAGACTCTTGAAGATGAGCGCGACGATGATTGAAGGATCTGCCGCGGATCTCTATGAGCGCGATTTTCACGCTTGGGCAAACGCGCAGGCGGAACTGTTGCGAGCGGGTGATCTCGCCGCGATCGATCTCGCCCACCTTGCCGAGGAGATCGAGAGTATGGGCCGCAGTGAACGACGCGAACTCGTTAACCGCCTGGTCGTGTTACTTCTGCACCTGCTCAAATGGCGCTTTCAGGCAGACCGGCGGGGGAACTCCTGGCGGCTGTCGATCAAAGAGCAGCGAATCCGTTTGAAATCGCATCTTGAAGATAACCCAAGCCTGAAAGCGCAAATTGATTGGGCCATCGCTCAGGCCTATGCATTGGCGTTGATCGAGGCCGAGCGCGAGACCGGCCTGCCCGAGTCGACGTTCCCCGTCATCTGCCCGTTTACATTTGACCAATGCCTAGACGATGCCTTTTGGCCGGACGCAACCAGTCAGTGATGCAGAACCCCCCGCTCAAATCGCCGGCTTTCTTTATCCACGACCTGCGCATCCGCCTGCACGACACGGACGCGGCCGGGGTGCTGTTCTACGGTCATCTGTTCCGGCACGCCCACGATGCCTACGAGTCCTTTATGGAGCACATCGGGTTTGCGCTACCCGCATTGATCGGGACCGGACCGGCCCCGCTCCTCCCGCTGCCGATCATTCAGGCGCAGGCTCGCTACCAGCGCCCGCTGCGCCACGGCGAGGCGGTACGGATCGAACTGCGGGTGGCCGAGGTGCGCGACCGCTCCTTCGCCCTGGATTACCGCTTTTTCGACACCCAGGGGCGCGCCTGCGCCACGGCAAGCACCGTGCATTGCCTGGCCGATGCGCAGAGGGTCCTGCCCGAGGAATTGCGCCGTGCGCTGACCGCCCGGATCGCGGACCTTGAATCGGAGAAGCGATTCAGTTCGGGCTCGAGCCGCCAGTGAAGATCGCGCCTGTGGGACCGGACGCATCACCGCGACCTTAAGGCGATTTCCGAGAAGAGATGTACCAACGTGTAGGGGCGACTTTAGTCGCCCCTGAAGCCCCCTGCGGATCTTGCCGCTCCCGCACAACAGAGCAGAGGTCGAGGTTTCAGCCGAACGCGGTGCCGCCGCCCGCTAAAGCGTCGACCTCCGGTCGCGTCGGCCCGGTCATCGGAGGTTGAGCCCGCGTGGTACCAAGTGCTTCGGGAATCGCCTTAGAGGTCACCACGGTACCGCATAGCGGCGGGACGCCGCTCCTACGGGCGACTGTCATTTGTCCAAGCCGGTGCGCGGTGCACCGCATCCTCCATAAAACGCCCTCGCTTGGTGCGTCGTTTTCCATATGGCCATCAGCCACCGCGGTATGTCACGACGGCGCGGCCAACCGCCCCGCCAAACAGCAAGACCCCGACACCCGCCCGCGGCACCGAACTTGTCCGGCATAGTTCGTGCTTAGCCTTGCACCACTTTCGCATAAGACAACCCAACGACACGAGGTGATTTTCGATGGAAACTCTGCGGGACGGTACTGACGTCCTCTTCATTTTGATCGGTGCCGTGATGGTACTCGCCATGCACGCCGGCTTCGCTTTCCTGGAGTTGGGCACGGTTCGCGCCAAGAATCAGGTCAATGCCCTGGCCAAGATCATGAGCGACTTCGCCGTCTCCACCCTCGCCTACTTTTTCGTCGGTTATTGGATCGCTTACGGTGTCAACTTTTTCTCGAATGCCGAATCGCTGCAGGTCGAACATGGCTTTGCCCTGGTCAAATTTTTCTTTCTCCTGACCTTTGCCGCGGCCATTCCGGCCATCGTCTCCGGCGGCATCGCCGAGCGCGCGCGTTTCTACCCCCAATTGCTCGCCTCCCTACTGATCGTCAGTCTGCTCTACCCGTTCTTCGAGGGCATGGCCTGGAACGGGAATTTCGGCATGCAGGCCCTCATCGAAAACACCTTCGGCAAGCCCTTCCACGACTTCGCCGGTTCGGTCGTGGTCCACGCCGTCGGCGGCTGGATCGCCCTGGCCGCCGTGCTCCTGCTCGGACCGCGCCAGGGACGCTATCGGGCCGACGGCGGCATGACCGCTCACCCGCCGTCATCGATCCCCTTCCTCTCCCTCGGCGCCTGGACCCTGACCGTCGGCTGGTTCGGCTTCAATGTCATGTCGGCCCAGACCGTCGAGGCGGTCAGCGGGCTGGTCGCGGTCAACTCGCTGATGGCGATGGTCGGCGGCATCCTGGCGGCACTGGTCATCGGCAAGAACGACCCCGGCTTCCTGCACAACGGACCGCTGGCCGGCTTGGTCGCGGTGTGTGCAGGTTCCGACCTGATGCACCCCATCGGTGCCTTGGTGACCGGCGCCGTGGCCGGCGGCCTGTTCGTCTACGCCTTCACCCTGACTCAGAACAAGTGGCGCATCGACGACGTGCTGGGTGTCTGGCCGCTGCACGGACTCTGCGGGCTTTGGGGCGGCATCGCGGCGGGAATCTTCGGACTCACGGCGCTGGGCGGCGTCGGCGGCGTGACCTTCGGCGGCCAGGTGGCAGGGACCCTGATCGGGGTAGTGATCGCCTTCGGCGGCGGCTTCCTGATCTATGGCGGGATCAAGCTGGTCATGGGGCTGCGGCTCAGTCAGGAAGACGAATACATCGGCGCTGACCTGAGTATCCATAAGATCACGGCCCAACCCGACTACAATCGCGGCGAGGTCTGACCGCGCCTGCCCGCGGGGCGCCCCTGGCCGCGCCCCGCGCCCTGCCCACCATTGCTCCGGAACGCGGCGCCCTACCCCGCGGGGCTTGATCGTCGGCACCGCAAGCCGGGGGTGAACCGTTGCGCGCGGCCATCGCCGAGGCGGCCCCCAGGGGCTGATGGGGGTACGACGGCCCATCGCCACCAGCGTGCCGACCACGATCCTGGTATCCGCGGCCGACCCTCGGCGGCTGCGCGAGCACGGACGACTGCCCGATACCGAGTGGGTGCCATTGTGGGACAAGCGCCTGGCCGAGATCGCCGCCCGGGTGGCGGGACTGCTGCACGCAGAAACTGAAGAGGAAAAGAGGGAAAAGAGGGGAGAAGCGGCCAGGCTCAATGAAATCGTTTGAGCGGATAGCAATAAGGTCTCAATCCCACCACAGTGCGATACTGCGGGTGTCGCGCAGTGAGCGTTGTAGCAGGAGCAGGAGCAGGCCCGCATCGGGGTGATGCAGATCCACCCCGGCCACCAGGCGCGCCAATTCAGAAGCGATTTCCCGCCCGTCCCGGGACTGGATGGCAACCATATCATCAAGACACCCGAACCCCTGATCGACGACATCGGGGCAGAAGGCATAGATCTCCCTGGCGATTTGATCCAGAGATTCCGGCAGAGAAAGAAATCGGACAGTGACCTTGTTGGAGCCCACATCGCTGACATCGATACCGTAGAGCAGATCCCATCGGTCGAGCTGTCGGATGATCGCTTCATTGTCCAGGTCAAAGTTGCAACCATTGGTTACTGCCTTCACGACTGAACGCAGCTTGGGGTTGACCTTCCGTATCTTCGACGGCCTGCGGCAACTTCGATTGCCGGCAGCCAAGGGTTTTCGTCAGCCGCTGCGTCCAGTCGCAGAGATGGATTGCCGGTGATGCCGTGCTGACGAAACACGTCCATCACATTTCCACCGGTTAAGGGGTTTGAATAATCAATGCCATACAACATCGCGAAGTTGCCGGCCAAGCCGTGCAAGGTGGTGTACGTTTGGCGTGCCGGCGTACTCTTGGAGCGATCCAACAGCGCCAACCAGACAGCCAAAAGGGTGCGGCCTCCGAATAATGTGCCTAACCGAAGCACTCAGCCCCAAACTGGTCG
>JACDZG010000272.1 GCA_013426805.1 Chromatiaceae bacterium
GATCCGGTAACCCAGGCTCCATGAGAAACTCCACTGCCTTGGCAAAGCCGCTGTTAAGTGCCAGGTAACGGGGTGCGTTTTCCAGTACATCGAGAATCATGGGTATTCCTTCAGGGGATATTGGGAAGGCACTGAAAATGGAAACAACAAGGGTCAGACATCAGCAGGGAACCAGAAAGACGAAAAAGGGTCAAGGATAAAACAAAATAAAAATGGTCAAATAAAAAAGGGCAGGGTAGGATTCATCCACAAAATGAACCATCAACGAGCCCCTGCTTTTTCGTCTGGGAGATTTTTTATTTTTATCTGAATCCTACTATCCTTCAAAGGAGAAAAAATGAAAATTGCCGTATTCAGCGCCAAGCGCTACGACCGTGACTTTTTGACCGCAGCCAATGCCAGTGCCGGGCATCAACTGTGCTTTTTCGATACGCCGCTGGACCGTGATTCGGTGGCCCTCGCCGCAGGGTACGAAGCGGTTTGCATCTTCGTCAATGACCGGGCCGATGCCGAGGTACTCACGGCTTTGGCGGCAGGTGGCACCAAGTTGGTTGCCCTGCGCTGCACCGGCTTCAATAACGTTGACATGAACGCCGCGGCAGACCTCGGGCTCAAGGTGGTGCGCGTTGTTACCTATTCGCCCTATTCGGTTGCCGAGCACGCGGTCGCACTGTTGCAGGCAATCAACCGCAAGATTCATCGCGCCTATAACCGCACCCGCGACTCCAACTTTGCCCTCGATGGCCTGATGGGTATAGACCTGCATGGCAAGACGGTTGCCGTCATTGGCACCGGTAAGATCGGCTGTGTTTTCGCGAAAATCATGCTCGGTTTTGGCTGCGATGTCATCGGCTACGACAAATACCCGTCACAGGCCTTTCTTGACCTTGGTGCACGGTATGCCGAACCGGGCGAAATCGGCGCGAAGGCGGACATTATTTCCCTGCATTGCCCGCTGACCCCGGAAACTCACCACATCATCAATGCCGACACCCTGGCGCGCGCCAAGCGAGGTGCCCTGCTGATCAACACCAGCCGTGGCGGCCTGGTCGACACCGAAGCGGTGATTGAAGCGCTGAAGAGCGGCCAGCTCGGCGGCTTGGCGCTGGATGTCTACGAACAGGAAGCCGATCTGTTCTTCCGCGACCTCTCGAGCACGATCATTACCGACGATGTCTTCCAGCGCCTGCTTTCCTTTCCCAACGTGATTGTCACCGGGCATCAAGCGTTTTTCACCGAAGAGGCAATCAGCACCATCTGTGAAACGACGATCAACAGCGTGACGCAGTTTGCCAACGGACAGCCATTGAGCGACGAAATCAAGGCGGCTTGAAAATTTACTTATTGATATTAGTACATTGTCGCCACATCTGGTGGCTATCGGGGCCAATGACGCCTGCCGGCAAATATTCATTTGACTTTAGAGTGAAAAGGGTCAGGAGTGAAATGGTTCAGAGTAAGATTAATCCACAAAATTAGCCAGAAACGAGCCCATGCTTTTTCGTTTGTGGTTTTTTAATTTTTATCTGAACCCCCTGGTATCCAGGACAGCCAAGGAGGCTTGCGGCATGAATATAAGAATACGGCGATCACTGATACAGGCGGGGTTACTTTCCGTCCTACTGCCGCTGTGCATTGCGGCCAGCATATCCGAAACACGGGCGGCGAGTTTTGATTGTGCCAAGGCGACGACAAAAATTGAGAAGATGATTTGTGATAACCCGGTCATTTCAAAGCTCGATGACGAGCTAAACGCTGTTTACAAAACCGTGCTCGACAAGGCAAACGAAAAGGAAAAGCAAGATATCATCACACAGCAGCGGCACTGGCTCAAGCACACCCGTAATGTCTGCGAGACGGAGGTATGTTTTAAGCACGCCTACTGGTCACGTCAGTCGGAACTGGCTTTTTTCTTCCAGCCGAAGTCACCTCTCTACAAGCAGGAAGCCGACAAGGCGGATGAGATTCGAAAGGTGCTGGAAACGGTGACGTTGTATCTCCAGGATGGAACATCTTCTCGGTTATTTTGCAGCCAGATGTTTGCGGATCTTAAGGAAATGAAAGGCATCCGTTTCGTTGACCCTATCATTCAAACCATGAGCTATGAAGATCCGGCGCTAGATACTTGGAAAAAACAACTAGTGTCTCGTCAATAATCAAGTGTCGGATAAAGACGCCGTAATTTTATCCGAGCGTTGTCATTAGTAAACTGCCAATTCACTTTGGCATTTTTGTTGTTTCTGTGTTCCTGCCATGCTCTTGCTTCTTTTCTGACTATTTCG
>JACDZG010000112.1 GCA_013426805.1 Chromatiaceae bacterium
TATGTTGACTCATACCCTAATCCTAGGGGCTAAGTCCGACAGGCTGCTAGGTCCGGTTATCACGTCCGAAGGCTATAGTCGTACCTACACTTAACCGATGTCAGCTTGCGCAGTAGGATCGGACCGTGGCGTCGCGCGCGCCCTTGGTCTCCACCTTGCGGCAGGCGCTCAGGCAACCGGACTTGGTCTTGGGTGCCTTCGCATCCGTGGCCGGCGTCTCTTGGCCAATGCAGCGGCGCTCCCGGCAGGTGTAGTAGTTCGTGGTGCGCCCCTTGTACGTATCGGTCGTACGGCACAACAGGTATTCCCCGGGTTTCGCCACCACCTCGGCCCCCAGCGCAGCGACGGCCGCGCTCCCGGCCTTCTTGCGGGTGGCCGCCGAGCCGGCGGCGGCCCCGGAAGCCACGGTCCCGGCGGTGCCGCTTGCCGCGGCTGGGGCGGCCTCGGATCCACCCTTCCCCAGAAGCCGATCGAACGAACAAGCAGACAGCGCAAGGGTGACACTGGCGGCCACGAGCAGGGTACGTAAGGACAAAACGAGATCTCCAGCAATGAGGTGATATAGAGGTCAGAGCGCCGCGGGGCGCCCGACCAGAACGCCCTAGCCACCGGCCGTCGGGCACAAGACACGCTATTCTATACTCCGTCTGGTGACGAAGCTGGATCTTCGTCACCAGACGGTGGCGCGTATTCGCGGGACTGCGCCTAACCGCTGGGGTACCGGCCATCCCTGGCCGGTGTCGATCAGGCGACGATCAGGCAGGAATCAGAACTGCTCTTCTTCCGTGGACCCATGCAGTGCGGTGACCGAGGAGTGGCCGCCCTGGATGACGGTGGTGATGTCGTCGAAGTAGCCGACACCGACTTCCTGCTGATGGGAGACGAAGGTGTAGCCGCGCTCGCGGGCGACGAACTCGCGCTCCTGCACCTTTTCGACGTAGTGCTTCATGCCGTGGCCGCGGGCGTAGTCGTACGCCAGGTCGAACATGTTGTACCACATGTTGTGGATGCCGGCCAGCGTGATGAACTGGTACTTGTAGCCCATGTCCGACAGTTCGTCCTGGAACTTGGCAATGGTGGCGTCGTCCAGATTCTTCTTCCAATTGAACGAGGGCGAGCAGTTGTAGGCCAACAGTTTGTTGGGGCTGGCGCTCAACACGGCCTGAGCGAACTCGCGGGCGAAGCCCAAATCCGGGGTACCGGTCTCGCACCACACCAGGTCGGCATAGGGAGCGTAGGCGACACCGCGGCTGATGGCCTGCTCCAAGCCGTTCTTGACCACATAGAAGCCCTCGGGGGTCCGCTCGCCGGTCAGGAACGCCTTGTCGTTCGGATCGACGTCGTTGGTCAGGAGGTTGGCGGCCTCGGCATCGGTGCGCGCCAAGAGGATGGTGGGCACACCCATGACGTCGGACGCCAGACGGGCGGCCGTCAGTTTCTCGACCGCTTCACGGGTGGGCACCAGGACCTTACCGCCCATGTGACCGCATTTCTTCACCGCGGCGAGTTGGTCCTCGAAGTGCACGCCGGCGGCGCCGGCGACGATCATGTTCTTCATCAGTTCAAAGGCGTTGAGCACGCCGCCGAAGCCGGCCTCGGCGTCCGCCACGATCGGCAGGAAGTAGTCGATGAAGTCCGCATCACCGGGGCCGATGCCGCGCGACCACTGGATCTCGTCGGCGCGTTTGAAGGTGTTGTTGATGCGCCGCACCATGGTCGGCACCGAGTCGTAAGCATAGAGCGACTGGTCCGGATACATGGTCTCGGAGGTGTTGCCGTCAGCGGCGACCTGCCAGCCGGACAGATAGATCGCCTC
Source organism: Chromatiaceae bacterium (assembly GCA_013426805.1). Classification (GTDB taxonomy): domain Bacteria; phylum Pseudomonadota; class Gammaproteobacteria; order Chromatiales; family Chromatiaceae; genus Thiodictyon. The sequence continues at coordinate 1,817 of JACDZG010000112.1, forward strand.
GATCCCGGCCTTGGCCTGCTGCATCGCCTGACCGGCCGTGATGGCGCCCATACAGTTCACGTAGCCCTTCTTGGCCCCACCGCGCACCAGCTTCCAGAGCTGCTCGGCACCGCGCCGGGCCAGGGTGTACTCCGGCTGCACACTACCGCGCAGGCGGACCACGTCGGCGGCGGTGTAGCCGCGCTTCACATCGGTCCAGCGGGGATTTTCGGCCCAGTCTTTTTCAATCGCCTTGATCTGTTGGTCGCGGGTCATCGCTCGATCTCCTCAGAGTGGTAAAAAAAGGCCGCTGTCTTGCCCGCCCGTCGTGTCCTCCGAACGCGCCCCCGTCGTCACGGGAATCGGCGCGGGCCCCGCGGTAATTCGCCGACCAAATATATCGGTCTTAACCCTGCAAGTTAACGACGCGTTACGCCTTTGACTAAGCATTTCTACCAATGTTCTGTATTGGTTTTACAGTGATCGCGCACGCGCGAGTAAAGCGGGTTCCAAAAGACGGCAGACGACGCCATATTAGCCGCCGACAGGAATATCAGCCGCTTCCCGATCGCCGATCAAGACATGAATCCCATGAACACAAATCCAGAGTCCTTCCGCACCGCCGCCATGGCCCATGGACTCACCGAGGCCGAATTGGAGCACGACCCGCTGCGTCAGTTCCAGCGCTGGTTCGCGGAGGCCATCGCCCAAGACCTCCCGGAGCCCAATGCGATGAGCCTGGCAACCGTTGACGCCGCCGGCCAGCCGTCCCTGCGCACCGTGCTCCTGAAGCTCTACGACCACCAGGGATTCGTCTTCTTCACCAACTACGAGAGCCGCAAGTCCAAGGAGATCGGGACCAACCCGCGCGTGGCGCTGCTCCTGCCCTGGGTCGCCCTGGCGCGTCAGGTTCAGATCGTCGGGCAGGCGCACCGCATCTGCGCGGCGGAATCCTTCAAGTATTTCGCGACCCGTCCGCGCGGCAGCCGGATCGGTGCCTGGGCCTCACCCCAGAGCCAGGTGATTACCTCGCGCTCACTCTTGGAGCAGAAGGTCGCGGAAATGCAGCGGCGCTTCGCCGAGGGGGAGATACCCTTGCCGGACCACTGGGGGGGCTACCGCGTGGTGCCGGTGGAAATCGAGTTCTGGCAGGGCCGCGACAGCCGCCTGCATGACCGCTTCCGCTACCGTCGCGCGATCGGCGCGGACTGGGTGGTCGAGCGGTTGGCGCCGTGAGGCGATTTGAAACCGGCTGCTACGTCCGGTTAGCGCGTTCGACGCCGCTATCACTCACCGGGAGGTGGATGCCCGACCACGTTCGTTCCTCGGCCAAGGAGGGCGAGCGCCGCGATGACCATGGCGAGGGTTGCCAGCGGGTAGCGCGCATAGAACAACTGAGCCGGCATCTGCGGCAAGCGGCTGATCGCCTGGACCTCGGAATACGATGGGATGCAGAATCCGCTGATGAGCATCAACACCGCAGCCTGCCACCAGACGCCACGTTCGGCGGCATGAAGCAGCAGCATGAAAATAAGGGGCAACACCAACACGTAGGTGTATCCCCATCCGAGTGAAATCAGCATCGGAATCAGTGCCAACAAGATTGCAAAGCCGGCGTTCCTTCGAGCGGTGACATCACGCCGCAGCCAGAGTAAAACGACAATCGCTGAACCACTCAGCACCAGGGTCGATATCCCCTGCCCCACCGTGGAAAGCGTATAAACCTCCCAGTTGAAAGCATCGGCAAGCGGCCTGAAAAACCGATGCACGGCAGCGGCAATCGATTGGTTATAGATATGCACGGTCCCAATACGGGACACCTGCGGCAGAACACTGAAAAAATAGTCTCGGTACAGATTGATCGGGATCAGCCAGGCCAGCAGCAGCGGCGCGGCGAAGAACACCCAGGCGAGCCCCATCAGCACTTTTCGGTAGCGGGGATGGGCTAAGACGAAGACGCCGAGCAATACGGGATAGACTTTGATCCAGGCCGCGAGCCCCAACAGCACGCCGGCGAGCAACGGCCGCCGATCCAGCAAGTACAGGTAAAACACACACAACAACAAGACCAGCGTGTTCACCTGCCCGGCGATCACATTCAGATAGGTCGGGGCAAAGCCCAGGCCAAACACGGCACAAGCGATCAGCATCAGCTGGGAAATCGGTTTGCCCGCCGCTGCCGCGACCTGTCTCAGGAACAGCCATGACGCGAACGCTGTCGACCCATAAACGACAACCGCGAACAGGGCATACGCGACCTGGGGCGAGAATGGGGCAAACAACACGAACAGGCCGAGACTGACCGGGGGATACAGAAAGCCATTGGGAGAGGTGATGTCTCTCTCATAGACCGGCAGGTGATGAAGCAACGCTTGCGCCGCCTCGTAGTAGACGGCGAAATCGCCGACCTTGCCAACCAGGAGATAGCCGCTCACGAAGCGGTAGAAACCCCAGAGCAGGCACGCTGCACCCACCACCAGGAGAACCATCGCAAAGATGCGCCTGCCGCCCCGGTCAGCGCCGGGCGACACGGATGACGAAGGGATCTTGAGCCCAACAGCGCGCACGGCCGCGCCGTCACCGCCCGATGTTGACGACTCAGGCATGATCGAGCCCTCGATAATCCCCGGCGATCGGCACCTGGAGCGCTCCCGTCGGGTCGCGCCGCGTGCTATCGGAGTGTGGCCTCGCTACCACTGACGGCGCATCGACGCGACTGTGCAACCGCTCACTGACGACCCAAGACGCATACATGATGATCCATGGCATCAGCGGAAAGTGAAACCTTGGTGCACCAAAGACGATCAGCGAAATCAGGGTCGTATAGAGCACAAACGCATAGCCGAAGAATATCCATGGCACGGTCACGCGCGCGAGTCGGCCCGGCAGCATGGCGATTGAAGCGAGGAACAGCGCCAACAGTACGAAATAATAGATTTGATTGGCCGCGCGTACGCCGCGAAAGACGTTCGCGAACGTGTGGTAATTCGCAAACCCGGTGCGATAAGACCAGTCGGCCTCCCCGTCCCAGGCCCAGAGCCGCAGGGCCTTATGTGGTATCAACTCCAGGAATCGCCGCGGATGCTCGGCGATCCACTGGGTCGCCAGCGCCTTTGCACGCTGGTCGGCAGCCACTTGGTCAGCCAGTGAGAAGCGGCGCTGCGCGAGCAATGCATCGTCCTCCAGGTAACCACCATCCGCGCTGGGATTGTTGCCGATCAGCAGATTGACGCCCCCGTTCGTCGCTACCAAGACGGGCGAACCGAGGACCAGGAAATTCCGCGCCGACCAGGGAACCAGAACGGCCATCAGCGCCAGGTACAGCAAGAGTCCGTTGCGAAGCCGACGGCGCACCTCTCGACCTCCTGAGCAGGACACCAGCCCGAGGAGCACCAGCATGGCCGGGAGCAACAGCGTCTGAGGCTTGACGAGCGTGGCCAGTCCAAAAAGGAGACCGGCGACGATGGCGGCCCGCCGGCCGCCGTGGAACATCGACAACCAGCACCCGGCGAGCACCAGAAAGGTAAAAAAAAGCTCGGTCAGCAACAGTGGCGTATAGGCGATATGATTCGGATAGAGCGCGAGCAGCAGCACCGCCACCCGCGCTGTCGTTGCGCTCTGAAAGATCCGGCGAGTCAGCCCTAGGACCAGGAAGAACGCGGCCGCCGCCAGGGCGAGATTGGCGAGTTGGCCAACCACCGCATGGGCGCCGAACAGGGCGAACAGCCCGCCAAGCAAGCCCGGGTAGCCAACCGGCCAATAGGCCGTGGGAATGCCGTGCTCCGCATAGCCCGCACCCGCACCGATGCCCGTAGCCAACCGGAAATACTGTGCGGCATCCGACTCCTGGGTCACCGGAATCAGCAGGATGAGCGCCAGGCGCAGCAGCAGGAACAGAGCAAAGCAGACGGGAATGAAATACCTGGACGCGATGACGCCGGCGACAACGGTTCTCAAGAAATCACCTCATGAATGCACATCAACGTGCACCAATCGCCTTAATGCCGCTGAAAACTGTAATGCTTGTGCCCCAGATAACTCGTAAAAACGGGTACCGCGACACCGATCAGGTGCGCGATGTCATGGGCATGGGTGACGAGGCCTACCCGCGGAAACAGCCATTCCGCAAGGACGACACTGACGGCCCAGACCTGGATGACCGCCACCAGATTTACCAGCGCAAAGCGCAGGAATTCCGTGGTCGTGCTGAGACGCGAGGCCGGGAACACGAACATCCGGAACAGCACAAAGGCCGTCACCATCCCGCAGAGGTAGCCGAGCAGGATCGCCGCGCTGTATCCCATCACCAGATTCAGCACATAGCGGGACACCAGGTTCACGAGGGCGGAGAAGCCCCCGACGATCAGAAAGCGGGCCAGTTCCGTATCCAACCGCGCTTTGCAGGAATGGAACAAACCAACCAGCACGGAGTCATGGTCAGCCATTGACGGCGGCTCGGATCACAACCGCGTGCGCTGAAAAATCGACGTAGGAATCAGCCGGATCACCAGCATGATCCAACGCCAGAACCAAGGGGTATAAAGCACCTGAGCGCCGCGCTCGATAGCGCGCTGAATATCCCGTGCCACGGTCTGCGGACTGGCCCACAAGGGTCCTTTGGGAAAGGCGGCGGTCATGGGCGTATCGACGAATCCTGGTTTGATGGTCAGCACCCGCACCCCGGCCGGGACCAGGCGGTGGGCCAAACCTTGCATGAAGATCGCGAGACATCCCTTGGCCGCACCATAGACATAGTTGCTCTGGCGCCCACGGTCACCAGCCACTGAGCCGATCACGGCCAGGGTGCCATGACCCACCGACGCCATGCGATTGGCCAGGAGTGTGAGCAAGTCGATGACACTGAGCACGTTGATTTCCAACGCCTGCCGGGTTAAGGCGGCGGAGGCGGCACAAGCCGGTTGATCCGGCAGTGAACCGTGGGCGATCAACGCCACGTCGATCCCGCCCAGGGTCTCCCACGCGGCGGCCACCAGAGCATCGGCGGTGTCCGGCACCGTCGCGTCATAGGCGCCGACGGTCACCACCGCGGCCCCGCGCACCCGCAGATCGTCGGCGATGGCGGCGGCCCGGTCAGTGCGGCGCGCCGCGAGAAACAGCGCGGCCCCTTCGGCGGCATAGCGCCGGGCGACGGCCTCGGCAATCGCGGATGTTGCACCGACGATCAGCACCCGTGCGCTCATGCCACATCCTCCGTCACGCGCCGCCAGAAACTGGATGAAAAAACCGGGTCCAGATGGCGGCGAAATTCATCGAGCCTGGGGTAGCCGGAGGCGAACAATGCTGGCGACATACGGGCATCCTTCGCTGGATAAATGGCCCCGCCCACCTGTGCGACCAAGGCGTCGAGGGTGTCGAAAAGCCGCAGGGTCGAAGGACCCTTGAAGGGGAAATCCAGGGCCAGGGTCACCCCAGGACGCGGAAACGACAGCAGGCCGGCCGGCGGCCGGTCGCCGAAAACTTTCAACACGCTGAGGAAAGATCCCTGCCCGGACCGGGCGATGCACTGCAACATCTCACGGGTGACGTCGCGACCGAGCGCCATCGGCACCACCGACTGGTACTGGAGAAACCCCTTGGGGCCATAGATGCGATTCCATTGATCGATACCGTCCAGCGGATAAAAGAAAGGCGCGTAATGCTCCAGGCCGGTCTGCACGCGACGGAACTGCTTACGGTAGAAGAGTTCGTTGAAGGTCTTGAGGGTCGGCCCGGCAATGAGGGACACCGGTGGATCGAAGGGAACCGAAAGCGTTCGGCCGGGCGCCCTCGGCGCACCGTCGCAGGTCGGCGCCGCGTGGGTGCCCGCCATGTAGATGCCGCGGCCGAGATGCCGGCCGGTCGCCAGGCAGTCGATCCAGGCCACCGTGTACTCGCGCTCGCGCTCCGCACCCAAGGCCAGATCGAAAAAGCCGTCCAGGCTATCGAAGCGTATCCGCTCGACCTGAACATAGGGATTGGCGATACGTTTGAGCCGGAACTCGGCCCAGGTGATCAGCCCGGTGAGACCCAGACCCCCGATGGTGGCGGCAAACAGGTCCGCCCGGTCAGTCGCACTGCAAAGCACCCGCTCACCCGACCCGCGGACCAACTCCAGGCAGGTGACCTGGTGACCGAAGGTGCCGGCCAGGTGGTGGTTTTTGCCATGTACATCGTTGGCGATGGCCCCGCCAACGGTGATCAGCCGCGTGCCTGGGGTGACCGGCAGAAACCAGCCGTAGCCGACCGTCAGGGACAGAATCTCGCTGAGCAGGACGCCGGCTTCACAACGGATCAGCCCGGTACTCGGATCAAAGGCGAGAAAGCGATCCAGCCCGCGGGTCGCCAGCAAGGTACCGCCATTATTGAGGCAACTGTCACCGTAACTGCGGCCGTTGCCGTAGGGGAGCACAGAGCCCGCCACTCGCGGCACTACCTGATCGCGAAAACGCACCGGCAGCACGCGCGCCGGCCTCGCGGGCGGGTAACGGCCCCAGGATGGGAACGCTGTTTGAATGTCCATTCAGGTCAGATCGCAAACCACAAGATCAAGGCGCAGACCAGCAGGATCACCTGACTGCCTCGATTTGCCACGGCAAAGACCAGCGGATCGTCGTGCATCAATCCCCGATGAGCGATCGACCAGGTGCGCGCCATCCAATAGAGTAGCGCCGGGCAGATCAGCCAGATCACGGCCGGATGCTGGTAGAGGACACGGACCTCCGGACTATTGATATAAAGGGCCAGCACCATGACCGCGCAGTAACCCGCCGGGATGCCGAGACCGCGCACCAGCTCGATATCCGTGACCGTGTAGCCGCGACCGGAGGCCCAATCGCCCCCGCTGCGGCGCAGGGCTTCCAACTCAGCGTATCGCTTGAGGTAGGCGAGGCTCAGGAACAGGAACATGGAGAAAGCGAGCAGCCAGAACGACGGTGCGACGCCGATGGCCGCGGTGCCGCCGATGACGCGAATCGTATAGAGTCCCGCCAGGGTGATCACGTCCAATGTCGGCCGCCGTTTCAGATGCAGCGAGTAGGCCAGGGTGGTCACAAAATAAGCCAGCAGCACCGCGAGAAACAAGGGCGGAAGCAAGGCTCCGATGGCGACTCCGCCGACCGTCAACCCGACGATCAGGAGAGGTCCCCAGGTCAGGGGCAAGGCACCGCAGGCAAAGGGGCGCCGCTGCTTGCGGACATGTTGGCGATCCGCGTCGAGATCGAGCAGGTCGTTGATGACATAACCCGCGGAGGCGACCAGGCTGAAGCACAGGAAGGCCAGGACGGCACCAAGGATGGCGGGCGGGTCAAAGTACAGATGGGCGGCGACCAGGGGCAGGAAGACCAGCGCGTTTTTGATCCACTGGTGAGGGCGTAAGGCCCGCAGCAGCGGAACCAGTCGTGACCCGTGTCTGCTCAACACCTCATGGGGAATCCCCAGCCGGGCGAGACCGGACAAGACACCTGGTTGCGGATCGACGACGATGGCGCGCCGGGCATGGCGCCAGACGTCCAAGTCCTTCGCGGCATCGGCCACGTAGTCGAAGCCACCCTCGCCGTAGCAGCTGACCAGCTGCGCCGCCTTGGCGTGCGAGCAGAGGTTGGTGGTCGCGTCGCTGCCGTAAACGGCATCGAACAGCCCCAGATGCCGGGCGACCTGCTCGGCGTACTTGCGGTTCGATGCGGTGGCGAGAACGACCGGCCGGCCGGCCGCCTTGGCCGCTTTCGCCAGGGCCAGTACCGCGGGATTGTAGGGCAACAAATGGACGCGCAGGTCGACCACGTCGGCCAGACCTTGCTTGAGGTGCGCCCGGCCCCGGGTGAACAGCCCCACGACGGCAACCAGGGCCGCCAGCGGTTGGTCCTTGATTGCGCGAAGCGTCGATTCCACCAACAAATCGCTGCGCACCAGGGTACCGTCAAGATCGATACAGAGCGCCACTGAGGTTTCGTCCATCCGCTCCTCCAGTCCCCGCCAGAGCTGCCGACGCCAATGGTGAAATGTTGTACTTTGGCGATTTCCGTCAAATCCTGCAATCGCCGCGAGGCGATGTTTCGGACTTAGCCGTTGGGTGCAGGATCATACGCCGAGGCGGCTCAGCAAAGGCGACGCGTCGCTCATTCGGGCTCGGCTTTGACCGGGTTGCCGACCGCCCGCAGGTTCGCCGAACGACTACAGCTCCCGCAGCCCCAGCACGTCCTGCATATCGTAGCACCCGCACCCGCGCGTACCGATCCAGCGCGCCGCCCGCGCCGCGCCCGTGGCGAAGTTCATGCGGCTGGATGCCTTGTGAGCAATCTCGACCCGCTCACCCTCGGCGACAAACCAGACGCTATGCTCGCCCACCACGTCGCCGGCGCGGATGGTCTCGAACCCGATGGTGCGCCGCGCGCGCGCACCGGTGTGGCCTTGGCGCCCATAGACCGCGACCTCCTCGAGGTCCCGCCCCAGGGCCGCGGCCACCACCTCGCCCATGCGCAGCGCGGTCCCGGAGGGCGCGTCCACCTTGTGGCGGTGATGTGCCTCGATAATCTCGATATCCACCTCGTCACCGAGCACGCGGGCAGCAATGTCGAGCAGTTTGAAACAAAGGTTGACACCGACACTCATATTGGGCGCAAACACGACACCGATCTGCTCCCCGGCCGCGGTCACCGCGGCGCGCTGATCCGCGTCGAGCCCGGTGGTACCGATCACCATGGATTTTCCGGCCGCGCGGCACCGGGCCAGGTGCGCCATCGTCGCGGACGGGGTGGTGAAATCGATCAGCACATCGAAGGCATCCGTCGCGGCAGCAAGATCCGCCACCAGGCCGACCCCGAGCCGTCCGACCCCGGCCAGTTCACCCGCATCCGTCCCGAGCAGGCTGGAATCCGGCTGCTCACTGGCCGCGCCCAACACCAGGCCGTCGGCGGCGTTCACCGCCTGCACCAAGATGCGTCCCATCCGACCGCCGGCACCGGCAATCGCGACTCTGATCTCGTTCATAGGCTCACAAATTTGCGGGTAATCCGCTTCTTCAATGGGTTATCAAGGGGTAACGGTCGGCGCGACGCGTCAGGCTGGCGAAAAGACGAGCGCGATGTTACATGATTTGCCGGATAACGCGTCAGCATTTCCCTTTCGCAGGGTCGCCGGACGACGAACGCCGAACCCTGACAGCCAACTCCCGCGTATTGTGCTAGCTTTATCGCGGACCGCATCAACCATCGGCAACAACTCCAACGGAGGATTTCATGGGACTCTTCGATTTCGTGAAAGACGTGGGCAAGAAAGTCTTCGGCAACGAGGCCGAGGCGAGCGACAAAATCCGCCAGGAAATCGAGCAGGACAATCCGGGGATCACGGGCCTGACCGTCACCTACGACAAGGGCGTCGTCTCGCTCGCCGGGGAGGCGACGAGCCCGGAAGCGCTGGAGAAAGCGGTTCTCATGGCGGGCAACGTCAAGGGCGTCGAGTCGATCAACGTCGACGGACTCACCGCCCCGCCCCAGACCGCCGAAGTCGAATTCTATGTCATCGAAAAGGGCGACTCGCTCTCCGCGGTCGCCAAACGCTTCTACGGTGACGCCAACGCCTACCCGCGCATCGTCGAGGCCAACCGCGAAGTCATCAAAGACGCGGACCTGATCTTCCCAGGGCAGAAGATTCGCATTCCGAAAGCGACCGCTTAGACGCTCGCCGCAACGGCATCACTCGGCGTTCCGCGGCGGGTTGGCACCTGATCTGATCGGCCGCGGTCGGCGCTCATCGCGGTCCGCCGCGCGCGGACCGCCCGGCGACTCCGGTGGTTCGGCGGCACGCCCATGGGGTGGGCCGGGCGGCCCGCCGCCCCCATCGTCGACCGGGGGTTTGGGTTCGTGGTCATGGCTCGCCGGTTCGCGGCGACCGATGAGGCGACGGGACAGCCGCTTGAGCATGCCCGGAGTCTTGGGAGCGGCGGGCGGGCGCTTGCCGTCGTCGACACCATAGGTTTCGTCCAGGAACTGGGCGAGCGAAATCAGGAAGGACGCGGCGACATAGATCGGCCAACTGAATCCCATGGTGAGGAAGGACCCGGAAACCGCGGTCCCGATCAAGCCCGTCAGCGCACCCTGCGTAGCGATACTGACCGCCGGCGAGATCACCCCAGGGTGATTATCGACGATTTTCAGGCTCTTGATACCGGTTCGGAGAAGCCCTACAAACAGGGTGATAAATACGGCAAAACCCAACCAGCCACTCTCTCCCAGCACACCGAACCAGGTGCTGTGCACGGCGTGATTCAATCCGTCCCACACTGGGGTATAGGCGAAATAGTTGCTGTAATAACAATGAAGCCCGACCCCAAAGATCGGGTGAGCCGTCGCCATGCCGATGGCCGCCTCCCAGGCGTGCAAGCGCTGTTCGGAGGACGTATCGAGCCCGCCATCGCCGGACTGCGCGGTCTTGCGGCTGCCGACCCCGGCGCCGATATAGAGTCCCATCGCGGCCAATCCGCCGCCGCCGATCAAGAGGATTTTGTTCTTGATATAGCGGAATCCATACATACCAAAAACCGCCATGGTTCCCATCAGCGCCCCGCGGCTCTGGGTCGCCAGGATCGCCCACATCAACATGACCAGCGCAGTCAGCCCCAACAGGCGGTTGAGAATGCCGCTACGGGGTGTCAGCAAGAAAGCGAGGGCGAAGCTCAGGGGAAATTGCAGCACCGAGGACAGATCGTTGGGGTCACCGAGGGACGATCCGATATCGCGGCCGATCGTCACGCGGGTCTCCTCCACCAACCCGATCCCATTGAGCTTATTGAAAATCGCCACATACGCGATGGACATACCGGAGATCACGATCAGCCGCGTTCCCAGGAGAAAGTGCTGCTCCTCACGTAACAGCCAGGCGACGATAAAAACCATCAGAACGATTTTGGAATAGGTCTGGGTGTAGTAGTTCTGCGCCTCCGGAAGATTGGTCGCCAACGGCACGCCGATCGTGATCAGCACAATGAACACGGTCAGTGGAGTAAACTCGCGACGCCAGTAGGGCTTGAGGGTCTCGGCGATAAAGATGTTCCAGAACAACACGGTAATGGCTGCCAGCGAGAGCATCTTCGGAATCTTGAGCGAATAAAGTAACGGAAAAGCCTCATGCAGCCGGAAGAATGAAAAGCAGACGAACAGCAGCACCACCAGCACCGGCGCACGGAACACGCCGATGATCCCAAGCGGGACCGCGGCGATGACGAAGGCGACCGCCGGGTTCGGCATCCCACGCCAAGCCAGCCAAACCAGCAAACAGGCGACCACGGCGATCGTGATCTGACGCCACTTGGTCGGCGAGGGGACATACATAGACGCGATTAACCTCCGTGTTCGCGCCAATCATCCGCGGGACGCCAACCGGCCTCGCGATAGACCCCGAACAGGCGCGGCAAGACCGCCCGCGGGGTGTAGCGGGCGGCGATAGTCGCACGCGCCGCGCCGCTCACTTCCCGGCGCCCGGTGTCATCCAGACCCGCCCAAGTCCGCAGTGCCGTTCGGAACCCGGGCACATCCAATGCAGGCGCCAGCCAGCCGTTGCGCCCCGGCGCGATCAGCCCCGGCAGGCCCCCGACCGCGAAGGCCGCCACCGGCACCCCGTGGGCCATAGCCTCCAGGGCGGCCATCGGCAGCCCCTCATGACGCGAGGTCATGCACAAGAGTCCAATCTCGCCCCACACCGTCTCCATTGACGGCTGCTGACCGGCAAACCGGACCCGCGGGTAGGCGGTTTCCAACGCGGGGCGCATGGGGCCGTCGCCGTAGACCACGAACCGGAGCGCCGGATCTGGTGCACCGCCCGGCGTATCGCCGACCGCGTCGTGGGGAGATTCGCTGAGCGCGCAAAACAGATCCGGACCCTTCTCATGGCTGAGTCGGCCAACGAAGGCCGCCACCAAAGGCCACCGCGTCGGCTCCGCCGCCAGGGGCACGAAATTATCGATGACCCGCGCGCGGCGCGGCAGGCGGCTGGCGATCGGTTGGCTGACCGCCACGATCCCGCCGGCCAGCCGGGCGGTCGCCCGATCCAGCACATTGTAATAGCGCACCATCCCCGGACCCGGCTCCCCGGCGTGGTAGGTACTCACGCAGGGAAAATGGTCCAGGCGCGCCAGGACTCGGCCGAAGAGACCGACCTTATAACCATGGGTGTGCAGCAGCGCCGGGGGGGCCGCCTTCAGCGCGGCGCTGAGCCCACGCCAACCACCGCCAAGCACGTCGTAAGGAATGCCCCGCTCCGCCAATGCGGGCCACATGGGGTGCGGGCCATAGTCGCGCAGAAACACGACCCGCACCGGCAGTGCCTGCTCTTGGAGGGCGGCGGCCAGCGCCAGCACATGCGACTCGACCCCGCCGAACCCGCGGCTATCGAGCAGGAGCCAGATTGCTCCGGCGTGGGTGGAAGTCATGATGGCGCACCCCATATCCAGGCGACATCAAAGGTTTGGCAACCCGATTGACCGGCAAGCATGGTTAATTGGTGTTGACGATCGTTTCGATACTTATAATCCATTTTTCAGATCGCTCTTTCATCTGTACCTTATCGCATATCGGCGGGGGCACCCCGTCGCGATGACTCAGTGAGCCACGGCTCATCAACCTCAGGAGACCCGAGAGATGTTTGAAGATCGTACCGGAAAGCGCGTCCCCGCGGTGACCTTCCATACCCGTCAGGGGACCGAATGGGTCGACGTGACGACCGATCAGGTATTCGCCGGCAAGACCGTGGTGGTCTTCTCGCTGCCGGGGGCCTACACCCCGACCTGCTCCTCGTCCCATGTGCCGCGCTATAATCAGCTAGTCCCCGCCTTCAAGGCCGCGGGCGTTGATACCGTCGTCTGTGTCTCGGTCAATGACACCTTCGTCATGAACGAGTGGCAGAAAGTCCAGCGCGCTGAGGCCCTGACCTTCCTCCCGGACGGCAACGGCGACTTCACCGCCGGCATGGGGCTCCTGGTCGACAAGAACGACCTTGGCTTCGGCAAGCGCTCCTGGCGTTATTCCATGCTGGTGCGCGACGGCGTGGTCGAGAAGATGTTCATTGAGCCCGACCTGCCGGGCGACCCCTTCGAGGTCTCCGACGCGGACACCATGCTCGCCTACTTGGCGCCGCATGCCCCCAAGCCCCTGGACGTGACCGTGTTCAGCCGTAATGGCTGCCCCTTCTGCGCCAAGGCCAAGCAGGACCTGAAAGACGCCGGAATCGTCTTTGAGGAGTTGGTGCTGAACCGCGATTACACGGACGAAACCCTGCGCGCGGTCGCCAAGGTCGCCAGCGTGCCTCAGGTCTTCATCAACGGGGAACACATCGGCGGTTCCGACAAGCTGGCCGAGTGGCTGGCCAAGCGCTAAACGCTGAGCGCCGGCGGTCAGCCGGCAGGGATGCCGGTTGGCCGCCCGCGCTGCCGGTGCCGCTCGCTGCACCCCGGTACACTGCTCACCAGGGCCTTCGTCCAAGCGGCAAAAAGCAGACCGTTTTAACAGAATTTTTCAAAAAAATCATTACGCTGTCACTGCCTTTCCGGCACAGGACCATGGCGATCTTGTGACATTCCGTTAGTCCGGTCGCGCTGGTCTCAACCCACGACAGCGTTGGCGAACGTCCCCCCGCTTTCACCAAATATAATCCCGGAGCATCACGACATGAGTCAACACTTCGATTTGATCGCCATCGGCGGCGGCAGCGGCGGCTTGGCGGTAGCGGAACGGGCTGCGCAACTCGGGCGGCGGGTCGCGCTGATCGACCCCGGCCGACTCGGCGGCACCTGCGTCAACCGCGGCTGCGTGCCCAAGAAGGTCATGTGGTATGCCGCTCATCTGGCGAGCGCCGTTCATGACGGCCCCGGTTTCGGCGTGCGCGTCCAGGCGGATGGTTTCGACTGGCCGACCCTGGTTGCCGGGCGCAACCGCTATGTCAAGGGGATCAACGATTACTGGGAAAGCTATGTCACCCACGAGGGCATCACCCACATCACTGGCCTGGGCCGTCTGATCGATGCGCACACCGTGGAAGTCGACGGTACCCGCTACACCGCCGACCACATCGTCATCGCGACCGGCAGCCGTCCTTTGGTACCGCGGATGCCGGGTAACGAACTCGGCATCACCTCGGATGGATTTTTCGAACTGGAACAGCAGCCGCGCCGTGTCGCGGTAATCGGCGGCGGCTACATCGGCGTCGAACTGGCCGGCGTACTGCGCGCACTCGGCTCCGAAGTCACCGTGGTGGCACTCGAAGACCGGGTGTTATGGCTCTTCGACCCCATGGTCGGCGAAGCCTTGGCCGAGTCGATGCGCGAGGAAGGCGTTGAACTGAACCTCCAGTTCGAGGTGGCCGGCCTGGAGCGGCACGCGGACGGGCTTGCGCTGCGCCCGCGCACGGGCGAGCCGCTCACCGGCTTCGACACCATCATCTGGGCGGTGGGCCGTGCGCCGAACAGCGCCAATCTGGGACTGGACGCGGCGGGAGTCGACGTCGCACCCAATGGCCTCATCAAGGTCGACGAATTCCAGAACACCAATGTGCCGGGCGTCTATGCCATCGGCGACGTGACCGGCCGCGAACCACTGACCCCGGTCGCGGTGGCTGCCGGCCGCCGCCTGGCGCGGCGCCTGTTCGGCGGCGAGAGCACTCTCAAGCTTGACTATGCCAACGTGCCGACCGTGGTCTTCTCACACCCGCCGGTCGGCCGCGTCGGACTCACCGAGCCGGAGGCACGCACACTTTATGGCGATACGCTGACGGTCTATGAGACCAGCTTCACCCCGATGCGCTATGCGCTGAACGACCGGGGCCCGCGCACCGCGATGAAGCTGATCTGTACCGGTCCCGAAGAGCGGGTGGTCGGCATCCACCTGATCGGCGATGGCGTGGACGAGATGCTGCAGGGGTTTGCGGTCGCACTCAAGATGGGCGCCACCAAGTCCGATCTGGACGACACGGTGGCCATCCACCCGACGAGTGCCGAAGAGCTGGTCACACTCAAGGTGCCGGTCAGGCGTCCGGGAGCGACCACGGCCGCCGGCTGAAGCGGCAAGGAATGCTGATTGTCCGGTCTGCTGCCATGCCCCCCCACCGGGGACTCGAAACACTGCTATGCTGAAACCCAGATCGCAAACAACGTTGCATAGTTGATCGTCATGGCAAACGCCGTACTGAGGCAAGAAGTCGACGAGCTCCGCGAGTACATGAAGGAGCTGAGTTACCAGGCCATGCGCACCGAGATGGCGTTGGCGCGCATGGCCGAGGGCATGCAGGAGTACCGGGAACAGGGCGCACGCACCGATGCCGCCGTCGCCCGCCTCAGCGAGGGCGTACAGGAGTACAGAGAGCAAGGCGCGCGCACCGATGCCGCCGTCGCCCGCCTCACCGAGGGCGTACAGGAGTACAGAGAGCAAGGCGCGCGTACCGACGCCGCCGTCGCCCGTCTTACCGAGGGCATGCAGGAGTACAAAGAGCAAGGCGCGCGCACCGACGCCGCCGTCGCCCGTCTTACCGAGGGCATGCAGGAGTACAAAGAACAAGGCGCGCGCACCGATGCCGCCGTCGCCCGCTTCACCGAGGGCGCACAGGAATCCCGTGAACAAGTCGCACGCACCGTCGCCGAAGTCGCGCGGCTCTCGAAGGAAATGCGGGAGTTCAAGAACGAGATGCGGGCCGATCGCGAAGAAAGCGCGCGGGAACGACAGCGGATGAACAAGCAGTGGGGCGAACTCGCCAACCGGCTCGGCACCCTGGTCGAGGACATCGTGGCCCCAAACCTGCCGCGGATTGCCGCTGGACTGTTCGGCTGCGCGACCCCGGACCTGTTCGCCCTGCGGGTCGTCCGCCACTTCGGCGGCGAGACCCGTGAGTACGACGCCATTGTGGTCTGTCCGGCGCTGGTGCTGATCAACGAGACCAAATCACGGCTGCTCGAAATCCATGTGGACCGCATCCTCGATAAACTTGGTGAATTCCCCCGGGTCTTTCCCGAGTTTGCCGACCGGCGCCCGATCGGCATCCTGGCTAGTCTTTACCCGGACGCAAGCGTCGTGCGACGCGCAACACGCAAAGGCGTCCTGGTGATGGGCATGGGCGACGAGACCATGATCGTCCTCAATCCGGAAGCAGCGGCCGAACGCTGAGGTGATTTCCGGGAAAAGATGTACCAAGGTGTAGGGGCGACTTTAGTCGCCCTTACAGTGGATGCCCGATGCGAAGGCGATAAGTCCCAACGTCCTCAGGTGCCGAAAGAGGCAATCCGCGACAGATCGACCGGCAGCCGCGGCGTCGCCGGAGCGGCAGCATCCGGGGCCGCTTCGGCGCCAAGTTGCAGCAGCACCGGCAGGTCGCGCGGCAGCACCTCGACCTTCGCACCCGAGGCGATCAACTGTTCGTTCTCCATGACCTCCAGCACCGTGTTCAGCACTTCCGGATCGCGTTGCGCGATGGCATTCAGTGCGTCGCCGACCACGGCCGGGCGTGTTGCCGAGGCCTCCGCCATGGTTTGCGACACTTTGAACGCGGTCTGACTCTTGATCAGACCCACGCGGTTTTCGCCATCCTGTTTCATCGCACTGGTCACCTGCACCAGCCGCTTCACCACCTTCTCGGTAATATTGTCCACCATCTGCCGGTCGGTGAAGGCGACCTTGCGGATGTAGACCGAACCGAGCTGATAGCCCCATTTCTCCGACAGCGGCGAGACGGTCGCCCGCACCTGATGACTGAGCTGGTGACGGTCCTCCAGCATCTTATCCATCTCCAGATTGCTCAAGGTCGAGATGGTCGAGCTCGCCACATTGGCCTGGAGCGAGCCCTCCGGGTTGGCGTTGCGGAACAGATAGGCCACCGGGTCACTGACCTGCATCTCGTACCAAATGCCCACGCCCATGGGGGTCCCCTCCTCCGAATTGACCATCTGGTCGCGCAGGTAGTATTGACGTAGTGACGTGCTCACCGGATCGCGTTTGCCGAAGAACGGCACCAGCAGCGCACGCGGCCCGAAATGGAGCACCGGAAAATGCAGTCCGGCGTCATCGAGGGTGCCGAGCACCTTGCCGAACAGCGTGTAGACCTGAGCCTCCCGCTCCTTGACAACGGTAAAGAGTCCCAGCCCGCTGGTCACCGCCAACAGCAGGGGGATGAAAACCAGGCCCATGACGAAGGCAATCACGGGTGCGAAATCATTGATGAATGGCATGATGGGTCTCCTTCAGCGCGCCGTTCCGGTGGTCTGGACAATACGCCTGGCACGTTTGAACAAGGGAATGCGCATGTTGCGTACATAGGCGCGCAGTGCCGGGGCGCCGCCCTGCGCCTTGATGTGAACCAGCGTCTCCGCCAACTCCTTGAGCGGCGCCACTTCCGCCTGCGCCTTGTTCATCGCGATATCCACCGCCCGCTTGCTCATGGTGATCTGCTGTTCCGCGTCCGCGCGCGCCGTACTGATATCCGCCGCCACCTGATTGCGGGTGCTGTTGATCGCGGAGAGTGCGCGGTCCACCTCCGGCGGCGGATCGATCTGCGTGATCAAAGCGGCTTCCAGCTCGATCCCGTAACGATGACCGGTCGTCCGGCACTGCTGCTCCATGTACTCGTTGAGCAGCGGCAGGTTCTTCCGCAGATCGTTGATCGACACCCCTTCCGAGAGGTCAGGTCCAACCACGTCGCCCTGCGCCTCCGAGGCATCGGCACTGGCGAGCAGCCGCTGGCCCTTAGGGTCCGCAAAATTGGCGATCCGCTCGCGCAGCACCGCGATGAAATAACCCATCACGTGCTGCAACGGATCCGCAACCCCGAAGATGAACGGATAGAGGTTGGCCTCCGAGACGCGAAAGCGAATCTGACCGTTGACACCGGTCGTCAGATTGTCTTTGGTCACCGCCTCGATGGTGGTCTGGCGCTTGGTGGGATCCCAGGTCAGGTCCAAGGCTTGCGTGGCCACATCGACCTTGTGCACGTCCTGCCAGGGCCACTTGAAGTAAGGCCCGCCCGGGCCGACGACCCGCAGGCGTGGGAAGCGGTAACGCGCCCGCTCCTCCTCGGTCAGTTCAAGGTCGGCCACCAGTTGGCCCTCCAGGCGCTCGGCCCGCCCGAGCGAGGTGAGCACCGCCCGCTCATTGGGCTTGACGGTGTAAAACGCCTGGATAATCACCCGATAAATCGAGAATGCGGCCAGGCCCAGCAAAAAGGCAGTAAACAGCATCACACACTCCGTTCAGGTTGAATCGACACTGGGCGCGCGACTCAGGCAGCGGGCTCGGCCAGTGGACCCGCCATCGACCTGACGGCGCTCGGCCCCTGTGGTCCGGCACCGGCGCCCTCATCCGGGCCGGACGGCAAGCCCGCGCGACCGCGCGCGCAACCGGCGGAAACGCCGATCAAGCGCCGAAATCGCACCCTAACATTAGCACTTGCACTCTATTCCGGCGCAACAACCGATCAGCCTGGGTTCAGACGGACCACCGGCTGCAAATTCCCGCCGAACGGCAGTTGACGGGCGACCAAAGGTGGTTCCCGAAGTGATAACCACACCTTAACATCCGTATACTTCAAGATGTGACGTAGATCACAGTCGTCGTGTTGCGCAGGCTCGCCACCGGCGACACGAGACACCGTGGTACTCTGAGAGCGGCGTCTCGCCGCGGCTCAATCGCAGGACCGGACGCGAACGCGTCGCGCGCTCACCGGCCGTTCCACGAAAACTCTTTTCTTCTCCAGGGCGACGCCTGCGGCCATCGCCGCGCACCTGGAATGCGCTTCTTCAGATTTTTTTTCTCAAGGAACCTCCGAATGCACCAGTACAACTCGCGGATCGGACTGCTGACCGCCCTGCTGACCCTCGGCAGCGGCCTGCTGGTCGCGGCAACAACAGACCCCGGACAGCCCCGCGGCGCGCTGGACCAGCCCCCCCGGCCAGTCCAGCCATCCGCCGCCCCGGATCCGGCGGCCCAGGCGCGGGTGCAGGCCGACTATGGCAAGCTCCCCTACACCTTCGAGACCAATGGCGGCCAGGTCGATGCCGCGGTCAAGTTCCTCGCGCACGGCCCAGGCTATCGGCTGTTCCTGACCCCCGCCGAGGCGGTGCTCTCATTGCGCACCGGCCAGCCGCCAGCGGCCGACCGACCTCAACCGGGCGCCCGCCCGGCGCCGCGCTTCGACCCGACACCGACCGCGGCTGCCACCCCCCCGGCCGTGCTGCGCCTGAGCCTGGTCGGCGCCAATCCCGCCGCGCTGGTGCGCGGCGAAGACCCCCTGCCGGGCACCATCAACTATCTGCGCGGCCGGGACCCCGCGGCCTGGCGCACCGGCCTGTCCACCTACGCCAAAGTCCGCTGCGAGAGTGTCTACCCCGGCATCGATCTGGTCTATTACGGCAACCAGGGCGAACTGGAGTACGACCTGGTCCTGGCCCCGGGGGCAAACCCCAAGGTCATCGCACTGGCCTTCAACGGCGCCGACGCGCTGCGGCTCGATGCGTCAGGCAACCTGATCTTGACTCTTCAGGGCGGCGAACTCGTCCAGCAGGCCCCACGGGTCTACCAGGAAGCCAACGGCGAACGCACACCGATCCCGGCCCGCTATCTGCTGGCCGACAACCAGCAAGTCGGCCTGGTGCTGGGCGACTATGACACCACGCGAACACTGGTCATCGACCCGATATTGAGTTATGCCACCTACCTCGGCGGCACCGGGGTCGACCGGATCAACGGCATCGCGGTGGATGCGGCCGGCAACGCCTATGTCACCGGGCAAACCTGGTCGGACGACTTTCCGACCACGACCGACGCCGTGCAACCCGCACCCGCGCCGGGCGGCCTGATTCAGGACGCCTTCGTCGCCAAGCTCGACCCCACCGGCGCGACACTGCTCTACGCCACCTACCTGGGCGGTAACGATTACGACGTCGCCGACAGCATCGCCGTGGACGCGGCCGGCAGCGCCTATGTGATGGGTGCCACGCGCTCGGCCGACTTCCCGCTGCACAGCGCCCTGCAGCCGGCACGCGCGGGCGGCTTCGACCTGTTCGTCGCCAAACTCAATGCGACCGGGTCTGACTTGATCTACTCGACCTATCTGGGCGGCAGCACCAGCGAGACCATCACCGAGATCGGCGGGACCAGCATCGCCGTCGACAGCACGGGCAGCGCCTATGTGACCGGCGGCAGCGATTCGGTGGACTTTCCGACCCACCAGGCACAGCAAACCACACTGGCCGGCACCGGGCCTGACGCCGTGGTCGCCAAGCTCAATCCGGCCGGGACCGCGCTCGTTTATTCAACCTACCTGGGCGGCAGTGATTACGATGACGCGGCCGGCATTGCCGTGGATGCGGCCGGCAACGCCTACGTGCACGGCATGTCCTTGTCGAGCGACTTTCCGACGACCAGCAACGCCTTACAACCCACGGCCAACGGTTCGTTCGATGCCTTCGTCGCCAAGCTCAATCCGACCGGTGCAGCCCTCGTCTACGCCACCTACCTGGGCGGCAGCGCAGACGAACAGGGTCTGGGCATTGCCCTCGACGGCGCCGGACACGCGTATCTCAGCGGCAATACGACATCGACCAATTTTCCGACCCGTAACCCCTTCCAGTCCGCACTCGGCGGCGGCCTGACGGACAACCCGCCCGACGCCTATGTGGCGCAGCTTGATGCCGCCGGGAGCACACTGGTCTATGCCACCTACCTGGGCGGCAGCGGCTGGGAATGGGGTTCCAACATCGCGGTGGATGCGGCCGGCAACGCGGTCGTGACCGGTGATTCCGGCTCGCCCGACTTCCCGACCAGGAACCCACTCATGCCGGTCCCCCAGGACGACGTGATGGATGCCTTCGTGACCCAGCTCGACGCGACCGGCGCGACACTCGTCTTCTCCAGCCACCTGGGGGTCAGCGGGCCTGGCGACACCTCAGGCCGCGGAGTCGGACTCGATGCGGCCGGCAACATCTATGTCGCCGGACTGACGGGCGCGGGTTTTCCGACCACCGGGGGCGCCTTGCAGCCGGATTTCGGCGGCTTGAACGACGGCTTTATCGTTAAGATCGCCGCGGATACGTCCGTGTCGGTCGATGCGCCGCTGTGGCTGGTCGCGCTCGGTGACGTCACCGGCGACGGTACCCAGGCCGTCGCGGTCCTGTTTGAGGATGTCGCGGCGCAGACGGTCACCGGCATGGTCAAGCAAGCGGTCGCCGGGACGCTGATCCAAACCATTGACTTCGGCAGCACCTATGCGCCGATCGACGCGGTCATGGTGCCGGACCTGGACGGCAACGGCGCGCCGGAACTGGCCCTGCTGCGCTTCACCGCGGACGCCCAGGTCCAGGTCGAGGTGCGCGACACCCGCACCGGCGAACGGCGCACCGCACTCACCTTCACCGCCGCCCTCCGGCCCAAACGGTTGGCGGTGGTGCCGGATCTCAACGGCAATGGCGCGGCCGAACTGGCCGTCCTCGGCATCCACGGCAGCACCGGGGCGGTCGCTGCCGAAATCAGAGACGCACGCACCGGCGTGCGGCTGCGCCAAGTGTCTTTCGACAAGACCTATCAACCGCTCGACTTCGCCGTGATCGCCGATGCAAATGGTAACGGTGCAGCGGAATTGGCGGTACTCGGCATCAAGAGCGGCAGCCAGCCAAAGGTCGAACTGCGCGACACCCAGAGTGGGCAGTTGGTCAAGAACCTGTTGTGGCCGAAAAACGTCACGCCCATCGGGCTGGCCGCGATACCCGACACCAATGGCAACCGCACCCCGGAAATCGCGGTCTTGGGACGCAACGCCAGCATGAACGTCGAGGTGAGAACGCTCGACGCCGGCACCGCCGTACAACTGGGCATCGCCACCTACAGCCGCACCTTCACACCGTTGCAACTTGCGCCGTTGCCGGACCTCAACGGCAATGGGGTCGCCGAACTGGCGGTGCTGAGCCGCGACACCGCCGACTCGCTCAAGACCGAACTGCGCGACGCCGTCTCCAGCACCCTGGTGCGCAATGTCTGGTTCGATACGCTCACGCCGAAGGATCTGGCCGTGTTACCCGACCTGAACGGCAACGGCCGTCCCGAAATCGCCGTACTCGGCGTACCGTCGGCGGGCGGCGCACAAGTCTTGATCAAAGATGCCGGAACCCAGACGCAAGTCAGCCGCCTGGACTTCTAAGGCGACTCCAACAAGACGTCGTCCCACGCCCCGGCTCGCCCTCCGGCGACCGGGGCGACGCACCCGGAGGCCGACGCGTCAGCCGGCGCTGACGCCTCGGTCTGTCGTGCGAATCCAGAAACATGGCCGTCGTACGCCACATCCCGGTTGATCGCACCCCGTTATAGCCTTCGGACGTGATAACCGGACCTAGCAGCCTGTCGGACTTAGCCCCGAGGATTAGGGTATGAGTCAACATCAAGGCTTTTTGTTGCTCCATAATCTAACGTAAGGTGATTTCCGCGAAAAATCCAACCCGTAGGAGCCCGCTTGCG
>JACDZG010000273.1 GCA_013426805.1 Chromatiaceae bacterium
TTGTGAGCACGCAAAATTGTACGTCTGCGACGTACTTTTCGCAACCGGAGCTTAGAGGATATCCGGCACAACAGGTGCATATACCCTATACTGTAAGTAGTTGAAAATTTTGAGGGCTGTCAATCAAACCACGGAGGAGACGATGATAATCCATGAAATTTCGGATGATTTCTGGCGCAAGGTTGAACCCTTGTTGGCCCCCTTTAAGCGAACAAAATCCGGTGGCAGTCCGCCCCGTGATTTCCGCAGCATCTTGAACGGCATCTTCTACGTCCTTAAAACGGGCTGCCAGTGGCATTTTTTGCCGCCGTACTATGGTTCAAAAAGTGCCGTCCACGAGCACTTTCAGCGCTGGGCGCACGCCGGCGTGTTTGCGGAGATTTTCCGCTTGTATGCTCAGGAGTATCACGCACTGAAGGGCATTCAGTGGGAGTGGCAGGCGATGGACGGCACCTTGCTGCAAGCCCCCGTCCGTGGCCAACCGGTGTGTCTGGCCGAGGAAGGGCTGGGGCGAAATCCGACGGACCGGGGGCGCAGCGGCAGCAAACTCCATCTCCATGTCGAGCAACAGGGGGTCCCCTTGGCGGTCGAGTTGGTCGGCGCAAACGTGCATGACAGTCGGTTGGTGTCCTCGACGTTGGCATTGGATGTGTTGCCGCCGCCCGCACCGACCACCGAACACCCCCAACATCTGTGCTTGGACAAGGGGTACGACTACGCCCGGGTCGACACGGAAGTCGCGGAGAAAGCTTATGTGCCGCACATTCGCCGGATTGGCGAAGAGAAAACGACTGCGGGCGCGACCACCCAACCGGCGCGGCGCTGGGTTGTCGAGCGCACGATCGCTTGGTTGAAAGGCTTTCGGGCGATTCGTACCCGCTACACGTGTTTGGGCGCGAATTTCATGGCGTTGGTTGATCTGGCCTGTGCGCTGATTCTATCCGGGAAACTTGAAGCCGCGTGATCGCAGAGGCTAGCATATTGTGTGCCGGATATCCTCTTAGCCCGGACGCGCGGCGAGCGACGCAGAGTTACACGACTAGGTTGGGCGATCTTTGGTTTTCTTCGTTGCCGGCGCAGAGGATTCAGGGGAAAACGTGGTCTGTCCCCGGTTTTCTCGCGTTCTATTTCTGGCTTGGCAGTTCGCGAACGATATGCGCTCTAATACGTTGTGGAGTTTCCCAGAGAATGTCGGCCTCGATTAGACATTCCAAATTCGCACCCCTTGCGACCAGGGAATTTGTAAGGAACTCAGAGGAAAGAACGTGACGAACACAAGCCCAAGTTCCGTAGCCGAAACTGCCAGCGCCTAAAAGAACACGTTTGCGAGGCTCGAATGGGTTTTGACACCAAAAAATAATCCCAAAGTCATTTTCAATTTTGTCTGAAGCGCCGCGTCGCGGAACAAAGTACTTATCCCCTTGTGAGTCAAATAAAGCGATTACATGTCGATCTGGATCCCCAAATTTTAATGTCGTAATAAGTCGAGACACAGTCTCACGGGCTAACACATTCGCGTCAGGCCCACCGAGCAGTATCAAATTCGTCTTGAGTGCATCGCCGTCCAGACGGTCGGCGTAGGAAATAGGGACTCCTGATATACCTAGGGTCCCCAGACAAGATTGAATCTCGGTCATCGCTACGGCGTCGCCTACGCCTAGAAATCCAGACTGTTCAAACTGTGAAAACTCGGTGAAGCGGCCAAGAACAATTTGCAGTCCGTCATCTATAATCGGTCTCCAAAACCGTTGTCTGAGGTCACGAAGTGCGTCAGGAGGACCTAAGTCGCGAATGTACGGCTTATACTCGGAGTTCACCAGTAGCTCTACAAGAGCTTCGCGAGCATCACGGATTCTTTTCCGAAAATCAAGGTACTGTAGCCGTGGAATGCGTATATGGAAGTCTCGAAGGTGACAGTCTTCTATTAGAATAGGAATGATGTGGTCGGGTATCTCATCTATTGCCCATGAAATTTCATCTTTTACCCATTCCGACATCGCTGACCGTGGCGACATGACGAGCACGAACCATTTTGACGACTTAAGCGCCCCAAGAATCGATCGTTCCCATTGCTGTGCAGTTTGTATATCTTCTTCGGCGAACCACGGGTCAAACCCCAAAGCACGGAGTAAACCAAGAAGCTCTTGTTCGACAAAGCTACGGTCGGCAGTTGCATGGCTAATGAAGAGTCTAGACATGTGACGGATTTTTTAAGGCATAACGTTTAGCGTTAACCGGCGCCCGGCCGCAACACCCGCAGCAACCCAGACGCTCGAGTCA
>JACDZG010000274.1 GCA_013426805.1 Chromatiaceae bacterium
GAATCATTAATGCTTTTTCTGAGTCTTTCGATGAAGATAACCTTCGGAATTGCTCAAGCTCTTGGCGCTCATCCGAATTTATGGAAATTTTTAACATGACTACCTCCTTGTTTATAGGGAGTTTGTCATGAAAAACTGGAGTTTGGAGTTTCAGCCAATAACGTAGCTGCAACCATATCTTATAAAAATTAACAAAATCGTTAAAAAAACTATTGACATAGCGGCATAAAATGCGCCGTTTTCTCAGCCAAATTGACCCCGGCAATACGCATCAGCTGTCGTCAATTTGGCTGAGAAAACGGCCTCTAGAAGAAAAATTTTCATCTTAACTTCTGGAGGCCGTTATGGATAATAAGGGATACGGCAATATCCCCTGCACCCTGTTTGAATGTATCACATTCCTGGTGCGGGCACTACCAATTCGATGCGTTCCAACATTCATTGAGTTGCTTGTTGGAGCTATGATAACCCAGGCTGGGTTTGTAACTGAGGCCTGGCTGGCCATCAATCCTGTCCGCAGTTGGAGCGCATATTACAAATGGCTCCAGCAGGGTAAATGGTCCTGGGTAGCTTTAGGCGTCCAGATGGCCCGGTTGATGACAGCTTTTTTCCCACAGCCGATATGGTTCATCATCTTTGATGACACCTTTATCTACCGTAGCTCAAGGAAAGCACCTGACTGCGGTATCCATCATCAGCATGGGAATAAAAGCAACCGACCCAAATATGCCCTCGGGCAATGCTGGGTGAGCATGGCCCTGTCCATCAGCGCCGGCATGAAGCATGCGGCCATCCCTTTGTTGTCCAGGCTCATGCGGACGACAGGTAACAGCAGTAAGCTTGACGCAGCAAAAGTTCTGCTCCGTGTCATTGCCCCTGTCTTTGCCGGTAAACAGGTCATTACCCTGGTGGACAGCTGGTATATGAAATGGCCCTATCTTCAATACGTGCTGCAACTTGGCTTCCACACAATCGGCCAGGTAAGAAGAGATACCGCCCTGTTTGGGATTCCCGTTTTTGCTGGCCGCAGGGGCAGGCCACGCATATATATATGGCGACCAGTATGATGCCGAGGTGGTCAACGCCTTGGTGGAAACACGCGAAAAGGTCTTCCTGTATGGCAAGTGGCAATGGGTGCGTTATCGGAGCGCTGTTTGCCTGGCCAGATTCATGAAAGGGCGAAAAGTCCGGGCCATCTGGATGCAATTTGAAGATGAAAACGGTGTCTTGAGTAAACAGCGGCTGATTCTGTCCACGCGAAGCGACTTGTTGCCTCAACAGATTTTTATCTATTATGGCCGCAGATGGTCCATCGAAGATCTCTTCAACCAGATGAAGAACCGATGGGGCTGGAAAGATGCCTGGCAACAGTCGCGACTGGTGTTGCATCGTTGGACCCAGATTCTATCCATCGCCTATGCTTTACCGCAGTTACTGGCAACCTATTGTGGCGACCAGATGGAAAACTTGATGCACTTAACTCCATGGCGCAAGAAAAACCAGATTACAGCCGGACGAGTCCGGCTGGGACTGCAAAATATTTTAGGCAATGTTCGAATACGAGCGTGGTGGAACCCGAAGTACCGTAAATTCCAGCCTCCCATTGAGGATGAACCACCACCATATCTTCAAGTTGAGGCGGAATCCCAGGAATGTTCCATCTCAGAGAATAAATTTACGGGAAGTTGCCCGCATCCATCAGAAGGATGGGAAAGTCTATGAAACTCAAAACTCCAGGTCTTTTGAATGAACTCTGGGCATTGAGTATCCACAGATGTTATTTTTTTTCTGTCTGAAAGATATAAGTCACCAATGTATTTTGAAATGTAATTGGCTGATAGATATTTCTGGATCTCTTCCCACTTATCATCTGGCATAACTGCTGGTTTTTTAATTGTAAATAAGAGCGACAATCTTTTTAACGAGTAGGAGCTTAATGCAGATTCAGAAAAATATGTTTTTACTTTGTCACAGCACTTGTTATTAAATGCGTCTATTTCTAAATCTGAAATTATTGCACCAGACTTTTTGTTTAGAAATCTATAACAAAAAGAGGACATTATGTCTTCTTTTGAGGTTGCTATTTTATAAAGCAAAGTTCTTATTGCTTCGTTTCTGGAATTGGTCCACTTCTTATCAGTTATTAGTATTGGTTTTTTTCTACCAAGAAAAGACTCTTCTTCGCCATCCCTAATAAATGTTTGATTAAATGAATGTAACTATTCAGCATCCAAAGTTTATGCAGTACTTACCATGAATGCTGGCCACTT
>JACDZG010000275.1 GCA_013426805.1 Chromatiaceae bacterium
CGCAAGATGCTGAAATATAAGTATATCACAACCTACTGAGATCCCGAAGAGCCGCAATGATCTGCAGGTTGCCGTCAAGGGTGTCGATCGCCTGCTGCTGGCTGTCAGTATAATGCATGATCTTCGTACTCAATTGTGCGTTCTTGGGCAAGGCGCCATCGCGGGGAAAACTGAAGGTCTGGTCTCCGGCCAAGGCGACGTGATCCAGTACCGGTATGCCGATCACGCCGAGTGTCGGCCTTGGTCATAAAACCGGCCGCCCGTCTATGGCCTCGGCTCACGAGCAACTTATTCTTCAGCGACTTAAGGCCGCATGTTCCATACAAACAGCGCGGTCTTAGTCGGATTCGTAATCAATGCCTCTTGGTGTACGCTTCAAGGATGGTGGACTAGGCGCCGAAAGATGCAGAAGCCGGTGAACGATGGGGTTGATATCGCCGCGCGGCACAACGCAAAATAGAAGCAGTTCTAGGACTTGGTGGTCTTCAAACCCGTCTATACCAGTCTCAAGGTACCGGGTGCGCAGGGGGTCTCGGTGTCCCTGGTAAGTTGTTGATTCGTTGATGCCATCTTACAGGTCTTGACAAAGCCCATTCGCCCCGAAAGAGTGAGCAGCATGGTACTGATTTGCTCCTCATGGTATAGATTCGTGCACACCGGTAGGATCAGGTTTGAGGGGGTCGATGACGGTCAGTTCCTCAATGCGTTGCCCGTGTTGGAGGTCTTCGGTGTAGAGGATCGAACAGCCGGCCGCTAGAGCGGCGGCAAGGATCTGACAGTCCCAATAGGGGAAACCGTAGCGGCGTCGAAGCGCAATCGCGCGATGAATGACCTGCAGATCCAATGTCTGAATGCGGCAATGCTGGAGCATGCGTTCCACGTTGCGCTGAGCCCAGGCATCCTCTTGGCCATTGCGGCGCATGACGCTGAAATATTCCGCAATGACCTGGGCGCTGACGACCGGCCGCGGCAGGCGTTTGATGAGTTGCCAGGCAGCTTTAGCCCGGGGTTCACCGGGGTCGTCCAGATGGGCATAGACCCAGATGTTGGTATCGACGAACTCATCGCCTGGCATTACGTTCATCCCGATCCGGGATCACGATCTTGTCCACCCTGGCCCGTTCATACTCGGATGGCGCATCCACCACCTCGGCGGCGTCCAGCGGCCAGATGATCAGCTCGATACGGCGGTGTCGCAGCTCGGGCGGTATCTGGACGGACTGCGGCGCATCTTCGATGATCTGACGGATCGGTTGTATCATCTTGACTCTGCTAACGTAAGTGTTCGGCAATTGACTCATGGCGCCGCCCGCGCCGGTCATCATCGATCTCCCTGGCGATGTCCGCGTCGGTGATCGCTTGAGACTGCGGCAACCGTTCGTAGAACGACAGTCGGCCCAATATGACATTCAGCGCTTCCAGCAGGTCCGGTTCCTCCAGCTTCGAGCACCCGAGCAATTTCTGCTTGTGCTTGAACAGCTCAACGATGGAAAAGCGGCAGCAGTAGAAGCGCGTATTACCGGCGTGGAAAAGGATATCCCGCAGCCGCCCTTGCCGGCTTAGCAGCATAGAGAACAGGATATTCGTATCGACGACGACTGCATTCAATCAGCTGCTCCGCCCATCAGCCGACTGCGATTCTCGGCCCACCAGTTGGCGTCCACCTCATCGGCAAGCACGCGAATCTGCTCATCAGTCGCCTCGCTATGTTCCAGTATCGCGTCGACCCGCACGCGCTCCAGGAATTCCTGGATATAACCCGCCGCGGCCAGCCCTTTCGGGATCTTGATGACTACGGCGTCGGTGTCGTAGCGAATGTCGATCATGGTATCAGCTCCAAAATATCGCGTGGCACTTGTAGCAGTATAGCAACCTCCTTGGGGCTGTCCTTGATGGCGCGGTCGGTGATGCAGTCCAGCACCCGGCCGTCTTCGATGACGGTAGTCGGGAGGGTTTTGGGTTTGGCAGGCACTTAGTCGCTCCTTGATGCTCAGGTGTGGCCGCAGTGCGGAGGCCGCGGCGTTCTCGCCATCCTGGCCGGCGATGGGGGAGCAGGGGGAGTGTCGCCCATCGTCTCGCCCTTCGGCTAATTGTCGTCAGTTTACCATGTGCGCCGGGTGATCACCTGTCGCTAAAGTCCGACCGTCTCGGTTTCACCTGGCAGGGCATTCCGTCTCACCGTGCGGGTTCATGATCTGCTTCCTAATTCTACTTCGTCACATTGGCAGTGTTTAGCCCGATCGCTCACGCCGTTGT
>JACDZG010000276.1 GCA_013426805.1 Chromatiaceae bacterium
CTCACGCCTCGGACGCAAAAGGTAATCTTGGTCCCCGCAGGGACCTCGACCCTCCGGTGAGGGTGGTGAGGGGTCGCTGTCGCCTGGAGGCGTGGCGTGGACAGGGATCGAGTGGCGAATGACGATGGTGTTGTCGGCCACCAGGACCTCCTTCACCACCAGGCGCACGATGCGTTGGCGCTCGTGGATGTCGAGCGTCTGGGCACGCGTGCGCAGGCGCGTGAGGAAGTCGGATAGACTCTCAGCCAAGCGCAGGGTGGCCGTACGCTCGGCGGTCTGATCAGCGATGGACTGCAATTGCGCTGCCGCCCCCTGCTCGCGGCGCCGGAGGTCCGGCATGCGCTGACGCAGTTCCTCCAGCGACAGCAGGTCCTCCTGGTAGGCCGTCACCAGTCGTTCGATCGCCTTGCGTACCCTGACCGCCTCACGCTCCAGTGCCTCCTGTCGCTGCCGCGTTGGCTCGGCGGTGTGAGCGGTGGCCAGGCGTCGATTGAGCTCGGCGGCGATCAAGGTCGGGTCCTCCAACAGCCGCATCACCTCGGTCCACACGACCTGATCGAGCACGTCCTGCCGGATGGGACGGCTGTCGCAGACGGGTCCGCCCAAGTGTCGCCACGCGTCCGATCCGATACAGCGATAGTAGTGGATCTTGCGGGCCGAACTGCGCGTCGATGTGCGGCACAAGGCATAGCCGCATTTCTTGCACACGACCATCCCTTGGACCAGGCTGGGCTCGATGGTACGGCGCGCAGCAAAGCGCTGATTGTTTACCAGTCGCTCTGCCGCCAGCGCGAACGTCTCCGCGGACACCAGCGGGGGGACGGGGATCTCGATCCACTCGGCACGGGGCCGCGCGATCGTGGTCATCGCGCCGCGACGCGTGTGACCCGCGCGGCGTAGCGGCCGGGTCACGCGCTGACGTGGCGCCACCTGCGTCTTGCCGAAGCAGGCGGTGCCTTGGTAGGCGGGGTTGCGCAGCACGCCCCACACCGTCGAGCGCTCCCAACGCGGCGCGCGGCGGCGGGTTGGTATCCCTTGCGCGTTGAGCAGGCGGGTGATGGCGCCGATGGACAGCCCCGCCATGGTGTACTTCTCATAGATCATGCGCACCACCTCAGCCTCGGCGGCGATGACCTCGAAGCAGGCCGGTGTGGCATCGGTTTTCTTGACGTAGCAGTAGCCGTAAGGCGCGGTGGTCAACACGCCAACCTCGCCCGCCTGGGCGCGGTAACGCTTGCCGCGGCGCGAGCGCTCAAGGATTTGCGCCCGTTCGTACTCGGCGATCATCCCTTGAAACTGCACCAGCAGTTGGTCCTCCGGCGTGCTCGACGGCGGCGCCTTGATGAACACCGTCTCGACACCATGGCGGGAGAACTCCTCCATCAGCAACACCTGATAGGCATACTTGCGACTCAAGCGGTCGGGCGCGTGAACCAGCACCGCTTGGAGATGCCCCGCGGCCGCGAGATCGCGAATCCGTTCCAGGCCGGGCCGCACCAACGTGGCGCCGCTGTAGCCGGCATCTTCGAAGACCCAGTCCTCAGGTACGTCGAACCCGTGGGCGGCGGCGAACTCCTTGAGTGCCGCCGTCTGGCTGGCAATCGTGTGGTCCTCCCGCTGCTGGTCCGAGGACACCCGGGCGTAGATCGCGGCCGTCTTCATGGCGTTCCTCCTTTACCCGCGGCCCCGCCGTGGCGACGCGGACTTGCTCAGGTACCAGGATTTCGTATGCCTGCTCCAACTTGCGGCCGAGCAGACGGTCAAAGCCGTATTCCAGTTCGATGACAGGACGACGGCCATCGCCTTTATGCGCCATGGCCACGGACGCCTGCCAGATAGGCCGACAGC
The DNA here is from genome assembly GCA_013426805.1 of Chromatiaceae bacterium. Classification (GTDB taxonomy): domain Bacteria; phylum Pseudomonadota; class Gammaproteobacteria; order Chromatiales; family Chromatiaceae; genus Thiodictyon. The sequence continues at coordinate 1,849 of JACDZG010000276.1, forward strand.
GCCCGCGCGACGGTCTCGCTGATCGTCGTCCCGTCCGACACCGCCCGCGCCCGGATGTCCTGTACCAGGCTCGGCGGCAACTTGAACGTCACTGCCACTGAAGACTCCGCCAGTGGCACCGGGACCGTGAGCGACTGGGCCTCTTGGACGTAGCGGTAGGCGTGACGCCGGGACATGGCGAACTGGCTTGCCAGTGACACACACGCCTGCGCGACGCTGAGCCCGCGTGCGAGCAGCCCATGGGCAGCGTTGAGGCGTTCGGCCCTCTGCGAATCGGTTGATCGCGGCATACGTCATATGGATATTACTTTTTGCGACGCAAGTCAAGCGCCGGCTGCGACCGTTCAAGCGCAACCGTCCGATCAAACACGAAGTTACCTTTTGCGTCCGAGGCGTGCT
>JACDZG010000277.1 GCA_013426805.1 Chromatiaceae bacterium
TGTTGAATACCCTCAATTTTTCAGTGTCTGTGGAAAAACATCTCTTCCAGGCAATTATTGATGACCAGAATATGACCTCGCCCATGTCGAACAACAACGGCCAGGATATTACTCCGACCCCGTTTTCTCCTAACAATAAAAAAAGCTTGACCTAAAAAGATTTATTTGATATTATTTATTTCAAATGATATCAAATATTTTAATTTGGAGGAATGTCAGATGAAACAAACAATTGAAATTCCAGTAGGCTTATATCAGCGCCTTGGCTCCCATGCATTAGGTTTTGAAGATCCCGCAAGAGTCATTGAAAGAATTTTAGATGCTTATGAAGAGTGTCAAGGCATTGAATCTTTGGCTTCGATCAAGACAGCAATTGAAATGCCAAGATCTTTAGAGATTGTTTATTACCCAAGCAACGAAGAAAACTTTAAGAGATTGTTATTGCAAAAAAAAGTTGCGTACCTTTTGTTACACAAGTTCGATGGCTCCAAAGAAATCAAAGAGTGGAATGCAATAAACTTTTCAGAAAGCTCAAGCGTTAACAGCAATTTACGCTCAGGCTATTTACGCAATTGGCAAAAGAAAGGTATTATCCAAGCTGAGATATCAACAGACAAAAGCGATTTTTAGTAAAAAGGACTCATTATGGAAACACATGAAATACTTTCTGTGAAGACTGTAACAGGTCAGTCATTAAATGAACGCTGGCAGAACAATATGCAAATCATTGAGACTGATCAAGGTACCTACATTGATAATATTGAGGGCGCGCAGTTTGGCTACTTTCACGATGCCCATCCTGGTTATAACTGGGCCGCCAAAGTCGGGCAGAAAGTTAGTGGGATTAAGGTTTATGATCATGCTAATTACCGATGGTTGAACAAACAAAAATAATTATTCTTTTACGTCTCCAACCACTTCCGCAACAAAGAGAATAAGAGAGGCATATCTTGAAAAATCAGTTTTCTTTTGCTCTCTTTTTCAAAATCTTTCTCACCATCATATAGCAAATGGAAAGATGAGCGGCAATCTCTTTCAGGGTATAGCTGGAGCCTAATCAGGAGCCAACCCCATAAACACAACTATCAGAGGGCAGACAAAACGCGTTCTTGGTCAATCTTTCGACCTTTGACACTATTCGTGTCACCATAAAATTTACCTTGACCTGCTGTATCCAAATGAATACGATACTATCGTGAACACAATAAAACGCACCGCCACTTTTGACGCTTGGCTCTCAGGGCTGAAGGACATGACCGGCAAAGCTCGTATCCTGCAACGCCTCGATTCCTTCCAACACGGCAACTTTGGCGACTGCCAACCGGTTGGCGGCGGCGTGTCCGAGCTTAAAATCCACACAGGGCCAGGGTACCGCGTCTATTTCACCAGACGCGGCGCTGTTGTTTACCTGCTGTTGCTTGGCGGTGACAAATCCACCCAGAAAAAAGACATCATCCGTGCCCGGGAGATGCTGAAAACCTTACCAAAGGAGTGACCAATGACCACAATCGCCCCCTTTGACATTGCCGACTATCTCGACAATGATGAAGTCATCACCGAATATCTCAACGCCGCCCTCGAAGACCCCGATCCAGCAATGTTTTTAGTTGCTCTCGGCAATGTGGCCCGTGCCCGTGGCATGACCAGGCTGGCAAATGATTCCGGCCTTGGCCGCGAAAGTCTTTACAAGGCTCTCTCCCCTGGAGCCAAGCCCCGCTACGACACTATTCACCGGATTGTCCGCGCCTTGGGGGTACATCTTCACGCCAATTTTGCCCATTGATGCCTCCCGGCATCAAGTGCTTACTTGCAAATATTTATGATGGTAAGTGTTTTTGCATAAATATCTATAAAAATATTGACACATTTAGTTTTTCATGACAAACTCCCTATCAACAAGGAGGTAGTCATGTTAAAAATTTCCATAAATTCGGATGAGCGCCAAGAGCTCGAGCAATTCCGAAGGTTATCTTCATCGAAAGACTCGGAAAAAGCATTAATGATTCTGCTCTGCTCGGAAGGTCATAATGTTGACCACATATCCGGCACATTAAAGCGCAATCCACACACCGTCAGGGATTGGATAAAGCGCTACAATAAATCAGGAATAAAGGGGCTGAGCCGTAATTATTCTCCCGGAAGACCTGATGAAAAACGGTCGAAGATCAAAGCGCATATTGCTGAGCCTCTTGCAAAACGAACTGAATATACAGCGATAAAGACAACCTGGTGTTCA
>JACDZG010000113.1 GCA_013426805.1 Chromatiaceae bacterium
TCAAGCGCAACCGTCCGATCAAACACGAAGTTACCTTTTGCGTCCGAGGCGTGCTTGTGCCCCTCCTTGCGTCCCTGTTCGAGGATCTCCGCGTTCCACTGTTCGACCCGTTGTTGCAGCATGACATGCACCTCTTGAAAGTCATTGATGTCCGGCAGGCGGATGCCGGGGCGCTTCTTCCGGATGAAGCTGCGGTAGATCCAACGCCCGAAGGCACGCTTGAGGCTGTCCAGGGCGCCGCTGTCCAGGAGTGCCACCAACCGGGCGTAGACCGCAAGCCAGGTCGGCTCGTCACGCGCCTTTTCCAACTGGAATAGCGCCGCCACCAGGTTGCGGACCTCGGCCGGATAGGCCGCGTCGCCCACGATCGCCCCTTCGTCGAGCAGCAGGTAAGGCCAGTGGGGGCGATAGTGCGCCAGTCCACCCGGCGCCGGGTCGATCAGTGCGGACAGTTCCGTCGGCGCCGTCCAGCGGGGCTCGCCGTTGTAAAGGACTATCGGCAGTACCGGCGGGAGGGTCCCGGCCGCGGTCAGCGCCTTCTGCGCGATCAGGTCCTGGTACAGGAGCGAGACATAGCAGCTGATCCGCACCGCCATGAAGGGGTCTACCGTGCTCTGGAACTCAATCAGAAGATAGACGTAACACCAGCCGTCCGCCCAGCGAACACGCCAGATGATGTCGTCTTCGCGGTCGCGGTAATCGTCGGTGACATAGCTGCCCTTGACCGTCTCCAGCGAAGCCAGGTCCAGGGACGTGACCCAGTCCTCCCGCACGAAGCCGGTGAGCAAATCGCGAACCATCTCAGCGTGGGCGAAGAGTTGCTTATAGCTGTGGTCATGGTGGCGCCCGGCGGCCGGGGCGCGCCGTTTGCGGGAAACGCGGCGGTGGCGGGGTCGGGGCATGGCTGGCGTCGGTGGGTCAAAGTGGGTGGCTGGCGTGCGATCCGGGTCGGCACTGGTGCTGCGCATCATCAAGCTGCATTGTAGCCGTCCGGCGCCTGGCCGAGTGCAAGACCCCAGGGTGGAAAAGCGATAGCGTAGTCCACCAGCGGCGGCCGGGATTCGCTGGACTGCGCTGGCGCTTGTCCGCCCTAAGTCACCGTATACAGCCCTCTCTAAATCAATGTTTTAAATTAGGAAGTTCCGGGGCGGCGACCATGGGCGCGGGATGTTCCGCGCAGGGACTTCTGGCCACGCACCGACAAACCCTGTCATCGACGCGTCACAGCGGCTGGTTATCCTTGGAGCTTCGCACTTCGCAACGCCGCCGCGCCGAGGTTCCCATGACCAGCCAAGCATCGATCGTCGCAGCCCTGCTGCTGACCGCGTCGGGCCTGCTCATCAACCCGGTGTGCGCCGGACCGACCCTGGTCGGCTTCGCGTCGCTGCCGGCCGACAGCTTCATCGCCGGCCCGACCTCGGGCCAATTCCTGAGCGCCGATCCCAACGGCCGTGCCGCGCCGTTCGTCGATCGGCAACCGGTGCAGGGTTTCTCGGCGATCCTGGCGGCCGGTGACGGCGGCTTTCTCGCGCTATCGGACAATGGCTTCGGGGCGCAGACCGACTCCGCCGATGCGCTGCTCTTCGTACATGGGCTGCAGCTCGACTTCCGTACCGAGACCGGCGGCAACGGTGCGGTCAAGGTGACCAGCAGCACGCCGCTGTCCGACCCCAACCGGCGGATCGGCTTTCCGATCGTCGCCGAGCGCACGCACTATCCCAACGGCAACGGCGACATCCCGGTGGCCCCGGCCATCGCCGCCGGCCGGTTGCTGACCGGTGCCGACCTGGACCGGGAATCCTTCCGCCGCGATGCCGAGGGCAACTTCTGGTTCGGCGACGAATTCGGTCCATTCCTGGTTCACACCAATGCAGGCTTCGAGATCATCGGCCCCGCGATTCCGACCCCTGGGGTACAGGCCCCGCAAAATCCGTTCCTCGGCACCGGCGCGCCCAATCTGCCGACCAGCCGCGGCTTCGAGGGCATGGCGATCAGCCCGGACGGCTGGACCCTGTATCCGATGCTCGAAGGCACCGTCGATGGCGACCCGGCCGGTACGCTGCGGATTCTCAAGTTCGACATCCGCACCCGCGCCTACAGCAACGCGCGCTGGCTCTATCCGCTGGACCCACCCGGGGTTGCGATCGGCGACTTCACCCAGCTCAACGACACCCAGTTCCTTGTCATTGAGCGCGATAAAGACCAAGGCGCCGCGGCCCGACATAAGAAGATCTATCTGGTCGATCTGACCGACCTGGACGCGAACGGACGGCTACGCAAGACCGAACTGGTCGATCTGCTCGCGATCGCGGATCCGTTCGATCTGAACCGCGATGGTGATCCGACCTTTCGCTTCCCGTTCGTCACCATCGAGAGCGTGCTGCCGATCGATGCGCATACCTTGTTGATCGCCAACGACAACAACTATCCGTTCAGCATCGGCCGCGGGTCCGACATCGACAACAACGAGTTCATCCTGGTCCGCATCGACCAGCCACTCAAGCTTCCGGTACCGCTGCCGCCGACCTAGACCCGGCTCCTGCCGGGCCGGGATGCCGATGTAAGACAGCCAGGGGCGGACCACGGTTTCGCAGTTGCTCTTGCGCGGAAACGGCGGTCTGTCCCAGATTGTTGCAGTGTTACGGGGCCAAGGGCGTCATGGCCAGCTTGTGGCCGGTGGCGGACGACTCCACCGCCTGGCTGTCGCGGCGCATCATGACGATGGCCGCGACGCCCCAGGGGTCGGCATCAACTGCCTGATCTCCGGCGGATGCCAACGCCGCTTCCGCAGCCGCCGTTGGATCCGCTGACGGTAGTCGCCCGGCGCCAATACCCGTGGGGTGCGATGGCGGGTGTGATTACAAAAGGCGCACGCGGCGACGATGTTGTCAGCCGAGTCGGGACCGCCGTCCTGTCTGGGCAGCAGGTGCTCGGCCGTGCATCGCAGTCGCTCCGCGGCCCCGCGCGTGAGCCCGTGCTGAGCGGCGAAGTCGGCAGGGTTCTCGTTCCACATCGGTGCGCCGCAGTAGTAGCAGCGGCCGTGTTGACGTTCAAAGGCCGCGGAGCGGCGGGTCTTGAGGGTAGTCCTGGACACAGGCTTCAGTCCTTGGATATCCCGCTGGCCTCGTGTGCGAAGCCGGGATAAAAGCCCATCTGCCGTAACGGCTTATCTGGGAATGCCAGCCGAGGTATCTCATGACTGGCGGGCACAGCGCCGCCTAATCGCGGACACTGCGGGAGGGGACGGGTTACCGGGCAGGGCGGGCCAGATCATCCTCGGGACGATCCTGTTCGGTGCTCCGCTGCGTCGAAACTTTGCCGTTGGCGGCGCGCAAAGTCAAGCCCTTGGTTTCGGCTGGTGCCGGGCGGGCGCCCGTCCGATGATGCAAGTGGCCCGCCATGCCGTGGATCAGGCACCCGCCTTGACCCGGACCAGCGCACCGGCCGATCCCGCCCTGGCCGCGCTCACGGGCGTTATCGTCGCTGGGAGCGATCCCGAACTGGACCGCTGGCCCCGGTGGCGAGCGGATCGGGCGGATTGACCGCCGGCACCGCCTGGTGCGGTTCGCAAGCTCACCGCACTCCAGAGGCTCCAACGCTCCCCGGCATCCACCCGCCGGCTCAGGAATGCAGCGCGGCGTATTCCCGTGCCGTGGGGATGTTCCGGGGCAGGTTGTCGTCCGTGGGGCGCACGGCCTCCCAGCCGAGACAGGCCAGCCAGATCGCACGCGGGATCGGTTTCTCGCCGTCGCGGTAATAGATCAGCATCCGCCGCGGGATGCCGAGTGCGCGGGCGGCCTGGTCCGGGGTCATGCCCGTTCCGTGCAGCCAGTTCCAGATGCGTTCGTGGCCGATCCCACCCATTTGTTCGACCGCGAGGTTGCGCAGGTTGTCGGCGCCGAGATCAAGCGCGTCCTCGATCCATTCCACTGTCCTGCCGGCACAGCCGACCTTGGCCTGGGCGAAGAGCGCGGCGTCTTGCAGGGGGCGCAGCGGGACCGTGGTCGCGATCCACTCACGCAGATCGACCTCGAAGGAGTGCCCATCGGCATAGCGCAGACGGAGGTGGTAGTCCGGCAGCGCGGCAACCGCGGTGAGTTGGAAATGCTCTTTGCTCATTGCGCAAGCTCCTCGAAACGATGGGCCGGCATGGCCTGGTTGGACCCGGCCCAGGCCAGCACCTCGGCAATCTCTCGCGCAGTGACCTTGCCGTGCAGAATTTCCAGCGAAGCGATGGCTCGGCTTCTCGTTCCCACGCTCCGCGTGGGAATGCCGGGCGGGCGCTCCGCGTTTGGTCTTGGCGCCGGACGCGGAGCGCCCGCACCTGCTCCCACGCAGGAGCGTGGGAGCCAGCATGGCTTAACTAAATGGCAGTGGCGCCGGCGTGGGAACGAGAGAAAAATCCGTTCGTTCGCGCGAGACTGCCAAGCCGCACTGTCCCCGGAATTCGCTATAATGTACAGACTTCCTGTCCAACTCTCCTCGGGCTTCGCCATGATCGAAACCACCTACAGCCAGGCGCGCGGGCAACTGAAGACGCTGATGGATCGCGCCGTGGACGACCGCGAGGTGATTATGGTCCGTCGCCGCAGTGGTCATACCGTCGCCATCATCGCGGCCGACGAGTTGGAGAGCCTGATGGAGACGGCGCACCTGCTGCGCTCGCCGCGGAATGCCGAGCGCCTGCTCGCCGCGCTGGCCAGTGCCCGCCAAGGCGTCGGCGAGCCCATGTCGGTCGAGGCGCTCGCTCAGGCGGTGGGCCTTGAAGACTGAGCCGCCGCGGCTCGCCGTCTTTCAGCCGGGTTTCATTGAGGATTTGCAGTACTGGGTCGCCACCGACCGCCGCACCGCAAAGCGCCTGCTGGAACTGGTGCAGGCGGTGTTACGGGAGCCCTTCTCGGGTATCGGCAAACCGGAGCCGCTGAAATATCTGGGCGGGGACGTCTGGTCGCGCCGCATCACCGCGGAGCACCGCTGCGTCTACCTGGTCAAGCATGACCGCGTCGCGTTTCTTCAAGGGCGATTCCACTACTAGTGCAACACCGCGGATTCATCAACCAGGCCCAATGGAGACCGGATCGATGTCCGACACCGCGCCGATCAATACCCCGATTGAACTTTACTGTCTCGACGATTACCGGCGCTGGGAGGGCGACTGGGAGCTGATTCGGGGCATGCCGCTGGCGATGGCGCCCTCGCCCGGTGTCGAACACCAGCGGGTCGCACGGCGTTTGCTGCGCCAGTTCGACGCGTTTTTCGACGCTTGCCCAACGTGCGAAGTCTTTTACGAGATCGACGTCGAGTTTTCCGAGGACACCGTCACGCGCCCGGATGTCATCGTTGTTTGCGGCGCGCTGGAAGGCGAGCGCATCGTGCGCGCGCCGGCGTTGATCGCCGAGGTGATCTCGCCGAAAACCGCCATGCGCGACGAGCGGACCAAGTTCCAGCTGTACCGCGACGAAGGCGTCGGCTACTACCTGCTGCTCTATCCCCGCCAGACCAAGGCCAAGGTGTATCGGCTGGTCGATGGCGAGTATCGAAAAGTCGGTGATTTCCAGCGCGAAACCTGCTCGATTGTGTTACCTGATTGCACCATCGCGCTCGATGTCGGCAAATTGTGGTCGCGCTGACCGCACCCCAAACCCCCCAAAGGACGCATCCGCCGGATACCGGGGTATACTGCGGCATAGCCGCGACTCCCGCGGCACAGTCCGGGGCCTGTCGCCCCCTACCCGGTCCCCGCGTTTAGAGCACAGTGATGTCCAGTTCCGAGAGCTTCGAAGATCTCCTCAAACAACATGACCAGTCCCGGCCCGCCAAACAGGGCGAGCCGAAGGTGGGCGAGATGGTGCGCGGTACCATCGTGTCCATCGGCGATGACTTCGCGTTCATCGATTTGGGCGGTAAGACCGAGGGGCGGATGGAGGTGTCGGTGTTGCGCAACCCCGAGGGCGAGATGACCGCCGCGGTGGGTGATGCGGTCGAGGCGGCGGTCACCGGCAAGGACCCGGACAGCGGCTTTCTGCTGCTCGGCAGTCAGCATGGGCACAAGTATCACGGTCTGGAGGAGGTGCGGCAGGCCTATAGCCAGGGTCTGCCGGTCTCGGGTCAGGTGACCGGATCGATCAAGGGTGGGGTGGAGGTGCAGATCGCCGGGATGCGGGCCTTCTGTCCGGCCTCGCAGATCGACATCCGCTTCGTCGAGGATCTGTCGGAGTTCATCGGCCAGAAGCTCGACTTTCGCGTTACCAAGATCGAGGGCGGCCGACATCCGAATCTGGTGGTCTCGCGTCGCGCCATTCTGGAAGAGGAGCAGCGGATTCGCGCCGAGCAGACGCGTGCCAACCTCAAAGAAGGCGCGATACTGCCGGGTACGGTCACGACCCTCAAGGACTATGGTGCCTTCGTGGACATCGGCGGCATTGAGGGCATGATCCATATCAGCGAACTCGCCTTCGGCCACATCAAACACCCGAGCGAGGTGCTGCACCCCGGTCAGGCGGTCGAGGTCGCGGTGCTGCGCATTGAGGCCGCCACCGACGGCAAGGGCCGCCCGAAGATTGCCCTGTCGATCCGTGCCCTGTCGCGCGACCCGTGGGCGGATGCGGCGGAGAGCTTCCCGGTCGGCACCCGGGTGCGCGGCACGGTGAGCCGCCTGCAGCCCTTCGGCGCCTTCATTGAATTGGCCGCGGGCGTGGATGGCCTGGTGCATATCAGTGAATTGGGCGCCGGACGGCGGGTCAATCACCCGAGCGAGGTGCTGACTGTCGGCGACAGCGTGGAGGCGACCGTGCTCGGGGTGGACCTGGAGCGCAAGCGCATCAGCCTGACCCTGGATGCCGACAAGCAGACCGAGGGGGTCCCGGACGCGCGTCAATACGCCCCGCCGAAAGCCCAAGCCAAGGGTGGCGCCAAACCGGCCGAGCCGGCGCCGGAAAAGACCATGGGCAGCTTTGGCGCGCTCTTGCAGGAGAGCCTGAACAAGCGGCGGTGACACCGTGCGGCGATAGGAAACGGGAAATCGTCTCGATGCCTGCGTCTTTGTATGATCAAGACCTGTATTCCTGGGCGATGCAGACCGCCCGGCAGGTGCGCGAGCAGCGGTTCGCTGAGATCGACTGCGTTCACCTTGCCGAGGAGCTGGAGTCCATGGGCAAGACCGAACTGCGCGCGCTGGAGAGCCGCCTCGTCGTGTTGCTGGCGCATCTGCTGAAATGGGAACATCAGCCGGGCAACAGGACCAAAAGTTGGCGGCGGACCTTGATCGAGCAACGCAAACGCATCAGCCGACTGCTGGACGACAGCCCCAGTCTGAGGTCGAAGCTTCCCGAGCTGATCGCGGATGCCTATGACAGTGCGCTGCGCTGGGCAGCGGATGAGACCGGAATGGATGAGGGCGATTTCCCGCCGACTTGTCGGTATTCGCTTGAGCAGGTGATGGATTCGGGGTTTTATCCGGACACGGTCATAGGCTAAACAGGCCTGACCATCTCATTCGAGTCGCGCGAATGGCTCACGGATGTACCGACCCTCGCTCATGCACTGCGGCCGCGGCGTGGTGTCGGCCCTGAGTAGAGCCGCGCCGGAATCGCATTAAACGCGCTCAACAGCCACCGTCGAAGGCGAACGCCGGTGCCTGCTCCCGCATGGCCGTCCTGATTGAGGCAGCCTACTCCGCCGCTGGGCTTTGGGTACGCACCACCAGGCTGGTCGGACTTTGCTGCAAGCGCTTGCGATGTCGCGCCACCAGCGGGGTTTCGATGCGGTATTGGAAGCGCCGGTTGGTCCTGCGCGCAATCAGGCTGGGCGCTTGGCGGCACATCGATTCGAGGCGCCCGACCAGTTCCTCCTCCGGCCACTCCACGCCCTTTCGCCGCAGGTGCCGGTGGATGTCCTTGATGCACACGAACGCCGTTCCGGTCTGAAGTGCCGCGAGGGCATCCAATACCGCCAAGTCGTTACGATCCCGGATGGTTTCCACGATGTAACTAAACGGTTGGGCTTTAGGGATGATCTTCTGTTCTATGACATGCACAACGTCCGCCTCGGTGGCCACCAGTTCTCCCTCCTGGACGATCTGCTCAAACAATTCGAAGCAGACGAGTTGCAGCAGGTAGGGATGACCGCCAGTCTCGGCGACGATCCGCTTTTGGGCCAACGTGGTGACCTCGTAATGGGGATCCGCGAGATCGGCGATCAGGCGTTTCGCGGCGTTTGGACCTAAACGTCCAAGCTCGACAAGCAAGGCAAGACTGAACAAGCGGTTGTCTGGCCCCTCGATGTGGCGCCGCACGACGTCGGTGACCCCGGCCAGCACGAAGCTCACAGAGCGCGACGCAAGCAAGACCGCCCGGATCGCCGCGATCACATCATCCGGCAGTTCGACGTCCGACTGCTCGCGTCGGCGTTCCTCGGCCACCAGGACTTTCTCCAACTCGTCCAGCAGAACGAGAAGACGCTTCCCAGCTCCACCGACAGCCTTGTCGACTGTCGCCATGAATGCCTCGAAGGCCTTGTGCGGAGCAGCGGACAGTGCCGCCGCACTCGGCGCCTGGATCTCCCGAAGACCCTTGTCTCTGAGGCCGCAGAGGATCGGATCGATTAAATAGGCGCGATAGAAGGCCCCGATATTGCGGAAATCCCCCGCCGACTGGAGGTCGGAGAAGACGCAGACATAACGGTCCTTGATTGCGGGGTGCTCCCGTAGATGGTTTAGTACCGTGGTCTTGCCGATGCGCCGCTCGCCAAGCACCAGGACAATGTTGTCTTGGCGCTCCCCAATGAGCCGACGCACGATCTCCTCCACCTTCTCCTGGCGCCCGAAGATCCGGTCGATATCCGTGATTGCCCCACCAACCACGTAGGGGTTCACGGGCTTATCCTTCAGCGGTGTCGGCGGGGCGACCGCGAAGCGCGCACGCTCGCCATGCACCTCGACCGGCAGGGTGACGCCCTCGGTGGCGTCCCACTGATTCACGGTGATCAACAAGGTCACGGACCCGCCCAGGTCCGGAAGGCGTGTGTAGCGCACCACGACCTCGGCCGTGTTGTCGGGCTTAAGTCGACCGATGGCAGCGGGCCGCTCAAACAGGCCGACGGCCAAGTTGTCTTGCTTTTCCACACCCGGCTGGACCCGGACCCGGCGCAAGATGTCTGCTCCCCTGAGGTAATGCAGGCGCAGAACCACCCGCTTGCGCGACGACAGCCCTTGTTTGCCCGCCACCAGTTGTACCGCGACGCGCGGTACGGGCGAATCAGCGAGGGCGGGAACCCGCGACTCCAGGCCGTCTCGCGCCGCCTCCGCCAGGCCCGATTCCTCACTCTGAGGATGCAGCACCCGCAACGCTTCGTCGCACAGGCGGCGCGTCTGGCGTCGATCGCGCCCGGCGGTTGCCCCTCGCTGGGATAGGTCCCTGAGCGCCTCGGCCCCCACACTGTCCGTGCCCTCACCAAGTCCCGACATCAGGGTGGCGATCACCGCGAGCACCCGGTCCGGCAGCTCCGGAAAGTCGGACGCAAAACCGCGTACCAGGTCTTGGAGGGCGACGGGATGCGACCCAAGATAGTCCCAAAGGTGCTCGCGCAGAATGAGGTCCATAGCCTCGGTCGTCATGGAAAGGAGAATATGGGCAAGATCGGGGAACAGCTCTCGGTCGTCCATCACGCCAAGTGCCAGGCGCCCGAGGTCGCTCTGAAACAGCGCATCGAGATTCCGCGGGAAGATGACTGCCGCGCGATCTTCCTTTGGGCTGAAGGCTAACGCGGTGCAAAGAAGCAGGCCCCAGGCACAGTCACGCCGCCACCTCTCGGGCTCCGGCAGGTCCCGTACCGGGCGCGTAGCCCAGGTGTATGCATCTCTAAAAAACACCAGGGCATCGTGCGATTCGCCTGCCATCAAGCGCTGCTTAGCACTGATCGCCAGATAGGCGCCCCTCGCGACTTCCGCATCCGCGGTTTGAGTCTGTTCCTGCCCAACTTTGACGAAGGCCAAGGCTTGCGCGGCCAAACCGGCTAACCGCTCCGGATTCCAATCCCACCCTGGGGGATCGCGCAATTCCTTCGGAAAGGACTCCGGCACCGCTTGGGTACTCGGCGCATCGAGCGCCAACTGCGCGATGGTCGATAACCGGACGGGCGGAGCTTGGGCCGGGGTTGGACTCGCGGACGTCGGCGTTGGTCTCGGCTCGACGACTCCCCCCTGGGCCAATTGTTCCAGTTCTTCCAGTGCGCTCTCGGCCGGGCCAATGGCCTGCTGATCCAGGTGCTTTCGGATCTCGCCTTGCAGGCTCCACGCACGCGATTCGATCTTGACGTCCAGCGCTGCCATGCTGAGGACTTTGCCGATGGCCTGGGCGCTGCGATGACGGATGACGCTAAGTCGCTGGTTCAGCTCCCTCTCCCGCTCGCGGGTGGAGCGCTCCGCCTCCTCCAGGCAGAGCGTGAGGTACTCGCGCTGCTCCTGTACCGCGGTGAGAGCAGCGGGGTCAATACCCGCGAGGCGAACAAGATCGGGCCGGGTCAATTCTTCCAAGCGGTCGGGCAGACGCTGGAGTTTCGCTTCAAGATCGGCGAGCGCCTTGTCGATCTCGGCCATGATCTCTGGGTTACAAGGTTGGCCAGCGAGGCGCTGCCGATCCTTCGCTACGCGACCGATATTTTCCTCGACTTGCCGGCGCCACTCCGACCAAAGGCGCAGTAAGCGTGAAGCGACGTCCGAGCCCTCGACTTGTGCGGAAGAAAGGTGCGTGAGACACCGCGCGGCCTCTGAGAAGGACCCCTGTTCCAGAAATGCGGCAGCCGCAGAGACGTAGTCGCGGATACCCGCGCCCCATGCGACGAGGTCGTCGAGAAATGTTTGGAGATCTTCCGGCCGCGCCGTCTCGTTCCACCTTACCAGGAGCGGATCGATACGCAGCAGGCTCGTGGGAGGCGGGGCCGCTTGAAGCCAGTTGGAACTGTCGTTGCTCATGGCTCACCTAGGCCGAACGCCGCGGAGACATGCCGATAGGCGCCGTTGGTACCTCCGGCGGTATCGCTCCCGAACCATGCCGCCAGCTCGCGAAATGCCTCCTGCCTCTGGTGGTCCTGCTCCAGGACAAAACGGATCGATACCCCTGAGGGCGCGGCGGCCGCCAGTTCCTCCATCGCCTCCCTCATGTCTCGAAACCCCGCGATCAAATTGGTTGCGGCGGCCCCGTCGGGCTGGCTAACCCATTTGCGGTTGGTCCGGAGCGCTTCCCCGGTCGTACGGATCCAGCCCTCGGCCTCCGGGGCCGCGGAGATCAGAGCGCGTCGATCAAGCGCTTCCGACTTGTCAAGCAACACTTCGTGCCGATGTTCCCATTCGTCTCTAAACGCCTGGGCGAAATGAACGCCGCCCTCCCACCCGCGGTAAACGCTGATGTTCATCAGCCCTTCCACGCGTTCGCTGAGGCCCGCAAGGCTGATTGCCAGGGATTCCGGGTGTACTTCCCCTCGCTCCACGCGCCGCAGCCAGTCGTAAACCGACTCTGGGAGGTCCTTAAGGCGTCGGCTGTGCAGTAGGTCGGTGACGACCGCGCGTCGCGCGTCGCCACTGATCGGTGCGCCGCGCTCGAATCCGGCCAGCAGCGCCGCTACCGTGAGGCCCGGGCGGCTTTGACACAGGGCGCGAGGGAAGTCGGGCTGTACTATCAGCGTTTCGATGTCCGAGATCAGCCCGTTACCGGCCAGTAAGGCGATATAGCGCGCTGCCAGGTCCGCCAACCAGTCTCCGGTTGCTGCATCGGGATTGCGTTGCCGGAACGCGCAGGCAGCGATGAACGCCTCCACCTCGTACCCCTCGTCGGCCAGTCCGCGCAGGAAGGACCCCATCAGGTCCGCCGGCGGCTCGGCGGCTCGGACGTAGAGCCACTTTGCCAACAGGTCGCGACTGGCGTCGGGTGTCGGGTCCCCGGCCAATCGATCCATCGCCCCAGCGACGACCGGGTCATCGCCCCGCTGCTCAAGTAAACGCAGCAGCGCGGCGTGGGATAGCTGGCCGGCTCTGAAGTCATCGGCGACCAAATCGACCAGCTCATTGAATTTGTCTGCTCCCACTTCGGCGACGCGCCAGATCTGACTCCGCGCGTCGAGACCGCAAGGCCATTCCGGAGTGCGGGTGCCGTCGCCGCACAGCAGGGCGCGCCAATCGCGAGCCCAAAGTTCGAATCCGATTTCGACGAAGCAATGAAGCTCCTCCTCGCGTCGCTCCGCGCGCTGCTCCGCAGAAGTCAACATACAGAGTAGGTCGTAGGCATTCCAATGGATCGGCTCTGGGTAACCGTTGGGCCGATCGCCGAGGAGGGGCAGGAGCAACCCGAGTGCGTTCCAGAGCTGATTTGGAAGGTTCGGGTCTCCAAGATCGCCCTCCTCCTGCAAATCGGCGAGCCGATCCTCAAGCCATTGCCGTCGGCCGGCCCGCTCCGGCATGACGCGTTCAAGTAGATCGGAGCCCAGACGGCGTTCACGGAGCTGCTGGTCCAGCGAGTCACGTCGCAACAGCGACTCGATACTCCCGAGTCGGGCTTCGATCTCTTCAAAGGTCTCGCTCCGGGCCGCAGTGGTCAGCGCCACCAAGTGCCGCGCGATCGTCTCAGGGTCGGCAACACTGGCGGCGGTCAGGCGTTCGGTCGCCTGCTTGATCCATCGATCGATCCAAACGTCGGCGCACACTTCGGCCCGGCGCCGGATCTCACTGAGGAACGAGTCGAGGTCCGACAGACGCTCCGGAAAGGTCGGGAGCGTGACTGAATTGCCATCCTCGGCCAGGCGAACGAACATCTCGCGCGCGCCGTCATAGGCGGCGTGTGCACCCCGGAGAATGTCGGCGACCTCATGGGCCAGGGGAAGGAAATCGGCGATGATACCGTCCGGGATCTTCCCCAGCGGTCCGGACAACTGCCGCATTTCGCCATCCAGGCGCTCGATAGCGGAGAACAGTTGCCGCGGGGCTGCGACTTGCTCCGCAGCGGGGCGGGCCAGTGCCTGGTCCTGGGTACCGTCGGCCCTGGCGAGCTGCTCCAGGCGATCGACGAAGCGCTCGTAGGCCTGGGAAAGGTAAGTGGGCCGCGCCGTGGTTGAACCGACGACGATCGGCTCGCCATAGGCAATGCGCGGGTCATAGGGCAAGCGGTCGTTCAGATCGATCAACAATTCGCCGAGTCCCTTGAGTTGCTGCGTTGCATACTCCAGCATTCGGTCGCGCTCGGCCACGGAACCGTTCTCGTCGACCCGCGACGGAAGCAGAAAGACCTTTTGTAAGCGCGCGTCCTGGGCGGCTTTGGAGCGGTAGGCATCGACGGCGCGCGCAATGCGCCTGGCGCCATTGATCCCTTGGGCGTGGAGGGCGAAGAGCACGACCAAGACGTCCGGCAATTGGGCCGTACAGATGCTCCCGATGTCCGTGAGGCCGGTACGGCTGTCGATCAGCACAAAGTCAGGCCGCCGAGCGCTGTCGTCCTCGCCAACGAGCGCTTCGCGGACGTACTCCATGAAGGCGTACCCCTGGCGTTCGGCATAGAACGCCTCCCAAGGGAAGCCGGCGACCCGTTGCGGATAACCCTCGTCCAAGCGCCCGGCGGGGAGAAGCCGCAAGGAGCCGCAGTGTCGCTCACGGGCAGAGTAGTTCACGGGCATCAGCAGGCCCCGTATGTCGGGTGGGATGCTGCCGTCCTGCCATTGCTTCGTGAGGATATCGATCAGGCCGGGGCGACTGGCGAGATCCAGGTCGGAGAGAGGCCGCGGGGCCCCTCCCTCGTCAGACTCCGTGAAATAGGTGTGCAGTCCTGGGCTTTCGAGGTCCATGTCGACCATGACGAGATCGCGACCGCGGTTCGCCAGGGCGACGGCAGCGTTGGCCAGCAGTTGCGTCCGGCCGACTCCGCCCTTGTATGAATAGAAGGTGATGACCATAGGATCAGGTGGAGTGGCAGGCTTGGCCCGGAGTATCCCCAAACTCCCCGAGCATTGTCGACAAGAAACTATCCAAATTCTTAAACGGGTCCAACCACGACGCATGTTTAGTGGCCGAGCCGCCAACAGTGGTCATGACTCGCGAGCCAACCGGATCCTTGTGTATTTTCTTGAGCAGCGCCTGCCAATGTTGTTCCTGAGCGCGCCTGTGCAGGGGCGAAGGATCTCTGTATTCCAGTGGCAGCTCGGATTCAAACTCGTTAAGCAGGCTCGTGACCAGGCGGCCCCGCATCAGCGCAATAAAAGCGAGCAAGGGAAACGGATCTTTCGGGAGTGCGCGCATGGCATACCAAACGCGTTCATCGAACCAGTCGCTGGTTATGCCTCGCTCCAGATCTTCGGCGACAGCGGCGAGGGCCTCCTCGCCGCGGCTGCGCAGAACCAATTCGGCGTCGTGAGCGGGGAGATAAAAGGGGGGCCTGTCTGCATCCAGAGCCACCAGGTGGTGGTCCCAAGCAAAGGAGAATCCCGGTTCCAGACGTTGCCAGTATCCAGCGTCGCATTCCTCGTCGAAGGATTGCCGCGGCACCGGATAAAATCCTGGTGCCGATCCGTCCCAAGGTTCTACGTTCGCGACGAAATAGATCTCGTCTTGGTCCGGGGCCCGGCAAACGGGGTCGAGAAACTGTGGGAGTTCGTCCCTGCCCGGAGCTGCAGTAGCGCCGATGACGACGTAGCCCTTGCCCGATTCGATCATGGTTTGGCCTCCCGCTGAATCCGATTGCACATCCAGGCGGTGACATAGCGTCTCAAATCGTCTGGGGTGGGGTTGGTCTTGACACCGTGCCGCGGGGGGCGGCCGTAGTATTCGATGCGGACCCCGGAACCTTCGATCACCGGCCACAGGTGCTCGGCAATAGACGGTGTTAAGTAGCGAGGCGATGGAAGAAAAAGAGCGAGGATACACCGTGATTCCAGGGGCAGTCTGGGACGGACTCTCACCTCGAACACGCGCAGCAGGAAGTCGTTAGGGCGCGAAGACATGACTTGCGCGGGGTCTGGCTGTGCATAGGCCCCGCTACGCAGATAATCGGCCGCGCAGGCGAAACAGGTCGCAACATAGGCGACCAGGTAGTCACGATACCAGGGCGCTCCAAGGGTGTGGGCATGGAATACGCTCGATTTGGCTTCATCCGTATCGAGGCGCAGGAGTGGTGCGACGTGCCGGAAAAAGGCGCCGGTGTCCCAGGGCGATCCATCAATCTGCAGCTCAGCGTCCTGCTCAATGCTGCGGGAAAAGGCAAAGGCGACCTGGCGTTGCGGGTACATGACGCCGGCGGACGTGTAGACGGCCTCGTAGGTGTCGAAACAGCGTTGATGGTCGAGCGCTATGTGGCCCAACGTCTTCCGCGATTCCAGGTGTCCCTTGTCCCAGATGCTTTGCAGATGACCTTGATCGGTCCCGTGAAACAACGGCACATCGGCGAGCGCTTCCGTAACCGAGGCAAGGCGGGCATCGAAAGCCTCAGGGCGTTCCCCCCTTGCAGGCCCGCGGCTCCTCCGCAGGTCATCCAGGAGTCGGTCTAGCTTTTCGGCACTCATGGGTGCGGACGCTGCTCTTTCTGGTCTTGCCTCGGCCCAAGGTTAGCTTAATTTCCGCGGCGCCGCGAGCGCCGCCAACAGCCCCCGCAGCAGGTCCAACGGTGCCGGAGGACAGCCGGGGATCTTCACATCGACCGGAATGACGTTCTCGACCGCGCCGCAACTCGCGTAGGAGACGCCGAATTCGCCGCCGTCGCAGGCGCAGGTGCCGGCGGCGATGATGATCTTCGGCACCGGGGTCGCCTGCCAGGTGCGGCGCAGCGCGGTTTCCATGTGGCGCGAGACCGGTCCGGTGATGAGCAGCGCATCGGCATGGCGCGGGGAGGCAACGAAATGCAGGCCGAAGCGTTCGAGGTCGTAATAGGGATTACTCAGCGCATGGATTTCCAACTCGCAGCCGTTGCACGAGCCGGCATCGACCTGACGAATGGATAGACTGCGCCCCAGCCGGGCATGGACATGCCGCAGCACTTCCACCCCGAGCCGTTCGAGTTCCTCATCCTCGATGCCGGGCGCGGCCTCGGTGACGACGCCAATGCCCAGGGATTGCTTGAGTATGCGAATCATGGTCTACAGGTCCTGGCCCGAATAGGACCCATTGACCGATTTGTTGCAGACCGGAAAATCCGGGACGATGTTACCCAGGATCAGCCGTTCCAGTGCCGGCCAGGTGAACCAGCTCGGATCGCGCGGAAAAAAGCGTGCGATGCGTCCGTCCGTACCGAAACGCACGAAGGTCAGGATCTCCCCGCGCCAGCCGTCCACCAGCCCGAGACCGACGGCGCCGGGCGCCGCCGTCGGCACCGGCGCGGTGACCGCGCCCTCGGGCAGGGTGGCCAGCAGCACATCGAGCAGATCCAGACTGCCGAGGACCTCGGTCATGCGCACCCGCACCCGCGCGGCCACGTCACCGTCGCGCTCGGTCGACGGTCTGACCTCCAGGGTGTCGTAGGGCGGATAGGGACAGTCGCGGCGCACGTCGAAGGGCAGGCCGCTCGCTTTGCCTACATAACCGGTGCAGCCCAGCGACCGGGCATCCGTTGCCGACAGCCGCCCGGTAGTCAGCAGGCGATCGTCCAGCGAGGGGTGGTCGTCGATGATGTCGAACAGCGGCAGGACCGCCTTGCGCAAGGCGGCCTGATCATCACCCAAGGTGCGGGGCGCGGCGGGCGCCAGATCGCAGGTCACACCGCCGGGGATGACGGCGTCCATCATCAGCCGATGCCCGAAGAGTTCGCGGCTGCGCCGCTGCCAGCGCTCGCGCAGGCGACCGCATTGCATCAGGGCGAAGGTGAAAGCGACATCATTGCAGATGGCGCCGAGGTCGCCCAGATGGTTGGCGATGCGCTCGCGCTCGGCCATGATCGCCCGCAGCCACAGGGCGCGCGGCGGCACCGCGCAGCCGGCGGCGTGCTCCATGGCCTGGCAGGCGGCCCAGGCGTGGGCCACCGTGGAGTCGCCGGAGACCCGCCCGGCGAGGCGCGCAAGCCCCGTCGGGTCGCGGCCGACGGCAATCTTTTCTATCCCTTTGTGGACATAGCCCAGCCGCTCTTCCAGCCGCAGCACGTCTTCGCCCATGGCGTGGAAGCGGAAGTGACCGGGCTCGATGATGCCCGCATGAACCGGGCCGACCGGGATCTCGTAGACCCCGCTGCCGTGAATGGTCGTGAACGGATAGTCCGCGTCGGCCGGGATCTGGCAGGTCACGTGCCCGGCCGCGGGGAAGTCCGCGCGCAGCGGAAACACATCGGCTGGCCAGGCCTGATGGCGGGTCCAGCGGCGCGTGTCCGGATGGCCGGTGAACACCACGCCGGTCAGGTCATGGCAGTGCCGCTCCAAACGGTCGAGTCCAGGAAAGCGGGGCGTCTGGGAGGGCAGCTTGGGTCGGTCCAGCGGGACCCGCGCCTCCAGCACCACATAGTCGCCCTCCTTCTCGAGGCAGGCGTACACCGCGATGCTGTCGGGTGGGCGGCTGCCGGCCGGCTCGTTCTGGTGCCGACGGCCGACCGGCTGACCATCCTCATCGCTGCCGGCCGGCCGGTAGTCGGCACCACAATCGGCCCAGACCCCCGCGTGCCGCATCCCCAGGCTGGCCGCGACCTTGGCCGCGTTGCCCCAGTCCTCGGCATCCAGCACCAACCGGTGCGCCGGGGCCAGCAGCCGGGCGTGGCCGGAGTGCACCAGCAAGTGCTCGTCCTCCAGCCGCGCCAGGAATTCGGACAGCCAGTCGAACCGACTCATGATTGACTCATAGCAGATGCGCTCCCGTGATCAGCAAGGTCGCCCGATCCAGCCAGCCGGCGAGGAATCCGGGGATCGCCAACCCCAGCCAGAGCACCAGACTCAGGTGCACCGCGACCGGGATCATGTTGGCTTCCACCGGCTGCTGACCCTCGGGCGGGACCCCGTAGACCATCGGATGGATGTGCCGGAACAGTCCGGCAAAGGCGACCGCGAGCCCGGACAGCAGGGCTAAGGTGAACCAGGGAGCCGATTTCATGGTCGCCGTCAGCAACAAAAACTCGCTCATGAAGACGCCAAAGGGCGGGAAGCCGGCAATGGCCGCCACGCCGATCAACAGTGACCAGCCCACCGCGGGCTGGGTGCGGATCAGGCCGCGGATCTGGTCGATCGACTGGGTTCCGGCGATATGCGTGGCGTGGCCGACGGTGATGAAGATCGCCGATTTGGTGAGCGAGTGCACCAGCATGTGCAGCAAGGCGCCGAAGGTCGCGAGCGGCCCGCCCAATCCAAAGGCAAAGGTCATGAGCCCCATATGCTCGATCGATGAGTAGCTGAACATCCGTTTGATGTCGCGCTGCCGATGCAGAAAGAGCCCGGCGACCAGGAATGACACCAGCCCGAAGCCCATCAGCAAATGGCCCGCCAACTGCGGCGAGGCGGTCTGTGCGAGCGAACCGTCGACCAAAATCTTGAGCCGCACCACCGCGTACAGGGCGACATTGAGCAAGAGCCCGGAGAGCACCGCCGACATCGGGGTCGGGCCTTCCGAGTGCGCATCGGGCAGCCATTGGTGCATGGGCACCAGACCGACCTTGGTCCCGTAACCGACCAGTAGAAAGACGAAGGCGAGCCGCATCACCGCCGGTTCCAGGCCGCCGGCATTGGCATACAAGGTGCTCCAGGTCAGGCCGGCGGCGGGGTCGGCGATCACCTGCTGGGCGGCGAAATAGGTCAGCACGGTTCCGAACAGGGCCAGCGCGATCCCCACGCCGCACAGGATGAAATACTTCCAGGCCGCTTCCACCGCTTCCGGAGTCCGATAAAGTGACACCAGCAGCACGGTGGCGAGGGTCGCGCCCTCGACCGCCACCCACATCACCCCCAGGTTATCGGTGGTGAGCGCCAGCAGCATGGTGAACATGAAGAGCTGGTACATGGAGTGGTAGGTGCGCATCCGGCGCGGACCGATCCGGCCGATCTCCAGCACATAGCGCATATAGGGCCGGGAGAAGATGCTGGTCGTCACGCCGACGAAGGCGGTCAGCACCACCAGATAGACATTGAAGGCATCGACCCGGAAGCCCAGCCCGGCGCTCGGGCCGAACAGTTGCGAGCCGAGCGTACCGGACACCTCGCCGGTCGCCGCGACCGCGGCGCCGAGCCACAGGGCACCCCCCAGCGAGATCACCGAAACGCCCAGATTGAACCACCCGGCCACCACCGGCCGGCGCAGCAGCCCCAGCGCCAGGGCTCCCAGCAGCGGCGTCAGCAGGACGAGCATCAGTGGCGTCACTGGCTGTCTCCCCCGGTCTCGCGCAGTCGGTTCAGCCGATCGACGTCGAGCGAATCGATGCTGTCGCGCAGTTGCAGAAAGAAGACACCGAACAGCACCATGGCGACCAATACGTCGAAGGCGACCCCTAGCTCCACCACTAGCGGCATCCCGTCGGTGGCCGAAACGGCGGCCAGGAAGAGCCCGTTCTCCATCGACATAAAGCCGAGCACCTGGGCCACCGCCTGCGTCCGGAACACCATCATCAGCAGCCCGATCAGCACCACCGACAGGCTGATGGCGATGATGTTGCGGGTGAAGGTCATCTCGGCATGGATCATCGGCAGCACCAGCCAATAACTGAAGATCACCAGCGCCACCGCGCCCATGGTCACCAGCGCCGGACTCTGCAGCGATTCGGTGTGACGCTCCAGTTCCAGCCGGCGGGTCAGGCGGTGCAGCATCCAGGGGATCAGCAGTGCCTTCAGCGCCAGGGTCAGCGCGGCCGAGAAATACAGATGATGGACCTGCCCGGTCGCCGCGACCACCGCGGTCACGGCCGCCACCAGCGCGCCCTGCCAGGCGAAGGCATGGATCGCCGAGATCAGCCGGACCTGCGCCAGCAGCACGAACGACAGGAACAGCACGATGGCCGCCAGCACCAGCAACAACTGCTGGAGGAGCGGCAGCAGCGTCAGATTCATGCGCCCACCTCCAGAATCACGTGGCTGAGCAAGCCGAGCAGCGACAGGAGCAGGGCTAAATTGAGAAAGGCCGGGGCGCGAAACAGCCGCATCTTGGCCAGCACCGTTTCCCCGACCGCCAGCGCCGCGGCGAGCACGGCGAGCTTGCCCACCACCGCGGCCAACCCCAGACCCAGGGCGGCCGGGCTCAACCCCTGGCCGATCCCCCAGGGGAAAAAGACATTCACGATCAGGGTTCCGTACAACAGCAGCTTGAGTTGCGCGGCCCATTCCATCAGCGCCAAATGCCGGCCCGAATACTCGAGCAGCATGGCCTCATGGACCATGGTCAACTCCAGATGGGTCGTCGGGTTGTCCACCGGAATCCGGCCGGTCTCGGCAATGGCCACCAGGACCAGACCACCCAGGGCGAACAGATAGGATGGACGCAGCACGAAGCCGTCGCTCAGGTGGTGATCGATGACGCTGGAGAGGTTGGTGGAATGCGCGGTCATCGCGAGCGTGAAGACCGCCATCAGCATGGCCGGTTCGGCCAGGGCCCCGATCAGCATCTCGCGCGAGGCCCCCATGCCGCCGAAGGCCGTGCCCACGTCCATGCCCGCCAGGGCCAGAAAGACCCGCGCCAGGGCCAGCAGACCCACCAGCACGATGATGTCGGCGATGGCCGCGGTAGGCAGGTCCACCACCAACAGCGGCACGGTCGCCGCCGCCATCCAGGTGGCCGTGAAGACGATATAGGGCGCGGCGCGGAACAGCGGCGAGGTGGTATGGGCGACGCGTGCCTCCTTGGCCAGCAGCTTGTACAGATCCCGATAGGGCTGGAGCAGGGACGGCCCGCGGCGGTTCTGCAGGCGCGCCTTGACCTTGCGCAGCCAGCCCACCAGCAGCGGCGCGAGGGCAATGTACAGCAACGACTGGAGGGCGGCGATCCCCCAACCGGACCCGGTCAGGAAGTTACCCATGTCGCCACCCGGGACCGGAGGTCCGGCAACACCGCTCATGGCACCACGCGAACCCGGATGCTTGAACGGGCGCCGGTTGCCGTCGTGCGCCGGGCCCGCGGGTGCGCGTGAGCACGCGTCTTGCGTTCATGTAATGATCCACAGGAGCCCCACCAGGGTCGCGAGCGTCCAGCCGAGATAGACCCGGACATTGCCCGATTGCAGCCGCACCACCCGGCGCGCCGAAGATTCGACCGCGCGGGCGATCGGCAGGTAGAGCAGCCCCCAGAAACGGTCGCGGATGCGCAGCCGATGGCGCGTGCTGCCGTCCTCCTGGGTGGTGACCGATTCCTCGATCTGGAACAGCAGGCCGAACACGCGCCGTATCGGCTGGGCGAACGACGTCGCGGTGTACTGCATCCGCGGCGACGGCGGCGCGAAGCCGCAGTCCCAGGCATCGCCGCGGCGTACCCAGCGCACCGCCGCGCCTTTTGCCCACAGGTGGTTCAGTCCCCAGAAGGCGGTCAAGCCGATACCGGCCAGCATCAGCACCACCAGCGGGCCGCTGTAGCTCGCGGTCTGCGGCGAGACCGGGGTCAGCCACAACCAGCCGTAGGCGCCGGCCTGCGGCAGGCCGTCGCCGAGCACCTGTCGCGGCACCGCGTCGATCAGCCCGATCACCCAGGTCGGCAGCACCCCGAGCGCCAGGCACAGCACCGCCAGCAAGCCCTGACCCGCGAGCATCCCCCAGGGTCCCCGATGGGCACGGCGCACATGACGCGAACGGGCCTGACCGAGGAAGGCGATGCCGTAGACCTTCACGAAGGTCACCGCCACCAGGGCCCCGGTCAGGGCCAGCACTGCCGAGGCGATCGGAATCAGGCTGCGCAGCACCCCGCTGTCGAGCTGCCAGGCCTGGAGTGCCGCCTGAAAGGTCAGCCACTCGGAGACGAAACCGTTGAAGGGCGGCAGGGCGGAAATCGACAGCACCCCGACCAGGAAAAAGAGCCCGGTCCAGGGCATCCGCCGCAAGAGCCCGCCCATCTGATCCAGGTCGCGCTCGCGGGTCCCATGGAGGATGGCCCCGGCCCCCAGGAACAGCAGACCCTTGAAGAGCGCATGGTTCAGACAGTGATAGAGGGCGGCGACGAAGGCGAGCGCCCCCAATTCGGTGAAATCCGCACTCAGGAACACCAGGCTCAGACCCAGCGCGATGAAAATGATGCCCAGATTCTCGACCGATGAGTAAGCGAGCAGCCGCTTGAGGTCGGTCTGCATCAGCGCCGAGAGCACGCCGAACAAGGCCGAGAGGCAGCCGATCGCCAGTACGACCACACCCCACTGCCACTGGATTTGCCCGATCAGATCGAAGCACACGCGGATGAAACCGTAGACCGCGACCTTGAGCATCACCCCGGACATCAGTGCCGAAATATGCGAGGGCGCGACCGGATGCGCCTCCGGCAGCCAGGCGTGCAGCGGCACCAGGCCGGCCTTCATGCCGAACCCCATGAAGGCCAGCGCAAAGGCGACCCCGGCCCAGACCGTGGGCACCGGCGCGGCGCGCAGGTCGACGAAGGCAAAGCTGTCGCCGAAGGCGGCCAGCACGCCATAGGCGAGCAGGATCATCAGCCCGCCCACATGGGCCATCAGCAGATAAAGGAAGGCGGCGCGCCGGTTCTCGGCGTGTTCATGATGGAAGGCAACCAGGAAATAGGAGGAGAGCGACATCAACTCCCAGGCGACCATGAACAGGAAGGCGTCATCGGCCAGCACCACCAGCAGCATCCCGGTGAGAAAGAGCCCGCTGAATCCGCCCAGAGCCGTGAGCGAATCCTTGCCGTGCTCGAAACCGCGGACATAGGACGGACCATAAAGCCCGACGGCACAGGTCACGACCCCGATCACGGCAAGGAAGAATCCGGACAGGGCGTCGAGCCGGATGTGCCAGGGCAGCCAGGGCAGACCGAGCGGCAGGGTCACGGTCACCACCTCGCCGACCAGGAGCGCCAGCACGCCGGCCGCCAGGGCCGCGAGTCCGACGCAACCAAGCAGCGGCGTGGCCACCCGGCGCAGCACCCAAGGCGCCCGCTTGGCGGCCAGCGATACAACTGAAGAAAGCAGGGCCAGGACCACCGCGAGTCCGGCCAGGTGCAGAGCCGTGTCCATCGACAGCGTCGGCGTCAGGAGCGTGGTCAGGCTCATGGGGTTTGGCTCATGATTTCGCTCCGGGTATTGAGGTGCGCCCCGTTCTGTTCGGCACGGTTTTCAGCCGTACCCCGCGCCCGCCGCCGCTGCTCACCGCACCCTCGCCGATCAGCTCGACACCGTACCGTTCCAGCGCTTCGACCAGCTTCATCAGCGAGTCCACATTGCCGCGCACCTGCCCATCGCTCGCCTCCATCCGCTGTATGGTCGGCAGCGACAACCCCGCGGCCTCGGCCAGACGGCGCTGGTCGAGCCCGAGCAGGGCGCGTGCGGCACGAACTTGAGCGGCAGTGAGCATGTTCCGGACATCGGTTGTGATGTGTAGCGCCTTAGAGTAGCCAGTTTGGGCTTGACCTGGCAAGGGCTAAACCGCGCCCAGCGCAAGATGCGATGTTTTTTGCTGGGATCGGCCCCGGCAGACTCGACGATTGCTGGAGTTGGCGCGGTTTAAGGTGATTTCCGGAAAAGGATCTACCGCCATGCATGTAGGGGCGACTTCAGTCGCCCCTAAACTCTCCAATAGCGGTTGCCGGGCGGCGGCCGGAGGAAAGTCAAGGCCCTAGCAGCCTGTCGGACTTTAGGCGATTTCCGAATAAGACGCTATCAAGAAT
>JACDZG010000278.1 GCA_013426805.1 Chromatiaceae bacterium
TCCCCTTCAGAGTCAGATCTTCGATATTT
This sequence comes from Chromatiaceae bacterium, assembly GCA_013426805.1. Classification (GTDB taxonomy): domain Bacteria; phylum Pseudomonadota; class Gammaproteobacteria; order Chromatiales; family Chromatiaceae; genus Thiodictyon. The sequence goes on from JACDZG010000278.1 coordinate 30, forward strand.
TCGCCCAGGGTATAGGTGATGGTGCTATTCACCTTGTCGGTTCCTTCACCGGTAAGTTCGGTGACGATATCGCCGGTATTGTCAACCAGGTAGAAGTCGTTACCTGAACCACCAAGCAGTGTGTCCGCTCCTATTCCGCCATTCAGGGTGTTGGCCGCGCTGTTGCCAATGAGGATATTGTCCAGGGTATTGCCGCCGCCATTGATGGCGGCGGTGCCGGTGAGGGTCAGATTTTCGACATTCACGCCCAGAGTATAGGTGATGGAGCTGTGTACCGTATCGGTTCCTTCACCGTCATTCTCCGTGACACCATCGCCCCACACATCAACCACATACGTATCGTTCCCGGCACCGCCAATCATGGTATCAATCCCCTGACCACCATTCAGTGTATCATTGCCGCTGCCGCCATTGAGAATATTGGCCGCGCTGTTGCCGGTAAGGATATTGTCCAGGGTGTTGCCGCTGCCATTGATCGCGGCGTTGCCGGTGAGGGTCAGGTTTTCGACATTCGCGCCCAGAGTATGGGTGATGGAGCTGTGTACAGTATCGGTTCCTTCACCGGCAAGCTCGGTTACGATATCGCCACTATTGTCAACAAGATAGGTATCGTCACCAATGTTGCCGACCATAGAGTCATCACCTGTTCCACCTTCCAGCAGGTCATTGCCGTCTCCACCGGCGAGGGTATCCGCTCCATCGCCACCATCGAGAATGTCGTTCCCAGCGTAGCCGTTGAGCGTGTCATTCCCTCCCAGCCCATAGAGCCAGTCAATCCCCCCGCCACCGTTAATCGTTTCTGCTGCCGCCGTGCCGTTTATCGTCGTCGCCGTCAGTGCCTGCAGATCCGCCAGTGACCACCTGGTGTCGTCGGCAAACTGTACTTCCTCGATATAACGCTCCGAGGTAACAAACCAGTCCTTGACCGTGATCTGATCGGCAGCGCTGACCCTGAAAATCATGTCGTTGCCGCTGCGCACCAGACTCACCGCCGCCGGATCAATCCCGGCGCCAAACTGAATCACGTCCTTGCCACCTCTGGAAGTATAGTAGCTGCTGGTGGAACCCCAATCCCAGATGGTATCCTTGCCGTCACCCTGATTGAACACATAGGTATCGCCGCCAGACCAGTAATCACTACTGCCCGTCAATACGTCGTCACCCTGACCGCCCTGGAATATGCCGTGACCGCTGATGGTGTCGTTACCCACACCGCCATTGAGCGTGTTGATGTCCGAGTCGTCGCTGATCACGTCGTCGCCGACACCACCGAACAGCGAATCATTGCCGTCGCCGCCAGCGAGACTGTCGTCACCATCGCCGCCATCAAGAATGTCGTTCCCACCGGAGCCGTTAAGTGTGTCGTTGCCCGCCAATCCATTGATGACGTCAACACCAATCCAGCCGTTAAGCGTTTCCGCAACCCCCGTGCCGCTGGAGGTCACAGTCAGTGCCTGCAGATCCGCCAGCGACCACCTGGTGTCGTCGGCAAACTGTACTTCCTCGATATAACGCTCCGAGGTAACAAACCAGTCCTTGACCGTGATCTGATCGGCAGCGCTGACCCTGAAAATCATGTCGTTGCCGCTGCGCACCAGACTCACCGCCGCCGGATCAATCCCGGCGCCAAACTGAATCACGTCCTTGCCACCTCTGGAAGTATAGTAGCTGCTGGTGGAACCCCAATCCCAGATGGTATCCTTGCCGTCACCCTGATTGAACACATAGGTATCGCCGCCAGACCAGTAATCACTACTGCCCGTCAATACGTCGTCACCCTGACCGCCCTGGAATATGCCGTGACCGCTGATGGTGTCGTTACCCACACCGCCATTGAGCGTGTTGATGCCCGAGTCGTCGCTGATCACGTCGTCGCCAGCATCTCCACTGAGCACATCGTCACCCGCGCCGCCGTCAATACTATCGTTCCCAGCACCTCCAAACAGCGAATCGTTGCCGTCTCCTCCAGACAGGTTGTCGTCACCCGATAAACCCATTAGTCGATCGTTACCAAGGCCCCCATCCATGCTTTCGTTGCCCGTGGTACCCATAAGAACATCGTGACCCGTGGTACCCACGGACGCAAATGATCCAAACGCCTCGACCATCGCTGTGGAGTATGCGGGGTTTTCAGCATATTGCACGAGAAGGCTGGTAATATCAACTCCGGCATCACTGAGCTCGTAATCTGTAAAGAG
>JACDZG010000114.1 GCA_013426805.1 Chromatiaceae bacterium
CCTACGGGTTGGATTTTTCGCGGAAATCACCTTACGTTAGATTGTGGAGCAACAATAAGCCTTGATGTTGACTCCTACCCTAATCCTAGGGGCTAAGAGGAAATCCGGTTCAGAAATTGCATATGAAAGACAACCGGTTGAAATTTATTGATATGTCACTGAACTCGGACAATATGACGCTTTTGGCGCTTGATAGATTAAGCGTTGTAGATTATAGGGTTTCTCAGTTTAAGCATATTCCGTTCCGGATATCCTCTAAGTCCGACAGGCTGCTAGGGGCGGGTTTCAAACCCGCCCCGCCCCGACACGAAGGTCTGTCTGGATATCAGGTGCGAACGCTATACTGTCGGGCTGGGCCGGTCGCGACTTTCGGGAATCGCTGTACCTGTCTCACACCCCCTGTCTCACACGAGGAGTACCCATGCATAACGGCACGACGATCACTCAGTTCATCATCGAAGAGCAGCGGCGCATCGCCGGGGCCACTGGTGATTTCACCTCTCTGCTCAATGACATCGTCACGGCCTGCAAGGTCATCAGCAACTATGTCAACCACGGCGCACTGGTCGGTGTGCTGGGCAGCGCGGGCAGCGAGAATGTGCAGGGTGAGACCCAGAAGAAGATGGACGTCCTCTCCAACGAGGTCTTCATCAAGTCCAACGAGTGGGCCGGACATCTGGCGGCCATGGCCTCCGAGGAGATGGATGAGATCTACCCCATTCCGGCCGGCAAGCCGCGCGGCAAGTACCTGCTGACCTTCGATCCGCTGGATGGCTCATCCAACATCGACGTCAATGTCTCGGTCGGCACCATCTTCTCGATCCTGCGCTGTTCCGGCGGCTGCCAGGAGCCGACCGAGCGCGACTTCCTTCAGGCCGGTGCCCAGCAGGTGGCGGCCGGCTATGCGCTTTACGGCCCCTCGACCATGATGGTCCTGACCACCGGCAACGGCGTCAATGGCTTCACCCTGGATCAGAACATCGGCGAGTTCATCCTCACCCATCCCAAGATGCAGATCCCGGTGGATACCCGCGAGTTCGCGATCAACATGTCGAACATGCGCTTTTGGGAGCCGCCGGTGCGCCGCTATGTGCAGGAGTGTCTGGACGGCAAGGAAGGTCCCCGCGGCGACGACTTCAACATGCGCTGGATCGCCTCCATGGTGGCCGAGGTGCATCGCATCCTGACCCGCGGCGGCGTCTTCATGTACCCGATGGATTCCAAGATGACGGCCAAGGCGGCGGGCGGGAAACTGCGCCTGCTCTACGAGGCCAACCCGATGTCCTTCATCGTCGAGCAGGCCGGCGGCGGCTCCATCACCGGAACCCAACGGATCATGGAGTTGCAGCCCGAGAACCTGCACCAGCGGGTGCCGGTGATCCTCGGCTCGCGTAACGAAGTGGAGCGCATTCTCGCCTATCACCGCGAGGGGTAATCGGTATCCGGCACACGCGAGACACGCTGTGGGAGCGGCCTGCGGCCGCGATGCAGCGTCGCGGCAATCGCGACGCCCGGCCGCAGGCCCGCTCCCACGGCACCAGATCGTGCAAGTCGTCAGGCGATCGGCGCCGGTAGGCGTCCAAGCATCTGGGCTCTGCCCGCCCAAGCCATGCCCATCGTCGTCATCATCATCCCGATCTTCACGCTCATCCTGCTGGGATGGGCGATCCGCCGCAGCGGCGGTCTGGCCGAAGGCTTCTGGCGCGACCTGGAACGGCTGATCTATTTCATCTTCTTTCCCGCCCTGCTGTTTCACTCACTGGCGCACGCACGCCTCGACCTGCTGGCCGCCTGGCCGATGGTCGTGGTGGGCGTGCTCTTCACCCTGACCGGCATGGGTCTCGGCCGGCTCAGCAAGCGCCTCTTTCATGACCCGCTGCCGGTCTATGCCGCGGCGTTTCAGTGCTCCTTCCGCTTCAACAGTTTCGTCGGTCTGGCGGTGGCCGAGGCACTGCACGGCAAGGCCGGGATCGCCGCCCTCGGGCTGCTCATGGGCGTCCTGGTCCCCATGGCCAATCTGGCCGCGGTCGCCGTGTTGGCACGTCATGGGGAGGGGCGCTGGCTACGCGAATTGATCGGCAACCCGCTCATCATCGCCACGGCTGCCGGCCTCGCGTTCAGTCTGACGGGTCTGGAGGTCCCTGCGCTGGCCGGTACCATCTTGGAATTGTTGTCGAGAGCCTCGCTCCCCTTGGGTCTGATCGCCGTGGGAGCGGGTCTGCGCCTGGACGCTTTAGACCACGCCCGCGGTCATCTTTGGTATGGGGTGACGGTGAAGCTGCTGGTCCTGCCCGCGGTCGCTTGGAGTCTGTCGCTGGTGTTCGGTCTGACCGGTATTTGGTTTCAGACGGCGATCCTCCTGGCCGCGCTGCCGGTCTCCACGGTGGCCTATGTCCTGGCCAATCGCATGGGTGGAGACGGCCGGATCATCGCTGCCCAGGTGGCAGTCACTACGCTGCTGTCGATGATCACCTTGCCGTTGTGGCTCAGTCTTAGCCGATAGGCGGCCGGCACCGGGAGCAGCCGCCAGTGACTGCACTCCATGATTATGTGACGTGATTCAGGCGCGCATCACCCGAACCCCTCGGTCCAAGGGGGCAAGTTCAGCCGGAGGAACACCCGGCTTACGCCCGCGTGAGCGGTGATGCTTCGAAGCCATCGCCAGCCCTATCGATCGCGCTGAAAGCGATCAACCCGTTCGGTCCGGCGGCCCGCAAGTCGGCGGTCGGTAACCACAGGGCCGCCGCGGCGAGGGCGAAGTTGAACAGGGTACGATTCATCATGCGTTTTCTCTGGGTCAATGTGCTGCGCCGGTCGGGCGGTCGGCGTTCATGCAGTTGCGAAAGCAGTCGAGGATCGAGTCCTCCAGGTCGCGCCGGTAGTTGAGCGGCCGGAAGTAGGGCAGCCCGGCGTACTTGGCGGGGGACTGGTACATGGGCGTACCGAAGGCGACATGCCCACCGGTGAAGTGGCAGCTCGAACAGGCGATGGTCGTGGTGGAATAAGGCGTTCCATCGGGGTACTTCTTGTTGCCGTCGGGGCCGAGCGTTCTCAATCCATAAGAACATTGACGGGGACGCGATGACCCAGGGAATCGACGGCCGGTTGCTCGCCGAGCAGAGACCGCGGCTGCGGCGTTATGCCCGCGCCCTGACCAGAAACGTGCAGACGGCGGACGATCTGGTACAGGACTGTCCTTGAGGACTTGCATGCCTATGTCGACGGTCAGTTGACCCCGCAGGAACGCCGCCGGGTGACCGCACGACTCGCCGCGGACCCGCGGGCGCAGCGCCAGGTGGATGACTACGCCGCACTGCGGGACGGCCTGCGGGCGCTGTATGGTCCGGTGGCGCAGGAACCCGTGCCGACGCGACTGCTACGCAAACCGCGCCGGCGGCAGTGGCAGCGTCCGGTAGCGGCAATGGCCGCGAGTCTGATGCTCCTGGCCGCCGGGGGGATCATCGGCGTGCAGTTGGAGCGCGGTCGCCTGACGGCGTCGCTGGCGGGCACACCATCGATCGTGCGCGAGGCGGCCATGGCCTACGCTGTTTACACCCCCGAGGTCCGCCACCCGGTGGAAGTCCCCGGCGACCAGGCACCGCACCTGGTGAGTTGGCTCAGCAAGCGCATGGGCGTGCCGGTCCGGGCGCCGCAACTCGACAGCCTGGGCTTCGGCCTGGTCGGCGGATGTCTGCTTGCGAGCGACGATGGTCCGGGGGCGCTGTTGATGTACGAGAACGCCCAAGGGCAGCGCGTGGTGCTCTACGCCTGCCTGAACGAACATCAGGAGCGGGATACCGCCTTCCGCTTCGGGCAAGCGGACGGCGTTTCGGTCTTTCATTGGCTGGAAGGACCCCTGTCCTACGCGCTGGCCGGCGAACTCGATCGCGGTGGTCTCCTGGCTCTGGCCGAGGCGATCTACCAGCAGACCGCGATCTGAACGCCGCGGCCGACGGATGGAATAAAAGGTGCTCGCCGGGTGTTAGCGCAGATGCAGGAACCGCCCGCATCCCTCTGTTCAACGTGCTGTGGCGGCGGGTCTACGAGGGCTTTTTCGATGGCTCATCGACGAAGCGCGTGCTGGTCGACGCGCAGAATGCTCTCTACGTGCTGGGCCTGGGGAGCGGTCCGGCCGGTATTGTCGGCACGGTGAAAAAGTTCGCCTCGGATGGCACTGCGCTCTGGTCCTGGTTCGATACCGCCGGCATCGGCGCGCCGCTGCTGTTCAAGCTCACGCCCGACGGTCAACTGCTGATCAGTGGCTGCGGCAACAGCATGAACGGCTACGCCAAAGTCAGCACCGCGGGCCAGTCGATCTGGAGCGTCGCCGGGGTGCGCATGCGCAGCCTGACCGCGGGCGACGCGGCGGGTGACGCGGACGGCAACACCTATCTGATCAACGGCAACTACACGGCCGGCACCGGCAGTGTGCTGCGCAAGATCTCGCCGACCGGGGCCGTGCTGTGGGAGCGGACGCACCCGATGTCCGGCTTTTTCGTCGAAGTCGGTCCCGACGGTGCCCCGGTCGTCAGCGGATTCCCCGCGACCGGTCTGGGTGGTGCAGCCTTCATCAAACACGCGCCGACCGGAGCGTTACTCTGGGCGAACCAGGACGCCGACGGTCCCACCGTGGGATTGCTGGCACCCGCACAGTTGCTGATGGACAGCAGCGGCAGCGCCTATCTGGCCGCCGGCGCCATGACCGCGATGGGGGTGACCAAGGTGCGTGCCGATGGCGTCGCCGACTGGACCGCGCTGGTGTCCGGCAGCGGCTATGCCAATAGCATCGCCCTGGGGAGCGCCGGCCAGGTGTATGTCACCGGCGGTGTGACCGCGCGGCTGGACCAGGATCTGCCGCCCCCGACCCCGCGGGCCGACCTGGCGCTGACGCTGGTCGATGCGCCGGACCCGGTCCAGGTGCGCGGTGAGCTCGTCTACACGGCAACCCTGCGCAACCTGGGTGCGGCACGGGCGACCGGCGTCAAATATCAGCAGGTGCTGCCAACCAACGTGACTTGGGTTGGTGCGCTGGCGTCGCAAGGCAATTGCTACGGCTCCCGTACGGTGAACTGCACCCTTGGCGGGATAGCCCCAGGCGCTGCCGCCACCGTATCAGTGAGGGTGCAGCCGCGCGCCCGCGGCGTGCTCCCGGCCAGCGCCACGGTAACGACCACCGCGGCGGATGCCGATCCGTCCAACAACACGGTTAGCGTGAGCACGACCGTGACGCGCTGAGCGGCGATCGGAAGCGATCGGGTTTGTTTGTTCTTGCCGGGCCTTTGGGTAGGATGGTCAGAGCGCGAGCGATGCCCATCCTCAAGGGTAGCGGTGGTCGGATGGGCATCGCTCGCGTTTAGGTGATTTCCGACAATGTGGATACCGGTCAATGGAGGTGCGACTTCAGTCGCACCTGCGTCCGAATCGGTGCGACTGAAGTCGCACCGACATGCGAGCCGATGGTGGGTGGTATCCGGTGTTCCGGAAATCACCCTCGCCCATCCTACGCGCGCCGAACCCCGAACGCGCTTTTTCGGCTGATGCAAGCGGTTTACGTGGGTTGGTCCAACGCTGCCAGCGCGCCGCGCAGCGCCGCCCCGGATTCGGTCAGAGCGCTCGGCGAGTGCGCGACTAGAGCGTCCAACACCGCGTTGACCAAGACGAGCACCGGCCCCAGCGTCTGATCGACGTCCTCGGCGTTGAAGCGGTGGAAGCCCTGATAATCCGCGCGCCGCCGATCGGCCTCCAGGCGCCCCAGGGTCTTCAGGTGGCTCGCGGCAAAAGTGCCGGGTTTGACAAAGTGGGCGGCGAACAGTCGCTGGGTGCCCTCATGCGTCCGGGCCTCGAGACCGTGAGCCAGCAGCAGGGCGCGGACCGCGTGGAGGCTCGCGTAATAGAGGTTGGAGACCCCTTTGCGATGGATCTGCGCCGCGCGATTGGCAGCGCAGCTGCGCAACTCGTCGAGCAGCAGCGACAACTCGTCCGCGACTGCGCTCAGGCGTTCTTCTTCGCCCATAACTCAATGCCCTCACGGGTGATGGCGCGCAACAGCGCCGGATTGGCGGGTTCTCCCGCCCGGAGCAGGAGCGGACGCAGGTGGGGGAGATCCTCAAGCCCGGCCTGTGCCTCAGCGGCCAGATCCGCCAGTTGCCCCAGGGTGGCAACCGCCGCCGTCGCGGCTGCGAAGACCGCCACGTCGAGGTCCGAGTCGGCATGGCCGCCGCCGCGGGCGCGGCTGCCGAAGACCAGGATACGCTCGATCCCTGCCGCACCCAGGGTCGCAAGGGTCCGCTCAACGAAGGTCGCGAGCAGGCGGCGCTCGCCGGGGGTGAGATGGGCCGCCGACAGTGCGGGGTCGGGTGGGCTTGGAGTCAATGCGCATTGTCCCGCGGCGCGGGATCGGCAGGTGGAGAACTGCCCGCCTGATCCAGATAACGGCGGGCCTCGGCGAGCAGCCGCTTGCGGCCGAACAGAATCTGCCACCGGTTACCGCCGATCTGGCGCCACAGCAGGGCCGAGCGGACGGCGGCCAGGAGCAGGGCGCGGATGCGGTGTTGGTTATCCGGGTTCTGTAAGTGCAGTGCCACGCCGCGCACCAGGATGCGCGGCGACAGGCGGCTGAGCACCTCACTGTAGAGATCGGCGAAGTGGGCCAGCAGATTGGGGTGCAGCAAGGGGAAGTGTTCGCGCTTCTCGGCGGCCGCCTCGATGCCCTGGCCGATGCGCGCGAGCAAGTCGGGGCGGGCGGACAAGCTGCGTTCGAGCTTGAGGACCGACACGATGCAACGGGTGAGCTCCAAGTCGCGCTCGGGTCGGCCGGTGAGTTGCGCGACGATCTGACGCGCCCCATTCGCCACGACTCCCGGTGGGCCGTAAACGGCGGTCACGTGATCCGCATCGACTTGGAACAGACTATAGATGCAGGGCTCCATGGCGCTGACGTCGGCGCTCCCGGTGCGGGCGATGCGTACCACGCTGGCGACCGCCTGAAACATGCCGGCGAGGGCGGTGATGCGATCCTGATCGTCATGGGCCATGGGGGATTCGGCTCCTTGGGGCGATTGCTGACAAGGTGACAGGATACCAGCGAGCGCCCGGTTTTGCCCTGAGGCGATTACAGTTGTGCCTGGTCCACCGTGGCGCCGCCGAGGCAGCAATCCCCCGCGTAAAAGACCAGGGCCTGGCCGGGCGTCACCGCCCGCTGGGGTTCTGCAAACCGGACCTCGCAGCGCTGCTCCGTGATGCGGATCAGCGTGCAGGCCTGCAACGGCTGGCGATGGCGCAACCGGGCGTGGCAGTGGAACGGCACCGGGCCAGGTGGCGACCCGCTGATCCAGTGCAGCCGGCCGGCGGTCAGGGAATGGGACTGGAGCAGTGGATGGTCGCCGCCCTGGACCAGGATCAAGCGGTTGTGGACCGGATCCTTGGCCGCGACGAACCAGGGCGCCGCGCCGCCGCCCGCCACCCCGCCGACGCCCAGTCCCTGGCGTTGGCCGATGGTGTAATAGGATAAGCCCTGGTGTTCACCCAGGTGGCGTCCGTCCGGGGTCTCGATCGGACCGGGCGCGCGCGGTAGATAGCGGGCGAGGAAGTCGCGAAATCGCCGTTCGCCGATGAAACAGATGCCGGTGCTGTCGCGCTTGCCGGCATTGGCCAGCCCGAGTCCGCGGGCGATGGCCCGGACCTCCGGCTTGGTGAGATCGGCCAGCGGAAACAGGCTGCGGGCGAGTTGGGTCTGGTCCAGGAGATACAGAAAATAGGTCTGGTCTTTGTTCGGATCGGCGCATAAGCGTAGTTGGCAGCCGTCCGGATCGCCGGTGATCCGGGCATAGTGACCGGTGGCGATCCAGTCGGCACCGAGCCCCAGGGCGTGATCCAGAAAGGCGCGAAACTTGATCTCGCGGTTGCACAGCACGTCCGGATTGGGGGTGCGCAGCGCCCGGTATTCCTCCAGGAAATACGCGAAGACCTGATCCCAATACTCGGTGGCAAAGTTCACCGTGTGCAGCCGGATCCCCAGTCGGTCGGCCACCGCGGCGGCGTCGGCCAAATCTTGGGCGGCGGCACAGTAACCGGGCGCGTCGTCCTCCTCCCAGTTCTTCATGAACAGGGCCTCGACCCGGTAGCCCCGCGTGATCAGCCGGTGCGCCGCCACCGCCGAATCCACTCCGCCGGACAGGCCGACCATCACCCGGTCGCCGGAGTTCATGCGATCACCCATACGCCATCTCCCCTCACGCGTGCGGCGCGCTCATCAAACGGACCATCAGCCACCCATAACTTCCACCGCTACTGCGTTGGCGCCCAGAGATCGTCCTCGCACACCCAATCCGGGACCACCATCGCCCGGTGTTGCGCCTTCGGTAACTTCGGCAAGTGTTCGCGTCGCCACCCGGCCAAGTCCGGGACATCAACCTCGGTGTCACGGATGAAGTGCAGTTCAGGCTCGACCACGATCAACCATCCGCCAGGGCCGCCGCGACCCCGTTGGAACGGGTTCACCAGTTCGCCGGCGAGCGATGTTTCGGTGAAGCCATGCTCAAGGCTGGGACGCGGCTGAGTGTAAATTTGACCGTTGAGTATTTCCCCGGTCAGTCCTTCCGGTAGAGCCTCAAGCTGGTCGTAGAGGCTGGGGCGGGTTTGGATCTGCCGACGTGCCTGCATTGCTGTGTCTCCCATGCGGGGCGGTTGAGCGGTTAAGCATACGGCCGTCTGGGGGCAGACCCAATCTGTTTCGTTCGCCCGAGGCGAGCAAAGGGTTGGGTACGTCCACGGCGGCCTTGATCATCGTTGCGGGCCGGCCGCGGGCGGTCCGCACAGCGGACCCTACGGTAACACGGTGACCTGTAGGGTCCGCTGTGCGGACCGCCGACCGTGCCGATCGCGCGGTGGCCGGGTTCTTGACCGAGGCCCCCAAAGCGGTGGCGCGGAAACGCTACCAAGGGTACGCGCCGCGAGCGCCAACGATGCCCGTGTCCACCGGGTTGATCGCGATAGAGCGCCGATAGGCGAGGAGGTATCGGTCGCCGTCGATGAGGGACGAACAGAAGCGCTCCTCGAACAAGCGCGAGTGGCATTCGCTAAGCGCAATGCAATGTGCAACACATCGACCTCGGTGCCAACGTCGTTGTGCGTCACTATTGACAAATAAAATCCGGATGAGAAACTGCGCCATGGTCGTAAGCCCGGCCATCGCGCGATCGGCATGGTCGTCGGTCCGCACAGCGGACCTACAGGTCATGGTGTTACCCTAGGGCTCGCGGTGCCGACCGTCCGTCGCTAATGCACAGGCGCATCCCAGAACCCAGTCATCGAAAAAATAGCAGTCGGCGCGAAACGCGTTGATCGCATCGAAGTCGCTTTGCCGATATACAGCAACCTAATGTCGCTGGTCAGGATGTCCTCATGCGACATGGCGTTGCTGCGCACCGCCGATCCGGCGGCGGCTTTCGTTTTAGCTCCAGGCTGCTGTTTTTGCAAGATTTGTTAAACCAGCCTATGCGGTCCAATGTCCAGGAGAACAGGTTAAATGAAGTTATCGGGTTTTTTTGTCTTGCGTTTCTGGTTTCTCTCCATTATAGCGATTCCAGGCGGTTGTGCGCTCCTGCTGCACGATGCCGCCGCGACGGATCTTGCAGCGCTGGGTTTAGTGAATGTGTTGGAATACGGGGCAGATCCGTCCGGTACACGAGACTCCACTGAGGCGATCCGTGAGGCAATCACTGCCGCGTATGGGGCAGGGAAAGCGACATTCTTTCCGAGCGGTACCTATCTGGTGAGCGATACGCTCAATATGAGCACGTCAAGCGACGACGGTTATGTGCTGATCGGGTCCACCCATGGCCGTGCAACCATTCGTCTGCACAACGGCGCGGCGGGCTTTGGCGCCTGCGCCGGATACCCCAACGAAATATCTGACTGTGTGCTCAAGGCGACAGTGAGCAAGACGACCTGTGACGTCAGTGACCGTCCAAGCGTCAAACCGGTCTTCGATTTCTGGCGGCACAGCGCGACTTGTCCGGGCGAGCGGGAGCTGGCCGATGGTTCCCGTACCTACGCCCATGTCATCAAACATCTCGACATTGTGCTGGGCGATAATCCGGGCGCCGTGGCGTTGCGCGAAAACGGTGCGGAAAATGTCCTCATTGAGGATCTCGTCATTCATGCCGCCGGGGGCTTTTCCGGACTATACGAAATGAGCGCGAGCGGCGCCTTATTGACCGATATCGAGATCATCGGCGGACAGCACGCGATCTACGCACCCGTGTCACGCGGCGGCGCCGCGTTGATCACCGGCCTGCGGTTGCGCGATCAACAGCAGTCACCGATCGTTTTCGACGCCATCTACCCGCTGACCCTCGTCGGATTCGATATCAGCGTATCCGGCAAGCCGGTCATTGAAACCAAGAACCTGACGCGGAGCGGGGAACATTTGACGCTTGTTGACGGCGTACTCCGGTCGACCAACGACAGCGGCTTGCCGTTCGTCGACAACAGCGACCGATCGATCTACCTCAAGAACGTCTATGCGACCGGTGCTCTGACCTTGGTGGGTAACGGCGATGGGTCGTCGCTTACCGTACCGAGTGCGTCGTCGATCTATCGGGTTGAAGAGTACGGCTATGCGGGTGATTTCGCGTCGCTGTACGGCGACAGCGGCAAACTCATTGCCGGCGTGAAAACGGACGATACCTATTTCAATGGGATAGTGACCCCTGCCGGCAACCTGATGGTTGTTGAAGAAGCAGCGCTCATTCCATCCGACCTGCAGACGCGCCACACCCTCGCGCGCGACTTCTGTGACATCGAAAATGAGGAGATGGTGAACGCCAAGGATTTCGGGGCGATTGGTAACGGGAGCGCCGACGATACGGTCGCACTCAAGGCCGCAATTGCGGGTGCCGCGGGTGCGCCCGGCGTGCTGCTGCCGCCCGGCAACTATCTGGTCAGTGCAACGCTTGACCTGGGTTCACACACCAGGCTCTGCGGCGTGTCGAAAGGACAGGTACGAATCACGACGCCGCGCACCTGGAAGCCGTCCGCTCCGACACCGGTCATTCGCACCGCGGATGATCCGGACGGCACCGCCGCGGTGAGCGACTTCTCAGTTGAAATATTCGATCCTAGCGTGTATGCCTTGCACTGGCGGGTCGGCCGCGGATCGGTTGTACACCGGGTAAGCGCTGACGTGGATTCGACCTTTGAAGGCCAGACCTATGCGCGTGATCGCATTCTCATCAGCGGCGGCGGCGGCGGTCGGTGGTATGGGTTGATCCAGAATAAAGGCTACTGGTTGCCGCAGCACCCGGATTTGCGGACACTCAAGATCAGCGGCACCGCGGAGCCGCTGACCTTCTATGTTCTTCATACCCAGTATGTCAAGCCCGCCGGCAATCCGATGGTCGAGGTGCGTGACAGCGCGAACGTGACCATTTTCGGCGGTAAGCACGAGTTCCAGGCGGATACCTCCAATCAGCGGCGCTTTCCGGCCGGAACCTTGCCGTTCGTGCTCGGTATTTACAACTCTCGGGAAATCGGCTTGTACGGTATGGAAGGGCGTTCGTGGACGGATGTAGGCGACGCGGTGGTCGAAGTCGTATCCAGTGCCAACGTGACGATTGCCAATATGGGTCTACGTCCCACCACCGTGTTCTATTATCCTGACTCCCAATGGTATCACCTCAAGGAGGTGACGCCGGATGGCAGTCAGGGTATCCTGGCATCATCATTCGTTGCGCTCTTCAAGTCGGCATTCAACAGCGCCGCCTCCATCTGGTGATACCTTAGAGACGGCGCCAGCGCTGAGACCAGCGTCGGGTGTGGTGCAAAGTGATATGGTTGCAGACGCGCCTAGGATGGGTAGTTGGCAACCCTGATGGCAGCGATCGATGCCGCCCCTGAGGGTTCGCCATCCGCCGGCGGGGCGGTGGACCTGCCCCGCGCCGATGTGGACCTACCTGGTGAAGACCATCACTGGCCGGCGCTAGGGATTGCCGCTGGCACCGCTGCCGCACGTGGGGGCCGGTGTGCCGCCACCGCCGAGTCGACCCCGCCGGATAGGCCGACCATTACCCGGTCGCCGGGTTTCATAAGATCAGCCATACCCCTTCTCTGACTTGTTACCCATCGCCGAATCGGCTGAAGCCGATGAACGCGGTGAACACCGCCGTGACCACGAAGGCCGCCATGAGCCCGGCCGTCTGTCGGCGGAGGGTGACGGCGAGGTCCTCCTGCGCATAGCCCGAAATCAGAAACGGTTGGCGCGCGTCGTCGGTGGCCCGCAGCCGCGGGAGCACCGGGAGACGACTGCGCTCCAACTCGGCGCGCTCGGCCAGGGTGTCGGCCTGGAGGCGCACCTGCTCCCATTCATCCGGGCTGATACTGCCGTCGCCGTCCCGATCGAAGCGGGCGAGACGCGCCGGGTCCTGCTTCCAGACCTTGAGCAGTGCGCGCTGGAGCCGCTCGCGCTCGGCCGCGCCGCGTAGCGGAGTCTCGAAGCGTCCGAGACAATACAGCAGGTCGCCGTTGGCGATGCGTTCCTCCGTAAAGCGGAAGCGATCAGTGATTTGGAACCAGGCGCTCGGCCCGCGTGTCCTGGCGTTTCGATGCGGGCCGGTCCACCGGTCCCGACGGCGCGGGTGAAAGCTCGCCCCCGCCGGTTCCACGAGACACTGGCCGCTGCCGTCGTCCAGCAGAAAGGGGTCGGGGCACTCGCCGCCCTCGACTTGCACCCACGCTTGGTTGCGCCCGTTGCCCCGCTTCTCGATCCGATACCGGTACCAGAGACAGGGCAGGTCGGTCAGTGGCCCCTTGACCTGAGCCAGATGGGCGCGCGCTTGGCCAGCCAGTTCCACATAGCCCTGAGCGGCCGACTGGATGCGGGCGGTGGGGGTATCGGTGATGGTGCGCAGGCGCCAATAGGTCCGGGCACCCTGACGCAGCAGAAACAGTGCGCCCGCCGTCAGGGCCGCGAACAGCAGCCAGAACTCGACCTGGCCCATGCGGGCGATCACCCCCGGCGCCTCAGTGATGATCGCCATGAACCCGTCAACGGAACAGCGCCTTGAGATCGACGTCCTCACGCGCCTGCGTGAACTCCAGGAGGTCGAACGGACGGGCGGCCATCAGGCGGGCGATGATCAGGTCCGGGAACTGCTCGATCCGCACGTTGTTCAGGTTGACGCTGTCGTTGTACAGCTCGCGGCGGTCGGCGATGGTGTCCTCCAGGTGCGAGACCCGCAGCGACAGGTTGCGGAAATGCTCGTTGGCCTTGAGGTCAGGGTAGTTCTCCGCCAGCGCGAACAACTGGCCCAGGCCGGCCCGGAGTTCGGTCTCCGCCGCCCCCAGGGCGCGCAGGTCACCGCGCCGGCTGGCCTCGGACACGCCGCCGCGGGCGTGCACCACGCGCTCCAGCGTCTCGCGTTCGTACTCCATGTACTGCTTGCAGACCTCCACCAGTTTGGGCAACTCGTCGTGGCGCTGCTTCAAGGCCACGTCGAGGTTGGACCAGGCGCGCGCCACGTTATGCCTGAGCCGCACCAGCGCGTTGTAGATCTGGACGCAGTAAACCACCGCCACCAGGAGCAGGGCGAGGACGACGAGGGTGCTGATTGCCATGAGGGGCCTCCGTGGGTGGTCCGTGCGGTTACCCAGACGATTGTATACCGAACCGTATTGCCGGGGCGACTCCATTGACAATGTCAGTTCGCTTCATGGGGTGGCTGCGCCGCAAAAATCGTCAGCTTCAACTCGGCATCATCGATGAGCACATACTCCGGTTTCTTACCCGATAGCCGCTCGCTTTCAGTAAGAATGATCGGTACCCCTTCGCCGCGCTTATCCATAATAAAATTCCGCTGGCTGCCAATCGCATTCACATTCATCGGGCAACGAGCCAGCAAGGAACTGATTAATTCGTTACGTGACGATTGCCGTTCCGAAATACTTTCAATAGTCATGGTGTTGGGGATCGCGCCGGGGGAGAATATTTCCAGCCGATCCGAAAAGAGATGCAGGCGGATCTTGGAGCCATAGATGGAATAATCCCGATGGGCGACCGCGTTGACCACCGCCTCGAAGACCGCATTCATGGAAAACTGCGGGGTTTCAATCCGATTGGGCGCTTTGATGGCGAAAACCCGCATGTTTCTCTCCACAAACTTGCAGGCGTCCCGAACCTGAACATCAAGCGGTCCGGTAATATCCCTCGCGTCCAGTTGATAAGCGGCATTGCGCTCGGTGCCTCGGTAACAAACGGCCTGAATAAAAGCGCTGGAGATAAAGCACTCGGGTTCGTCCGAGGCCATCAGAATGCCGCTGACCGTGGCTCGCATGGTGCCGTCGTCATCTTTAGCGATGAGCTTCATCTTTTCGAGAAATTCCTGATCCGCTTTGGATGAGATAACGGTCCTGAATTGGTTCCATCGCTTGGGGTTCAGATCATTGACAGATGTGCCTGGAACCGTCTGTTCGTCGAAGCGAATGAATCGTACTTGACTGCGTTGCTGGAATAACCGCGCCAAAACATCCGGTTTCATCTCGCGCTTGGAACTCCCGAGGCGCCGGAAATAGCCATTGGGGCTCTTATGGACAAACAGACTGCGGGGCACGTCGATGCGCAGGATCGCTTTCTCACCACCTTGCTGATCTGGCACAATGCGTTTGCGTATAACGCAATCCAACGGCGGATCAATCGAGTCGTTACAAATCGAACGTAGCCAGCCTTCAACGATGTCCAGTTTCTCCGACGGTATCCCTCGAATCTCTTTGGTCTTGTCATCAACCCCCAGAACAATGATGCCGGATGCCGTATTCGCCATGGCCGCCAGTTCGTCTGCCATGCCATCCTTGTGCGGGCCGACAACTCTGTTACCGCTGAACTCCACGGTCTTGAGTTCAAGAACAGAGTCTTCGCCCAAGACGATTTGTTTGAGCAGGTCGGAAATATTCTCGTACATTATTGCCCTTCGTTAGTAACAAGTCAGAGCAATACTTGCCCAGTCTCGCTGCACTTGGGACAGTCGCGCGCAAAGGCGAAGACTGCCTGCAAGTCCTGCTGTTTTAGGTGCGGATAGCTGTCCAGAATCTGCACCTCGCTCCAGCCCGAAGCCAACAGGTCCAGCAAGAAAATAACGCCGATACGTGTGCCCCGTATCCGCGGCTTGCCGAATAGGGTATCAGGATCGGCGACGATGCGGTCTTGCCAGTCGTTCATGTAGGCCTCGTCATGCGTGGCGGAATAAGGGGAATAAGGGGCCAGGCTCGAATGGCACTGACTTAAGCCGAGACATCTATAAATCAGCGGGTTACAGACAGTGCGACAAGCAGTCACTTGAGTTCAGGCAGCCTTTTCGGCGGTGTTTCCTGGCATCGGCCCAGTCCGCAACCGTTTTTCGCTGACTTCGCGCCATCGCAACCGATTGTTTCTATGAGGCTAACTCCTTAAGTCAGTGCCTTTCGGGCCAGGCTCAATTAACTCTGGCGGGCGGATCAAAATTTAATTGAGCCTGGCCCGAATGGAACTAAGTTAAGGTCTTTTTATATATAAAACAGCGGATTGCTGATGACTTGGAGTCAAAAATTTATCGAGAGAAAATTGCTATCTCTTTGATTTTGTTGAGTAGAGCTTGATTGTTTTCGCGTTTTCGCACGATTATTAGCACTGTAAGCTATTGTTCTAAAATGATTTTCTGCTTAACTTAGTGCCATTCGAGCCTGGCCCCTTATTCTGGCCCCATATTCTTTTAAAGTCGCGGTCGGGTAAGGGTTAGCCGCCCGCCCGTATCGAGTGTTGGTCCCGTTGCGGAGTAGGGTAACCTGCGAACAATATGCGGGGCAAGCGTACACAGAGAATCCTGTAGGCCGTAGGGGAGGTCGCGCTCCCTGAAGTGCTGGGACAGCTTCGAAATGGCTTGTTGCGGATGCCGACAGTCTTAACTTGCTGGAAGGCAACACGAACCACCCGCAATGGCTTGGGTGGGGAGGTCCGCCGGAGTCCTCAGGCCAATTCTGGGGACAGTTTACTCAACTCGGTCCCTGTGCTAGTCGGAGAGATATGTAAACTGTCCCCGGAACTCGCGCTTCAGGTGGGTTGCGAGTGCTGCAAGGCGCGGCATACCCCGTCAGGGTCATGGGCAATTACGGTCAAGTAAGCGCGTGTCGGTTGATCCGGCACCGTGCGGCCTTGTTCCCAATCGCGCAGCATCCCAAGGGGCACATGGTAACGTCCCGCAAACTCTTCTTGCGTGAGTCCCAAGGCGCGGCGTAGCGTCTTGATTCGGGGAATACGCCGGACCTTTTTCAATTCGTCTGCGGTCATGGGGCGTGCATCGGGATCGGCTGCCGCCGCAGCCTCAATCTCTGCCTCTGTCATCGGGCGCATCGGTTGTTCCGGAAACGCGCGTTCACTTCCGTCCGCAAGCACTTCGACAACAGTGCCGTCAGAACGAGTTTTCGCGGTAGTAATATTCGTGTTCATGCTTCTCTGCCTTTCTGGCTGAAATCAACCTTGTTCGATTGGCACGCTGAGTATAGGTCACGTGGAGAAGAACGCCGTCGCACATGCCCAGCAGGTTAATACGTTCTTCCCCGTAATCCTCGCGGTCGTCTATCCCTTCAGCCGCGAAGTGATCGCGGAATGCTTTAACCGCGTCATGAAACGCTACGCCATGGTCACGCCAGTTTGTTTCAGCTTTGGCGTCGTCCCATTCAAAAAGATCGTCCTGCATGATGGTGCCGGTTACCAGTTGTCATTTGTTTATCTCAGCGTTTTCATTGATGCTGGAATCCGTGGCCGTCATTTCCCGTCCGGGGCGTACTGTGACTTGATCCCAGACTGGCGGCGGGCGCCTCAACTTACAAGGGTCCGCTGTGCGGACCAGCGGCCTCGTTGTCGGCGAGGTGGCCGGGATTATGATCAAGGCCATCGGCGGCTGGTCGGGCACTACAATGACTATGGTCTACGAGGCAACTCGGCGGACCTGTGGCGCTTCTGCAATACGGCCGTCGCCGGTGCGTTCAAGTGGCTGAACGGCGCGGGGGTAAGCGTAAGAGTTTCACCTGGGCGGCCTTCGGTCGCGCCATCGAAAAGCTCGGTATCGCCAAACCCCGCATCACCGAGTCGCGCTGCTTGCAACACGAACTGATGTTTGCATGAAACCTTGCACTCGCTTGATGAGCGAGTACGACCGAGGAACCGGATGCGGGAAAACTGCACGTCCGGGTCTGTGGCGGGGGCTCCGGGTAACCGGAGTCCCTACGCCGGAGGCTTTCTGCTTTCCGGAAAACTTATCGGGTCTAGCCTTCACCCAACTGCTCGTATATTAAGCGTACTCAGCAACAGAAACTGAACGCTCAATTGCGAAAGTTTTTCTATGAAGCTTAATCCGCTCTATTTCGTGCATGGTGTCTGCTGTCATGTAGCTTTCACCACAATGCGGGCAACTGACTACAGGAACATTCTCAATGACCAAAAGGCGATCCGCCTTTCCGTAGCTTCTGGCAACCCTCCGAATTTCGGCACCCTCCTGGCCGCATATGTCGCAGATGACTTTTGGCCTGTTACTCATCTCTAAACACCGTGATAATGACCATTTTGTCGTTTGGACTCATCTTTACTACAACAATTATTTGATGCTCATCAAGGGATGGACCGCGGATCAAATATTTCCATTGTGTCTTTTCGTTGTCTCTTTGCCTCTCAATGATCTCTCCAGCCAATATTGCGCACTCAATATCAAACATCGACAATTGATCCTCGTCCATTTCTTCTTCAGCGTGAATTGTGACGACGTATCGATTAAGTCGAACACAATTCCTAAGCTGTATAAGGACCGCTTCAAACAAATTTGTTTCCCGTGTAGTTACGTGGGTTACAAGCCAAAATTCTAGCCCAAGGCGGCGCGCGCCACCGATTAACCCGCAAACGAACACAACGCTCGTGGCGCGCGCTCGCTCTGGCAGAAAGTTAGGCATTGCGTTTCTTGGTTCTAGAATCAAGTAAACTGTCCCCGGAACTGGTCCCCGGAACTGGCCGAACTGGCCGAACTGGCCGAACTGGCCGGAACTGGCAGGTCGTTATTCCACCTGGGCGGATGATTGCCTTGTGGCTTCTTCGCTGCGAGGAAGTGCTGGGTTCTCGGGAAGGCTTTCGCCGCGAAGCTTAGCGTAAGTTTGCCCAAAGCTTGGGTTGTATTTGAGGCCATACGCGAAATCGACAAAAGGGATTCGAAACTTTGCGGTGTGGTGACCACCAAAAACATCGGTGATTTTGACTTTGATTCGGACGCTGCCTACGGCTGGCGAGGGAAAGCAGCCACCCCAACTATCTTCCTGCTCAAAGTACACCACGCCCTTAGCGGATTTGCCGATCTCGAGAAACGTGTCTTCCGGGATGGGCATGATGCTGCTGCGTTGAATCAGGAAGGGGAACACCTTAACTTGATCACCGATCTGCACTTGAAAATCAGTTAGCGAAATCGCTTGGCGTTGCAACCAATACCACCCAATCTTGTATCGCAACCAAAGTAGAGAAACGCGATTCAAATGCCAGTGGTAGCCAATGCAAACATCCTCTATGCTCGATGGAGCGGAGCCCACGTTTGAAACGGATAGGTACAGCGCGATCCCCGTGCGATGTACGTCGTAGCCATTGTGCTGCTTCCCTGTGGTGAAGGTGCAGCAGAACGTGGGGCCATCGATCGTATTGATTTTGAATTTCGGTCGTCGCCGAAGGGCGGAGAAGATGCCAGTAACCCACGCCACAAGAAGCGTCGCACCAAAAATCAAAACACTGGTTACCCCTTGGTTATCGTTAAACCATTTCGCAACGGCTATGAAGATCTGCTGAAGCATGTCGTGCAGGCCTAACGGCCAGGCTAAAGCGGGCGCGCCAACCACTGACCCCGCGGACTGGCGCAAACGCTGAGGGCGCGCCTCGCTTCTGAGCCAAGTGTTAGGCTCAAAATTTTTTGGCAAAAGGCAAGACTTGACCCCGTTCCCCCTCTACTCTACCCGGAACTCGACCATCTGAACTCGGAGAGTTTATGGCTTTGTTAGCCATTTTTCCCCAGAATCCTATTTGCTCGTTGCAGGACATGATCAAACGTCATTATCGTCAAGTTGTGGTAGCTTGAGTTCAAAAGCCGAAAGGATTCCTGTTGCTCTTCGTTCCAATCATTAGAGCGCCCATAAATCAGCGTGCATCTTGGCTTAATTGTTTTTACATGCCCCACGCGCTCAAAGAATTTGATGCTATCAGCTTCTCGTTCTACTTCGTGAATGTATTTTGATGCCTGAACAATGGCTTTAACCAGATCTGAGTGTGGTATGTAGTTTCCGTGGTCAAGCGAAGACTGCCAAAACTGAAGACCACCTTCAGGGCGCTTAATCTCAACAATATCCAGAAACCCATCGTAGCTTTCCATTAGGAAGTCTGAAATATTTTTTGTGTCAATTGCGCGTTCATCCAGAACTCGAACGAAATCGCTTCCTAGAACCCATGTATTTATCTCAAACCACTTCTGCCAATTTGGTTCGGTTAAATCCGACTCCAACATTGCATTAAACTCGTCAATAGCTCTTGCTCTTCGAGCATGAACTAAACCAATTTCAAGATCTTCCGGTATTACATCGTTGTCTGTCAGGAATTCGAGCATTCTTGAATTATTGTTATCAGACAGCAACGCCTTGATTTGTTTGGCAACCGATTCATCATATGGGTTATCAAGGGGGAGAAACGCCTTCGCTCCCTGCCGAAATGGTTCGTAGTTTTGCTGAATGAAAGCCACTAAATTGCCAAACTCTTCTCCATCAAGTGTCAACTCGCTTTTTGGCGATTCTTCATCAGGGGTCCCAGAATCCAAGAAATTCTTTGGTTTTTTGTAGCGCCCAACCTTTAAGTGAATCTCATCGTCCTTTGTATTATGAGGAACCTTCCAGAAGCCAGCTCGGGTAATAACGGTCTTAAGATCTCTAAGGACTGTAAATTTTTGATCTTTAACTTTGGGCACTTTCCTTACCTTCTTATGGCTAACGTTCGCCCTAAAGCGGCGCGCGCCACTGATGATGCTGAGAATTAGCGCGAGCCCCGTGGCGCGCGCTCGTATTTTAAGCCGCTTGTTAGGCCATTCTCTGTTTTCCTGCCAGCTTAATTGAGCCTGGACCCTTATACCCTATTTATTACATTGTAGCTTCAGCAAGTTCCTTCGCAAACTTTCTAATCAGGCTGGTAACGTCTATGAGAATCTTATTGGAAGTGTTAGTCCCTCTGCCGAAAGTGCCAGTTATAACGTGAACAGCGGCATAACCTTGTATCCCGAGTGGGCCTTCGGTATTTCTCAAAATATCGTTCATAAACACCTCGCCCAAATTCACGTACAACATATCCATAGCAGCCAAGCCATTTATAGTCGTTTTTCTTGTTATATGACCCCCGACGCTATCAATGAAACATTCCAAAATATCTTCGTCTTCAGTTAGCTCCCCAAGCGTCATTGTCAAATTAGACGTTAATTTAGCAGTATCGCGAACCAACTTGTCTATTACCGGACTTAGTTCTTCATGGCCCACTTTTCCGGCAGCAAAATGGTTAAATAGCGCCATACCCGCAATACACAGATAAAATGATGCTCTCATTTCTTGAGCATCTGTTGGTTTTGACACCCCGTAGATATCGAATAGCTTATTTCGCGTGTCAGTTATTACTGAGGAAGAATTCTTCTTCCCACCAAACACATTATTCAAGAAACCCATGCTTACCCCCTGAATTAGGTTTTGGAGCAAAAGGGGATAGACTGGAATGGCACTAAGTTAAGCAGAAAATCATTTTAGAACAATAGCTTACAGTGCTAATAATCGTGCGAAAACGCGAAAACAATCAAGCTCTACTCAACAAAATCAAAGAGATAGCAATTTTCTCTCGATAAATTTTTGACTCCAAGTCATCAGCAATCCGCTGTTTTATATATAAAAAGACCTTAACTTAGTTCCATTCGGGATAGACTGGATTACATTTCGGGACGGCAAAACCGAAATTAACTCGAGCCTGGCACCCTTACCATAGTTGCCCCTTACCAAGAGAAAAAGACGCGGAATATCAATAGTGCACTGTTGGAAACATCCCAAAGGACTGTGAATTTTTGCGCTCATCGATTTGATGCTCAATAACGCATTATTCCTTTGTTGCAAAGCATCCAAAGCTCGCAGGACCGCCCGTCTTTAGGGACGCTATAGTTTTCTGGACTAAATTGAGAGATTACCTTCTTCACAAACGATCTGACATTGATTTCGAGGTTCTCGCTCAGAGTGTCTTCCAAGTAATTTGCGCTGACAGCCAGGCAAAGATAATATCTGACATTGTTAGCGGTGATTCGGACAACGACGGAAACCCCTTCTTCCTCAAATATTCTTCTCTCATTAGCATCATGGTAAGTCACACAATTAATTGTGCTAAACGAATCGTTAAGAACGTCTATCACGATAGAGTCAAATTGTTTGTCGTTCAACAAAAGTCTCCTGATGCTTCTGACTCGATGCTAGAGCCTCCGCCGTAGGAACGCCGGTCACCCGGCGCCCCCGGCGCAATCCCGGACGTGCAGTTTTCCCGCATCCGGTTCCTCGGTTGTACTCACATTCGCGCGGACCTTCACAGTTACCCGTTACAAGGCCCTGTTGCTAGTGCCCTCAGTGAGGTTGGCTCGTGTTTACCCGATCCTGCATGTCCGGCACGAGTTTCCTTTAGGGGCTGCGTACTTCCGTCGGGTCCTTCGCCATGTGGCTGGCTTTCCCAACCTCCGACTACTATGCCCGATAAGACACCTCGTCAGCATACGGCTGTTGCCAGCCTACCCGGATGCTCCATGCTCAGTGACTCGACCCGTGCCCACGCCGTTTCCAGGTTCATCACCCTCACGTGTCCCAACACTGACGGCTTCATCATCTCGCTTCATCCAGGAGCCCACGGGGCTTCCCGAGTTCTCCAACGTCTCTCTTTCTGCATACCACGGCCTGAGGACTCCGGCGGACCTCCACACCCAAGCCAGTAAGGGTGCTTCGTGTGGGCTTCCAGTACGTTAAAACTGTCGCCATCCGCGGGTTAGCTCTCTCGAAGCTGTACCAGCACTTCAGGGAACGCGATTTCCCCTACGGTCTACAGAATACTCTGTGTACGCTTGCCCTGCACTATTGTTCGCGGCTTGCGCCACTCCGCAGCAGGACCAACACTCGATACGGGCGGGTGGCTAACCCTTACCCGACGGGGACTTCCACCCCGCAAGAGACGCCGAGCTTTGCTCGGCGCGATAACGTGCAGCCTAAAGCGGCGCGCGCCCTTGATGACACTGAGAATTAGCACGGCGCCCGTGGCGCGCGCTCGCTTTTGAGGCGTATGTTAGGCTATTCATTCTCTTGGAAAAAGGCGAGACCTGACCCCATCCCCCTCTTTGTCGGACCCCATCCCCCTCTTTGTCGGAAAAGAAATCGAGCCTGGCGCCATTTCCGCCGCCTACGTTACCCTACGCGTTGATTTCCGTTCAAAGGATACTTCTTGCTCTTTACGCGATAACTAAGCACATGCTTCTCGCCGTATGCGCATTGGTACGTTAGTAGAAAATTTGCGCGCTGTATAGCAAGCACGTCGCGTTTTCTGGCTTCCTCAGCGGCCTTCCCGCTACTGAATTGAATTACCGGGATCTCCATGTCCGGGGCCAACACTTCAGCTTGCTCTGGTGACCAATATATGGCCACATCGGTCAGCTGCAGAAACTCGCCTAAATCGAAGGCACCGTTGTGGCGATAAATCTCTCCTTTGTACCCAAGAGTTTCAATTTCCAGTGCTTGGATAAACGCAGGCCCGATACCCATATTCTTCAACGACAGAGCTAGAGGTTCTGGTGGATGGTCCCTCCAAATGAAGCACAGCGCAGGTTGTACCGAAAGGCGATTGTGACGCCGCGCAATTACACCCTGCCAAATGGAAACGAAAAGAGCAAACGCGGCAACAGCAAGGGCTGCGACGGAAGTTATAGTTTCAGCGGACATATGGCACAGCGGCCTAACGTTTCGCCTAAAGCGGGCGCGCCCACGGCGATGCCCGAGTTCTGCTCCGCCGCTCGTGGCGCGCCTCGCTCTTTAAGGCGACCGTTAGGCTTTAGGCTTTAGGTTGCCGACGACCTAGCCGACGGCTTCCGCACCGCATACCTTCGCCACGTACCGACACCCTTTCAGGAGCGCCGGGCAAAGAGCCGATTGCCTTGCCGACCGGGTTTCCCTCGCAAAGAAACGCCGACGACCTGTCCGGGAGCAGATTGCCTTCCCGACCGGGTTTCCCTTGCAGAGAAGCGCCATTTTCTTCCGCGCTTCGCTATTGGATTCTTTAGCCTAACTGAGAAGCTAAGCTGAATCGGCTGAGCGAGAGCGAAGCCGATTTC
>JACDZG010000115.1 GCA_013426805.1 Chromatiaceae bacterium
GTCCGAACAGGTCACTGACGCGCGTAAAGACCGTCTGCTCGATCACCGCCCGGTGCCGCATCAGCAGGTCCGCCGCCCGGTAGAACGGCGCCAGGGGAAGTGCCTCGAAGTCGACCTCCAGCAATTCCCCCAGCGCACTGCGCTCACCCAGCCAGCGGTGGGTCGCCCGCTCCGAGCCCGGCACGGCCATGCGCCCAATGATGGCGCCAACGATCAGCGCCCGTTGTGGACCGCTCAGCCCCAGGTGTTCGAGCAGCGCGATAAAACTCACCTCCGCCATCGCCCACAGCGCCACCGACTCCACGCCCACACTGCGCGGGCGGCTCAGCTCCAGCGCGTCGACATCGACCGCCTGCACATCGCCCCCATCGGTGCCCCCGGCGGTGGGTGGGGCCACGCCCTGGCGCGCCAACAACCGGGCGAAGACCCGCTGCGCCTCCCGTTCGACGGGCGCAGCGCCGGCCAGCAAGGCGCCCTGGCCGCTACGCAGTTCTTCCAACCGCGCACAGAGTGCCGGCCACTCCTCCTGGGGCAGCGTGAACTGGCGGCCCAGGTTCAGCAGGGTGACCTGCCGCACCCGGCCGCCCACGCGCTCGGACTGCACCAGGCGGTGGGTGGTGTAGCGCTCCCCGGTGGCGCTGTTCGTGGTATGGGTGCGACGGATGTACATCCCGGTACTCTACGACACCCGGCACCGGCTTTACTCTGATCCTATTGAATAACTTGGCACTACATTACGATTTTCGGAATGCGTGTACATAAGGATCAGATGGTTAGATACCATCTGGGCGTGGTTATCAATGGGGTCATGTTAAAGATGGGCTACCACTCAGGTGCGCGGTGCCTGCGCAGCACAACAAATTGCTTGGCTGGAACAAGAGCCGGTCTCGGAAAATTACGTTTCCCAATGTGGTCGTGGTTTAGACTGGGTCGCTCAGCACGGCCCCGCCGATCGTCGGCCCCGCCCGGCGGCCGGACCAGGCCCACTCACACCACCGAGGCCTCCCGCGATGACCGACGACACCGCCGCTGTCCCGCCGAACACCGACACACCGCCGACACCCCAACACCACGCCGAGGCCGAGCGTCTGGTGCGCAGCTACACGCTCGGCGCGATGGCCGTCGGCCTGGTGCCGCTCCCGCTCTTCGACCTGGCCGCACTGGCCGCGGTGCAGCTCAAGATGCTCCATGCGCTGGCCGGGCGGTACGGGATCGAGTTCAAGGCCGACCTGGGGCGTTCCGCGGTTGCCAGTCTGGTGGGCAGCGCCCTGCCGAACACGCTCTCGCCCGCCTTGGCGGCGAGCCTGACCAAGCTGATCCCAGGTATCGGACACACGCTTGCCGCCGGCTCGCTGGTGCTGTTGAACGGCGCCGTCACTTACGCGATCGGCAAGGTCTTCATTCAGCACTTCGCGGCCGGCGGCACCTTTCTGACCTTCGATCCCGAGGCGGTGCGCGACTATTTCCAGGCGCAGCTGGTGGAGGGACGCGGCGTGGCGACGGCGCTCAAGACCCGGCGCTCGGACGGGCCACGGGCAGCGCCGGATACGGGGCCTCAAGATCGGCCGTCCGCGGCTCCCTAGTAGCGCGCAGCGGAGCCTCCGATACCACGCCCGCCGGCGAGCCGGCGCAGAACACTCTCGGCGTCCAGCGCACTCTTGAATGGTCTCGTAACTTGCGCTGCGCTGCATCAGCCCGCGCCCGGGTGGCCGGGCTGAAATCGGTGCCGCCCTTCAGGTCGCGGCCTTGAGGTGATGCAGCCAACGCCGTCGGCGGCGGAATTGCTGCAACGCCTCGTCGGCATCCACCGCGCTCTTGCAGGCGAAACAATAGTGGGTCGCAAGCCGGCGCACCGCGACCTCCAGCGACGGCCGGTCCGCCAGCTCGCCATCCACGAGCCAGGCCAAGTCCAGTTCAAAGTCCGCGCAGAAACGGGCGAGTTGGTCGGTGAGCGCCGCCAAGCCGTCCGCGCCGAGGTCGGCGATCCAGGCGCGCAACTCAGCATCCCCGAGGCCGTCCTGCTGCACCGCCCAGTAGCCGAAGCGCACGACCAGCGCCCGGCGCTCGGCCCCGCCCAGGCGTCGCACGCCGTCGCCGACCCAGCCGCCAAGATCGTCGGCGAAGGACTTAAGCTCCGCCTTCAGCCCCGCCAACGGGGGCTTCGGTGTCGATTCGGTCATGACGTGCACTCGGGTTGGATTGGTTGTGTTTCTGGACAGCCGCTCAAGCTTCTGGCCCCTTATTCCTGGCCCTGCTCAGTGGTTATGTCACCAAAGTCGTGATCGTGGCTCCACAACTCTGCAGGAAGTCCGTAATCTGTCGGCATTCCGCTTGGTTGATCGGCAGTTTCGCGTTCGTCGTCGGATCAATGTCGGCCTCGTGCACGATCGCATTGCGCCTGACTACGATCAGTTTTAGTGTGGTTTTCGCCTTCTTATCCGTCATACCCATGGCGGTCGCAATCCGTTGCCATTTTTGTGGTTCATCCCAAATGTAGCTCAGCCCCTCCGCGACTTTCGCGGGATCTTGATAAGAGATCGATTTCTGTTTAAGAAAGATAGCCTGCTCGAATACATACTCTTTCGGCGGCACTGTCGCGGAGACCAAGCTGCCATGTAGCTCGATCGATATGGGTTCCGACAAATATTTGGCAGTCGGAGGGCGGGCGCCAGAAAATATCTGCACCATGCCAGTTCGCACCAAGTCGTGGATTAATTTGTCAAACGCGCTGACCGCATAGACTACTTGGGAGCGCAACAAATCATCATAAGGCATTGGCGCGGTGACATGCGCGGACAAGAACGAGTAAAGAGCCTCAAGGTTACGTGCCGCGGATAGATTCGAGTCGAACAGTGCCAGTGCATTACGCATTCGTTAGAAGGCTCGTCAACTTATCTGAGATTTTCGCGAACAGCGCTGCAAATACATCTCTCTTTCCTTCCATCGCCTCCAGTACGGTGCCGGACTCCTTTATGTCCTCAGCAGTTAGCGCAAAGACCGGAACCCGGCCTTGGTAGGCTTTCGGAAGGAGTCCCTGGAAATCGGGGATTTCAGCCAAACAATAGCGGTCGTCAATGAGGTCTTTTCCGTATTGATCGGGACTGAACAGCATTCCGATAGGTTTGATCGCTTGAATGAAGTCAGTAGATATTTTGTTTTTGATATCCTCGATGTTATCCCTGTACGGCTTGGCCGCCCGGCCGTTCCTGATGTTAAATCGCTGGATAATGCTGCCCGAGAATTTCGGTACCCCAGGCAGAAGTGGGTAGGCCGATTCGGAAAAAAGCGCTAACGCGGAGTGCTTCCATTCGGCCCAGCGCGGCAAAGTTGTCTGCAACGTGTTGATCGCCATAATCGAGAATGGATCGGGGCTGGTAGGGATTACAAAGGCGTGGGACGAAAGGAATAGGTTTTGGTTGGTTGCGCTTAAGCTTGGGTTGAGATCGATAATGGTGAAGTCGATCAAGTGCTTTTCTTCGGTTAGCCGAAGTAGCTCGGAGAATGCGCCTGGGAGATTTTGCAGTGTCGATAGGGCGTTATTTGCGGTCTGCGCGAAAGTCAGCGCCGCATCGTATTCAGACAGGTTCGGGTGTCCCGCCAATAGATAAAGGGTCGGCGCGCTTGGCGGGCTGTAACAATTTACCGCAGCAATAGGGACAGGTTGCCCTTTGAACGCCGCAGCAACTCCATCTTTGATGTTGTCTAACCGCGTGTTGTCATCAAGGTAGTATTTCTCGAAATCGTCGCCCAAGATAAGGCTAGTGAGATTGCACTGGGAGTCAGCATCGACAATCAAAACATTGTGATGTTTGGCGAGCATCCAGCCCAGGTTGTAGACGGTCGTAGTCTTGCTGACTCCGCCCTTATGGTTGAAAATCACCAGCCGCTTTGACATTAATTCTGGTCTCGCATTAAAGACTGCCATCTCGCCACAGGGCGTTGCCTTGGTCTGGTGTGTCACGCCTCTTCGAGGCGCCGGCTCCAGCAGTCGGGCGTTGATCGTCGTTCCGGTCATCGGAGCCTATCGGCCGGGTTTAGCCCGACCGCGGCCAGCGGCAGCGAACGAGAAGATTCGATATCTTATG
Organism: Chromatiaceae bacterium; assembly: GCA_013426805.1. Lineage (GTDB taxonomy): Bacteria > Pseudomonadota > Gammaproteobacteria > Chromatiales > Chromatiaceae > Thiodictyon. The sequence continues at coordinate 4,086 of JACDZG010000115.1, forward strand.
CCGCTGGAGTCATGAGTTAGTTGTTTTTCGATCCTTCCTTTCAGGATCTGGTTCTCGCAGTCTTTCCTTTTCATGGCATCATCACAGGGTATTGAGAACAAAGCGTAAGCGTTTCCCGGCGTCCGGGCAAGCGTGATCGCAGATCACGGACCACCGCGACGGCACGCGGCCGGAAATTGCGCGGCGCAGAGCGCGTGGCGCCGCGCAGCCGTGCTACGAGTGAAAACCTGCGAGCCTGGCGAATATCGCGTGGGAGGGCCGCTTTGCACCGCGACCCGGCAAAGCTCCCAAGACCGCGCGCAGCGGGCGATCGGGGCCAAGCCGCGACCTACCCGAGCGCGCTCTCCGCCAGATACCGCCCCAGGCCCGCGCCCATCCCCCAGCAGGTCCCGACGACCCGCGCCGAGGCCTGGGCGCGGGGCTCGGCGCTCAGGCACCGGCCGGCGGCATAGAGCCCGGCGACGCCGCGCACCGTAAGCGCCCGCAACGGGATGTCGTAGCGGGTGCCGGGCGGCAGGTACTGAAGCTGCACGCCCGCGTTCGGGTGCCAGTGCTCGATCGGCCAGCAGCCGCGGCAGACCGCATCGGGAAAACGCCGACCGGCCACCAGATCCGCCTCGGTGAGCCGATAGGCACCGCGGATGCGCCCGCCGTCGCGCACGCCGAGCGCGCCGCGCGCGTGCAAGCGGGCCGCGGCGAAGCCCGGGAGCCGGCGCAGCCAGTCGTGCAAACCGGCGAGCACCGCGTCCATCCGCTCGGGGTCGAAGTCCGCCGTGGGCAGGTTGAGCTTGAGATACACCTCGTCGGTGCCCACTCCGCGGTCCGGCCAGAGCGTCGCGCACGCGGCGGGCAGCGCGCCGGCCGCGACCGCGGCGCGCAGGTGCCGGATCAGGGCAACGCCGTTGGGAAAGGCCAGGGTCCCCGGCGCCACGCCCCGCAGCACGGCCACGAGTCCGGCCAGCGCCTCGCCCGGCTCCACCAGATCCGGGTCGAGCCGACGCACGACGGCGGCCTCCCCGGTGGTATCGACTAGGGCCCGTGGCCGCAGCCGGTGCAATTGCCCGCCGACGCATACCGTCGCCCCCGCGATCCGCCCGTCCGCGCCGTCGATCGCGACGACCTCACTGCCGGTCAGGCAGCGGATGCGCGGCTCTTCGGCGAGCCAGCCCGTGACGACGGCGCGGTAGACGGCGGGATCGACGCTGAGCACCCGGGTGCGGCCGATGCGCCGCGGTGCGGTGCGCGGGTCCGCGGCCTTGAGCCGCGCGACCAGCTCGGCGAGGAGCGCGCCGGTCGCGCCCTCCAAGACCGGCTCGCCGGCCTCATCGAACAGCCCGCCCAGGGTGTGGATCAGGGCGTTGGCGACGGTGCCGCCGATCGTCGGCGCGCGCTCGCAGAGCAGCACCGGCGCCCCGCCGCGGGCGGCGGCCAACGCGCAGGCGAGGCCCGCGGCACCGGCACCAGCGACCAAGATCGGCGCCAGGGCGTCATCGCCCGCGGGCGCCGGGTCGGCGCTCAGGACCTCGACCGGCGCGCGCTCGGTTGCGCCGGGCTCGATCATGGTCGGCCTCGTCTCAGCCCTTGGCCGTGACGAACGCCGACGGTCGCTCGCCCCGGCGCAGCAGTTTGCCGCTCGCGGTCCGCGGCAATGCGGCGACCTGGCGAAAGACCACCGGGACCTTATATGGGGCGAGGACGGCGCGGCAGTGCGCATCGAGCAGCGCCGCGCTCGGGGCCGGGGCGTCGGGCGCCGACACCAGGTCGGCATGGGGCAGTTCGCCCTGGAGCGCGTCCGACACACCGTAGACGCAGGCCTCGGCCACGCCGGGCACCTGCTCCAGCACCGCCTCGACCTCCTGCGGGAAAAGCTTCATGCCGCCGACGCTGATCAGGTCCTTGGCGCGGCCGACCAGGGTCAGATAGCCGTCGGCATCGAGTCGCCCGAGGTCCCCGGTGGCAAGCCAGCCGCCGCGCGCGGCGAGGATCTCGGCGCGGGGTCGCCATGGATCGTAATAGGCGTCGAGCATCCCCGGACCGCGCAGCAGGACCTCGCCGGGGGCGCCGGGCGGAACCTCGGCGCCGACCGCGCCCGGGTGGCGGTCGCCGTCCGCGTGCGTGGCGGCGACGAGCTTGAGCGTGTAGGCCGGCAGCACGCGCCCAACCGAGCCCTGGCGCTCGTGCGGGCGGTCGTGGTTGATGGCCGGCAGACCGAGCTCGATGATGCCGTAGGTCTCGTTCGGTACCAGGCCGAAGCGCCCGTGGAAGCGCTCGGCCAGCTCGGGGCGCAGGCGCGCGGTGGTGACCATGGCCAGGCGCAGCGGCGGTAGCCGGAGGCCGCTGGTGTCGTGGGTCAGCAGCTCGTAGTGCGTGGGCGAGCCATAGAGCAGGGTCGCCCGGTGCTCGGTCGCGGCCTTCAGGATACCGACGCCGAAGGCGTTGGCCGGCAGCACAATGGCGGCGCCGTGGCTGAGATAGGCGACGATGGACACGGCGAAGTGGTAGGCCATCGACAGCAGCCAGACCACCCGGTCCTCGGGACCCAGGCCGATCGCGGCATTGGCGGCATTGATGCGCTCGCGGATGCTGCGATGGGACAGCACCACGCCCTTGGCACTGCCGGTGGTGCCGGAGGTGAAGCGGATGAAGGCCGGGTGCAACGCGGCGAGCCCCGGCGGCGGCTCGCGTCGGCGGGTGTCGGTCAGATAGGTCGCCTGGTGGGGCAGCGGGGCGCCGGGCTGGCCGACACCCTGGTGGCGCTCTCCCGTGAGCAGCTCGACTTGGCCGCGGCTGCCGCTGACGATGCCGTCGATGGCGATGTGGTGCGGGATCAGGCGCTTCTCGGCGCCGGCCAGCTCGGTCGGGATTGGCGTGACGCAGGCGCCGCAGGTCCAGATCGCATAGGTATAGGCGATGCAGGCAGGTCCGCTCGGGTAATGCAGACCGACATTCATGCCCGGGCTTACGCCGGCCGCGGCCAGCGCCGCCGCCAGCGCGCGCACCTGACCGGCCAACTCCCGATAGCCGAGCCGCTCGCCCGGGCGCGGTCCCAGGATGGCCGGCCGCTCGGGCTGGACCTCGGCACGGGCGAAGAAATCATCGGCCAAGCCGGTGGGCGTGAGAGGGGACAGTGCTCGCGTCATCTCGATTCTCTGTTCGGTCGCACGGTGGGCACCCGCCCCGGGGTCCGGGACCGCCGCGGCGAGGGTGCGGCAGGCGGTCGAGGTCGACGCGCTGGAGCTGAGCCGCCCGCGCGGCCTGGGTGTGCCTCGGTAGCGCTGTGGGGACCCTTAGATGACATCGTATGGCAACTCCGCCCTGATTGGGTCTTCATAGTGGGCCTTGGCGCTGCAGGCGCTCAGCACCAACTGCGGCAACCGGTGGACCGGCGATATGGGATGGATGCAGAAGCGAGCGCCGGTCACGGAACGTAAACCGGCGGCCAGTGTATAGCTGTCGTCGATTCGCAGAAGAATGAATCGCCAGTGGTCGGCGGCGCCGTCGTCGAGTGGTGGATGCAACGTCAGAACGATGGAGTCGGGCGTACCGGCCGCGATTCGGAACACACAATGATCCAGCCCCGCCGACAGTCCCAGTCCCAGTGCCTTGACGTAGCTTTCTTTGAGCGTCCAGAGCACATAGAAGTGCCGCGCCCGCTCCGGGGGCGACAGCGCGGCCAGGGTCGCGGCCTCGAGCGGGGAGAAAAAGCGCCGTGCCAAGTCCAGCGCATCGCTGACTGGACGTTCTCCTTCCGCATCGACCCCGACCGCCGCCGCCGCCACCGCGCAGCAGACCAGGCCCCGGGTGTGGCTCAGGCTAAAATGCAGCCGCTCGTCCGCCAACGGGACCGGTGCAGCGATCTCGGGTTTGCCATAGGCGCCGTGGCGAAAACGCCAGGCGGCCGGTGCAACGAGTGCATGGCGCGACAGTGCATGGCGCAGCAGGACATGGGCCGCCCGATAGTTCTCCCGGTCTGCATTGAACACAAATCGCGCAGATCGCGCGCGCTCCTGCGCGTCCAGCACCTGCTCCAGCGCGGCCAGCGCGGCCAGGTCGGCCGCCCCGGACGCGAGATACAGATGCACCGTCGGCCCCGCACCGGGGCGACCTGTCGGCATGTTCAGCGCGCGGGCGCGCTCGGCTGGGTGAGCGCGCGCGGCAGGGCTTCACCGCCGAGAATGATCGGCAGGCTGACCTCGCCGACCCCGATGACGACGGTCTTCGCATTGTTCGATCCGGCGATCTCACGGGTGGCCGTGATGCCCTGATGGGTCGGCAGCCGGTCGGTCAGGGTCTCGCCGACGATTTGCTGATAGTCACGGATGCCGGCGGCCTCGATGCGCCGGCGCTCGGCCTCCTGTTCCGCGGTCTGGATGCGGAACCGGTAGGAATTCAGCACCTGCTGCTGGACCAGCTTCTGCTCGATCGCGGTCCGCACGGTCTCGGGCAATTGGATGCGGCGGATGATGATATCCTCCAGTTCCACGAAGTTTCGCCCGACTTCCTCGGTCGCCTTGACCATTGCCCGGGTGAGCAGGCCGTTCTCGTCGGTATAGATCTGCATCGCGGTGGCGTTGCCGAGTTCTTTGCGCAGGACCGATTCGGTCTGCGGGATCACGACCCGGGTGAGATAATCCGGACCGATGCGTTCTTGCAGCATCCCCAGCAGGTCGCGCGCGGGCCGGTAGCGGATGGCGAGGTCCAGTTCCAGGCGCAGACCCTCCACCGACAGCACGTCGAGTTGATGGATGGCGAGCTGCTTGCGGACCTCGTAGACGGACCTCCGATCCAGCGGACTGATCAGGTGTAAACCTTCGCCGTAGACCCGGCCGATCTGCGTGCCGGCGAAGCGGTTCCACAATACACCGGCCTCGCCGGAGTGGATCACAACAAAGATCCGGTGCCATAAAAGGACCACGATCAAGGCCACTAACTGGATACCGATAGCGAAAAACGGGAGCTGCTGCCGCAGTCGGGACCAGCGCCGGCCGGCCGGACCGGCGCTAAGCGGCGGCTCGCCGGGCGCGCACGCGGCGGCAGCAGGACCGGGATCAGCCCCCATGGGGCCGCCCCCAGTGCGATAACCTCGTGGCGCGGCGAGGGGCCTGGCCCGGCGGGATCAGCGCCGGGTGGTGGTCCCCGGCTCGATCATCGGCAGCGCGGGCGCCGGTCAGTGCGTCGGTGTGCGGATGAAGTTGCGCCATTAGCTGCTCATGTGACGCGGAATGAAGGCCCGTAGGCTCGCCCGCGAGCGTTGGTCCCCACCGAGTCGCGACGGCTCCGGTGGACGACTCTTTAGGGGCAGTCTATGCGGACGGGGTCCGCCGGGCCAGCGAATCATGATTGTGTCAAGCAAACTGGGTGTTGTGTCAGACAATACCGACTGGATCGGCGCGTTGCCACGTTGTTATCCTTGTCGTCGGGTCCGGCGGGGCGACGTCAGCAGTTGCGCAAGCACGGGTCGCGACCGAGATCCTCAACGATTTTTCACTTAGTCATCAGGAGATCCGCCATGCCACCCGAAGTCCCCTATGCGGTCGCGACCGCGGCCACCGCGCCGGCCGGGACGCCTGGAATCGGCTCGTCACTCGCGGGGCTGGGCACCGCCGCCAAGGTTTTTGTACTTACCCATCCCGTGAGCATCGCCGTCGTCGGCAGCGCGCTGCTCGGTGCCGGCATCTACCATCTGGTGACGCGCAAACGCGGCCCCGCGGCGGAGGTGGACGTGGCCCCGGCAGCGGCGCCTGCCGCCGCCTGAATCGGGTTCCGACAGCGGTTCCGCGGCGTCAGGATGGGCCGCGGTTGTCCGCAAGCGGCGCCGTCGCCGGGTCAGGGCGGCGCGCGTCTTCGGACGCTGCCGCGGCAGACGCCGACGGCACGTTCAGCCAGGGTGCGCCGGCGGCCAGCAGGTCGGTGAGCACCCCACCGAAGACCGCGAGCCGAGCCTCCAGGTCCGTCTCGCCCCGGTCGATAGCCCCCTCCAGTTCACGGGCCAAGGCCATGAGCTCCAGTGCCCCCAGTGAGCCCGCATTGCTGCCCAAGGTATGCATCCGCCGGGCGGCCTGGTCCCGCTCGCCTTGGGCCAGATCCTCACGGGTCTGTGCTTCCGCCGTGGCGTATTCGTCGGCAATCCGCCGCAGCAGCCAGAAAAACAGGTCCCGGTTATGGCCCAGGGTTACCGCGGCCCGCGCCCGATCGATGCCCGCAATGTCGGGGAACGCCCCGGCCGCGTCGTGGCCGGTGACCGACTGACCGGCCGCGGTCGGCTCAGCAGGCCCCGCCGCGGTGAGGGCGACCGTCCCTGATGACGTCGGTTTCACCCATTCCAATAACAGGATTGCCAATTGTTCAAGGTCAAGCGGCTTGCCCAATAGGGCGTCGACGCCGGCCGCACGCGCGGCGTCCTGCTGCTCGGTCAACACCCCGGCGGTCAGCGCGATGACGGGAAGCTCGGTCAGCCCGAGGTCTTCGCGGATCAAGCGGGTGGCCGTGAGGCCATCCATCACCGGCATTCGTACGTCCATCAATACGGCAGCGAAGGCCCCGGGCCGCGCCCTGAGTTGTTGGAGCGCCTGCTGGCCGTCGGCGGCCAGGGTGGCGGTCGCGCCGTCAAACGCCAGCGCCCGCTCGACCAGGTCCCGGTTCATGGCGCTGTCGTCCACCACCAGGAAGTGCGCGCCGGCCAGGCGCGGCCCGGCGGAGCGCGGCGGCGACGCGCGGTCCGGCGTGGTGGTGGCGGACACCCCCGCGGCCGCTGTCGCCCACGCCAAAGACAGCTCGAACCAGAAGGTGCTGCCCTGACCCACCTGGCTCGCGACGCCGATCTCCTCCCCCATCAGTTCCAACAGGCGCTTGCTGATGGACAGGCCGAGCCCGGTGCCGCCAAAGCGGCGGCTGATGCCCTCCTCGGCCTGGGTGAAAGGGGTGAATAGCCGCTCCTGGGCCGCGGGCGGGATGCCGATGCCGGTGTCGCGGACCGCGAAGCGCAGGCGCACGTCGGCCACGTCGGTCCGTAGCGCAATAACCGAGAGGGTCACCTCGCCCTGTTCGGTGAACTTGACTGCATTACCGATCAGGTTGAGCAAAACCTGTTCCAGCCGCAGGGCATCGCCCAGCAGCTGTCCCAGTGGAACGGGCGGCCCCGCGACATGAAAGACCAGCCCCTTGGCTTGGGCGGTCGGCGCCATCAGACTGTCGAGCCTGGTCAGCAGCGTCTCCAGGGTGAAGGGGCGCGGTTCCAGGCGCAACTGAGCAGCCTCGATCTTGGAGAGGTCGAGGATGTCGTTGATGATGGCGAGCAGCGACTGCCCGGCGGTCCCGATACGCACGACCGTGTCGCGCTGAGCGGCCGTGAGCGGCTCCCGGCTGAGCACTTGAGCCAGGCCCAGCACGACATTCAGCGGGGTCCGGATCTCATGGCTCATATGGGCCAGGAACTCGCTCTTGGACCGATTGGCGGTCTCGGCGGCGTCCCGCGCCTGTTGCATGGTCTCGGTGAGCAGCCGATAGCGCTCCTCGCTCTTGCGCAGCGCCGTCTCTGCCCGTTCGCGCTCCGTGATATCCAGGAAGGCAGCCACCAACACGTCCTCCAGGGCGGTCGCACTGATCACCACCGCACGCACGGTGCCGTCCTTGCAGGTGACCCGGAACTCACGGGACTCCACCTGCCCACCGCGGGGGATGGCCGTCGCGACCGCGGCGTTCCACCAGTCCATTGAGGCCCGGCGGTACCCCTCATCGGGATAGGCGCTCAGGGCCCAGTCACGCATTCGGGGAATATCCTCCAGCGTGTACCCGAAGGTGCGGACGAATTGTTCGTTGAGGTAAGTCACGCGGGGCTCGGGCTCCAAGGTGCAGGCAGCGATCGCCGTGGGCATGTAGTCCAGCATCCGGCGCGTCCGGCGCTCGTTGGCCTGCACCCGCGCCTCGGCGGTCTTGCGGGCGGTGATGTCCTCCACCAGACACAGATGGAGCCGACGCGCACCGTCACCCAGGTCCACCGAAGTCACCGTCAGATCACCCCAGATCACGGTGCCGTCATCGCGGAGATAACGTTTCTCAAGCTGGAAGCCGGCGCTCTCGCCGGCGCGCAGCCGGGCCACCTGCGCGAGTTCCACCGCCAGGTCATCCGGGTGGGTGACGCCCACCCAGCCGCGGGCAACCAGGTCCTCGCGTGTCCAACCAATGATCCGCAACAGGCGTTCGTTGACCTCGAGCGGGCGTCCGGTCAGCGGATCGATCAGTGCGATCCCCAACGGCGACTGTTCAAACATGGCCCGGAATTTCGCCTCGGACGCGGTGACCTGCGCCATCGCCTCGGCAATCCGCGCCTGGGCCGTCACGAGCGCGGTCGTGCGTTCCGTCACCCGTTGCTCCAGATCCTCGTTATGCAGCGCCAATGCCCGCTCCGCGGTCCGCAAGGTCTGGTTGAGGTCGCGCAGTTCAAAAAACGCGGCGCGCAACCGCCCGGTCATCTTGCCGAAAGACTCCCCCAGTTCGCGCAGCTCCCGGATCGGTGCGGGCGGGAGCGGCTGATCGAAGTCACCCTCGGCCAGCCGCCGGGTCGCCGCATTCAACTGCCCTAAGGGGCGACTGATGGCGCCGGCGGCCACCAGCCCGAGTAGTACCGCGATCAGCACCGCCAGGGCGACGAGCAGCAGGAGCTGTTGGAAGGGCGCGGCCACCAGGGTCGTGAAATCCCGCTGCGGCGCCACGACCAGGGTGAGCCAGTCCGGGTGACTGATCGCCGCGGACGAGGCGCTGACCTTGGCCAGGTAGCGTTGCCCCTGGACATCGAAATCGAACCGCAGTGGCGTCGCCAATTGCTGCAAGGCCGGTTGCCGCGCCAGCAGTTGCCGGGCCGCCTCGCGGGTCACCGGGTCGGCGCTGGCGACTGCCGGCAGGCGCCGGGTCTCGACCGCGACATTCTGCGCGTGATCGGTCCGCGCCCGGCTGTCGAAGGGCGTTTCGCCGGTGGAGGTGGCAACCAACAGCCCGTCGCGGTCAGCCAGAAAGGCTTGGCCGTGGGCGCTGACCCGCAGACCTTGCAGGAAGTCGCTCATACCGATCAGGGTCATGCCGGCGAACAGCACCCCCCGCGTCCGATCCTGGGGGTCGCCGAAGGGCAGGGCATAGAAATTGATCAGTACCGGGTGATCCTGTCCCTTGGCGAGGCTGACCGACAGGCGCCAACTGCCCTGTCCGGCGGCTCGCACCGCCGGATACCAGGGCTTGCCGGGTGGGTCGTTATGGGGGTCATAATTCCGGCGCGACTCGATCAGTGCGCCTTGCCGGCCGTCCAAGTCGGCCCGGTAGTGCTGCAAGCGGTAACCGGTCGCGGCGTTGAAGCGGCGAATAATCAAGGCGTCGGGCGCCAGGCGCGCCACCATCAGCATTTCCCGCTGCTCGGTGACCAGACCAATGCTGTCCGCGCCCGGGAACAAACCCAGTTGGGCGGCAAAATACCGCTCCAGCCCGCCGCTATCGTTGGGATCGAGTCGACCTTGCCGGATCAGGACCGCGTTAGTGTCGGCCACGTTGCGCAGCCCCGCCAGGTAGCGCGCCAGGCGTTGGTCGATCCGATCACCGATTTCCGCCATCAACTGGTTGGCGAGCGTCGTCACGGCCTGTTCGCCGGCCTGGTAGGAGAGCCATCCGACCACGCCCAGGGTGCCGATCATCAGTACCGTGAAGGTGGCGACCAGGACCGTGCGCAACGAACTGTTGGCCAGGGTCGCGGTGACCCGCCGCGACCAGCCGCCAGTGTACGCGCGTCGGGTGGGAGGACGCGGGGGCGTGACGGTGGCGGTCATGGCGGCGCTGCAACTGGGGACGGGGCGGTGATCGGTCAGCACCCAGGATACCCCAATCCCGACACTTCGCGCGGTGGAAAAGCAAATCCGGGACACCGCCTCGCCGACGAGGTATATCCCAATGACGGCAAGAGCCGACACCGACGCGGAGCACGCGCAGGCAGCGCCGGACGATCCGCAAACCACCCTGACGCCGGAGCAGCACCATGCCGCGGCGGAGCAGCTCGTTCGCCAGTACACGCTGGCCGCCATGGCCGTTGCGCTGGTGCCGCTCCCATTGGTGGACCTGGCCGTGCTGGTGGGGGTGCAACTGAAGATGCTGCACGGACTGGCCGGGCTTTACGGCATCGCGTTCAAGGCCGATTTGGGCCCTTCCGTCATCGCCGGCCTGATCGGCGGCACCGTGCCGACGGCGGTCTCGCCGTCGCTGGCGGCGCGCCTCGGAAAGTTCATCCCGGGCGCCGGCCACGCCCTGGCCACCGGCTCGCTGACGCCCTTGGCCTGGTGCCGCCAGACCCGCCGTCGCCGGCAGCGCCGCAGGGCGTCATCGCTCTCAACGAGGCCGCCATCCTGCATCGCCCAATTGTGATGCGAAAACGTGGGCCAGGAGGGCGGCGGGGCGGCGCTGCGCCCCGTCGACCTCAGGCCTGGCTGTCCGCGGCCGGGCGCAACGCCGCCCAGCGTCGCGGTAGTTGGGCCAGCAGCAACCCGGCGCTCCAGGCCAGACCCAGCACGGCGGCGAGGCCGATCAACTGCACCGACAGGAAACCGGCGGGGCCGAGGATGGCGGTCGCCACGGTGCCGCAGGTCCCGGCCACGGCGCAGCTGCCGGCGATTTCCGCGGCCGCGCCGAGGCGGCGCGCGGCGCCCGTCAGGAAAATTAAGTAGAGTGCGCCGGTGACGAGCCCGAGCAACAGCAGTCCCAGGACACTGGCGGCAGCGGCGGCCGAGGCCGCGACCGCCCCCGCCAGCACTGCCGCGGGGAGACGCCGCTCCCAGTCGCCGCCGATGGCGGGCAGGGTGCCGGCGATCCGTGCCGCGAGTGCCGCACCGGCAGCACCCGCGGCACTCGCCAGGACCAGCGGCGGCAGGCCCTCGGGCTCCGCCTGGGTTGTCCGCACCGAGCGGATGGGCGCCGGCCCAATGGCCAAACAGCGGATAGACGAGCGCACCGGCCAGCGGTAACTCCAGGGTCAACCGGGTCAGGGTCCCCGCCGCCGCCTGACCGGGACCCGCCTGCCACAGGTCCGGCAGGAACTGCCACGGGGTACCCAGCCAGCCGCCGACCGTGGTCCCGAACATCAGGCTGAAGCCAACGACGGCATAGCCTGAGCCGGCGCCGAGCCAGGCGCGCAGCCCAGTCGCGGCCCGGATCGGCGAACGGCGGTCTGCCGGCGGGCGCTGATCCAGGGAACTGGCCGCAACCGACGGCGAACAGGATCACGCCCAGGGGCATCAGGAGCCCTCAGGAGCAGGGCCTGCGACACCACCGGGGATATCCCCCCGGTGGCCGTCGGCGCCGGCTGGTGCGCGTCGAGGGCCGGCGGGCGGGGCGACAACGCGACGCCGGGCGGCGTCCGCTGCCCCGAATAGCCCGCGTTGTCCAAGGTCATCAGGGTCTCGAACAGCTTGATCGAGCCCTCTTCGATGCGTGTTTCATGGCGCTGGACCGCGGTTTCGGTACGTTCGACCCGGATGCCCAGGGACTCGAGCCGCGGGGCCAACGCATCAAGCTGCGTTGCCCGGGTCTCGAGGGCCGCGAGCCGCGGGGCCAGCGGATCGAGGCGCGCCACCTGGGTTTCCAGCGAATCGAGTCGCGGCGCCAATGGCTCGATGCGCTTGATGCCGCCCTCCAGGCGCAGACTCAGCGAGCCGAGTTGCTCACCGCGGGTCGCGCTCGCGGCGTCGCTCGCCTCGAGCCCGCGAACCAGCCCCTGGAGACGCGGCTCCAGCGTCGCCAGCCGCCGCGCGACCCGGCTCGCTCGGCGGCACCACCACGCCAAGTCGCTTGAACCGTCGAATATCTTTGGCAAGGGCCAGCCAGGTCCGATGGTGCTGGAGCGGGCTGACAGTGGGCTCGCTCAGGGCCGTCTGATCCCGTCCGTCCGGTGTCGGCGCGGCCGCGGCGGCGGTTGCACCGAGACTTGCGGGCGCCGCCACTGCCCGCTCGCCCTGATAGGCGCTGAAGCCGGACAGCAGAGAGGGCGCCGCGACCCCCGGCAGCGGCCACCAGCGGCCGAACTGCAGCACCTGGAAACGGTAGTGCTTACCGAACTGGTTACCGTTGGCGTCAAAGGCATAGATGCCGGTCAGACCGGCCCAGGGGCGGCCATAGCGGGCGGCGGTGCTCAGCGCCCGCGGGTCGGCACTGCCGGTCCGCTCGATCAGCACCGCCAACCACTCGACCGCATCGCTACCCTGGGCGGCCGCCGCGTCCGGCGCCCGACCATAGGCGTCGCGGCAGGCGGCGACGAAGCGGCGGGTCCGGTCATCGGGGGCGTCCGGATCAAAGAGCGTCCACGAAACACGATCTCGATCCCCACCCGGCGGGCCGCGTCCTCGAACAGCAAGCCCAGTTCCCGGTCGTCGTCGCCGCGCGCGTGCGGCACCGCCATGCGTCGGTACCCGAACAAGGCCGCGACGCCGGCGGATTGGGAGGCCATCGCGGCGTTGTCGGGGACCATTCGCAGGACGGTATCGAAGCCATGCCGGGTGAGCGCCTCGGCAGTGGCGAAGGGCGGCATGAACAGCAACCCGGCCGCCTGGTAGATGACCGAGGCGGGCACCGCGACCGTCGCCTCGCGGTGCCCCAGCACCGCGATCAGGCGCGGGTCGGCCGCGATCCGGTTGGGTCGCACCTGGTCAAACCGATCCCCCCCGGATAGACCATGACGTCCAACGGCCGCTGACCCGACACCCCCCCGGCGGCATTGATGCGCGCCACCGCCAGGCGCACCCCATCCAGGTAGGACGGCACGGCATCGTCGATCGCCGCAAACCAGACACTACCCGCGCCGCGACGGGCGAACGCGGATCAGATCATGGACCTGGCGCGCGTTGGCGGCGAGCTTGCGCCGATAGGCCGCGCGCGCCGTGTTGCCGAGATCGGCGAACAGCCCGTCGCTCGCACCGCGATCGAGCTTGAGTTCCTTGAAGCCGTCCAGGACCCCGGCGAAGCAGTCAAAGAGTTGGGCCTCGCAGTCGTCCGCCGCCTCCAGGTCGGCGGCGCTCTGGCGGTAGTGGCGCAGAGACCTGGGGACCGCGACGGCGAGCACGGCCAGCGTCGCCAGCAGGGTCAGCGGCGACAGGACGGCCGTGATTTCCGCGAAAGATCCAACCCGTAGGAGCCCGCTTGCGGGCGGCGGGTGGGGCACAATGACGCGATTCCGGCAGGTCACGTCGCCCGCAAGCGGGCTCCTACGGAGCTTGATGTGCCCGGCGAACCGATCCAGGTGGTGCTGATCGGCGCCTATCTCGGCGCCCTGATCCTCTATGTGCTGGCCCAACGCTTTGCCCTGACCCGGGCGGTCGCCGCGGTGGAGTTGGCGCTGCAACGGCTGCGGCTGCGCGTCATGGACAAGGTGCGACGCACCGAACTGCGCTTCGTCGAGGCCCATTGGGGGCATCGGCGCCTTCGCCCCGCTCAGCGACGACGCGGGTCTGATCTCACAGGGGGTGGTCACGCTGGTCGCGGGGGCGCAGTCGGTGCTGGTGCTGGTGTGCGCCGGGCTCTACCTGGGCCTGCTGTCGCCGATCACGCTGCTGGTCACCACGATCATCTATGCACTGCTGTTGCCGGTGTTGGCCATGCGGCGACAGCAGACCCGCGACGAACTGCAGCAGGCCGCCGAGCGGGACGGACTGTTCTTCGAGCGTTTCGTCGGCAGCATCGACCAGGCCATCGACCCCGCCGATCGCGGTCCGCCGCCTTTACCAATTTGGCCCTGTCCACCGGTCAGCAGAAGCGTCTGGCCATCGTCGCGACAATCGTCAAAGGACGTCCGATCTGCATCTTCGACGAGCCCGCCGCCGACCAGGACCCATCCTTTCGCCGCCGCTTCTATGAGTCGATCCTGCCCGCACTCAAGGCGACTGGACGGACCCTGGTCGTGGTCTCTCACGACGACCGCTATTTCCATCTGGCCGATCGGGTGCTGCGGGTCCGCGACGGGCGGATCGAGTCGCCCGCGGCCGCGGGCGGCGCTCCGTGACAAAGCCGATCATCGCGCGATCACATCGGCACCCAGTTGTTGTACTCCCCGCTGTACCATAGCAAAGAGTCCCAATCAGAAAGGTGCAGCGTCTACCGGAACTTGACGAGCACGTAGAACCATCTGGGATAATTCGACCGACAGCGGCTGCACAGCGGAGCAAGACCCACGTGGATACTGAGACGAGCCAAGACCGGCGCACGACGACCTCCCTTGACCCGCTGACGCCCGCAACGCAACGCGGCATCGACGATCCCGCGCTGGTGCTGATCGTCGACGACGATCTGATCGGCCTGGGCCTGATGATCGCCTACCTGCGCGATTACAATATCGCGATCACCACCGCGACGGCCGGTGCCGAAGGTCTGGAGTTGGCCCGCCGTGACCACCCGGACCTCATCCTGCTCGATCTGCGGATGCCGGTTCTGGACGGCTTCGCGGTTCTTGATCGTTTGCAGGCGGCCGACAGCACGCGCGACATTCCAGTGCTGCTGTTGACCGCCCACGACGACTTGGACAGCAGGGTGCGCGGTTTCGAGCTGGGTGCGGCGGACTATCTGACCAAGCCGGTCGCCGAGGCCGAGCTGCACGCCAGAGTCACGGCGCACCTGCACCGCCGCCGCCTGGTGGCGGACCTGGAACAGCGGCTGCGCGCCTATGAGCAACGCTATGGCCCGCTGGACACCGGCGAGATTCCGGACACGGATCGCTTCGCTCTCCGCCGTCAGGAAGTGACGCGCCTGTACCAAGCGCGCCAACTGCTGCGCGAGCGACTCACCGATCCGCCAACCCTGAACGATCTGGCGCAGTTGCTGGGCACCAACCAGCCCCGGCTGTCGCGGGGCTTTCGAGACCTGTTCGGCACGACGGTGTTCGGCTTCATCCGCGAGGCACGGCTTGTGCGCGCCCGCCAACTGCTGGTAGAGACCTGCTGGCCGATCAAGTCCATCGCGCTGGAGGTCGGTTACCGCAACACCGGCGACCTCTCCCGCGGCATCAAAGAGCGCTTCGGGATGACCCCCTCGGAGTTGCGCGACCGACTGTGAGCGACCGCCGACCCGGTGACACCATCGCCGCGGTGAGCGGTTGAGAACAATCAAGACCATGCGCATCGACCACATCCGCCTCAAGAACTGGCTGAACTTCCGCAACGTCGACGCTGCGCTGGCCGAAACCACGTACCTCATCGGCCCGAATGCCTCCGGCAAGTCCAATTTCCTGGACGTGTTTCGCTTCTTGCGTACCGTGGCGGACAGTTCCGGCGGCGGCATGCAAAGGGCGGTCGCGGAGCGGGGCGGGATCAAGAAGCTGCGCTGTCTCCAGGCGCGGCAAGACACCGAGGTGCGGATCGAGGTCCGGCTTTCCGGGGGCACGGCAGAAGACGAGCGCGGCGTTTGGCTTTATGTGCTCGGATTCAAAAGCGAGGGCACGGGGCGACAGCGCCCGATGGTCCATGAGGAGCGGGTCGAACGCGACGGCATCTGTCTCTTGAGCCGTCCGGACGAGCACGACCGCGGGGACAAGGAACGCTTGACCCAGAGCCACCTGGAGCAGGTCAATGCCAATGTCGAATTCCGGGCGCTGGCGACCTTCTTGCGGTCGACCACCTACCTGCACCTCGTTCCCCAACTCCTGAAGTTCGCCGACCGGCTGAGCAGCAACCGGTTAGAGGAGGACCCCTTCGGCCAGGGCTTTCTGGACGGTTTGGCCCGCACGCCGAAGAACACGCTGACCGCGCGTCTGCGCAAGATCCAGCAGGTACTGACCAAGGCGGTGCCGCAGTTCCAAGAACTGCGTTTCAACCGGGACGAGATGACCGGACTGCCCCACATGGAGGCACGGTACGCCCACTGGCGCCCTCAGGGCGCCTGGCACCGGGAGGATCAATTCTCGGACGGGACCTTGCGCCTCATCGCCCTGCTGTGGTCGCTGTTGGAGGGGGACTCCCTGTTGCTGTTGGAGGAGCCGGAGTTGTCGCTGAACGATGCGATCGTGCGACAGATCCCGCTGATGATTGATCGCATCAAGCGTCAGGCAAAGGTCCGAAAGTCGAAGCATCGGGAACTGCGCCAGGAGATCCTGCCCAGGCCCGGCGTGTCCTTCCCGGTGGGGCTCGGCTACAACGACCAATGGTGCCGGTTCGTGCGCGACCATTGGGAAACCGGGCGAGCCGCGAAGGCGTCACCGTCGCTGGCCCGCGCAGTTGACCGGCTTGCCTGTTTTGCTGAATAGGACTGAGTTCTGCCTCCTGGGTACTCCTGAGGGGATCGAATTAAGTATACTGTCCCGGAACCGCTGTCCCCGGAACCGCTGGTATCACGATGATCAACGACGGTAGCGGCCTGACCCGCGGAGGAACATGATTGGATGCGCCACCCTTACGACGCGCATCTACAGCGTCACCAGAACCAACCGGGAGGATCGAAAGACATGCAAATTTCGCTGGAGATTCCCGAACCCCTTGCCGCCAAACTCGGTGCCCTGCCGGACCCGGAGCAGTTCCTCATTGGTCTGCTCACCCAGTCCCTGGACGGGGGCTTGGGCGAGGACGAATGGTGGCAATTACTGCAAGAGATCGATTCGGTGGCGGTGGACACCGGCGTCCGCGATCTCGCGGAACGCCACGACCACTACCTCGGCGCCGTGTAAATGCGCCGGGTCTTCGTCGACACGGCAGCCCTCGTTGCCCTTGGTAACAAGCAGGACGATTGGCACGATCACGCCGTGACGGTGAGCCGCCAGCTCACGCTCGCAGGATGCCGCTTCGTCACCACAGACGCGGTTTTGCTGGAAGTGGGCAACACCTTCAGCCGCGCACCCTTCAAACCCGTAGCGCTCCGGTTGATCGAGACCGCACGGAGTTCACCGCGTTGGCGTTGTATCCCCGTTGATCGACCCCTGCTTGATCGGGGATTCGCGCTGTTCCGTCAGCGCTTAGACAAGGATTGGAGCCTGACGGATTGCACCAGCATCCTTGTGGCCAAGGAACTCGGCATCGAGCAAGCGTTCACCACCGATCACCACTTCACCCAAGCTGGACTCGCGATACTGCTTGGTTCGCGGGCGTAAACCGCGGGAATTCCGGGGACAGTTTACTCCGGGAATTCGGAAATTGAATTCCGGGGACAGTTTACTCAATCGAGACTGGCCTCAAGCTGAATTAAGTATACTGTCAATGGAACTGCTCGGCAAAACGGTTCGGCTGGGCCTTGCCATAATGGAACTCGTAATCCTGCAACAGGTCTTCATCTTGCGTGTTGGTCATAATCTCTTTTCTCTGGGCAGGCCGGGCACTGATGATGCGAATCTGATCCTGGCTGGACTCGCAGAACACCACAAGGACCAACCTTCGATCGCGCAGATGCCCAATGATGATCTCGCGCCGCTCGCCAAGCGATTACCATTCGTCAGTAAAGATTCTGGCAAGTGGGTCTTGGAACACGGCCATGGCGTCCTCGAAACTGACACCGTGCTTCTTGATGTTGGAACGGGCCTTGGCCTTATCCCACTCGAAGAACGGGGTCATTACTTGCCTCCGTTTCTCGGTTTGCTGTTCCGAGCGTGGTTGCACCTGGACGATGTTGGGGTTCCTGCGTCACCCCAACGGTCATGATCGGCTCGCTCACCCCTGCCCATGAAAGTTCGGCTACCCTTAGCGGTGCCGAGCGGAAGGCGCGACGCTATAGGCACCCACGGGGGTGGTGCTTGGCCGACCGCCGGATGCTCAGCAGCCTTCGCATCCGTATCGTATCTCTTTGAGACGGCGAGGGGTGTGGTTATGCCACCGCCCGCCGGACTTTCACGGCAACCTACGGCTCTGGGGATGCCGCCTTTGCCACGGGAGTCTCCAGAGCGCAGTATTTGACCCCGGCCCCTTATGCTAGTCCGGATCAAGCGCGTCCGCGCACCGCATCCGCACCATCGCGGATTTGTTCGCGAAGGATCGACGGGCTATATTGTAGCCAGATCGGCGATAGAACCGGAGATTCCAGTGGTAGCCCTTTCCATCGAATTGCCCGAGGAGTTGGCGGCTGCAAGCCTGGATGTCGCGCGCGGGCTAGGCGTGTCCAGGTCCGAGCTGATCCGCCGGGCGTTGGAGCACGAGATCGCACAAGCCCGCGCGGCGGCGGAGCGCCGCACCATGGCCGAGGACTTGCGGGCCATGGCTTGCGACCCCGTGGCCCGCCGTTTCGCGCAAGACCTCGACGCGGCGCTTGGCGAACCGCTGCCGCCGGAGCGGGAATCCTGGTGGAAAGGCTGATCCGCGGCGGCATCTACCTGGCGCGGCTCGACCCGGCCAAAGGCGCGGAGATCGGGAAGCTCCGTCCGGTGGCCTTGCTGTCCGCGCCGGAGATCCTGGAGATCGACTCCCCGCTGTTGTTCGTCTGCCCCTTAAGCGGCCGATCCGAGCGCTGCAGTCGGTCCGGCTTGCGAGGTGAAACCATGAGCGCGTTTGCAAGCATCAAGCAAGGGCTGGAAGAAGCTGCGGCCCATGCCGGGGGCGCCCCGAGCGGTGTCCTCGAACATTGCCCCCATGCGGTTGACGTACCCGAGCTGCGTCGCCGGCTCGGGTTGACGCAAGACCAGTTCGCGGGCCGCTTCGGGTTCTCCGTGGCGACCCTGCGCCACTGGGAGCGCGGCGACCGCACGCCCCAGGGGGCCGCGCTGATCCTCCTCAACGTGATCGAGCATAACCCCGCCGCGGTACTGGAGGCCATGCGGCCGAAACCGCACCGCGCCTGACCAGCGACGGACGGGGCCTAGCAGCCTGTCGGACTTTAGGCGATTTCCGAATAAGACGCTATCAAGAAT
>JACDZG010000279.1 GCA_013426805.1 Chromatiaceae bacterium
CCGGGGACGACGGTTGCCGCCACGGCACGGGTCTGACCTCCCCGTCGCTGCCGATCAGGACCTGCCCGACGGACCGGTACCCCTTGCCCAGCTTCTCGGCTTCGCGCTTGTTGATGGTCGCCCGGGTCAGACCGACCTGGTTTTGCACCAAGTGGCCCTCCTTGCCCCAACGGACCTCGTAGAGGCCGGCGCCGGTGCCCATCTCCGCGTAGGCCCAGTCCTTGGCAGTGCCATCCGGATGGGTGAAGCGGAACAGCGCATAGGTCTTCCCACTCATGGCTTCGGCTCCCAGTAGTCGCCGAAGATATCCGCGGCAATCCGGTGGATCGCGTCCTTCTGGTCCCGCTCCGCCCGCGCGGTCAGGGCTTGGGTCAGGGCATACGCGAAGACCTGCGGGGCGCCCTTGAAGGTGAGCGACAGGTGCGCCCAGCGCACCAGGGTCCGGGTGCTCATGGTGACGGTCAGTTCCGGACCGCCGCCCTCGTGGTCGCCCACGAACAGCCGCCGGATTTCTCCGGCGACCTGGATCATCTTGTCGATGATGAGCACGGGGAGCTTGGGCGCCGCCTGCTGGACGACCTGCTGTTCGATCTCCGGCTCCGGGTAGCCCACCTGGACCACGCGGAAGCGGTCCATGAAGGCCAGATTCTGGCGCAGGACCCCTTGGTAGAGGCCCGAGCCATCCCCCGCGCCCACAGAGTTGCCGGTGGCGAACACCCGGAACTTCGGGTGCGGCCGGATGACCTCACCCCCGTTCCCGGCGATCACCAAGGGCTGCCCCTCGATGATGTCGTTGAGCCCGGCGAGTTCGGCCGGGTCCATCAGGTCACTCTCGTTCAGGATCAGGATGTGTCCGTCGCGTGCCGCGACCGACAAGGGACCGTGGATGAAGCGGGTCTCGCCCTGGACCAGGATGAACTGGCCCACCAGGGCGTTGAGTTCCATCCGGCCATGGCAGGTGACGGACTGCACCGGCCAGCAGAGCCGGGCGACTGAGCAGCCCCCCAGGTCCCCGGAGGTGAGCATGTTCAGGATCGGCATCAGACTCGCGATCATCTGCCGGTCTCAGAAGGGATCAGGGCGGCCACGCGGCTCACCAGTTCCGTCGGCCGGTTGAAGCTGTGCAGCGGGTCGATGCGCTGCGGATCGCGCGGGGCGAACCGCTCGGGTCCCTCGCGCATCAGGTCCAGGGCCAGTTGCGTGTGCTGGGCGGTCCAGTCATAGCCCTTGCCCATCCAGAGGTTCCCGGTCCACTGCGGCATCTGGTCGGCGAAGTCGGTCGGGGCGACGAATTCGAGCGGGTACCCGCGCAGAAACTCCTGGCGGCTGGCCAGGCGCAGGGTCCCCGGCAGCCAGGTCAGGGCAAACCCCAGCGCCAGCGTCGCGACCCAGCGGAAGGCGGCACCATGCAACGCCCACAGGTCCGCAGTCGACCAGGCGACCATCGCGACCGCGAGCCACATGGCCAGCGCCCTGGCCTCGTAGTTGGGGCGCCAGGGGTTGGCGTAGGGGATGGCCATCAGGGGGTGAACTCGATCACCAGGCCGCCATCGTCGGTAATCCGACAGCCGTTGCGGGTCATCAGGGCCAGGCGCAGGGACTTCACCTTGATCCCGGCCGCGGTGGCGGCAGCGGCCAGGTCCGCCGCAGTGAGTGAGGCGGTTCCCTCCCCTGCCCCATCAGCGACCCCCTGCCCGTGCTCGGCGCGCACCCGGGCGAGCAGGTCGTCCGCGACGGCAGGGGCTCGCTTTGTTGCGGTCGACGACGCATCGGCTGTCGCGGATTCCGTGTCGGCCTCGGCCGGAATCGGTCTTGGCGGGGCAGCAGGGTCGGTACGACACCGACCCAACTTTCGGAACACGACGGGGTAGGTTCGGGTTGGAGCGGTTTCCGGTTTGCGAGTGCGTTCAAAAACGTTTACCTCGGACGCTATTCGGGCAAAGACCAACTGTCGCCCGCGTAGGTTGACGGGCGAACAGCCATCGGATAGTCTTAAGGAGGGGCCGAAGAACGGTCTGAGGGGCAATCTGAAAGGCAAGTAACCGGCACGGGATCGATAAATTTTTCCCGCGTCGAGTAACAATCCCCCGGCAAAGCCGGGGGCTTTCGATCGTGAGCCGCTCAAAGCG